>JADMKK010000023.1 GCA_015478895.1 Comamonas sp. | reverse complement strand
GCGCACTTTGACGTTGTAGTCCACCACGCGCTTGACTGGAACCAATACCTTCATGCTGATGCTCCTTGAATCGATCAAATACTTCGGAATCTGTGAATTGACGTTTACGTAAACCGGCGGTCATTTTATGCGTCGACGTGAACGACTATGGCAAGTTGTCCTGACATCGCAGCGCTAGCAAAAAAGAACGATCGTTCCATTTTATGCAAAAGTTGTTTTTCAGCAAGACGTAATCGCCCTCTAAAGGCGTTAAGCCGTGCCACAGCTTTGCGCTGATCTACGGTGCTTCACTGCGCCAATTGGGTGCGCGTTTTTGCGCGAAAGCTTGAGCGCCTTCTTGTGCATCGGCATCCATCATGTTGCAGGCCATGGTCTGCCCTGCCAAGTCATACGCAGCTTGCAAGCCCATTTCTCGCTGCTGGTACAACAAGGCTTTGCCCATGCGAACGGCTGCGCGTGGTTTGCTCAAGATGGCTTGCACCAAACGCCGCACCTCGGCATCCAGATGCTCCGCGCTGGTGACACGATTCACCAGCCCTTGCTCCTTTGCGGTTTGGGCATCCATAAAGTCCCCCGTCAGCAGCATTTCCATCGCTTGCTTGAAGGGGACATTACGCACCAGAGGCACGCTGGGTGTAGCGCAGAACAGTCCGTAATTAATGCCGCTGGTGGCAAAGCTGGCGTGCTCGCTGGCGACGGCCAGATCGCACTGCGCTACCAGCTGGCAACCGGCAGCTGTTGCCATGCCCTGCACGCGTGCGATCACCGGCACGGGCAACTGGGTGATGCTTTGCATCATGCGGCTGCATTGTGCAAAAAGCTGTTGGTAGTAATCGAGCTGCGGGTGCGCTGCCATGTCTTTGAGATTGTGGCCTGCGCAAAATGCTTTGCCGCTGGCCGCTAACACCACAACACGCACTGACGTATCCAAAGCAATCTCATCCAGTGCTTGCTGCAGACTTTGCAGCATTTCGCTGCCCAGCGCGTTGAAACGGGCTGGGTCATTGAGCGTGAGCGTCACAACACCGCGCTCATCCTTCTCAACCCTTAGCAAATTGTTTAAATCCATAGCGCCTATACCTCAAACGTCTGCCAGCACGCGCAAATGCGCTTCTACGCTGCGAGACAGTGGGCCCATCATGTAGCCGCCCTCCAAGCAGGAAACAATCCGCCCCTTACTAAAGCGCCGTGCCACATCTTTGATGCGTTCGGTCAGCCAGACGTAATCGTTTTCCACCAGCCCTAGTTGGCCCATATCGTCTTCGCGATGGGCATCAAACCCAGCGCTGATAAAGATCATTTCCGGCTTGAACGCTTCAAGGCGCGGAATCCACAGCATCTCCACCATCTCCCGGATATCCATCCCTTTGGTGTAGGCCGCAACAGGCACATTGAGCATGTTGGAGGCAGGTTCTTTGTCGCCGCTGTAAGGGTAGAAGGGGTGTTGAAAAAAACTCACCATCAGCACGCGGGAGTCGCCTGCTAGGATGTCTTCCGTGCCATTGCCGTGGTGCACGTCGAAATCGATGATGGCTACGCGCTTGAGGTTGCGCCGCTGCAAAGCATGCAGCGCGGCAATGGCGACGTTATTAAAAAAGCAAAATCCCATGGCCTTGTTGCGGGTGGCGTGGTGCCCGGGCGGGCGAATGGCGCAAAAAGCGTTTTCAAGTTCGCCATCCAGCACCGCATCGGTCGCAGCCACCGCTGCACCTGCTGCATGCAGCGCGGCCGTTAATGTGTGCGCGTTGATGGAGGTATCAGTATCCAGCTGCGTGTGCTCTGGCCCCCCAGCAGCCTGCTCTTCAATGAGGCGGTCGGTCAACCCACGCAACGCTGCAACATGCATACGATCATGCGCCAGCTCAATATCGCTCAGCGCTGCCTCGGGCGCATCAATCCGTTCCAGGCCATCGAGCACGCCGGTCATTAACAGGCGGTCTTCGATGGCATCCAATCTTTGCGGGCATTCTGGGTGCCCCGGGCCCATGTCATGCTGGCGGCATGAGCGATGGGAGAAATAGCCTGTTTTGCCCACTTTTCTTGTCCCCTGTCTTCGTTGTTTTCAGATACCTTTAGCCCATGACTTTGCACAAAACCCGGCCTCTTTTGGATCAGCTTAACACGGTGATCGTTGGCAAAAAGCAGCAGGTACAAGACTGCGTTGCTTGCTTATTGGCGGGGGGGCATTTGCTGATTGAAGACGTGCCTGGCGTTGGAAAAACCACGCTCGCCCACGCTCTGGCGCACAGCTTTGGCCTGCAGTTTTCACGCGTGCAGTTCACCTCGGATCTGATGCCCAGCGATTTAACCGGCGTCTCGGTGTATGACCGTTCCTCTGAAGGTTTTGTTTTTCATCAGGGCCCCATGTTTACGCAGGTGCTGCTGGCCGACGAAATCAACCGCGCCAGCCCCAAAACGCAAAGTGCGCTCCTGGAAGCCATGGAAGAAAAGCAAGTCTCGGTTGAAGGTACGACCCACGCCTTGCCCGCTCCGTTTTTTGTCATTGCAACGCAAAACCCTCAGGAGCAACTGGGCACATACCCGCTGCCGGAAAGCCAGTTAGACCGTTTCTTGATGCGTATCAGCCTGGGCTACCCTGACCGTGCGGCCGAATTCCAGTTGCTCTCCCACCATGGCCACCGCGCACAGGCCGATCAGCTGCCCGCGCAACTCGACACCGAAGCGTTGGGGCAGCTACAGCAAACAGTGCTGCAAGTGCATGCCACCGCGACGCTGCTGCATTACATCCAAGACCTTTTAGAAGCCACACGCAACGGCGAATGGTTTGTCCAAGGCTTATCGCCACGCGCAGGCATTGCCTTGCTGCGTGTGGCCAAAGCCCATGCGTTGCTTGAAGGGCGCGACTACGTATCGCCTGACGATGTGCAAGCCATTTTTGTGCAGTCCATGGCCCACCGTTTGCACGCCTTAGCCAGTGCAGGGCGCGGCACGGTGGAGCAAGTGCGCGCCATGCTGCACGCAGTGCCCGTGCCCTGATGCCTGAAAGTATTCGCGCCTTCCATGCTCCATGGCGGCAAGCGCTGCTGCGCTGGAGCGCGCGCCGCCATCCCGCCAGCGCCAGCCAAACTTTGGGGCATCGCAACATTTATGTGCTGCCGTCTGCGGCAGGCTGGATGCTGGGCGTCACGCTGCTGGTATTGCTGGTGGCATCCATCAACTTTCAGCTCAACCTGGGCTACGCCTTAACTTTCTTGCTCACGGGCAGCGCCCTGGCCAGCCTGTGGATGGGGCACCGCAATTTGCGCGGCCTGCAATTGCGCCTGGGAACGCTAAATCCCGTCTTTCAAGGCGAGCGCGCCAGCGTTCCCATCGTGCTGCAGCACCGGTCGGCGCAGCGTGATGGCCATGGTCTGTCCGTTGCCCTGCGCCGCAGCCAAGGCGCTTTAGCGTGGAGCCATATCGATGTCGCTGCGAGGCAGGTGCAGACCGTCACGCTCAGCAGCGTTCCCCACCAGCGTGGCTGGCACCGTGTGCCACGTGTCGTGCTGGAGAGCCGATTTCCGTTGGGCATTTTCAGGCTCTGGAGCTACTGGCAACCTGAGGGCTTGGTGCTGGTCTATCCGGCCCCCGAAACACCGCAGCCGCCGCTTCTATACATCGACGAAGACGCTCCCGGCCGCGCGCAGCCCCAAAGCGCAGGCGTGACCGAGCAGGACGGCGTACGCAGTTACCAGCGCGGTGATGCGCTGCGCAGCATCGTGTGGAAGAAAACGGCTACGGCACTCGCCACTGGCAGCGGTGATTTGGTGGTGCGCAGCGGCTCCACACCACAGACTCAAAGCCTGTGGCTGGACGCACGCGCCACGGCGCTGGCAGGCCCCGAAGCGCAGATTGCCCGACTGACCGCATGGGTGCTGCATGCGCACAGCCAGCAGTGGTGCTGGGGTCTGCACTTGCCCAGCGGGCTGCGCATTGCACCTGCCAGCGGGGCGCAGCATTTGCATGCCTGCCTGGCGGCTTTGGCCGTAGATGGCAAACCTTCAAAACGTCCGTAAGAATATTTAGTCAAATCAGCCTCTAGCCCTTTACCTGTTTGGGCTTACAGCTATACAAATGCAATCCAAGCGACCCCGTCAGCTGCCACGCGAAACCCGCGACACCTTGCTCGTGCTGGGCGTTGTCGCCCTGGTGCTGCTGCCGCAGGTGGCCTATCTGCCCCTGTGGGCCAGTGCATTGGCCTTGCTCATGCTGGCCTGGCGATTGTGGATGGCACAACACAACCGCAGCCTGCCCGGCAAGTGGCTGCTGGCAGCGTTGCTTGCGCTGAGCATTGGAGCCACGGTGATGCAGTTTCGCTCCATCGTTGGGCCGGAAGCAGGGGTGGTACTGGTGGTTTTGCTGCTGGTACTCAAAACGCTGGAGATGCGCGCCCGGCGCGATGCCATGGTGATTTTCTTTCTGGGATTTTTCACGCTGCTGACCCTGTTTTTGCAATCGCAATCGCTGTCGATTGCCATGGCCATGCTGCTGGCAGTGTGGGGTTTGCTGGCAGCTTTGGTGAATGCGCACATGCCCGCAGGCTACCCCAGCGTGCGCCAGTTGCTGCGCACCTCCGGGCTGCTCATGCTGTGGGGATTGCCTGTGATGCTGGTGCTGTTCCTAGGCTTTCCGCGATTTGCTCCACTGTGGGGGCTGCCTGCACAAACCGCACAAGGGCGCACGGGACTGTCCAACGACATGACCGTCGGCCAAGTGGCCGATCTGGCCCATGACCGCAGCATTGCATTGCGCGTGCGCTTTGCGATGCCGGATGGCCAGATGCCTCCCCAACGTTTGCTGTACTTTCGCGGCCCGGTACTGAGCCAGTTTGACGGACGCAACTGGAAGTCACCAGAAGACGGCGGGGCCACCGTGCTTGCACCGGGCAGTGGGCTGCCCGCTCAAGGGATTGGCCCGGTAGCGGTGAACTATGAAGTCACGCTGGAGCCACACCAGCAGCGCTGGCTGTTGACATTGGACGCCACGCTGGCACCACCCGAAACCGCACTGCGCCGCCTGCGCCCTACTGCAGATTTGCAGTGGCTGGCTACGCGGCCAATTACCGAAGTACTGCGCTACCAAGCACAGGCCCATCTGCACTATGTGTATGGCGAAACACTCTCTATCCACCAGCGCAGCCACCATCTGCAGTTACCTGCCACGCTCAATCCGCGCACCAGAGCGTGGGCACAAGCGCTGCGCGTGCAGCATGGCGGAGACGACACTGCCATCTTGCAGGCCGCGCTGGCACACCTGAGCAACGGCAACTACGTCTATACCTTGCAGCCCGGCGTGGTGGACAGCGCGCACACGGCCGATGATTTCTGGTTCGACCGACGACAAGGCTTTTGCGAGCACATTGCCTCGGCCTTTGTGGTGTTGATGCGCTCGGCGGGCATTCCGGCGCGCATCGTGACGGGTTACCAAGGCGGCGAGCGCAACACCGTGGATGGCTTGTGGACAGTGCGCCAAAGTGATGCCCATGCTTGGGCTGAAGTCTGGCTGCCCCATGAAGGCTGGATGCGTGTTGACCCCACTTCCGCCGTCGCACCGGAACGCACGGAGCAACTCCAGCGCCTGCAGGCCCCTGCCACCTTGCTGGACAACACGGTAGGCAATCTTGTCGGACTCGACAGCCTGCACCGCCTGCGCGCCAGTTGGGAAGCGATCAATCACCGCTGGAATGACTGGGTGCTCAACTACGCACGCGCCGAGCAGAGCGACTTGCTGCGCCGCCTGAGCCAGCACCATTGGGGGACTGCTAAAGCCTGGATCTGGCTGGCGCTGATCGCCAGTATCACGCTGGCAGCCTGGTTACTTTTTCAGCGGTACCCACGCCGCTCCCCAGACGCTTGGGCCAAGCTGGCAGAGCAGGCGCGGCGCAGACTGGAGCAGGCAGGCATTACCCATGCGCGCAGTCTGGGCCTGCGCGCATTGGCCATGTCCGCCCAAGCACAATGGGGGGATGAATCCCAACCGCTGCAACGGTGGTTGCTACAGATGGAACAATGGCGCTATGCACCGCATGGGCCACACACCCCAAGTCTGGCCGTCTTGCGACGCGACTATCGCGCTTTGAACTGGCCTCGACAACGCACACCATGAAACGCCTGCTCTCCCCTTTGCTTTTGCTTGCTTTAGTCACCGGCTGCGCCGCCCACCGCTCGGCCGATGCACAAAATAGTAGTGCCAAGCCTGCCCAAAAGCGCAGTACACACACAACGCCCTATGGCCAGCGCGCAGATGCCCAGCAATGGGCCGCTGATATCGCACAGCGCCACCAGCTGGAACTCGCCTGGGTGCGCAAGCAACTGGCGCAAGCGCGCTTTTTGCCGCAGGTGCCACGGTTGATGACGCCCGCACCCAAAACCACGACCACCGCGCGCGACTGGGGCAACTACCGCAGCCGCTTTATTGATCCCATCCGCATTCGTGCAGGGGTGAAGTTCTGGAACGACAACGCAGTCACACTGGAGCGCGCACAAGCTATGTATGGTGTTCCGCCAGAGATGGTGGTCGGCATCATTGGAGTGGAAACCATCTATGGTCAGAACATGGGTAATTTGCGCGTGCTCGATTGCCTGGCCACCTTGGCGTTTGATTTCCCCCAAGCCCACCCCAAAGCAGCAGAGCGCCAGCGCTATTTCCAGGGCGAGCTGGAGCACTTCTTAGTGATGATGCACCAGGCAGGCACGCCGACCACCCAGCCACGCGGCAGCTACGCGGGAGCAATGGGGCTGGGCCAGTTCATGCCCAGCAGCTGGAGCAAGTGGGCGGTGGACTTTGACGGCGATGGCCGCATTGACTTGTTCCACAGCGCTGCCGATGCGATTGGTTCGGTTGCCAACTACTTCAAGGCCCACGGCTGGGTCAGTGGCCAGCCTGTCTGGTATGCGCCGGCCTTCAATCTGGAAGCGCTGGATTTACCGACTCTGCTCGCCCCGGACATCCGGCCCACCTTCAGCGCGAGCCAAATGGCACAACTGGGCGTGGTGCCGCAAGACGGCATGCAGCACGCCGGGCCACTGGCCTTGGTGGAACTGCGCAATGGCGACGACGCCCCCAGCTACACCGTGGGCACCCAAAACTTCTACACCATCACACGCTATAACTGGTCGAGTTATTACGCCTTGGCTGTGAATGATCTGGGCCAAGAAGTGGCGGCTGCACGTACCGGCACCGTACCCCAGGTGGTGCAGCTGTCCGTTGTACCTACCCCGGAACTTGCGCCCGGCGAAGCGCAGCCCCTCACGCCAGCGCGATAACCGGATATCGGCCTTCCAAGCTGCGGACAAACCTGCATTCTCAAGGTAATTCCTAACTAGGATGGCCCCACTTGGAAACCTCGCGCCACAAAGGCACGCTGACAGTCTTGTTTCACCCATACAGTCAGAAGGTTTCCCATGCGCCACGTCCTGCACCCGATCTCTTTGGCACTTTGCGCACTGGGCATGCTCAGCACGGCTGCCCACGCACAATTTAAAGAGCCTGAGAAGGTCAAGATCGGCTTCATCACCGACATGTCCAGCCTGTACGCCGACGTGGAAGGCAAACACGGCGCAACCGCCATCCAGATGGCGATTGATGACTTTGGCGGCAAGGTGCTGGGCAAGCCCATCGAGCTGATGTCGGCCGATCACCAGAACAAAGCCGACATCGCCGCCGGCAAGGCCCGCGAATGGATTGACCAGCAAGAGATCAGTCTCGTGTTTGGCGGCACCAACTCCGCGACGGCGCTGGCCATGGCCAAAGTGGCCACCGAGAAAAAACGCGTCTTTGTCGACAACGGCGCAGGCACCTCGGTGCTGACCAATGAGCAGTGCAGTCCGTACGTTGTTCACTACGCTTTCGATACCGTGGCTCTGGCCAAAGGCACGGGCAAGGCCGTGGTGGACAACGGCGGCAAAAACTGGTTCTTTCTGACAGCCGACTATGCCTTTGGCCATGCGCTGGAAGCAGACACCACCAAAATCGTCGAAGCCAATGGCGGCAAGGTCATGGGCTCTGTGAAAACGCCGCTCAATGCGTCCGATTTTTCCAGCTTCATGCTGCAGGCGCAAAATTCCAAAGCGCAAATTCTGGGTCTGGCCAATGCAGGCGGCGACACGGTCAACTCCATCAAGGCCGCCAAAGAGTTTGGCGTGACCAAAGATATGAAGCTGGCAGGCTTGCTGATCTTCTTTAGCGACATCCACAGCCTGGGTGTTCGCAACACGGAAGGCCTGCAGTTCACCACCAGCTGGTACTGGGACCTGGACGATGCATCGCGCAAATTTGCCGACAAATTCATGGCCAAAACCAAGCGCCGTCCCAGCGAAATTCAGGCAGCCGATTACTCCGCCACCTGGAACTATCTGAAAGCCGTGGAAAAAGCCGGTACGCTCGATGCCGACAAAGTGATGGCCGCGTGGAAATCCACCGAGATGAACGATTTCTTTGGCAAAGGCTACATCCGACCCGATGGCCGCTACGCCCACGATATGTACCTGATGGAGGTGAAATCTCCTGCTGAATCCAAAGGCACCTGGGATTACTACAAGCTTGTGAAAAAACTGCCTGCCGACCAGGTCTGGACCACCAAGGAAGAAACCAAGTGCCAATACTGGAAGTAATCGCCAACCCCTCTTTCTGAGGTCAGGTGGCGGCGGCAAGGCCCACCTTCCACGCAAAAGCGCAGGCCTGACCTGCGCTTTTTTCATAGCACCTTGCCCTAGTATTTAAAGGATTTCAGAGCAAAAAATGCTTTAAACCCTTGATATACAAAGGCATACAGCTACTTTTTATGAAGCGTCTGCTGCGGCCTGCTTGCGCAGTTCAAACTTCTGAATCTTGCCTGTACTCGTCTTGGGCAGCTCACCAAACACCACCCTGCGCGGCACTTTGTAACCGGCCAAATGCTGCTTGCAGTGGGCAATGATGTCTTGCTCTGTCACCTGGGCTGCCGTTTTGATCTCCAGAAACGCACACGGGGTCTCGCCCCACTTGGCATCGGGCTTGGCAACCACCGCAGCGGCCAGCACGGCGGGGTGGCGATAGAGCACATCTTCTACTTCAATCGAGGAAATGTTTTCTCCACCCGAGATAATGATGTCCTTGCTGCGATCCTTGATCTGGATATAACCATCGGGGTATTGCACCGCCAGATCACCACTGTGAAACCAGCCGCCACGAAAAGCGTCATCGGTCGCTTGCGGGTTCTTCAGGTAGCCCTTCATGGCGATGTTGCCGCGAAACATGATCTCGCCCATGGTGCTGCCGTCAGCGGGCACCGGCTCCAGCGTTTCAGGATCCATCACGCGCACGTCGCGCTGCAGGTGGTAGCGCACGCCTTGGCGGGCATTTAACCGGGCGCGCTCTCCAATATCCAGCTCGCCCCATGCCTCATGCTTGGCACAGACCGTGGCCGGGCCATAAGTTTCGGTGAGTCCATAAACATGGGTGAGGTCAAAACCCATCGCCTCCATGCCTTCAATCATGGAGGCAGGTGGCGCTGCCCCAGCCACCATCGCCTTGACGCCCGCCGGTATTCCTTGCTTGAGAGCGTCGTCCGCATTCACGAGCAATGACTGCACGATGGGTGCGCCGCAATAATGTGTGACACCGTGCTCGCGGATGGCATCAAAAACTGCCTTGGCATCCATCCGGCGCAAACATACGTTGACACCCGCGCGGGCTGCCACCGTCCAGGGAAAGCACCAGCCATTGCAATGGAACATGGGCAGCGTCCACAAATACACGCTGTGCTTGGGCATGTCCCACTCCAGCACATTGCTGATGGCGTTCATCGCCGCACCCCGGTGGTGATACACCACGCCTTTGGGGTTGCCGGTGGTGCCACTGGTGTAATTGAGCGCAATCGCATCCCACTCGTCCTCGGGCATTTCCCACGCAAAGTTGGCATCGCCCCGGGCCACAAAGTCTTCGTAGCTGCAACTACCCACCTGTAACGCTGCATCGCCGTACAAAGCATCTTCCACCTGGATCACCAGCAAGGGCGTTTTGCTGCTGCGCAGCTTCAGGGCCTTTTCGATCACCGGCGCAAATTCAGGATCCACAATCAGCGCCTTGGCCTCACCGTGATCAAGCATGAATGCCAGCGCTTCGGCATCCAGCCGCGTGTTCAAGGTATTGAGCACCGCGCCGGCCATCGGAATGCCGAAATGCGCCTCCACCATCGGTGGCGTGTTGGGCAAGATCACCGCTACGGTGTCATTTTTGCCAATGCCGGCTTGCTGCAAACTGCTCGCCAGCTGGCAGCAACGCGTATAGGTCTGCTTCCACGTCTGGCGCAAATTGCCATGCACTACCGCAAGGCGCTCTGGATAAATGCTGGCTGTCCGCTCAATAAAGCTCAAAGGCGTGAGGGCAGCGAAATTCGCCGTATTGCGATCCAGGTACTGATTGAACGGACTTGTCATTGTTGGTGGTCTCCCTGCCAATAGTGGCCATACATCTACGCCTTTTGGAAAAAAGGCAATTCCTTGTATGTCGTTCTACCTGCCCAAGCATCCGCAAAAACCCCATTGCAAAAACCTGCCACGTACATTCAGTTGATGCTGCGCAATATCAGATGTTTCAAGATGCAGTGAAATGTTTCCACCATCTAGACTGAGTCCAAACCGCTCTCCGGCGGCGTAAACACAGACAGCGCACGCAAGGCCCTACGGCCTGCAAGCACTGATGGTCGTGCCAGCCGCTTTTCCACAAGCAAGCTGGTATGCATTCAAAAAAACAAGTGCTCAGGAGCCTTCATGAAACTCACACTGCGTCCTCTCGTTGCTGCTGCGATGGTTGTTGCCGGTTTTGCCGCTGCCCCCAGCTGGGCTATGCAACCCAATAACGAACCTATTTCACCGTTAGTGGCACCCAAAATCACCAACCCTGCATTGGTTGAACTGGGCAAAAAGCTGTGGTTTGATCCACGCCTGTCCAAGTCGGGCTTTATTTCTTGCAACTCCTGCCATAACCTGTCGATGGGTGGTAGCGATAATTTGAAGACTTCCATTGGCCACAACTGGCAAGAAGGCCCCATCAACTCGCCCACCGTACTGAACTCCAGCCTGAACGTCGCACAGTTCTGGGACGGCCGTGCCGGCACACTGAAAGAGCAAGCAGGCGGTCCAATCGCCAACCCTGGCGAGATGGCATTCACCCACGAACTGGCCGTGGATATGCTCAACTCCATCCCTGGCTACCAAGCAGAATTTCAGCAAGTATTCAAAAAAGACAAGATCAACATCGACCAAGTGACCGATGCGATTGCTGCTTTTGAGGAAACCTTGGTTACGCCAAACTCGCGCTTTGACAAATGGCTCAAGGGCGATCAAAAGGCTTTGAGCAAAACCGAGTTGGAAGGCTATGCCCTGTTCCGCGACAGCGGCTGCGTGGCTTGCCACAACGGTGCGGCCGTGGGTGGCAACTCCTTCCAGCGCATGGGTGTCGTGGAGCCCTACAAGACCAACAATGATGCCGAAGGCCGCGTTGCGGTGACGGGCAAAGACGCGGATCGTTTCAACTTCAAAGTGCCTACCCTGCGCAACGTTGAACTGACTTACCCCTACTTCCACGACGGTGCTGCAGATACGCTGTCTCAAGCTGTAGACACCATGGGCCGCGTGCAGTTGGGCAAGAACTTCAGCCCAGAAGAAAACGCCAAAATTGTGGCTTTCTTGAAGACTTTGACGGGCGAGCAACCTCAGTTGCAAATGCCTATCTTGCCGCCTTCCAGCGACAGCACCCCACGCCCTGAGCCGTTTGAAAAGAAGAAGTAATTCTTCGGGCAGATAGTCCGCTGCACCTGCAGCCATCACAGCAACAAAACTGTGTGATGGCTGCCACCCCGCTTCGCAAAAAGTAATTGAACACTTTTTGCGTTTTCGTTTTGGCATCCCCCACTGAAGGGCGCATATGCATGCCACAGAGAAAGTTACCAAGGCTTCTTGCCCCGCTCATTTTGAATCGCTGCTACGTGATGCAGGCATTCAGCCCACACCGCAAAGGCTGGCCATCGCTCAGGTCTTACTCCATAAGGCTGTGCACTGCACGGCAGATGAGGTCTTGCAGGCAGCACGCACCTTGCTACCCAGCCTGTCTCGCGCCACGGTCTATAACTCGCTGCCCTTGTTCGTGGAAAAAGGCTTGTTACGTGCCCTGCGTTTAGATAGCGAGCGCACGATTTATGACTCGCGCACCGATGTGCATTCACACCTCTACCATGAGGACACAGGTTTACTGGAAGACCTACCACCAGCAATGTTGCACAGCATGCCCAGGCCTGTACTTCCTCCGACGTTAGAACTGGTGGGTTTAGATGTCATCGTCCATGTTCGTCAAAGCAAGTTGCACGAAACACGCACCAGCGATGACATAACCCTTTGAAAAATCCCGATGATGCTCATCAACTATTGCAAGCATAAATAAAAAATTTCTATTTTTCAAAAATTACAAAAAACAAAAATAAACATATCAAACAATAACTTAAATAAATTGAAAATTTCAACGAACCAGCTTTTAACATCAAAAGAAAAGATGTTTTATATAAGACATCTTTTATTTAATTTAACAACAAACCTACCTGGCAACGCTTTTCATTCCTACAATCTACACATCAACTCTGTGCAGTCATGCACCTGGGTGGAAACAAACAACGAGGAATGCTCTGGTCCACCAGAGCGGAGGAGACCGGGCCTGCATCATTACGACGCAGGCCCTTTTTTCTTTTTAGCCCGTATTGCGCAAGCCAGCAGCAATGCCGTTAATGGAAATGTGAATGCCATTCTTGAGGCGCTCGTCCGTCTGACCCTCACGCCAACGCCGTACCAGTTCGACTTGCAGGTGGTGCAACGGATCGATGTAGGGGAAACGGTGGCGAATCGAGCGGGCCAGCGCAGGATTTCCTGCCAGGCGATCTTTTTCCCCCGAGATACGCGCCAACGCATCTGCCGTGCGCAACCATTCCGCTTCAATCGTAGAAAAAATTCGCTTACGTAATCGAGCGTCGCTCACCAGTTCGCTGTAACGTGAAGCGAGTGCCAAGTCGCTTTTGGCCAGCACCATGTCCATGTTAGACAGCAGCGTGCGAAAGAAAGGCCATTGGCGATACATCTTTTGCAGCAACGCCATCTGACGCTTGGGATCTTCACCCTCTGCCTCCACAAATGCTTCTACCGCAGAGCCAAAGCCATACCAACCAGGCAGGGTCAAGCGACACTGTCCCCAGCTAAAGCCCCACGGAATGGCACGCAAGTCCTCAATAGCTTGTGTCGCCTTGCGCGAAGCAGGGCGTGATCCGATATGGAGTTCCGCGATCTCTCGAATCGGTGTGGCGCTAAAAAAATAGTCTGAAAATCCCGGCGTCTGATATACGAGCTTTCGGTACGATGCCATGCTGGCTTGTGACAACATCTCCGCAGCCGCCAGAAATGCTTTGGTGGCAGATTTCGTCGGCTGTAGCAATGTCGCTTCCAAAGTGGCAGCAACCAATGTTTCTAGATTGCGACGTCCAATCTCAGGGTTGGCGTATTTCGATGCAATCACCTCCCCTTGCTCGGTCAAACGAATTTGCCCGCGCACGGTGCCAGGAGGCTGCGCCAAGATGGCTTGATAGCTAGGCCCGCCTCCACGCCCCACAGTGCCACCGCGGCCATGAAACATTCGCAGACGCACACCGTGCTGCTCGCTCAAACTATCAAACACCTCGACCAATGCCAGCTCTGCTTGGTACAGCTCCCAGTTGCTGGTGAAGATGCCGCCATCCTTGTTGCTATCGCTATAGCCCAACATGATGTCTTGCACCGCACCAGAGCGCTGCACCAGCCCAGCAATGCCTGACACGGCATAGTAGGCACGCATGATGTCCGCCGAGGCACGCAAGTCCTCAATCGTCTCAAACAGCGGCACAACGATCAAGTCGGCCTTGGCATCGACTTGCTCCAATGTGCCCTGCATGAGGCCTACTTCCTTTTGTAGCAGCAGAACCTCCAGCAGATCACTGACGGTCTCTGTATGGCTGATGATGTAGTGCAGCACCGCCTCACTGCCGTAGCGCGCTCGCATCTCACGCGCCATCTCGAAAATGGCCATCTCACTGCGCGCCAGCTCTGAGTACACAGCGCCGACCACACGCAGTGGCCGCGCCTCCTTGAGCAAGCGTGTCAGCAGCGCGCACTTGTCGGCTTCCGCCAAGCTGGCATACGCAGTTTCAACTTGAGCAATTTCCAGCAGTTCGCCCATTACGGCTTCGTGTTTGTCGGAGCTTTGACGCAAATCCACCGTTGACAGATGAAAACCAAAAACCTGCACTGCGCGCATGAGTGGATTGAGGCGTTGGACTGCCAAAGCCGCGCCATGGTGAGCACGCAGAGAAGCATCAATCGTGTGCAACTCGGCCAAAAACTCCTGCGCATTGGCGTATGGATTCTGGGGCGCCACTGCATGCCGCGCGGCCTGTCCTCCTGTCAAATACTCCAAGGTTGCGGCCAAACGCGCATACACACCAGTCAGCGCACGGCGATAAGGCTCATCTTGCCGATGTGGGTTGCTGTCCGGTGATGCATTGGCCAGAGCCTGCATAGCTGGAGACACGTCCACCAAACGCGCAGACAGCGACAACTCCGCCCCTAAATAATGCACTTCGGTGAGATAGTGGCGCAGCACCACATCACTTTGCCGGCGCAGTGCCAACTCCAAAGTTTGCGCAGTGACGTTGGGGTTGCCATCGCGATCACCGCCAATCCATTGCCCCATGCGCAAAAAACTGTGTACAGAGCGTCCTTCCAGGGACTCCTCCAAAGCAGCGTACAGCTTGGGCACTTCGCTCAAAAAGGTGGATTCGTAATAGCTCAGGGCGTTTTCAATTTCGTCTGCGACGGTCAGCTTGGAGTAGCGCAACAAACGTGTTTGCCAAAGCTGCGCGACCCGTGCGCGCAGCAAAGCCTCATTGCAGGCCAGATCTCTGGGCGTTAATGCATCCTTGGTGCTATTAAACAATTGCGCTCGGTCTACGATGTCATCACGTGCGACAAGCAAGCCTGCGATATCTCGCTCTGCTTGCAAAATGCTCTGACGCTGCACCTCGGTAGGGTGGGCCGTCAATACAGGAGAAACATAGGCCTGCGCCAGCGTCTGAACAATTTCATCCGGGGTGATGCCCGCCCAGCGCAAGCGCGACAGCGCAACTTCAACACTGCCTTCCTGGGTGTTGCCCGCCCGTTCATGCACGGCACGACGGCGAATGTGGTGCCTGTCTTCTGCCAAGTTGGCCAAGTGCGAGAAGTAAGTAAATGCACGAATCACACTCACGGTTTGATCTGTGCTCAATCCCTTGAGCAGTTTTTTAAGCGCCTTGTCCGCTTCATGGTCATGGTCACGGCGAAAGCTCACCGACAACTGACGCACTTGCTCAATCAACTCATAAACGGGTGCACCTTCTTGCTCGCGGATGATGTCGCCCAGAATCCGGCCCAGCAATCGGATGTCATCAATCAACGGCTGATCTTTATCATTTTTGCGCACGCCTTTCGCTTGCACTGGTGCCGCTATTTGATTCTTGTCTTTCTTTATCGATGCAGTCATTTTTCTGAATACTCCAACCCGTTTCTATGGGAACACAGCATGCTAGCATCGCCTGTTAATTTGAAGACCAGATAGCACCCATTGGACGTCATGACTGTTGAAACCCCCTCTTCCACTATCGTTATCGCAACCCGTGAAAGCCGCTTGGCCTTGTGGCAAGCAGAGCACGTCCAATCCTTGCTGCAAGCACGTGGACACAGCGTGCAACTGCTGGGCATGACCACGAAGGGGGATCAAATTCTGGATCGCACACTCTCTAAAGTTGGCGGCAAAGGTCTGTTCGTCAAAGAATTGGAAGTGGCGCTGGAAGAAGGCCGTGCCCACATTGCGGTGCATTCACTCAAAGACGTGCCCATGGACATGCCTGCAGGTTTTGCACTCGCTTGCGTCATGGAGCGAGAAGATCCGCATGATGCGTTTGTTTCTCCCAAGTACAACGACCTCAATGCTTTGCCCCAAGGGGCCGTGGTGGGCACTTCCAGCCTGCGTCGCCAAGTGCTGCTGCAAGCGCTGCGCCCTGATTTGAAGATTGAGCCTTTGCGCGGCAATCTCGACACTCGCTTGCGCAAGCTCGACGAGGGCCAATACGACGCCATCGTGCTGGCTGCCGCAGGTCTGAAGCGTTTGAAGATGCAAGACCGCATCCGCACTATCTTCGATCCTAAAACCATGTTGCCTGCAGCAGGCCAAGGCGCCTTGGGCATAGAAATCCGTTCGGACCGCCAAGATTTGGCCCAAGCACTGGCTCCATTGGCCCACATGCCCACTTGGCTTCGCGTAGCCGCTGAGCGCGCAGTAAGTCGTGGCATGGGGGGCAGCTGCTCGGTACCACTGGCCGCCCATGCTGTTTTTGAGGGTGAATTCATGTGTTTAGAAGCCGCTTGGGGAGACCCAGAAGGCGTTCAACCGTTAGTGCGTGTTCGACAGCACGCCAGCGTTACCACCTTGGAGCAAGCTGAAGCACTGGGCACCGAAGTCGCAGCCCAACTTCAGGCCAATGGTGCAAAAATTGGTAGCAACGCCTGAAACACTGCCATGCGCCCCATTGTTGTGACTCGCCCCCAGCCCGAGGCAACTGTTTGGGTGCAGCAACTTCAGGCAGAAGGACACATTGCGGCCTGTGTTCCTATGATGGAGATTCGCTCTACCCAAAATGCAGTGGCTCAAGCCAACGTACAAGCTGCGCTGAACCAATTGCATGGCTACAGCGCCCTCATGTTTGTCAGCGGCAATGCTGTGCGTTACTTTATGCAGCGCTTGAACGAGCAAAGCCTTAGCTTGAACCCTGCTTCACGCCTATGGGCTCCGGGGCCAGGGACGGCCCAAGCCTTGCTCACAGCAGGCTTCACGGCTGCGAACATTGATCAGCCACGTCAAGATGCCGAGCAGTTTGACTCTGAAGCGCTCTGGAACCAAGTACAGCAGCAAGTTCACGCGCACTCAAGAATTTTGATTGTGCGTGGCAGCACACCGGAGCCTGAGAGCAGTCCCACTGGCCATGGAAGACAGTGGTTGTCAGAGCAACTCCGGCATCGAGGGGCGAAAGTGGACTTTGCGCCGGTGTACGAGCGCTCAGCACCTGAAGCGACACTGGCACTGCAACAAGCTATTTGCCAATTGCGCACCCAATCTGCGATCTGGCTCTTTAGCAGCTCTGAGTGCCTGCAAAATTTGGTAAGTTGTGCAAAACAAAGTTCTTGGAAAAACCATACTGCGCTGGTCACACACCCAAGGATTGCCGAGCAGGCCCGAAAGCAGGGTTTTGGCTGTGTGATTGACACCAAACCAACACTGCATGCAGTGGCTGCCTCGATAAAATCATTGCATGACCTCTGAAGGCGCTTCTATTTCATCGCAAGCCATTCCATTTGAAGAGTCTGCATCAACGAGGCAAACCCCTCGCCCTGCAGCACCTGGATGGACCTGGCTCTCACTGCTTATCGGAGCTGCCGGTTTAGGCTGCAGCCTCCTGCTTTGGCAAAAAGTAGGGGGAATGCAAGAGCAACTGGCCCAGCAAGTTCAAGATGCCAATACACAAGCTGTAGAAGCCCGTATGTTGTCGCGCGAAGCGCACGATCTGGTGCGCGATGCTTTCGCCAAGGTCTCAGTCCTTGAAGCGCGTGTCAATGAAGTGAGTTTGCAGCGCGGCCAACTGGATGCGCTGATACAGAACCTCACGCGTTCGCGCGATGAAACCTTAGTGGTAGATATCGAGTCTGCCGTGCGCATGGCACAACAGCAAGCTCAGCTGACGGGCAGCACGGAGCCTTTGGTGGCCACCCTGCAAAGCAGCATCAAACGCGTAGAGCGTGCTCTGCAGCCGCGCTTACTTCCGCTGCAAAGAGCACTCGAGCGTGACTTGGAGCGCCTGACCAAAGCCGCCGTCACTGATACTGCCAGCCTCTTGGCACGGCTTGATGATGTGGTGCGTTTGGTGGACAGCATGAGCATTCAAAACAGTGCGCCTACACCTTCACATTTGCGCCAGCCCCAGCGCCACAGCAGTGCAGCGGCAGAATCCGTCGTCTCGGTGACGGCAACAACACCCACGCAGTGGCTGTGGTGGACGCAGTGGAGCCAAAAAATCTGGCAGGCCGTACAGGCTGAATCCCATGAACTACTGCGCGTAAGCCGGATTGAACATGCAGATGCCATGCTGGTAGCGCCAGAGCAAGCATTCTTTCTTCGTGAGAACCTCAAGCTCCAGTTGCTCAACGCACGCTTGGCCGTACTGGCCCGCCAGTTCGAGGCAGCGCGCGCAGACGTAGCCACGGCACAAGCGTCGCTGGCCAAGTATTTTGACCAGAACTCCCGTCGCACGCACCAGGCCCAAGCGGTCCTGAGCCAATTGCAAACACATATGCAGGCCACACAGCAGCCTTCGCTGGACGAAACATTGTCAGCGCTGTCTACCGCTGCCTCTGGCTTGTAAGCACCGAAAGGAACCGCACCATGATGCGCGCAGCACTCTGGTTTGTTGGCCTGTTCGGGCTGGCCGTTGCCGTGGCCTTGTTTGCAGGCAATAACCAAGGCATCGTCACACTGTTCTGGCACCCTTACCGTGTCGATCTTTCACTGAACATGGTGCTGCTCTTGCTCGCCACCTTGTTCGCAGTGATTTATGCAGCGCTGCGCGCTTTTTCAGCCTTGGTGATGCTTCCTCAGCATGCCAAACGCTGGCGCCAGCAGCAAAAAGAACGCAGTCTGTACCAGGCAATGGTGGAGAGCTTTTCGCACCTGCAAGCGGGCCGCTATGTGCGTGCACGCAAATCCGCGCACACCTTGCTCAAGCTCAGCGATGAGTTGCGTGCGGAGCACGCCCACGCCCCACAAGACGCCAGTTTGCGCGCCATTGCGCACATGCTGATTGCCGACAGCGCTCACGCACTGCGTGATACCTTGGCCCGTGACCAACATTACGACCAAGCACTGGAAGCCGCTCCCGTCAACGGCAGCTTGCAACAGCAAGAAGTTCGCGAGGGCGCACAAATGCGTGCGGCGCGCTGGGCACTGGATGACCGAGACCCGCAGCAAGCACTGCAGCGTTTAGCGCAATTACCGCCCGGTGCTGCACGCCGCACCATGGCGTTACGCATTCAGCTCAAAGCCAGCCGCTTGGCCAACCAAACACAATCGGCACTGGATACCGCCCGCTTATTGGCCAAGCATGGCGGCCTGTCACCAGACGCGGCCCGCAGCATCACCCGCGGCTTGTTGCTGGAGCAAATTCAACACACGCACGACCCTGACCAACTGCAGCGCCTGTGGTCTGCCCTGCCTGAGAGCGACCGCACGACCACCAACATCGCTTTGGCAGGTGTACAAAAAATGGTGGCACTGGAAGGTGACCACGCGATTGCACGCGAGTGGTTGTTGCCGGTCTGGGAGCAGTTTTTGCATGCGCCTGAGACGCTGACCAGCACGCAGACACTGCGTTTGTTCAGTGGCTTGCAACAAGCGATGGATGAACTAGACAGCAACTGGCTGCGCCGCATTGAAAGTGCCCAACGCGCAGCACCGCAAGAGCCCCGCCTGCAATACTTGGCCGGCATGGCCTGTGCACAACGACAGTTGTGGGGCAAAGCGGAACAGTTGCTGCAAGCAGCCTTGCCGCGTTTGAACGATGCGCCCCTGCGCTCCAGCGCCTGGAAAGCGCTCGGCGTTTTGGCAGAGCAGCGCGAAGACAAGGCCGCAGCCGCCCATGCATGGCGACAGGCTGCACTGCAAAACACTCTTTAAAGAATAGCTGCTAGCCCTTTATACATAAGGGCTAGCAGCCAATTTGACTCTAAACAATGCCCCACCGGCCCTATCGTTGGGCTGGGTCGGTAAAATCACAGCTAATCCGTCCTTTCAGCCAACAGCCCACAGACGGCATCCCAGCAGGATGCCGTTTTCATTTGCGAAAACGCCATGAGTGAAAACATTGCCCAGCCAGGTCTGAACAGCCTGTCCAAATCCTTCGAACCCGCCGCATTAGAAGCCCATTGGGGCCCCGAATGGGAAAAACGCGGCTACGGCAATGCGGGCTACCGCGGCACGGGCAAGCCCAGTGCTGAAGCGGCGGCCGCTGGCAACAACTTCGCCATCCAGTTGCCGCCACCCAATGTGACCGGTACGCTGCACATGGGCCACGCGTTCAACCAGACCATCATGGACTCGTTGACCCGCTACTACCGCATGAAAGGCGCTAACACCGCCTGGATTCCCGGCACCGACCACGCCGGTATCGCCACACAGATCGTGGTGGAGCGCCAATTGCAAGCGCAAGGTGTGAGTCGCTATGACCTGGGCCGTGACGAGTTCACCAAGAAAATCTGGGAGTGGAAGGAAAAGTCCGGCAACACCATCACCACGCAGATGCGCCGCATGGGCGATACCGTGGACTGGAGCCGCGAGTACTTCACCATGGACGATAAGCTGTCGTCCGTCGTCACAGACACCTTCGTCAAGCTGTACGAGCAAGGCCTGATCTACCGTGGCAAGCGCCTGGTGAACTGGGACCCCGTGCTGCAATCGGCGGTATCGGACCTGGAAGTGGAAAGCCAGGAAAAAGACGGCAGCCTGTGGCATATCGCCTACCCCTTGACCAGCGGCGAAGGCAACTTGGTGGTCGCCACCACGCGCCCTGAAACCATGCTGGGCGACGTGGCCGTGATGGTCCACCCTGAAGACGAACGTTATAAGCACCTGATCGGCCAGAGCGTGACCTTGCCTTTGGTCGGCCGCCAGATTCCGATCATTGCCGACGACTATGTGGACAAGGAATTCGGCACCGGTGTGGTCAAGGTCACCCCTGCGCACGACCAAAACGATTACCAGGTCGGACTTCGCCATAACCTGCCGATGATCACGGTGCTCACGCTGACCGCCAAGATCAACGACGAAGCGCCCGAGAAGTACCGCGGCATGGACCGTTTCGTGGCCCGCAAAGCCATCGTGGCCGACCTGGAAGCAATCGGCCTGATGGTCGAGATCAAAAAGCACAAGCTGATGGTGCCGATCTGCGACCGTACCGGTCAGGTGATTGAGCCCATGTTGACTGACCAATGGTTTATGGCCATGAACAAGGTCAGCGAGCAAGACCCCACCGGCAAGTCGATCGCACAAAAAGCAATCGACGTCGTGGCCTCCGGCGATGTGAAGTTTGTGCCCGAAAACTGGGTCAACACCTACAACCAGTGGATGAACAACATCCAAGACTGGTGCATCTCGCGCCAGCTGTGGTGGGGCCACCAGATCCCGGCGTGGTACGACGAAGATGGCAAAGTCTACGTGGCCAAAAATGAAGCGGATGCCCAAGCCCAAGCCCCCGGCAAAACACTGCGCCGCGATGCCGACGTGCTGGACACCTGGTATTCGTCCGCTCTGGTGCCATTTAGCACCATGGGCTGGCCCAACCAGACCGACGCGGCCGACGATGACTTCAACCTGTACCTGCCGTCTTCGGTGCTGGTGACGGGCTACGACATCATCTTCTTCTGGGTGGCGCGCATGATCATGATGACCACGCACTTCACCGGGCGTGTGCCGTTCAAGCATGTCTACATCCACGGTCTGGTGCGCGATGCGCAGGGCAAGAAGATGTCCAAATCCGAAGGCAATGTGCTGGACCCAGTCGATCTGATCGACGGCATCTCGCTCGAACCCTTGCTGGAAAAACGCACCACCGGCCTGCGCAAGCCCGAAACCGCGCCTGCCGTGCGCAAGAACACGCAAAAAGAATTCCCCGAAGGCATTCCCGCCTACGGTGCGGATGCGCTGCGCTTTACCTTTGCCGCGCTGGCATCGCTGGGCCGCTCCATCAACTTTGATAGCAAGCGCTGCGAGGGCTACCGGAACTTTTGCAACAAGCTGTGGAACGCCTCGCGCTTTGTGTTGATGAACTGCGAAGGCTTTGACTGCGGCCTGCAAGACCACACGGCCGCTGACTGCGCCGGTGGCTATCTGCAGTTCAGCCAGCCCGACCGCTGGATCGTCTCGCAACTGCAAAAAGTCGAAGCTGAAGTGGCCAAGGGCTTTGCCGAGTACCGTCTGGATAACGTCGCCAACACTATTTATGACTTTGTCTGGAATGAGTTCTGCGATTGGTATCTGGAAATTGCCAAGGTGCAAATCCAGACCGGCAGCGAAGCCCAGCAACGCGCCACACGCCGCACACTGATTCGCACGCTGGAAACCATCTTGCGTCTGGCCCACCCCGTGATTCCTTTCGTCACGGAAGAGCTGTGGCAAAAGGTCGCCCCCGTGGCGGGTCGCGAAGGCGCCTCGATTGCTGTCGCTGCCTACCCTGAGGCACAACCCGAGAAGATCGACGAGGCAGCCAACGCTTACGTCGGCCGCATCAAGGCCATGGTCGACGCCTGCCGCACGCTGCGCGGTGAAATGGGCGTTTCGCCTGCCCTGCGCCTGCCTTTGCTGGCCATGGGTGACAGCGCCGAAGCCGCGGATTTCCTGCACACCAATGCGGCGGTCCTCAAAAACTTGGCAAAGCTGAGCGATGTCAAGGTCTTCGACAACGAAGCAGCCTGGCAGGCCGAAGCGCAATCTGCGCCCGTGAATGTGGTGGCCGACGCTCGCTTGGCGTTGTTCGTGGAAGTGGATGTAGAAGCCGAAAAAGCGCGTTTGGGCAAAGAAGCCAAGCGCCTGGAAGGTGAAATCGCCAAAGCCAACGGCAAGCTGAACAATGAAGGCTTCTGCGCCAAGGCGCCTGCCGCCGTGCTGGAGCAAGAGCGTAAGCGTGTGGCTGAATTTGGCGCCACCTTGGCCCGCATTCAGGAGCAGCTGGCCCGCCTGGGCTGATATGCTTTGAGCTGATCGACAAAAGGCGCGGACCACCGCGCCTTTTTTCCATTTTGAACTACGAGGATTGACCCATGTCCAGCCCTACCCAAGTCCGCAAGGCAGTATTTCCTGTCGCAGGTCTCGGTACACGTTTTTTGCCCGCCACCAAAGCATCGCCCAAGGAAATGCTGCCCGTGGTGGATAAACCGCTGATTCAATATGCCGTGGAAGAGGCGTATGAAGCCGGCATCCGCGACATGATTTTTGTGACGGGCCGTAGCAAGCGCGCCATTGAAGACCATTTCGACACGGCCTACGAATTGGAAAACGAGCTGGAGCGCGCCGGCAAGCACGGCATGCTGGACTTGGTGCGCAGCATTGCACCGGCTGATATGAACTGCTTGTTTGTGCGCCAACCACGCTCTTTGGGTTTGGGCCACGCCGTGCTGTGCGCCGAACCGCTGGTGGGCAATGAAGCTTTCGCCGTGATCCTGGCGGACGACCTGATGCGCGGCGAGCAAGGCGGCCCCGGCGTGATGAAGCAAATGACTGAAGCCTTCCGCAAGCAAGGCCGCTCCTTGCTGGCGGTGCAAGAAGTGCCTTTAGAGCACACCAAACGCTACGGCATCGTGAAAGGTGAATCCGCAGGCGGGCCCTTGATGCGTGTCGATCAAATCGTGGAAAAGCCCGCGCCGGAGAAAGCGCCGTCGCGCATGGGCGTAGCAGGCCGCTATGTGTTGACGCCGCGTATCTTTGACGAAATCCGCAACCAGCCGCAAGGCGTAGGTGGCGAGATTCAACTGACCGACGCGATTGAGCGCCTGATGCAGCACGAAGCTGTTTACGCCTTCCAATACGCTGGCAAGCGCTATGACTGCGGTAGCAAAGAAGGCTTCTTGGAAGCGACCGTCGAGCTGGCACTACAGCATGCAGATGTAGGCGCCCATTTCCGCGACTATCTCAAAAACCTGAGCATTTAGCCGTTGCGCTGACTGGTTTTGACATACAAAAGGCCTGCAAATGCAGGCCTTTTCACGGCAAGTAGCTATAGTTTTTATTTAGCGGCGACGCAAAATGTGGATGTACTCGCTACCCGCTGTATCTTGCTGCACCAGCTCATTACCAGTTTGTTTGGCAAACGCTTGAAAATCTTTGAGCGACCCGGTGTCAGTGGCCACCACTTTCAACAGCTGGCCACTCACCATTTCAGCCAGGGCTTTCTTGGCTTTCAAAATGGGCAACGGGCAATTCAACCCGCGGGTATCAATTTCCTTATGGATGTCCATGGCATGTATTCCTTATTCGGATTGCATTGTAGGCGCCTGCCTCTTGCAGCGCCCAAGAGGATGACAAAAACACGCGCGCAAAGTGCTCACCACTTCGGTGGCAGCACAAACCGCGCGTCTTCGCTCCATGGCTGAGGCGGCCACTTTTCAGCATCAGGTTCTGGCGATTGTCCGGGCCGGAAAGCGCCAAACTGCGGCGCTACACCTTGGCTGCGCACCCAATGCGCCAAGGCATAACCTGTCCCAGAAGGCCAGCAGCGCACCTCCTGCGCCGTTTTCCACTGGTATTCCACCAGCTCGGGCGAAAGTTGCACTTGCCCCTCCACACGCACGTGGTAAGCAATGAGCACCTGGTTCATCCGCAAGAACTCCCAGCTGCCCAAAATCCGCAGCGCTTTCACACGCAAGCTGGTTTCTTCGTGCACCTCACGGCAAATGCCCGCCTCAGGCGATTCGCCCGCTTCCATAAAACCGGTGATCAGGCCAAACATGCCTTCTTGCCACAGCGCATTGCGCGCCAGCAATACCTGGCCTTGATCGTTTTCCACCACCGCTGCCAGCACGGGCGTCGGGTTGCCCCAATGCGTCCAGTCACAAGCCGGGCAACGCAGTCGCTCTTTCTGACCACCATCTTCTTGCTGGGTCACCCACTGCAATGGAGAGGCACAGCAGGGACAAAAACGCATTTCCTGGCTCATAACACAAGCTTTCTTAGAGCAAAATTGGCGAAAAAAAGGTCGCAACCCGTGCGACCTTTTTAGCATCGAAGCGCAAATTACGCGGGAAACACGCCCGTAGACAGATAGCGATCACCGCGGTCACACACGATAAAGACAATCGTGGCGTTTTGTTCGCGCTTGGCAATCTCCTGCGCGACCCAGCATGCACCCGCAGCCGAAATACCCGCAAAAATCCCTTCTTCACGCGCCATACGGCGGCACATGTCTTCGGCGTCGTCCTGGCTCACGTAGACCAGTTCATCCACCAAGCTGGCATCGTAAATTTTGGGCAGATATTCCTCGGGCCATTTGCGAATACCAGGAATGCGTGAACCTTCCGAAGGCTGAGCACCAATGATCTTGATGTTGGGATTTTTTTCCTTGAGGAACTTCGCCACACCGGTAATGGTGCCGGTGGTACCCATGGCGCTCACAAAGTGCGTGATCTCTCCACCGGTCTGCTCCCACAGCTCTGGGCCCGTGGTTTCGTAATGCGCGCGCGGATTGTCTTCGTTGCCAAACTGATCGAGCACCACACCCTTGCCCTGTGCCACCATCTGATCGGCCAAGTCCCGTGCATATTCCATGCCGCCGCTCTTGGGCGTCAGCACCAGCTCTGCACCATAGGCTTTCATGGTTTGTGCGCGCTCAATCGACAGGTCTTCCGGCATGATCAAAATCATGCGGTAGCCCTTGATGGCAGCGGCCATCGCCAAAGCAATACCCGTGTTGCCAGAAGTGGCCTCAATCAACGTATCACCGGGCTTGATCTCTCCGCGCTCTTGCGCACGCTGGATCATGGACAGGGCCGGACGATCCTTGACAGAACCCGCAGGATTGTTGCCTTCCAGCTTACCCAGCAGCACGTTCCCACGCTCAGCGTTGACTTGCGCATCAATGCGCTGCAAAGCGACCAAGGGGGTGGAGCCGATTGCGGCTTCAATGGATGAATATTCTTTTTTCATCCCATAAATGTGCCATAATTCCGCTCATGCACTGATGACTGCCCGGGTGGCGGAATTGGTAGACGCAGCGGACTCAAAATCCGCCGCCGCAAGGCGTGCCGGTTCG
>JADMKK010000022.1 GCA_015478895.1 Comamonas sp. | reverse complement strand
TTTATTCGTGAAGAAGGAAGTGGTCTGTCGGACTGCTTCCGCTAAATACGTTGAGTTCTCTCCTTGCTGGCCCAAACCAGCACCTGCCCACTATGGTGGGTTTTTTTATTTGTGGAGCTGATATGCCCGAACAGAACGAGCAAACCAAACTGCTCATGCAGATCCAAGCGTTAATCGAGGCGCAGGTCGGTGGCTAAGCTCCAAACCCTCAAGCCCACGCTGCAGGTGCTGGACACCAGGCGCGTGCCCACCATGGCAGCAGGTAGCTGGCGCACCGAAGGCATGACCAGCACCCAGCGCGGCTATGGCTACAAGTGGCAGCAAGCCCGCTTAGCTTTCCTTCGTGAGCACCCGCTATGTGCGATGTGCCAGGCAGAGGGGCTTGTGACAGTGGCGACGGTGGTGGACCACATCATTCCCCACCGTGGGGATCAGTCGC
Organism: Comamonas sp.; assembly: GCA_015478895.1. Classification (GTDB taxonomy): domain Bacteria; phylum Pseudomonadota; class Gammaproteobacteria; order Burkholderiales; family Burkholderiaceae_C; genus Comamonas. Next base: position 25,957 of record JADMKK010000022.1, on the reverse strand, counting down.
TGTTTTGGCGGCGAAGCAATTGGGCGCCACTGTGTGCCCATCACCATTCATCTGACAAACAGAGAGAAGAAAGCCGATCAAGCAGGTAAGCGCCTGCTCAATAGACGAAGCCCCTGAGTGTTGACGCACTGCAGGGGCTTCTTGCTTTCACCAACGGCAAGCCGGAGGTTATATGCGTCAAATCCCAGGGTTCGCAGGCTACTTTGCTAGCGAGGACGGCAGCATTCTTTCTGAAAATGGTGACAAGACAAGGGTCTTATCGCAACGCAACAAAGACGGGTATATGCACGTCACCATTAGTGTGCGGGTGAATGGTGTGCGGCAACGACACCGACATCCCGTGCATAGGCTGGTGTGCATGGCTTTCCATGGAGAGCCGCCAAGTGACAAGCCGCTGGCACGTCACTTGAACGGCGTAAGCACTGACAACAGGGCAGCCAACATAGCATGGGGCGATCACAAGGACAATGCAGCAGACGCCATCCGGCACGGCACCCTTGGCAAGGGCATGAGAGCTCACAGACGGAAGCTTAATGACTCTCAGGTTAAAGAGTTATGTGCGCGGCTAAGGAAGGGTGAGAGCGATGCCGATCTCGCGGCTGAATACGGCGTGAGTCGCTACTACCCGCGAAAGCTGCTGACTGGTCGGCGTTGGTCGCATCTTAGGGAGGGGGTGGTAAAAACTTCGCAGCCCCTCGCGGCCTAGACCGCACTGTTCCGCACGCGCAAAAAATGCCCCCCGTTTTTGAAATATGTTAAAGCTTTAACAACGGCCAGAATCGGGCTGTAAGCCTTGCTGGCATTGGGTTTGGCTCACTTTAAAGCACTCGTCAGATGTTAAAGGGATGTTAAAGCGGTGTTAAAGCCGCGAAGGATTGTTTATGGCGCTAACAGGAAAAAAGCGGCTGTTCGCTGAAGCCTTGTTGGCGGGCAAGTCAAACAAATTGGCGGCGATGGCGGCAGGGTATAGCGCAGCATCGGCATCGGCGGCTGGCTCGCGTTTGGCTAAAGACAAGGATGTGCTGGCCCACTTGGCCAGGAAGGCTGCGAAGGCTGCCAATGCAGAACACCAGCCTCCGTCTGAGACGAATGTTGATGAAATTGCGGCAGCGTTTGACCTGTCTGCAGCATTGACTCATCGTGATCCGCGGGCATTCCTGCTGGCCGCGATGAACGATGTGATGCTGGAGCCGAAGCTGCGCATTGAATCGGCCAAGGCCCTGATGCCGTTCGAATTTGCCAAGAAGGGCGAGAGCAGCGGTAAGAAGGAAGAAGCTGCTGCAAAGGCCAAGGCTGCTGGCGCTGGAAAGTTTGGCCGCAGAGAGCCGCCGAAACTTGTGGCCGCAGGTGGCCAGAAGCTGTAACCGCCAACCGAGGCGGTTTTTTTACGTTTGGATGATTTATGGAATGGTCTACCGCCTGCCTCGACTGGGAGCGCCGGATTGTGCAGCGGGAAAGCCTGATTGCATGTCCACCGCTGTTTCCAAGTGTGGCCGAAGAAGCTTGGGCTTTCTGCAGTGAGTTCATCCTGACCGATGTGGCTGGTCAGCCAAAACTGGGTGATGCCTCTTTGCCATGGTTACGCGACTTTGTGATGACGGTGTTTGGGTCTGAAGACCCTGAGACGGGTCGCAGGCACATCAATGAGTTCTTTCTCATGGTGTCCAAAAAGAATGCCAAATCCACCATTGCGGCCGGCATCATGCTGGGGGCGCTGCTGATGAACTGGCGCCAGTCGGCCGAGTTGCTGATCCTCTCGCCCACGAAGGAAATTGCAGACAACAGCTACAAGCCAATTCGGGATTTCATCAAGGCTGATGAAGAATTGTCGGCCATGCTCAAGGTGCAGGACTATTTCCGCACCATTACCCACCTGGAGACTGGCGCGACCCTGAAGGTAGTGGCGGCTGACTCGGACACGGTATCCGGCAAGAAGGCCAGCTTCGTTTTTGTGGACGAACTGCACGAATTCGGCAAGCAAGCCAAGGCCAGCAACATGCTGCTAGAGGCCACGGGCGGCCTGGCCTCGCGCCCAGAGGGCTTTGTGATCTACGCCACCACGCAGTCCGCCGAACCGCCTGCCGGGGTGTTCAAGACCAAGCTGAAATATGCCCGTGATGTGCGCGATGGCATCGTCAAGGACCGCAAGTTCCTGCCGATGATCTATGAGTTCCCCAAGGCCATGCTGGATAGCAAAGCCTATGAGAACTTGAAAAACGCCTATGTGACCAACCCCAATTGGGGGGCGTCCGTGGACATCGAGCGCATCACGCAGCTGCACGGCCAAGCCAAAGCCAGCGGGGAAAACGAGTTCAAGGAGTTCTTGGCAAAACACTTGAATGTAGAAATCGGTCTGAACCTACGGTCTGATCGCTGGACTGGCGCTGACTTCTGGGAGGCCACAGGCAGCAAGACAGTCACACTGGAGCGCATTCTGGCGGAATGCGAAGTGATCACCCTTGGTGTTGATGGCGGTGGTTTGGATGACTTGCTGGGCTTCTCAGTTACAGGGCGTGTGAAGCGGTCAAACCACTGGCTGCAATGGAATAAAGCTTGGGTCCACCCGATTGGGTTGGAGCGCCGTAAAGAGTTGGCACCGCGCTATCGAGATTTTGAGGTCGATGGCGATCTGGTCATCATCAATGAGATACCAGAAGACATTGATCAACTGGCAGTGTTGTGCAAGCGGATCTATGACACGGGTCTGCTGGCACAAATCGGCCTTGACCCAGAGCGCACACACAAGGTGGTGCTAAAGGCGCTGACGGATGCAGGCATACCTGAAGAGTTGATCTTTGGCATTACGCAGGGTTGGAAGCTGACTGGCGCCATTGGTGTGGCTGAGCGCGCCCTGGCGGCTGGTGACATGACGCACGCCGCGCAGCCGTTGATGGCGTTCTGCGTGAGCAACGCAAAGGTGGTGCCATCTGGCAATGCAGTGCTGATTACCAAACAGGCTTCAGGCACCGGAAAGATTGACCCATTGATGGCCATGTTTAATTCGATCACGCTGATGGCGGCAAACCCAGAGGTAAAAGGCCCATCGGTCTACGAATCACGCGGCCTGCGCTTCTTATAGGGCACGACTAAATGTTAGAGAAATTGAAATTCTGGCGAAAGCCAGAGACACAGTCGCGCCCATCAGCTTCAGCGGAAGGGTTGACGTTTTCTGGACTTGATGACCCGGCGCTGCTGGAATACATCAGGGGCAGTATGTCTGGGGGTAGCTCCAAAATGCTGCGCAACACGGCGGCATTGCGTTGCCTGACCTTGATTGGAAACGGCTTGGGCATGCTGCCCACCAGCCTTTATGAAGCTGGTGCAGAGAAGCGCGTACTAAGGGATCATCCTGCGCACAAACTGCTGCGGGTCAAGCCGAATCCTTACCAAACCCCCATGGAGTTCAAGTCCCAGATGCAACTGCTTCTGGAGACGGAGGGCAACGCTTATGCCCGGATTATTCGCTCTGGCAGTCGACCCATTCACTTGATCCCCTTTGAGAAAGGCAGGGTCGAGGCAAAGCTGGGACCGGGTTTCCGCATGCAGTACCGGTGTCAGTCTGAAAACGGTGGGCAGATCACGCTGGATCAAGACGAAATCTTGCACATCCGTGATTTGTCGCTGGATGGTGTTACCGGTTTGTCGCGCCAAAACCTCTCAAAAGAGGTGTTTGAACTGGCGGATGCTGCGCGAAAGGCTGCTGCCAACGTGTTCAGAACTGGTGTGATGGCTGGTGGCGCAATTGAAGTACCCAATGCTTTGTCCGATCAGGCGTACCAGCGCATGAAGCAATCGCTGAACGAAGAGTACAGCGGTGCTGAAAATATCAACAAATGGATGATTGCCGAGGAAGGTGCGACTGCCAAACCGTTCGCATCATCGGCTAAAGACGGTCAGCAGATCGAAAACCGCAACCATCAGATCGAGGAGGTTGCGCGCCTGTACGGTGTACCACGCCCGCTTTTGATGATGGACGACACCAGTTGGGGGTCCGGCATTGAACAGCTGGCCATTTTCTTTGTGCAGTACACGCTGGCCCCTCGATTTGTGATGTGGGAGCAGGCCTTGGCACGGTCCCTTTTGAGCGACCGAGAGCGCGAAAACCTCTACTTCAAGTTCAACGAGCGCGCCTTGATGCGCGGCACGCTGAAGGATCAGGCGGACTACTTCGCTAAATCGCTTGGCGCTGGTGGACACCAGCCTTGGCACTCCGCTAACGAAGTGCGTGACCTTGCCGAGTATGCCGCCAGCGATGCACTGCATGCCTCAGTGCTCGGTCAGCCCTCTGGAAAGAAAGCAAGCAATGAGCCTAAAAAAACTACCTGAGCTGCAGGCGTTTGCCCGCAGTGGGATTCAGTCGTTCGTCTCCCCGTCGGCCATGGCGCGGTGGACGCCTGGTATACAAGCTGCGGCAGGCGACTCGCCAGACAACACGATCAGCATCTTGGATGTGATCGGTGAAGACTGGTGGACTGGCGAGGGCGTTACCTCCAATCGCATCGCGGGCGCATTGCGTGCAATCGGTGTCCGTGACGTGGTGGTGAACATCAATTCGCCGGGCGGCGATATGTTCGAAGGGGTGACTATTTACAACCTGCTGCGTATGCATCAGGCCAAAGTCACCATCAACGTCCTTGGGTTGGCAGCAAGCGCAGCTTCCATCATCGCGATGGCCGGCGACGAGGTCTACATCGGGCGCCCCTCGTTTCTGATGATCCACAACTGCTGGATGGTGGCAGGTGGCAATCGCCATGACTTCGCTGCTGCTGCGGAGCAAATGGCGCCATTCGATGCTGCCATGGCGGATGTCTACCAAGAGCGCACAGGCATCGACACCAAGCGTATTGCCACCCTCATGGACAAAGAGACGTGGATTGGCGGATCTGCCGCAGTCACGGACGGCTGGGCTGATGGCCTCCTTGGCGACAACGTGATCAAAGACGGAGGCGGCGCGCAAGCGTCGGCTATCCGGCGTGTTGAGGCGGCGCTGCGCTCCAGCGGCATGCCTCGCAGTGAGGCGCAAAAGCTTCTCTCTGAATTCAAGTCCAGCCTGAGTGAATCGGCTGGCGCACCTGGCGGCCTGAGTGATTCGGCGGCGAAAAACGTAGCAGCTACTTCGCTGCAATCCCTTATTGAAAAAATGAAAGTCTAATATGACAGACGTAAACAAGACCATTGAAGCGCTGGGCCAGGCCTTCGAAGAGTTCAAGGCTACCCACACCCAAGAGCTGAAGGCGCTCAAGGATGGCGCTGCGACTGGCGATCTGAAGGCCAAGCTCGAGAAGGTTGAAGCCGCTCTGGGTTCCCACCAAAAGGAAATCGAAGACGCTCACACCAAGTTGGCTGCAGCCCAGATGGGTGTCGGTGCTGGCGCAGCCGTGCGCGACAAGGAATACACCGATTCTTTCAACGCGCACATGCGCAAGGGTGATGTTCAGGCCAGCCTGAATAAGGGTACGGCCGAAGAGGGTGGTTACCTGACACCAGTGGAATGGGATCGCACCATCACGGACAAGTTGCGCGATGAATCGCCCATGCGTGAACTGGCCCAAGTCCAAGTCACTAGCAAGGCTGGCTGGTCCAAGCTGTTCAACATGGGCGGCACGGGCAGCGGCTGGGTTGGTGAAACTGACCAGCGTCCCGAAACCGCCACGCCTGTGCTGGCGACCCTTGGCTTTGGGCATGGCGAAATCTACGCTAACCCTGCTGCCACCCAGCAACTGCTGGACGATTCGGAAATCAACATCGAATCGTGGCTGGCAGCAGAAGTGCAGGCCGAATTTGCTGAGCAGGAAGGCCTAGCATTCATCAGTGGCGATGGTGCGAAGAAGCCTGCGGGCATCCTGACTTATGTCACTGGTGGTGCTAACGCAGCCAAGCACCCGTTTGGTGCAATCAAGGCCGTCAACAGCGGTGCCGCAGCCGACATCGGCTCTGATGCTGTGCTGGATCTGATCTATGGGCTGCCCAAGAAGTACCGCCAGAACGCCCGTTTCCTGACTAATAACTTGACGATTGCCAAGTTGCGCAAGCTCAAGGACGGGCAGGGCAACTACCTGTGGCAGCCGTCTGCGCAGGCCGGCCAGCCTGCAACCTTCCATGGCTACGGCTTGGCCGAAGACGAAAACATGCCCGATGTGGCTGCCAATTCGTTGCCCATCATGTTCGGTGACTTCAAGCGTGGCTACTTGATCATTGATCGCATGGGTGTGCGTGTACTTCGTGATCCCTACACCAAGAAGCCCTACGTGCTGTTTTACACGACCAAGCGCGTGGGTGGCGGTGTGCAGAACCCCGAGTGCCTGCGTGCATTGAAGGTGGCGGCTTAACCAAAAGGGGCTTCGGCCCCTTGTTCATTGAAGGAATTGAAGATGAAAGCAATAAAGCCATTCAAGGGCGTCAAGGACGGTGAAATCTATCCGACCGAATTTGAAGTCGGTGACGAAATCCCCCCTGAACTTGAAGCAGCTGCCGTTGAACTTGGCGCTGCCGACGCCAAAAAAGCGCCTGCCAAGAGCAATTAGCCATGCCTATCCTGACCACCGCGCAAGCCATCGACCATTGCCGCGCTGATCCGGATGCGGACGCAACCATGGTTGAGCTGTACCTAGGTGCTGCAGTCGATGCTGCCCAGGATTACTTGGGCCGCAAGATTTTCGCCAGTCAGGTGGAAATGGATGCAGCGGTCTCAGCCGGGGCTGCGGGCGCGTCTCCCATGGTGGTCACCTATTCCATCAAGGCTGCCATCCTATTGATCTGTGGCCACCTCTTTGCCAACCGTGAGGATGTCGTCACAGGCATGCAGTCCTATTCAATGCCCATGGGGTCACGTGACTTGCTGCGGCCGCATCGTCGGAGTTTTGGCCTATGAGAACCCTGCGCGCTGGCGAGCTACGCGACCCCATCCACATCCAGCGCAAGACAGGCGGCCGTGATGAATGGAACTTGCCTTTGCCTGAAGGCTGGGAAAACATCACGGTTAAGCCGATTTGGGCGAATGTGCGGCACTTGTCTGGCAGTGAGGCCATCAAGGGTGACAAAGAAACCTCTACGGTGCGCGCTTCGGTACGCATTCGATGGCGCAAAGGCATCACTGCAGGCATGCGAGTGCTGCACGATGGAATGACGTACGACATCGAGGGCGCACTGCCTGGGCCCGGGCGGCAGCATGTGGATCTGGTCTGCAAACTGGTGACTTGATATGGCGACCAACCGCAGAACTCTTTCGGGCATAACTAGTAACGGCCGGCGCCGTGTTCTCACAGGTCAAGGATCTTTCGGCATTCATGCCGACACCAGCAGTCTTGAGTCTTTGCTTGATGCTATTGGTGACGCCGCCGAAGGCGCAGTACGACCAGCGGCTCAGGCAGGCGCTCAGGTGCTCTACAACGGCGTCAGAGCCAATGTGGGGCAAATTGGGCGGGTGAGTGGAAATCTGGAAAAGTCGATTTACCAGTACTACAGCCACGAAAAGTCAGCGGAAGGCATCAAGGCCACCTATCACGTATCGTGGAACCACACCAAAGCGCCACACGGCCAGTTGCTTGAACGTGGCTGGTTGCAGCGATACGCGGTCAGGCTCAGCGAGCAAGGGCGATGGGTCACGCTGGTCCGCCCAGAAGCACATGGCCAACCTAAGCCAAGGCGCAGGGCATCGCAGGCAGAAAAAGACGCTTACTACGTCCCGCGCGCCGGTGGGCCCCGCTGGATGCCTGGCCGCTGGTTTTTAGCTCGAGCCGCAGACCAGATAGATGAGGCCTACAAAGCCGCCAACGAAGAACTGCTCATGCGCGTGAACGAGGCCAAGAAACTATGAACCTTGAAACCAAGCTCGTGGCCATCTTGAATGCCCACTGCCCACGCAATTTCCCGGTGACGGCTGAGTTTGGCACTCAGCTTCCCTATGTGATCTGGCAGCGCGCAGGCGGTAAAGCCAGCCGCACGCTGGACAAGAAGCCAGTGGGTAACCTGCAAAACCGCCGCATTGCCGTGACCGTTTGGGATTCACACCCTATCCGGGCAGCCCAACTGCTACAGCAAATCGAAGCGGCCTTGACCACTGCAAGCGCTATTCAGTGCACACCACTGGAAGAAGCCACTGATGTTTATGACGACGGTGGTACGGATGCCGGAATCTTCGGCATGCAACAAACCTTCTCTGTTTGGGCCAAACGATAGCGCCCACTGACAAATCACCAACCCAGCCCGCAATTGCGGGCTTTTTTACGACTGAAAGGAAACGCCATGTCTGGTGTGGAAACTGTTGCTGGTGTCGAGATCAGCATTTCTGCGGCTGCGCCCGCAACCTTCAATGCTGCAGGTTATGCGGCTGTCACAGGCTGGGGCCTGATCGGTGAAGTCACCGATGGTGGCTCTCACGGCCGCACTTACGCCGAGGTAAAGCACAACCCTATTGGCACGCGCGGCGCCCAAAAGCTCAAGGGCTCTTATGACGAGGGCACCAAGACGCTGCAGCTGGCGGTGGATACGGCCGACCCCGGCCAAATCATCATCAAGCAGGCGCTGAATTCGGATGACGACTTCAGCTTCAAGGTGGAGTACCAAGGCGGCGACATCGACTACTTCCAGGCGAAGGTGTTGTCGTACCAAGTGGCCACCGCAGGTGTGGACTCCATCCGCTCTGCCACGGTGCAGTTATCGATCACTACTGCAAAAGACGGTACCGGCATTGTTGAAGTGCCCGCGCCCGCTACTCCCTGATTTACCCCATTGGCCGCAAGGCCGCCTAAGCACCGGCCCGGCTGCTTCGTCTCCTTCAGCAGAGGCGAGCGGTCGGGCGCGGGCATTTTCTTTTTCTCTGCTGAAAGACCGACATGAACACAACCGCAAAGACCAAAACCCAAGAACCGCAACTGGTCGACATCACAGAATTTGACGTAGTGAGTGCCTGCGAAGCTGGCCATGAGTTCGAGTTGCGCAGTCCTGATGGCTCTGGCACCGGCATCAAACTGCAAGTTTTGGGCGCTTTTGCACCTGAAGTTGTCAAATGGAATGGTGGCATCGCTGAAAAAATGATCAGTGAGCAGCGCATTGCTCAGCGCAAAGGTAAGTCGTCCAAGCCCAAGACCATGGAAGAGCTCAGCGAGCAGAACATCGAAGGTGCTCTGATTCGCGTTAAAGGCTGGTCTGGCGTAAAGCAAGCCTACACCCAAGACCTGATGCGCAATGCATTGAAGCGCAACCCTCACTGGGTTGGACAAGTCATTGAAGAGTCGGAGCACTTGGGAAACTTTGGTACGACCTCGGCCTCCAGCTCCGAGGCTACGTAAGGCAGCTGGCCTGGCTGCAAGCCCCCATTGATCCGCCCAAGAACGCAAAAAAAGCAGAGCCTGAGCCATGCCGAGGCAAGGCTATGCAGGGGCAAGGGCTTGAATGGCCGCTGCCAGAGCTGGATGACGGCATGCACATCATCAACGCTTTGATGTCCGCAGGGCCCATGCAAGCAGGAGCTATGGGGCCTGCTGCGCTGTCATGGCAAGAAATTCAGGCGTGGCAGCAGAGCACGCAAACGCCGGTTCAGCCCCATGAATTGAGCATGCTGCGCGAACTGTCGTGTGAGTACTTGGATCAGTGGCTCAAGTCAAAAGACCGTTTTTGCCCCTCGCCTGAATTAATTCTGCCTCAAGCGGAGATAGCCAAGAAGCTGGTTCCGCACATCAAGAATGTGCTGCGAGGGTGAGAAATTTGCCACACCTTGATTTTGACTTTATGTATGAAGGTGTGTAAATTTGTGAAAGGAGATGTAAATGACTTTCAAAATAATCCCAATCGCCTTAGCTTTAACTCTTTCCGTGACTGGCTGCGCGACTTGGTCGACTAGCTCTGTCGATCAGAGTAGTTCGGACCTGAATTTTGTAAGCGGCCCTAAGAAGAATCCTGCTGAGATTTTCGTCACAGAGGGCGATATTCATGACCGCCCTTATAAATCAATTGCTGATATCACAGTAATGGTCAATAAAACGACCATCATGCATCCTGATCCAACAAAAGTTCAAGTGATTGAAAAGTTGCAAGAGAAGGCTGCTGAATTAGGGGCCGATGCTGTAGTGCATGCAAGATTCGGAAAGACTGGAATGTCGCTATTAAGTTGGGGTAGCCTTGAAGGGAAGGGGCGGGCGGTAAAAATGGAGAAGTGATATGCGCAGAAACTTATCTGCATGTCTTGCACTGACATTTTTTTTGGTTGGCTGTGCTTCGCCAGCGCCAGATATACCTCGTCAAACAAGCCGAACCACTGCGCCGGGCTATGAGCCTGCAGTGCTATCGACAGCGCCTGTTAGTGCTCAAGCATCAGTTGTTGAGGCGGAGTCATCTCGCATTGTTTTGCCTATAGCCCATGTTTCGCAAACTACTTGGGCGGCCTTAGCCGTTGATGAGCAAGAGAAAATTCAGAAAACTCAAGCCGTTCAAATTCACGCATTAAATCGCTTTGGTTTAATTACGGATGTTCAAACGGTAGACCAGTCAACTAGCGGCACTAGCGGAGGAGCAGTACTTGGAGGCGCAATAGCCAGCGCTGGCTATATTGATCGCGCTTTTAGTGGCGGAAATAGCTATTCAGCTGGTGCGCATTTGGCGCTTGGTCTTCTGGGGGCGTTGATAGGATCATCATTAGATAAAGCGCCTACTAAGCAGTACCAGACTCGGTATTCGGTAAAGCTCGGTGATGGCGAAATTCAATACTTCGATGAAATTAAAAGCGATGCTTTTCGACACTCAATTGGTGTGTGTGTTCAAGTCCCTGAATTGAGCTTGGCCGCTCAAAATCTTTGCGGTCAAAGTGTCGAAAGCATAAAAAATAAATACTTAGCCGAATAAAAGGCTTCTCTTAATAAAGCCTTCAGGAATTCCAAAAGGCTTTTAATTTCTAGGCTCGCTTCGGCGGGCTTTTTTCGTTTCTGAGGCCTGCAATGACAGAAGCTGCACATACACAACTTGTTTTTAGCGTTGGCAACAACACCAAGGCCGGACTGCAGGAAATCAAAAATGATGTGCGCGGTGTGGCTGATGCGGCTGCACAGGCTGGCCAGCGGGCAGGTGCTGCGTTTGACGGCATGGGAAAAAGCGGCCAGCAGGCAGCGGGCACGATAGACAAGACCTCGCAAAACATTATTCGCGCCATTGAGCGAGAAGTTGCGGCGCTGCAGGCTGGTGGCAAAAGCACTGCGGCCTATTACGAATCGATTGCCAAGCAGCGTGGCGCAGATATGAACGCCCTGGGGCCATACCTGCAGCAGATGCGCCTTGTCGAAAAGCAAGCAGAGCAATCGCTCAAGACCATGGGCAACTCTGCCAAGCAGACTGCAGCCGCACTGCGCGGTGTGCCAGCGCAGTTCACCGACATTGCCGTTTCCCTCCAGGGTGGGCAGGCTCCCTTGACGGTGTTCTTGCAGCAGGGCGGACAGCTCAAGGACATGTTTGGTGGCGCTGGCAATGCTGCAAAGGCGCTGGGCGGCTACGCGCTTGGTCTGGTTAATCCATTCACCGTAGCAGCTGCAGTCGTGGGCACGCTAGCGCTTGCTTATTACCAAGGCAGTAAAGAGCGAGACCTTTTCGTTCGCTCTCTAACCATGACCGGCAATGCAGTGGGCATGACCACAGATCAGCTGCGCGCCTATTCGCGTGAAATCAGCGAATCTGTAGGCACTCAAGGGCAGGCAGTCACTGCTTTGGTGGCCTTTATTGACGCTGGCGTTCGCGGCAATGAGCAGTTGCAGGAATATGCCAGGACCGCTGTTGAATGGGAGTCCGTTACGGGCCAAGCTGCGGCTGATGTCGCCAAGCAGTTCAAGGACTTGCAAGATGACCCATTAAAAGCGGTGGTCAAGCTCAATGAAGGCATGAACTTCTTGACGGTATCTGTCTATGAGCAGATCCAGTCGCTAGAAGAGCAGGGCAAGAAAATGGAGGCTGCACAGGTGGCCATGGATGCGTTGAACTCCACAATGAAGGAGCGCAGCGCAGAAATTAAGCGCAACCTCGGCTACATCGAGGGCGCTTGGAATGCCATCACTGGCGCAGCCAAGAGCGCTTGGGATGCCATGCTCAATATTGGGCGTGATGCAACTTCTGCCGATACCCTGTCTGCCATCCGCAAAGAATTGGCTGATTTGCAATCCCGCCAAAGCGCCGGGTTTGGTGAAACAGGGGGCGGAGCTGCCACAGGTCGCCCAAGTGCAGAAGCCGCCAGGCGCGTGCAAGAGCGCATTAATCAGTTAAAAGCTGAAGAAACTCAGATTTTGGCCAACATTGAGGCAGAAAAGAAGTCGGCTGAGCAAAAGGCCGGGGAAGCCGAAGCAGTCAAAACGCGCATCGCCATCAACGAAAAATATGCTGATGCCCTCAAAGTCGAAATGACCTTGAATCAAAAGCTTGCTCAGGCACGCAAAGATGCGGCAGCTGCAGGGTGGGACGAAGAAAAGCTCAAGCGTGTGCTGGCGCACATCACCGAGGAGCACAACAAAAAAGACCGCGAGGGCAATGCTGGCCGCAAGGCTGCAGAGAACACCTACAAATCGCTCACAGCTTCTATCAGGGTTGCAATCGCAAATCTTGAAAAAGAACGTGATGCGGGGGAAAAGCTATCGGTGGTTGAGAAGCTGCGGCTGGAATATGCCAAGCAGCGCTCCAGGCTAAGCACATCTCGCCAACGTGATATTGAGCATCTCTTGGATGAGGCCGATGCGGCGCTGCAAGCCAAAGATGCTGCACTTGAGCTCGCAAAAGCTTGGGAGGAAGATGCAAAGGCGCTTGAAGCCTACACAAAGAAGCAAGAAGCCCAAATTGCGTCCGTAATTTCCAGTGTGGAGAAGCTGCGCCTTGAGGAGGAGGCGCACGCTTTGGCCGAAGCCGCCAATATCAGCCATGCCGAGGCTGTCGAGCGCTTAACCATTGCACGGCTTGAAGAAGCGCAAGTGCAAATACTTGCAGGGGCAGGCAGCCAGGAGGAAGTTGAGCGCATCAACCGCGAGATTGAGGCCCGCAAGCAGCTTTTGGGTTTGCTGGGGCAAAAGAGTGTGCGCGAAGCCAATGCCAAGGCCGCCAAGGATGCCGCTAAAGAATGGGAGAAAGCGGGCGAGACCATCAGCCGCACGCTGGAAGACTACATCATGGCGGGCGGCAAGAGCGGCGCGGATTATGTGGAACGCTTGTTCCGAAACTTGGTGCTGCAGCCTGTCGTGCAATACGGGGGCAACTCCCTGATGGGTGCGCTGGGCATGGGCCAGCAAGGCAGTGCAGTTAACTCAGTGCTGGGCGGCAACAACGTAGGCACCACGGTACTGAACAACGCGGGCGCAATTGGCGCAGGTTTCCAGGCGATGTACGGCATGTCTGTGGGCGCATCCTCTGCCAGCCTGCTGGGTGCAAACGCAGTGGGCATGGTGGGTGGCGATGCGCTGGGGGCTTTGATCGCTGGGAACGGCGCTTGGGCAGGCGTAGCTGTGGAAGCTGGCGCTACCGCGGGAGCCGCTGCAGGTGTGGCCGCGGCTGAGGGCGCAGCCGCTGGAGCAGCGTCAACGGCAGGCGGGCTTATGTCCGGCATTGCTGCTGCTGCCCCCTGGATTGCCGGCGCGCTGGCGCTCTACAGCATTGCAAAATCGTTCGACGACTCAGGCACGCTGCACTACGGCGCAGGCGCTGTGTACTCGGGCGGAAAGCTGCAAACCGGCGCAGACATCTATAACCGTGACACGTTCGGGATGGGATCGCGGGGCGAGTGGAATGCCAATGCGCAGCAAAACGCCAGCGGTATTGCTGCATCCTTGGGGGCAGCACTCGACGGCTTTGCGATTGGCTTCGGCCAAAAGGCTGGGTACACAGTAGCCACTGCATTTGCCGATGACAGCTCAGACGATGGCGCTTGGGGCAGCCTGCGCATTGCAGATGCAATGGGTAATGCGCTCGTGGATTGGGAAAACTCGCGCTCCAGCAAATGGGCTCCCAAGGAATTTGCAAGCGGCGATGAAGGCTACAAGCAGTATCTGACGGCTGTCGCTGGTGACGTTAAAAACGCATTTCTGACGATGGACTTGCCGGGATGGGCAGATCAACTGCTTTCCGCTGCTAATGATCTTGATTCGCTTGGTGCAGCGCTCAATCAAATAGGATCGATCAAGGCTGCGTTTGACGCGCTGGGCAAGACGCTGGATATTTTCTCCGGACTGTCCGGAGAAATGCAGACATCGCTTATCAATGTAAGCGGCGGCATAGATGCCTTGACTCAGAACGCGGGCACGTTCTATCAGGGCTTTTACACAGAGCAAGAGCGCTACGAAAACAGTCTCAAGCAAATGCAAGAGGTGCTTTCAGGGTTTGGCGTCAGTATTGATCCAGCAATTGGAGATCGCGCTAAAGCTGAGTTCAGGGCGGTGGTTGAAAGTGCTTTTGCTTCTGGCCAAGGCGAACTTGGCGCGCAGCTTCTTGCAATCAATCAGCAGTTTGCTACTGTCGCGGACTATGCTCACAAGGCTGGGGGCGCGATTGGAGAAGTTGCCGACGTACTTAGCGATGTCATGCGCGACTTGCTCGATGAGCGTAAGTCACTGGAAGCTGAGTTGCTGCGGGCGCAAGGCGACGAAAGCGGCTATCTGTCTGCTGTCCGGGCCATTGCAACTGCGGGCTACGCTGAAGCTGAAATCGCAGCTTGGGACTACAACACTGCACTGCAAGCGCAAATTGATGTGCTGGATGCTGCGGCTGCCAAGGCGACTGAAGTAGCGCAAGAGCGTGCCGGTCTTGAGCAGCAGTTGCTGCAACAGATTGGAGACACCGCGGCGATTAGGGCCTTGGAGCGTGCTGCGCTGGATGAGACCAACCGCGCTTTGTATGACCACATCGCCGCACTGCAGGATGTGCAGTCTGCCCAGGCATCTGCTCAGGCAGCGGCCCAAGCAGCGACTCAGGCTGCCCAGGCTTCGGCCCAAGCAGCTGGGCAGGCATTCTCTGGGGCGTGGGGCAACCTGGTCTCCATGTCTAGCATGGCGGCACAGTACCTGGGCAACGGTGCAGGGCTTGAAGCGCAGCTTGCTGTAATGCAGCAAAGCTATGCAGGCGCTGACAACACTGCTGACCGCGTCACTGCACTGCAAGAGATTGTGAATCTTGAGCAGTCGCTGTGGAGCTTGCAACAAAAAGAGCGGCAGGCCCAAGCGCAGGCGGCGCAAGCGCAGATCACAGCATCACAAGAGCAGCTTTCAAGCGCACAAAAGATGCTGACTGCAGCGCGCTCACTGGGCGATTACGCGCAATCGTTGTTTGCCGGTAGTGCCTCGGGACTGTCTGCAAGTGACCGCATGTATGCGTTGAATGCGCAGTACCAAGTGTTGCTGCTGCGGGCAAAGTCTGGTGATGCGGATGCCATGGGTGACTTGCAAGGGGTCTCGCGGGACTACCTGCAGCTTGCCCAGCAGCGCAGTTCCAGCAGTGCAGATTACTCTGTGATGGCTGGGCGTATCGCTGCAGAAATGCAGTCCGTGGCTGCGGTGCAAGGCGCATCTGCAAGCAGCATCACCGGCTCTCTGGAAGCGCAGATCCGTGCGTTGCAGGCGCAGGCTAGCGATCTGTCGTCTGCGCAGTTTGATGTGTCTGAGCAAACGCGAGGGCTGATCGAGGAGTTGCTGCAAGAGTCGGCGGTGGGCTTTAAAGATTCGCTGCGCGGTATGGAGGCCTTGGCGGATCTGACGGAGTCGCAGCTTACTGCTTTGCGGCAATGGCCTGCCGCGCTCAACGGCATCATGACGCAAACCCTGGTGCCCAGCATTCATGGCATTGCGCAGTCGGCTTCGAGCAGCGCTGTCAGTGCCTACATTGCCGCTAATGCAGCAGCCGAAGAGCAGCGCCTGCGCCGTGCAGCAGAGTTGGCGGCAGATCAAATGCGCCAGCAAATGGAGGCCATGACTGCTGCCGCCGCCGTTGCCGCAAATGGCGGCACGGGTGCTGCGTTGCCTGCATTTGCAGCAGGGGGCTACCACAGCGGGGGCTGGCGGCTTGTAGGGGAGCGAGGTCCCGAGATCGAGGCCACAGGCCCAGCGCGGTACTTCAATGCTACGCAGACCCAGCAAATGCTGGGCGGCAGCAGCAGCAGCAACAGCGGTAGTCGCGAGGTGGTCGCTGCAATTGAGCGACTGGAAAAGCGACTGATCGCCGTTGAGCAAAGCACGTCGATCGCTGCCCGTGCAGCAGTCGATCAGCTCGATCTTGCCGATCAGGTCTCAGCCGGTGGTATGTCTAACGCCAGTGAGATCACCAACGTCAAAGTGCTGGCCAAGGCAATTGCCGATGCCGTGAAGGAGGCTGTCGCATGACGCCAAGTGCAGTAATTTTGGAGCCCATCACAGTCACGCCCGAGATGATAGTTGCAGGCACTTCGGTGCCCGCAGTCGATATCAATGCCGGAGAGGTGGCGTGGTTGCAAAGCACGCCCTACGCGGGCAGCGAAGAAAACGTTGTTCACGCAGGGGTGCGCTGGGCGTCCATTGCGCCCAGTACTGGCGTGGTGCCGGGCACAGATGCAAGCAAGTGGCGGCGCCAGGGGCCATCGAATCGCATGGCCCCGTTTGACTACATGAACAGCACGGCAGCAAAAGCCAATGGCGAGTTGGTGTTTATCCTGCAGCCGGGCTTTTACAGCGGCATGCGCCTGTCGGGCCTGGTGGGCGAGCGCTTGGAGGTCACACAGTATGAGCGTGTGGATGGCCAGTTGCAGGTGGTCGAGCAGTGGTCGGGTGACATGTACGAGCAAGCCCGCGGGCTGTTTGAGTACTTGTACATGCCGCTGCGCCAGATCAATCAAAAACTGTGGCTGGACTGGCCGCTGGTCAATGAGGCTGAGCTGCACATACGCATCACAGCAAGCAACGGCGGTCGCTGTGCTGTGGGGATGATCACGCTGGGCTTTTGGGAGACCTTGCTGGGTGCCAAGCCTGAGTTCGGCGGCGTCGAATACGGCGCTGAGTCTGAAATCAAAAGCTACACGACCGTTGAAGACAACGAAGACGGTACATGGGACATCGTGCCGCGCTTGGGGGTGGCCAACAACATCAGCTGCACCGTCTTCATCGATGCAGAACAAGCCAACGCTGCACACGAGCTGCTGCAGCGCGTGTCGGGCAAGCCGGTTGCATTCATCGCATCGGGGTTGCCGCGCTACGACTATCTCAACACTTTTGCAATTTTGAGCGCCCGCGTCAGCCCTACGAGCTATGGAATGGCGCAGCTGCGAATTACAGGAAAGGGTTCTATATGACAAATATCGTGCCGGTACCGCCGCTTCGGCTGTCTAGCCGCTTTCCCACTAACGCTGACCGCCCCAGTGGTCAGTGGAACAACGTAGTTGTGGAGTGGGGTGAGACCACGCGCACCATGTCTTCGGACTTGCATGCGGTTGCGCAAAACGTGCTCAATAACGCCACCGCCGCGAACGAGCGTGCTGCGGCTGCGCAGGCAGCCCAAGGCGTTGCAACGACAGAGGCCAATCGCGCCACTGCGCAAGCTGATGCGGCAATGGGGTACCGCAATACGGCAGGGGTGCATGCGACTACGGCAACAACGCAGGCGGGCATTGCGACAACAAAGGCGGGCGAGGCTGCGGCTTCAGCAGCGCAGGCAAACTCATCAAAAATTGCCACGCAGCAGATAGCCGACAACGCACAAACGCAGACCACTGCTGCTGTTCAGCAAGCTACTACGCAAGCGGTCAGAGCAGAGACAGCCGCCGCAAGCATTGAAGACGGCCCAATCACAAGCCTGACAGTGAACTCGGGCGTCAAGACCGGCGCAGTCACACTTGCTTTGAGTGATATGGGAGATCAGGCAACGGATGCTCAGATGCAATCTGGAGCTCTAGTAACCCCGTTGCTGATGTCGCCTGCAAACGTTAGGGCCGCAGTGCTTGCAAATAGCCGCATTCAGCGGGTTGCGCGCACTAGCAACACGCAGCTGCAAGCTGCTGACTCCGGCAAGCTCATTGACATCACCAGTGGCACCTTCACACAGACGTTTGCAGCAGTGGCAACGCTTGGCAACGGCTGGTGGTGCTATCTGCAAAACAGCGGCACGGGCGACATCACTATCCCAAGCAGCGATGGGCGCAACAACTGGATCATGTATCCGGGCGAAGTGCGGCTGTTTCAGTGTGATGGCACGACACTGCGGTCTGTCGTGGTGAAAGGGTTTTACCGAGTTTTTACAACCAGCGGAACCTTTATTAAGCCGCCGGGATACGCGGCTTTTGAGGGGCTGCTGTGGGGTGGCGGATGCTCAGGTAGTGGCGGTGCTTTGATAGTAAGCCCGGGTGGCCCATGTGAGCGATTCTTTATTTCCTTTGCAGACCTTTCGGAATCTACGTCTGTAGTAATCGGCGCAGGGGGCCTGGGAATCACAGGCCCGGCGGCGGGTAATCCAGGCGGCGTTTCTTCGTTTGGGGATATTTCAACTTGTAGGGTTGTTTGGAACACCTGGCCCAGATGGGAACTTGCGCCTGGGAGTAGCGTCCAAACATACGATGGCCGCCCACAAACTTCAGGGTTAAATGTTGCTGGTGGTTTAGCTGGTGGGTCTGGTGGTTTAGCTGGTGGGCTGGGTACTAAAACCCTGCACGGGGGGCGTGGAGGGGATGGCCGAACAGCCGCTGGGGTAGATGCCCAGAATGGGCAAGCCCCAGGAGGGGCTGGCGGTAACACGGAAACCCCAGGCACGTCATCTGGTGCAGGCGCTCGCGGCGAACTTCGTCTCTGGGGGATCATCTAATGCGCGCACACATCATTCAAAACGGCATCGTCACAAACACCATCGAAGTCGAAAGCCTTGACTTCATGCCGGGCCTTATTGATGCAGACCTTGGTGGTTCTATCGGTGATCGCTACGAAAACGGCGAGTTCATCAAGCGCGACCTGGCCCCAGAACCGCCCCCCGCATCATGCACACGCCGCCAAGGCCTGCTTGCCTTGTTGTCTTACGGCATCAAGCGATCTGAGATCGAAACCCAGATTGAAACCATAGAAGACGAAATGGAGCGCGAGGCGGCTTGGATTGAGTACCTGGCGGACACCTGGGAGCTGGGCAATCCGCGCTTGCAAGCAATGTGGGCGGCACTTGGTGGTACTGCTGAGCAGCTACCGGATCTGTTTCGCTTGGCAGTCACCCTCTAGCAACCCGCACACAGCGGGTTTTCTTTTATCCATGCCCCGCAAGTCGGGGCTTTTTTGTGCCCGGGAGGGTTATGAATCAACTTGATCCTGTGAATGTGGCCATTGCTTTGGCGTCGGTGATCTTCGGGCCGGCACTGGCCGGTGTCATCGGCCCGTATGCGGTCATCTTGATCGCATCGACAGTCGGTGCAGCCTGGTCGTTGGGGCGCCGCGATCCCAGTGCGCGCCTGGGCGCGGCCTGGTATTTCCTGCGCCTGAACGCTACGGCCGTGCTCGTCACCGCGGGGCTGGCCAGCTTAGCCGGGCAGTGGATGGGTCACAGCGACACGACGTGGATGCTGTCGCCGATTGCGCTGCTTGTTGGTGGTGTGGGGGATGACTGGCCGCGCCTGGGGCGTTGGGTGTTCTCGCGAGTGGGTCGAGTGCTTGAGCGCCGCGCTGGCGGTGACGGAGGTGCGACATGACTTGGCAAGCCCATCAACTGCTGGCGGTACTGAACCTTGCGATTTGCTGCGGCATCGCCTGGGCGTGCATTTGCCGGCTCAACTCAGATATCAGTCGACGCTTCAAGCTGGCACGGGCGCGCTACACGCTGCTGTTGGCGGGGGCCATGGCCTCGGGCCTTCAGCCCGTGCTGTGGGGAGCTTGGCCAGACGCAGGTTCGGTGATCTTTGCTGGCTGCGTGCTGGCAGGGCTGGCAATTAATGTGGTGCGCTGGTACGGCGCCAGTGCGCCGAAGCGGCGCAAAGGAGATGCGTGATGGACTTTGACAAAGCATTTGAACGCCTGATTGGGCACGAAGGAAAATTCACCAACAACCCCAAGGATGACGGTAATTGGACAGGTGGCAAGCAAGGGCGCGGTGAGCTCAAGGGCACCAAGTTCGGCATTGCAGCCAACACTTACCCGCACCTGGACATCAAAAATCTGACTGTGGCCCAGGCCAAGGAGCTCTACAAGGAAGACTTTTGGGATGTGATCGGACAGGCCCATGGCGCCATCAAGTTCCAGCTGTTCGATGCCGCAGTGAATCATGGTCGGGCTAACGCCGTTCGCCTTCTACAGCGTGCAGTCAAAGTTGCAGACGATGGTATCTGGGGCCCCCGCTCCCAGGCAGCGCTGAACGACATGCAAGAGCGGCATGGCCACAACGATGTGCTGATGCGCTTCTTGGCATACCGCTTCAAGTTCTGGGCCAGTCTGAGCAAGTTCGATGTATTCGGGCGCGGCTGGACAAACCGTGGGGCCGACAACCTGCTGTTTGCGGCGGAGGACAACTGATGCCAATCAAATTCAAGTTGATCGCAACCGCACTCGTTGCGGTTTTTCTTTTTGGGGCAGGGTGGTGGGTCAATGGCTGGCGCTTATCTGGCCAGCATGCCCAGGAGCTGGCCCGGCGCGACCGCGAGGCGTTGGTTGTGGCCGAAGCCATCAAGCAATCGGGCATCGCAGCAAACAACGCAATCTCTGAAGCCGATACACGGGCTTGGAAAGGACTGGAAGATGACAAGAAAGAGCTTGGCCGCCTTCGCGGCTGTGTCGCTGCTGGCACTTGCGGGGTGCGCCTCATCACCAAGCCAGCAGCCGACATCGGGGCCAGCGATCCAGGCTCCAGCGGCGTGGGCGATGACACCCTCGCGCTCGATCCAGACGTACAACGCCGTGTTCTCGACCACAGAGAATCAATCGGAGAAGACCAGCGAAAAATAGAGTTTTTGCAGGCCTATGCTGTGCAGTGCTGGCAAGCGCACTACGTGCCAGTGAGCCCTAAACCTTAAAAGGGAGCAGGGGATCGGAGGATTTCTATAGGCCCAAGGCCTGAATAAATCACCGCTTTGCTGGGCCCATAGACCGTAATCCAGCCACTGGCTGATCGGTCAATTACATAGTCGGATGGTTTAGTGGAATGATTCGGCATCGACATTCGCCGACGGCAACCGGGGCTCAGACACATTTGCCGTTGGCATCGATGACCACCTCTCCATCTTCTTTGCTAAAGGACGCTTGCTGCGGTGAAGGCAGCAGGTCGAGCACCGCCTCAGCGGGGCGGAAAAGCTTTGAGACCAAGGGCGTGACGACGATGGGTCGGTTGATAAGAATGGAAGATTGCAGCATGAAATCCACCAATGCGGCATCGCTCCATTGGGTGTCCTCCAGCCCAAGCTCTTCGTAGAGCGGCCACAAATTACCGCTAGTACCTATTTTGCACTCGCGAGCCAACGGCTACGACCTAGAGCAGCGCGCTGAACGCATAATCGGCATCTTCTGGGTCTGACGCGGGTCCTGAGGCTGCCCGCAGGCAAGACTTCCGCTGACGTCGACTCTTTTCAAGCAAGGATCTCTATTGAAGTTAGATTTTTTCCTGAGTACGCATAAGGAGCAAATCCTCGTTGAATGGGAGGCGTTCTCCCTGGCGCTGGTACCAGCGGCCACGCTGTCGAATTTGGCACTGCGCGACCATGCTAAAGGCATTCTGCAAGCCATTGCCTTGGATATTGAAACCAGTCAAAACCCGGAGGAGCAGTACCAAAAGTCCCGGGGAAATGCCCCACATCTATTGGGAGGACTGCCCAGTGCCGCATCAAGCCATGGAAGCCATCGTCAAGCCAACGATTTTTCTTTGCTGCAGCTCTGTGCGGAATTTCGTGCCCTGCGAGCCACTGTGCTGCGGCTATGGTTGCCGCATCTGGGGGCAATGACACAAGACATCTCCAATCAGATGGTGCGTTTCAACGAAGCCATCGACCAGGCGTTGGCAGAAGCGGTGGTTACATACTCTTCAAAGTCTGACCAAACGCGCGAACTGTTTCTTGCCATCCTGGGGCATGACTTGCGAATGCCGCTTTTCTCAATGCGGCTGGCTGGCGAGACGTTGAAGCGGTCGACCTTGTCGGCGGCCGACATCGCCGAGACCGGCGACCGCATCCGGCGCAGCACACGGCTCATGAGCAGCATGGTGGCCGACCTTCTGGGCTACACGCGCACTCAACTGGGCAGTGGCATGCCGATTGTTCCGGCGATGATGGACGTACGCGCGGTTTGCGAATCGGCGATAGAAGATGCCAGCGCTGCACACCCCGATAGCCGCTTCGAGCTTCAGGTGAGGGGTGATACGACTGGCGCTTACGATGGCGTCAGGATACACCAGCTGTTTGCCAATCTGCTGTTCAACGCGGCGCAATACGGCGCGCGTGACAAGCCGGTAGTTCTCGGCATTCATGGCGATGCTCAAGGCGTGAGTGTGCAAGTCACCAACCAAGGGCCGCCGATTCCAGCGGCGTCATTGGTCGCCATCTTCAAACCCTTGGTACAACTTCCTGAAGAATTAGAGCAAGACGAGCGCCCACGTACCAGTCTGGGGCTTGGCTTGTTCGTGGCAAGGGAAATTGCGGAAGCCCATGGCGGCACCATAACCGTGCAGTCCGACGCCCTCAATGGAACGGTGTTTTCGATTCGAATTCCGAAGGCGGCCATTTCAAAACATTCAGTGGACTGATACCGCAATGTTGTTGGGCGCGCTAGTAAAGGCGCTACCCGATGGTCGTTCAGGAACTGTTGAAGTCTCATGCAGCTCGGGAGCCCGATTGCGGGACATTGCGCCTACTCGCACTCCCTATGTGTGCGATGCAACCGAGCGTCTGGTTTCAAGATAACTTGAGGTCTCGCCGCCTATGCCCGCTTCTGGCCGATCTGGGACCGTCGCTGACCGACCCCACGCAGCCGCTCAAGCAGTCATAAGGGGAACTTTGATGCATGAAGAAACTCACCTAAAAGCAACTTATTCGTGTACCTATGAAAAAAATCCTTATTGCCTCCGCCCTCTTTTCTCTTGCCAATCTCACCCCTGCTTTAGCACAGCACCACGGTCACGGTCACGCAATAGCACATGGTCATCAAAGCCCGTATTCAGGGATGCAAACGCGCGAAATTAAAGCGCTGTCTGAGCAACAAATTGAGGGATTTAGGGCTGGCAAAGGTATGGCCATGGCAATGCCTGCTGAACTCAACGGTTACCCAGGACCATTGCATGTCTTAGAGCTGGCGAATCAAATTGGACTTACCGCTCAACAAGAAACTGAGACAAAGAAGCTCTATGCAGAGATGCAGGAGGAAGCCAAAACGGAAGGTGAGAAGCTCATTGCGGCAGAACGCTATTTAGACTCCCTGTTTGCTCAAAAGAAAGCGACCACAGAATCTGTTTCATCTGCAGTTACAGCCGCCGCTAACGCTCAAGGCAAGCTTCGTGCGACACACCTTCGCTATCACTTAGCCATGATGGATGTACTGACCCCAGAGCAGGTGGCGACATACAACAAACTTCGTGGCTACTAAAGCTTGAGTTCGCACTAGCTTTTTGAGTGTCGGCTTACGACCCTGAGCAGTCGAAGAATGCCCTATAAGTAATGCGTGTCGGCGCCAGCCTACAAGCACAAAAAAACGCCCTCAATTGTGGGGCGTTTTTTTGTGTTTGTGTAACTCAATTAGTAGCCAGTGCCACCACCATAACCATCATTGCCATAGCCGACATTAGGACGTGAGGTAGCGCGGAATTCACGATTGCCGCCAGAGCCACGGCCTTCTTCACGAGGCTTTGCAAGGTTGACGACGATCGACCGTCCATCAACCGACATTCCATTCAGTGCGCTAATCGCTGCTTGACAGGCATCAGCAGAGGCCATCTCTACAAATGCAAACCCTTTAGATTGTCCACTATCGCGGTCCATCATGATTTTGGCCGATGTAACACTTCCGAATTCAGCAAAGTTGCTTTTCAAACTGGAATCAGTCACGGAGTAAGGCAGGTTGCCAACGTAAATTTTGGTGCTCATGGAAGGAGCCTTTTTATTAATGATTTGTCAAATAATGACGCATCGTTTAGATATGGCTGTGGGGAGTGCTAGTCCGTAGCAACCGGATGAAGTAGAGCGGTTGCTAGAGGCTCAACAAGCTAAGGGTTGCATGGTAGTTTGCAGCCAGCCTTGGGTCACAGCATAGATCTTGGCTGCTTCTGTCGATGCAAATGTTTTGTCAAAGCGAAAAACACGGCAGTAGCTGCTGTTTTGCTTTGTGCGCTGAAGTGCAAAGGATGCTTGGAAGCGACCGCAATGCGTCTTATGTGATGAGGGCGTAACAAAGTACTTGCCCATAGCAATAGGAGAGAGTGGAATCTAGTTCAATCAGAGGACAGGCTGAGAGGCCTGCATGAGCTTCAATAACTCGATCAGCTGCTGCTCGACAGCGAACGGCGCGACAAATTTCGCGAAAATTTCCAACAAGAGGTCTTGCTGATGTGCAGTGAGACTACTTCTAGTCAATCTTGCAACTATTTCATTATAAGTCATTCTGATAAAAAGGCAAACTTTAATTATTTTTAGTTTTTACAGTTCTTTTTTTGGATGGAAATCTTCAGTTGGCAGCTGACTCAGCCTTGATCACTTGCGTCTTATTGAATGCCGGCTTGTGGCCGTTTTCCGCCACTCCCAAGGCGCAATCGGATGCACATCAATCCAAAGCCCGCGGTGCTCGCTCCAGGCTTTTTCTTCGAGCGGGTAAAGGTGACTATAGCCCTTGGCGTACTGCCGTTACACCCAGGCCATTCCGGCGGCCACTTGCTCTTGGCCAGCATCTTTGCCTCGACATTCAACGTCTGCCACCTTGCGCTTGTAGCGATCGACGTTCACCACTTTGATCTTTGCCTGCTGCTGGAAGCATAGATCGGACAAATTCTGGCGTGATCGGTTGCCAAAGGGCTGTTTTGATTCCGGCGCATCGATGGCCGAGAGTCGGACCTTGATTTGCTCGTAAGAGCCTGGCTGGCCGCAGCGCGCTGTCAAGGTGTCGCCGTCGCTGATGCCGACGACGAGGCAAAGTAGGGAGGCGGAGAGCATTTGCAGATATGACCCATTAATAAGAGCCTAAATCCATGGGAATATAGTTCTGAGAACCGCGTAAATGCTAGGGCGCTTGACCTGGAAATATTCCCACAAAAGCGCCAAAACCCGCATGAATACTCAATTGTCCAATGGACTTTTAATCCGTTGGTCGCGAGTTCGAATCTCGCAGGGCCCACCAAGAATACAAAGCGCTATAGCAGTAAAAAGCTATGGCGCTTTTTTAGTTTGGTTGCCGCTTTAGAAGTGTCTTCATTTTTGACTACTCTTGTCACAACCCATGAACCTATTGTCTTGGGCAGAGTGCGAGACTGCGTGGTGCAAAGCGGTGCCTGTTAGTAAGTGCGTTACATTCGATCTGAAAGCTATCCAATAAAAAGCCCGCACTATGCTAATGCCAGTCAGTTAAGAAATTTCATGTCGTAAAAGGCTAGGAAAAATGCAGAAAAGGGATGCTATTTGCATCCCTTTTTTTATGGAGTCAGTTCTGCTGCAACCTTAGCTGACTGGCATTACGCACTAAGCGGGTTTTGTTAGGGTTACCGGCCCCAAGGTTTGGGTTGATAGGGTTCGAAGCTGGTTCCGTTGCAGATTCTGTGGTTATCTGCTAGCGATTGCCGCTTATGCACTTGAATCTTGAGTCCTTCAGGCATTACGGTTTGAACTTTAACCTTCACTGGTTGTTTCCACGTTTTTTTCGCAGAAGCATCATTACTTTGGGTTGTATCGACTTTTTGTGTTGGCACGGGGATCCTTCTCCATAGACATCAACAATTTGAATCTCGACCTAGTGTGCCAGTAGATCAGGATTTAGCAAAAATTCATAACTTGAGTAAGCCTACTCTTAGGGCGTGTTCACATTACCGCAGGTGTTCGCAAATCAAAGCGATGGAGACG
>JADMKK010000021.1 GCA_015478895.1 Comamonas sp. | reverse complement strand
CCTGGCGGATCCACCATGTGGCATAGGTCGAGAACTTGTAGCCGCGGCGGTATTCAAACTTGTCCACGGCCTTCATCAAGCCGATGTTGCCTTCCTGAATCAAGTCCAGGAACTGCAGGCCGCGGTTGGTGTACTTCTTGGCAATCGATATCACCAGGCGCAAGTTGGCCTCGATCATTTCCTTCTTGGCAAAGCGGCTGTTGCGCTCGCCTTCGTTCATGCGCTTGTTGATGCTTTTCAGCTCATCCAAAGGCACAACCACGCGGGTTTGCAGATCGATCAGGTTTTGCTGCAGCTCTTGGATGGGCGGAATGTTGCGCGCCATCACGTTGCTCCAGGCGTGGCCGCCGGAAGCTTGCTCTTCCACCCACTTGCGATTGAGCAAATTGGGGGGGAAGCTGGCAATGAACTTCTCCTGCGGCATGCGGCACTTGTCCACAATGATCTTGCGCAGTTCGCGTTCTTTCTTGCGCACATCATCCACTTGGGCGCGCACCAGATCGCACAGCTTTTCAATGGTCTTGGCCGTGAAGCGAATGGTCATCAGCTCTTCAGTGATGGCCTTTTGCACCTTGACGTAAGTGGGGCCGCCCCAGCCGTCTTTGTCGTAGGCCTTGCGCAGCTTCTCAAAGTTCTCGGCAATTTTGTCAAAACGCGACAAAGCTTCGTTCTTCAACTCTTCGAGCTTCTTGGTCAGCGCCTTGGAGCCACCCTTGCCATCGTCGTCGTCTTCTTCATCGTATTCGTCGAAGTCTTCTTCGGCCACGTAGTCATCGTTTTCGTTGGCGTTCACAAAGCCGTCAACGATGGTGGAGATAACGACCTTACCTTCGCGAATGTCAGCCGCCATGCCCAGCACTTCGGCAATGGTGGCGGGCGATCCAGAGATCGCTTCCATCATGTCCATCAAACCGCCTTCAATGCGCTTGGCGATTTCAATTTCGCCTTCGCGGGTCAGCAACTCGACGGTGCCCATTTCACGCATGTACATGCGCACAGGGTCGGTCGTGCGGCCAAATTCCGAATCCACGGTCGACAAAGCGGCTTCCGCTTCTTCTTCCGCTTCTTCTTCAGTGGTGGCAGCTTGGCCGGTGTTGTTCAGCAGCAGGGTTTCGGCGTCGGGCGTTTGCTCGTACACCGCCACACCCATGTCGCTCAACATGGAGATGACGACCTCCATCGTTTCCGCATCGACCAGCTTGTCGGGCAAGTGGTCGTTGATTTCAGAGTGAGTCAGGTAACCGCGTGTCTTTCCGAGCTTGATCAGCATCTTCAGACGCTGACGGCGGGTATTCAATTCGTCTTCAGTCAGAACGGTTTCGTCCAGACCAAATTCCTTCATCAAGGCACGTTCTTTGGCCTTGCTGATCTTCATGCGCAGGGGCTTGACTTTCTCGGGCGTGCCGGCCTCAGCCACAACAACTTCTGGCTCAGCTTCGACTTCCAAGTCGGCTTCAATGTCGCCCAGGTCAGCATCGTCCATATCGGACGCTTCCTGGTCCTTGGGCTTGCGGCCGCGCTTTGCAGGTGCCTTGGCTTCTTCAACGGCTTTGACTGCCTTCTTGGCGGGTGCCTTCTTTGCTGCAGCAGTCTTAGGGGCTGCGGCTTCTTTTTCTTTGGGTGCTGCGGCTTTTTTAGCCGCAGGCTTTTTGGCTACGGGCGCATCGTCGGCATCAGCCTTCTTTTTGCTGCGCTTGGGAGTGGCTTCGGCCAGCAGCGCATCGGCCATGGCTTTGAGTTCAGCTTGGGACAAGGTCGCCATATCGGAATCTTTCTTGGAAGTTGCTGCCTTTTGGGGCGCAGCAGCAAGCTTCTTCACAGCAACTGCAGGAGTCACTTTTTTTGCAGCAGGCGCTGGGGCGCTGGCAACTGCAATGGTTTTAGACGTTTTGGGCTTCGCGGAAGCGATGGGCGCCTGCTTGGACTTCGCGGACTTTGAAACGGGCATGCACTACCTCTTGGTCAAAAGCTATCTCACAAAGGGAAAACGCAAGCGCCACCTAACCCGGCGCATGGACGTACTGAAGCACGTACGGGGAGCGAATAAGCTCCACGGCAAGATGTCTGGGCGATCATTTGGTATGCAGTCCTTGCGGATATTGGGCTAGCAATTGCTGCTAAACACGTGATTCCATCACGGTGCCCGGGCCGGAGGTGCTGCTGTCGCTCTTGCCGATGAATGATTAATTATAGCGTTTGCCAGAAATTGCAAGGGCTAAATGCATTTTTTCTGCAAATATTTTTTGCCTCTGTTACAAGTGCCCGTTTTCTCTCTGATAAAAGAAAGCAAGCTATCAATAAGAGAGCGGTATACCGTTGATATTTTAGGTTTTCAAATAGATAACTATCTGAAACCCAATTTACATCAGGGCTCACTGCTCATTTATTGAGTATTACTTGTCAGAAGGTGGTAGCGCAGCAGCCTGCAATTGCTTGCGACGCTCAACCAAAGCTTGGTAGTGCGTGCGGATGTTGGTGTCGCTGGGGTTGGCGGCATAGGCATTCAGGGCTTCACGCTCTAGCACTTCGATGCGCTTGGCCATCATGGGGCTCAATATGCGGCGCAATTCTGCAAGCTGCTCCGCTTCTTCACCTTCGGGGTGGCCGTGGTCGCTTTCCATCAGCTGGATGGCGAAAGCACCGTAGACGGAGTTGGCCGCTTGCTCTTTCAAGATGGCCCAAGGCAGCGGGCCATGGTCTTGAAAGTGGCTTTCAATCCAGGCGAACAGCGGCCCGTGCGGCGCAGGCAGGTGCACCAAGGTGTCCAGATCGTCGTTATCGAGCTGTTCTATAAACCGCATGTGCGACAGCAGCAGGCGCGCAGCTTGGTCGGGCGCCGTGGAGGGCGCCACACGTGGCCCTTGGGACATGGGCTGCCAGCTGTCTTTTTTGCGATCAAACTTGCCGCCGCCCGGGCGTTTCCAGTCACTGCGCGGGTTACTGCGCCATCCATCTTGGTAATTGCGCGCTGCACCGTGGCTGCCTGCCATCGGTGGAGGGGGGGCGAAGTCGGGCATCCAGTCCGGCACGCTGTGGCCGTAGTCACTGGGCGGGGTTTCAAAGCTTAGGGCTGGTTTGCTGGGGCTGCGCTGGTAGCGTTTTTCTTGTGCTTCAGCCTGGGCCCAGAGTTCGGAAAGTTCTCGCGTTTCGATGTGAATCTTTTGGGCCAGCTCGGCCAGCACCAGGCGTTTGAAAGCGCCGTCTGGCAATAGATTCCACAGCGGGCGCGCCTGGCTGGAGAGCTTGGCGCGGCCTTGGGCCTGGCCCAAATCGCAGTCAACGCTGGCTGCTTCCAGTAAAAAAGCGTTCAGTGGCAAGGCATTGCTGATGTGGCGAGCAAACGCATCGCTGCCCTGTTCACGAATAAAGCTGTCGGGGTCATGCTCGGCAGGCAGGAACAGAAATTTGACGTTGCGCGTGTCTGTGGCATAGGGCAGTGCGGCTTCGAGCGCTTTGTGCGCAGCGCGGCGACCGGCGCTGTCACCGTCAAAGCTGAACACGACGGAGTCGGTGAAACGAAACAGCTTTTGCACGTGGTCGGCGGTGCAGGCCGTGCCCAGTGTGGCTACGGCGTTGGGAAAGCCCAGCTGTGCCAGCGCCACGACATCCATATAGCCTTCAGTGACCAAGGCATAGCCCATGCTGCGCAGGGCATCGCGCGCTTCAAACAGGCCGTAGAGTTCCCGCCCTTTGTGGAACAGTGGCGTTTCGGGAGAGTTCAGGTATTTGGGTTTTTCATCGCCCAGCACGCGCCCGCCAAAGCCAATGCACAGGCCTTTGACATCGCGAATCGGGAACATGATGCGGTCCCGAAAGCGGTCGTAGCGCTTGTCTTCGTCTTCGCCCACGATGACCAGGCCGCTTTCCTGCAGTTGCGGATCGTCATATTCCGGAAACACGCTGGCCAGATTGCGCCAACCTGCTGGTGCGTAGCCCAAGCCATATTTGCTGGAGATGGCACCGCTGACGCCGCGTTGCTTGAGGTATTGCACCGCATGGGGGCTGTCTTTGAGCTGGTTGCGGTAGGCATGCCCTGCACGCTCCAGCACATCGTTGAGCGTGGCTTGCTTGACTTTGGCTGCTGCCTGCCGGTCACGCTCCTGCGGGCTGACGTCTTCCTGCGGGACAACCATGCCAACTTGGCTGGCGAGGTCTTGCACGGCTTCCACGAAGCCCATGCCTGCGTGGTCCATCAAAAAACTGATGGCATTGCCGTTTTTCCCGCAGCCAAAGCAGTGATAGAACTGTTTGGCTGGGCTCACGCTGAAAGAGGGCGACTTTTCGCCATGAAATGGGCACAGGCCCATGAAATTGGCACCGCCTTTTTTCAGGGGCACGTAGCGGCCCACCACATCGACAACGTCGATGCGGGCGAGTAGCTCTTGAATGAAAGATTGGGGGATGGACACAGGGCGTATTGTCCGGCATGGCTGCGTTCGGGCTTTGGGGCGGACGAAAAAAAGCCCAACCTGTGAAGGCCGGGCTATTAAGAAGGGGAAAGGGGTAACCAGCTGCGGTTTATTGCAGCATCAATGCGCCAGCGTTTTTGCTTTTGCCAGCACGCGCTGGAGGGGTACAAAGGCCACATTCGTAATGGCGTGCGTTTTCGTAGAGTTCGGTCACAAACATGCCTGTGCATTGGCTGCACTTGGTGCGGGTGAGCATGTTGGCATCCACAAACTTGATCAAGCGCCATGCTCGGGTAAAGGACAGCAGGCAATCGAGTTGCGAAGCGGTAATTTGCTCGGTGTACAGGCGGTAAGCTTTGGTCAGAATTTCGATGGAATCTGCATCCACACCTTTGGACAGGTATTCATAAATGTTCAGAAACAGCGAGCTGTGGATGTTCTCTTGCCAGGTCAGAAACCAGTCGGTCGAGAAAGGCAATTGACCCTTGGAGGGGGATTTGCCGGCGATTTCTTTGTACAGGCGGATCAGGCGCTCATAAGAGAGCGTGGTCTCTGACTCCAAAACCTGCATGCGTGCGCCCATGCCGATGAGCATGGCAGCACGCTCAATTTGCTTGGATTCGTTCAGAACGCTCTTGGTGGATGCTGTTGCCATGGTGTGCTCCGTGTCTGATGCAAGGGATTACAGAACTTCGGAGACGCGGCTGGCCATCAAGATATTGGCGTGCAGCGTGTTCGTAGCTTCGTTGCCGATCTTGTTGCTGCTGTGATTGGTCAACAGGTTCCAGACCAGATCATCGTCCACCCGGAAGCTGCACAGCATGGTGTTGCGTGAGGAGATTTTCAGCACTTGCGCTGCAGAAAGGGTGCCCAGAATGTCGCATGCTTCTTCGCTCAGACCCAGGCGGAAAACCGCTTCAGCCTTGTCTTTGCGAATCAGAGTCTGAGCCAGCATCAGATAAGTCAGATTGGCTTCACGGATCTCAGCAAGCAGTTGTTCGTCATTCATGGTTCATCCTTTCCAGTATCCAAAGGCAAGCTTGCGCTTGTCGGGTGTCGCTGTGGCTGTGTTGCAGTCAGCGATCTGATGGGATGAATTGTGCGATGGCGTTAACAAAGACTTGAGTCAGCGTCTGTCGGTGCGGTGTGTCTCGTTGGTAATTTACTTTTGTCTACCAAGGACTATCCCCTTGTCAGGTTTTTTCTGACACGAATATCGCGACTGCCATGGCGCGATACCGAAAATTGTAACAAGAAGCTGCAATTTGAAGCGGAGATGAACGGTTGAAAAGGAACCCAATCCAACCGTTTTTGGTCGTCCAAAATGTTTGGTTAGATGTCTGTATCTTGCCCGTATTTTGACCGTTTAATGCTCCTGAAAAAGGTGCAAATACCGTTTAGTTCCGGGCGGAAAAGATGTTTAACTTTTGGCCACAGGTCGGTTGCCTTGGCTGCACCATTCGCTCCAGCTACCTGCAAACAGGCGTGTAGGGGGGTAACCAGCAAGCTCCATGGCAATCAAGTTGGGTAAGGCGCTCACGCCGCTACCGCACTGGTGCACGACGGTTTGGGGGTCTTGTCCCTGCAATAGCTGCTCAAACTCCGCACGCAGCAATTCTTTGGGTTTAAAGCGACCATCCAGAGCGATGTTGTCTGTAAAGGGGCGATTCAAAGCGCCGGGAATATGCCCTGCCACTGGATCAAGGGGCTCAACCTCTCCGCGATAACGTGCCGGCGCGCGGGCATCTACGATAGTTTGTTGGGCCGGCTGCCCCAGATCGGCCAGCACTTGATCGGCCGTGACCAGCGTGCGCAAGCTAGGCTGCAGAGCAAAGTTCGACTGAAAGTGTGCGGCTTCTTCGCCAGCGGTTACTGCACCGCCGTGGGCCACCCAATGCTGCAGACCACCATCGAGCACAGCCACCGCATCATGACCCGCCCACTTGAGCATCCACCACAGGCGGCCACAAAAATTCGCACCCTGGCGGTCATAGACCACGGCTTGCATGTCGTTGCGAAAGCCTACGGCGCACAGCCATTGCGCAAAACGCTCTCGGCTGGGCAGAGGGTGACGGCCACCCGACGCTGGTTGATCGGTTTGCGCCGTATGGACACGGCCTTTTGCATCCGGTGCGCCATGCCGCGCGCTGAGGTGCAGATCCAAGTTGGCGTAGACGGCCCCTGCAATGTGTGATTCCAAATATTGCTGGTGCCCGGCTGACGGGTGCATCAAGTCAAAGCTGCAGTCAAACACCATCATTGGCTGGCCACTGGCTTGCAAGGATTGCAACTGCGTCGATGAAATCAGTGTGGTGTAGGTCATAGTTAGCGTGGTGACGGTGCTCGGGTCACACCCCGGGTGCGGAAAATGGTTGCGGCAATACCGCTGACAATGATAAGTAGCATACCCAGCCAACTTTCCCATCCCAGCGCGTCTTTGAACCAAAACAAGCTGTAACCGCCTGCAAAAACAATGCCGGAATATTGCAAATTAGCCACCACCAGCGTGCCGCGCGCAGTTTTTGCATTGGCATAAGCGCGCGTCATACAGAGTTGCCCGCCTGCGGCAAGCAGACCAATCGGCAGCAGCCACAACGCTGGACCCCAGCCCGGCCAGTCTGAAAAACCGGTGACCAAAGCTGCGATACCGCCGACCACGGTGCAACCTAAGCCAAAGAAGAACACGGTGCGTGACTCAGGCTCTCCAATGCGCGACAGCGCCACCACTTGCAGATAGGCAAACGCAGAGAGCAAACCAGAGGCCAAGCCAATCAAGGCAGCAGTCGATTGTGCTTGGGCAAAGCTGGGCTGTAGCATGAGCACCACCCCGAAAAATCCGAGCAAGATGGTCATGAGCAAAGGGAAATTCAGGGGCTGCTTGGGCGCAGTGCTTTGCGGGCGCAGTGACCACAGGGCTGCGGCGAGCAAGAAAACGGCAATCCAGATACTGCTCATGTAGTTGAGCGTCATGGCACTGGCCAACGGCATTTGGGTGATGGCATAAAACCAGCAGCCCATGGCGGTGACGCCCACCAAGCTGCGCCACGCGTGCATCCAAGGATGCCGGGTTTTGAGGGAGACGCCTTGCGAGGAACTCAGCAGCCACAGCGCCAGCATGCCGATCAGACCGCGATAAAACACGATTTCTGCCGTATTGAAGTGCACCGCAGCATATTTGATGCACACGCCCATGGAGGCGAAGAGAAAAGCACCTACCACCATCCAAAGCGCTTGCATGGTTTTTGTTATCCCTGTTTGATATGTTTTTGTAGTGTTTGCTGTTTTTAAGTAAAAACAGCCCCTAGCCCTTGCTGCAGAAGGGCAGGTAGCTCTTAGGAGGATAGCAAAAAGCGATTCGTGTTTGGAGGCGTTTGCCCAGCATTTCGCGATACCCACCATGGAAATACTGCATGCCATTTTTTGCAGACTCTGGTAGTCACCCTCTTGCGGCGGGGTCGCTGATGGTGTTCTTCATTTGGATGGACGCTACGTACCCCACAGAATTTGCGCGGTCACTTTGACGGATCAAGAGGGGGATGGGCCTATTGGGATGGGCCTATTGAAATCATGAAATCGGGGCCGCTCCACTGAAACATTCCTCATGTTTGAGCTAAACGCCCAACCAGCGCAACGTGCGTAAAGAGAGCGCTGCTGAAAAGGGTTGGTATCGTGTAGGGTTTTGCAGTGAAAGTTTTTTTGATTGGAATCAAAAGCTTAGGGTGTAATTGGCATCATTTTTTTAGGGCCGAGCCCGCCCCCGAGGGGCTGCACCATGCAGGAGCAAGCACGGCCTAAAATCACTAGCTTTCCACCCTCTATCCAAAAATACCCATGGCCAAGGCGAAGTCCCCCGCACCTTCTGACATTTCGGTAGCTCCTGCCAGCTACGAACTGGCTTTGTCAGAGCTGGAAACTTTGGCCTCAGCGATGGAAACCGGGCAGCTGCCACTGGGCGAAATGATGAATGGCTACCGCCGCGCATCCTTTCTGCTGGAGTTTTGCCGCGGGCAGTTGGATGAGGTGGAAGCTCAGATCCGTGCTTTGGATGAGGGGCAAGTCAAAAAATGGTCGCAGGACTGAGCAGGCAGACATGGAACAAGAAATTTTGAGCACTGATACCACATCGATACTTTCGCCTGCACATTTTGATTTCAGCCAGTGGTCTGCCGCGCAACTGCTGCGTGTAGAGCAAGCGCTCGAAGGATGGGTGGGCGTAGATACCCCGGCAGACTTGGGGCAAGCCATGCGTTACGCAGTGTTGGATGGTGGTAAACGGCTACGCCCTTTGCTGGTGCTTGCTGCAGCCCAAGCCGTACAAGGTCAGCCCCAAGCGGCTTTGCGTGCGGCCTGTGCGCTGGAGTTGATCCATGCTTACTCACTGGTGCATGACGACATGCCGTGTATGGACAACGATGTCCTGCGCCGTGGCAAACCCACCGTGCATGTGCAGTACGGGGAAGCGGTGGCTTTGCTGGCTGGGGATGCATTGCAAGCTCAGGCTTTCGAATTGCTGACGCCTTCAGAACAAGAAGTACCCGCAGCCATTCAAGCAAAACTATGCCGCTTGCTGGCCCAAGCCGCAGGCGGGCAAGGCATGGCGGGCGGCCAAGCGATTGACTTGGCCAGCGTGGGCCTTGCTTTGGACGAAGCACAGTTAAGCCATATGCATGCTTTAAAAACCGGGGCCTTGCTGGAAGCGGCAGTGTCCATGGGCGCTGCATGTGCGGACGTGGCGCCCAATGTGCAGGTGGCGCTGAGTCGTTATGCCAAGGCGCTGGGCTTGGCGTTTCAGGTGGTTGACGACGTGCTTGATGTGGTTGCCGACGCAGCAACGTTGGGCAAAACACCCGGCAAGGATGCTGCCAATGAAAAACCGACTTATGTGTCTTTGCTGGGTCTGGAAGGTGCGCGCCTTTATGCGGACCAATTGCTCAAAACTTCGCTGCTGGCACTGCAAGACACGGGCTTGTCCGACGTGCGTGCCTTGTCTGCTTTGGCCCTGATGGTGGTGCAGCGCTCACATTGAGCACTGCAGCCTACCTATCAACGCCGAATTTCTCCTATTGCTTGGGTTGCTATTGCTTGCGCACACTGTGAGTCTTATGCCATCCCTTCTTCCCTACGATTAGCTGATGACCACCAATGCCTACCCTTTGCTTCAGAATGTGAACGCGCCTTCTGACCTGCGTACTTTGTCGCGCAGTGATCTCAAGGCGCTGTCTGATGAACTGCGTGCCTATGTGCTGAAGAGCGTGTCTCAAACGGGTGGCCACCTCAGTTCCAACTTAGGTACGGTGGAATTGACCGTGGCCTTGCACGCTGTCTTTAACACTCCGCATGACCGGATCGTCTGGGATGTGGGTCACCAAACTTATCCTCACAAAATTTTGACGGGCCGCCGTGATCGCATGTCGACGCTGCGCCAGTTAGACGGTATTTCAGGTTTCCCGCTGCGCACAGAAAGCGAGCACGACGCGTTTGGTGCGGGTCACTCCTCCACCAGTATTTCGGCGGCTTTGGGCATGGCCATGGCTGCCAAGCGCAAAGGGGAAAATCGCCGCGCGATTGCCGTGATTGGTGATGGCGCAATGACTGCGGGCATGGCGTTTGAAGCCATGAACAACGCGGGCGTACTGGATGGCAATCTGCTGGTGATCTTGAACGACAACGATATGAGCATCAGCCCACCCGTGGGCGCGCTCAATCGTTATCTGGCGCAGCTTATGAGTGGCCAGTTTTACGCCACGGCCCGCAATGTCGGCAAAAACGTGTTGAGCAAAGTACCGCCGTTGCTGGAGTTAGCCAAACGTTTGGAGCAGCACGCTAAAGGCATGGTGGTGCCAGCCACTTTGTTTGAGAATTTTGGCTTTAACTATATTGGCCCGATTGATGGTCATGATCTCGACTCGCTGATCCCTACGCTGGAAAACATTCGCAGCCTGGAAGGCCCTCAGTTCTTGCACGTGGTCACCAAAAAAGGCAAAGGCTATAAGCGCGCAGAAGCGGATCCCATCACCTATCACGGACCGGGCAAGTTTGATCCTGTTGTCGGTATTGTGAAATCCACAGTACCTGCCAAACCGACATTCACCCAAGTGTTTGGGGATTGGCTGTGTGACATGGCTGCCAAGGATGAGCGACTGGTGGGCATTACGCCTGCCATGCGCGAGGGCTCTGGCATGGTGGCGTTTGAAAAGCGTTTTCCGCAGCGTTATTACGACGTTGGTATTGCCGAGCAACATGCGGTAACGTTTGCGGCAGGCCTGGCGTGTGAGGGTGTAAAGCCCGTAGTGGCTATCTATTCGACCTTCTTGCAGCGCGCCTACGACCAGTTAATTCACGATGTGGCTTTGCAAAATTTGCCCATGGTGTTTGCGCTGGATCGCGCTGGGCTGGTAGGGGCTGATGGTGCGACGCATGCTGGCGCTTATGACATCGCATTTGTGCGCTGCATTCCGAATATAAGCATGGCCACCCCTTCAGATGAACGGGAATGCCGCCAGTTGCTGACCACGGCTTACGAGCAGAATCACCCCGTCTGCGTGCGTTACCCGCGTGGTGCAGGTGTCGGTGTCGAGGTTTTGAACGACTTGTCATCCCTGCCCTTTGGCAAGGGTGAAGTGCGCCGGGAAAGCGCGGCGCCGCGCCATGGTGAAGGTCGCCAGGCGCAGCCCCGGATTGCGATTTTGGCATTTGGCACCTTGCTGTATCCCGCTTTGCAGGCGGGCGAAGCGCTCAACGCCACGGTGGCCAATATGCGTTGGGCCAAACCGCTGGATAAAGCGCTGGTGCATGAGCTGGCAGCCCAGCACGATGTGTTGGTGACGGTCGAGGATGGCTGCATCTCAGGGGGCGCAGGTGCGGCGGTTTCTGAAGCGTTGGCGGCAGCTGGCATCACCCTGCCTGTGCTGCATTTGGGCTTGCCAGATCGTTTCATTGAGCACGGTGATCCAGTCAAACTGATGGCTTTGCAAGGTTTGGATGCAACGGGCATCGAGCAATCCATTCGCCAGCATTTTTTGGCGCCCAAGCCTTAAAAATCAATGCAGGCAGATGCGAAATAAATAGCGTAGCTGTCTGACATTTGGCTGAAGACTTCAATGCTTCGGGGGTTTACCCCCGACGGTTTCTACAAGCTCCATTCCTACAATTTTGTACACCTGCGGCAGGCGGCACTGTGTAAAGGCAGTCTGCTGTATTTGCAGCAACTGCGTGTGAAAAATTAAGGAGAAATAATGGACCGTCGTTCCCTCATCAAAAAAGCTGGCATTGCTGGTGTCTTGGCTGCCGCAGCAGCCCCAGCGGTTCACGCGCAAGCTGCAGTGCGCTGGCGTCTGGCTTCGAGCTTTCCCAAGTCGCTGGACACTATCTTTGGCAGCGGCGAAAAGTTTGCACAGACCGTCAAAGCATTGTCAGGTGGCAAGTTTGAGGTTTCGCTGCATGCAGCCGGCGAGTTGATGCCCGCTTTTGGTGTGGTCGATGCGCTGGAGAACGGCACCATTGAAATGGCGCAGACTGCGCCGTACTACTTCACGGGCAAGAACTCCATTTTTGCGTTTGGCTGCGCTGTGCCGTTTGGCTTGACAGCGCGCCAGATGGATGCGTGGATGGAGCATGGCAACGGCCGCAAGCTGTTTGACAAGTTCTGCGCCAACTACAACATCAAGAGCTACAGCGCTGGCAACACGGGCACCCAGATGGGCGGCTGGTACCGCAAAGAAATCAAGTCAGTGGCCGACTTGAAGGGCTTGAAGATGCGCCTGGGCGGCGGCCTGTTCGGTGAGGCCATGGCCAAGCTGGGCGTGGTCTCACAAAACATGCCTGCCGGCGATGTGTACCAGGCACTGGAAAAAGGTACGCTGGATTCCACCGAGTTTGTTGGCCCGCACGATGACCAGAAGCTGGGCTTTAACAAAGTTGCGCCGTTTTACTACTACCCCGGTTGGTGGGAAGGTGGTGCAGAGCTGGAGTTCTTCGTGAACACCAAGGCCTACGCTGCGTTGTCCGACGAGTACAAAGCCATCGTTGATGTTGCAACCCGTGTGGCGGCCCGCGACATGACGGCCAAGTACGACGCCTTCAACCCCGTTGCCCTGAAAAAGCTGGTGGCCGACAAGACCCAGCTCAAGGCATTCCCCAAGGATGTGATGGATGCTGGCTTTAAGGCTTCGATGGAAGTGTTTGCCGAACACGAAGCCAAGGACCCTGCTTTCAAGGAAATTCACCAGGACATGCGCGCCTTCCAGCGCGACCAGTTGCTGTGGGAGCGCTTCTCCGAGCTGCGCTTCAACCAGTACATGACCTCAGTGAAACTCTAAGCATGGTCTTGGCTGTCTTGACGTATTCATCACGCAAGGCAGCCTATTGATAAGAACCGGTGTATCTGCGCGTTCCCGCTCACTGCACCGGTTTTTTTTGTTCCTGCAATCCCTCAATCAGAAGCGGAGCAGGAGGGATTGGTTAGTTTCATAACCCTTAAGGAGACTCCTCATGGATCGTCGTTCTATGCTCAAAAATGCCGGTATCGCCGGTGTTCTGGCTGCCGCAGCAGCCCCAGCCGTGCATGCACAACCTGCACTGCGCTGGCGCATTGCCTCTAGCTTTCCGAAGTCGCTCGACACCATCTATGGTGCTGCTGACGTGTTTGCCCAATCGGTCAAAGCGATGACAGGCGGTAAGTTTGATGTGACGGTGCACCAGGCTGGCGAGTTAATGCCTGCCTTCAATGTGGTCGACGGTGTGCAAAGTGGCAGCGTGGAAGTAGCCCACACAGCGCCTTACTACTTTTTTGGCAAGAACGAAGTGTTTGCCATTGGCGGTGCGATTCCTTTTGGAATGAACTCGCGCCAGCTGACATCGTGGATGGTGGATGGCAATGGTCATAAGCTGATGACTGAGTTCTATGCCAAGTACAACATTGTGCCGTTCATGGGTGGTAATACGGGCGCGCAGATGGGCGGCTGGTTCCGCAAGGAAGTCAAGACCACCGAAGACATCAAGGGCCTGAAGTTCCGCGTGGGTGGCTTTGCCGGCAAGGTGCTGGAAAAGCTGGGTGCTGTGCCTCAGAACATTCCTGCAGGCGAAATTTATCAGTCGCTGGAAAAAGGCACGATCGATGCCGCAGAGTGGATTGGCCCTTATGACGATCTGAAGCTGGGCCTGAACAAGGTAGCACCGTTTTACTACTATCCCGGCTGGTGGGAAGGTTCACTGAACCTTTCTTTCTACATCAACGACAAGGCCTTCAACAGCCTGAGCAATGAGTACAAGGCCATCGTCAAGGCAGCAGCCTACGAAGCCCACGTCACCTGCCAAGGCCGCTACGATGCGCGCAACCCCGTGGCATTGAAGCAATTGGTGGCTGCGGGTGCCAAAGTGCTGCCGTTTCCCCAGCAAGTCATGGACGCTTCGTTCAAGGCTTCCATGGAGGTCTATGCCGGTCTGGACACCAGCAACCCAGATTGGAAAAAAATCTATGCGGACTACCGCAATTTCCAGCGCGACCAAGTGCTGTGGTTTCGCTTTGCCGAAGGCCGTTTCGACAACTTCATGTCGTCGCAAAAGCTGTAAGCCGCATGCGATTTTCGCGGTTGCTTTCGCTAACGAAAAAGGTAGCCATCTGGCTACCTTTTTTTGCGCCGCCGCACAGCGTTCGTTTGAGTCTTTTTAAGTTTGTTTGAAATTGATAGCTATGGGCCGTTGATTTTCAAGCGTTAGCAATACAAAACTATCTGAAGTCTATGAATAACAAGGGCTAGGCGCTCTTATTTTTTTTAGCGACATGGTGGGTCGACCACCACCAGACCAGCATGCCCAGTCCCACCGTCAGCATCTGCCCCAGTGCCAGTGCCAGACCGCTGTGAAACAAATGCGGCACGACCAAGCCGGCCATGGCGGCAAACACGCTCATCTGCGCAAAGCCTTGCAGGGAGGACGCCAAACCGCGCATCTGGGGGAACATGCCCATGATTTGCAGCGACAAAATCGGCATCAGCAAGGCGATTCCCAAGGTGTAGACCGTTATCGGCAGCACGGCCCACGGCACCACGGGCATGTCGGTGAACAGGTGGTAGAGCACATTGCTGGCGCAACCCAGCGCCAGACAGCTGTAGCCAATGGTTTTTTGCACCTGCGGTGCAATCCGTTTGGCCAAGGTGCCGGAGATGGCGGAGCCCACCATGGAGCCGCCAATCAGCGGAATAAACAGCCAGCCAAACGCAGTCTCGCTGAGCTTGAGCACACCCATGATGAATTCCGCCGCAGAACTGATGTAGATGGCGTTGGCACCCGCCATCAGCGCCAGGCCGATCACCATCAATCGAAATTGCGGGTTGCGTAGCGCGATCAGGTAGTTACCAGCAATGACACGCAGTTTGAGCGGCACACGTTTTTCACGCGGTAGTGTCTCGGGCAACGCACGCCAGCACAGCAGCGCCAACACCACGCCGAATGCGGACAGGAAGAAAAATGCCGCCCGCCAGCCACCGTGCGCTTGCAGCCAGCCACCAAAAATTGGCGCCAAAGCGGGCGCTAGGCCAAAGCAGAACATGACCATGCTCATCATGCGCTGGGCGTCGGTGCCCTGGTATTTGTCTTGCACCATGGCGCGCACCACCACCATGCCCGCGCCAGCCATCAAGCCCTGGCAAAAGCGAATCGCCACCATGCCTTCAATGCTGGTCACAAAGGCTGCGGCAAATGAGGTAAGGGCATAGCCCGTGGCCGAAAAAATCAGCACGCGCTGGCGGCCAAACGTGTCGCTCAGCGTGCCGTAAAACAGCATGGTGATGGCCATAGCCAGCACGTACACGCTCAGCGTTTGCTGCACGGCGGTGGGGCCGACGCCAAACTCTTGCGCAATGGCGTGAAAGGACGGGAGGTAAGTGTCAATGCCCAGCGCACCCATCATGGTGCACATGGCAAAAATAAAGGTCAGTACAGCGTGGTTCTTCATGCGTTCAATCGACAGGTGATGGCAGCGTCATCCCGTAAAAAAGGCACATGGGTGCCATGTGCCTTCTTGGGGAAAGGGGCCGCGCAGCGCAACCCTTCAAGCTGTATGGCTGGCCCGGATGGCGCTCTTGGGGCGAAACGCCTTGCAGACCGCGTCCTCAGTTTCCAGGTAGGGGCCGCCAATCAGGTCGATGCAGTAAGGCACAGCGGCAAAGATACCGTTGACCAATTGCTGGCCTTCGGCATCTTTCAGGCCTTCCAGCGTTTCGGCAATGGCCTTGGGCTGGCCCGGCAGATTGATGATGAGGCTCTGGTTGCGGATCACCGCCACCTGACGCGACAAAATCGCAGTGGGCACAAACTTCAGGCTGATCTGGCGCATTTGCTCGCCAAAGCCTGGCATTTCTTTGTGCGCCACAGCCAAAGTGGCCTCGGGCGTCACATCGCGCAGCGCGGGGCCGGTGCCACCGGTGGTCAGCACCAGGCTGCAACCGGCATCCACCAGTTCAATCAGCGTTTGGCTGATGGTGGCTTGCTCGTCAGCGATTAACCGCGCATCGAACGTGATGGGGTTGTGCAGCGCGCGCGTCAGCCAGTCTTGCAGGGCAGGCAGGCCTTTGTCTGCATAGAAGCCGGTACTGGCACGGTCGCTGATGGAGACAATGCCAATCTTGACTGCATCGTACTGGCTCATTCAGCGTCCTCTCCCTCATCGATAGGCTCCACCTCGACTTCATCGGTCGTGCGGTTGGCGGTGCCGTTGATGTGCGAGAGCAGCACTTTGAACAGATCGCGGTACGCCGTGCCTTTTTTGGCGGGTGGCAGGATGTGGCCCTTGGCTTCGGCTTCAGCGGCCTTTTTCAAGGCGGTGGCGTCGTCCTTGCGCACTTGGCGCATCAAGGTACGCAGTTCCTGCACATCGGTCTGCGGGAACTGCTCTAGCCAGATGGTCAAGGGCTCGTCGCCGATGATCAGGCGGTCGCGCCATTGCTCGGCCACCAAGATGTTGGTTTGCTCCAGGCTCACACCGGTGCGCTGTTCTTCCAGCGCGGCCTTGGCGGCTTCGACCTGGCTTTCTTCCAGCTTGCGCATCAGCTTGCCGATGAACTGCATCTGGCGGCGCTTGGCTTCAAAGTTGGTCAGGCGCTTTTGCTCGGCAAACGCATCCATCAGCTTTTCAGGCAGTTGCAGGCGTTCCAGCAGCTTGGGGCGCAGGCCCAGCAGTGCTTCGCCCAGGTCTTGCAGGGCGTCGCTTTCTACTTTGCGATCAGTGCGGGTCTGGTCCCAGGTGCCTTTGAGTTCGGCTTTCAGTTCCAGGTCGCGATCGCTGCCTTCAGCAACGAAAACGCCCTTTACGTAATAGCCTTTTTTGGGTTTGCGTGACATGTTTTCTCAGAGGGAATAGGGTGGCAGCGCATAGGGGCTGCAGTGCTGGGTATCATATCCGCCGCTATGAATAAACCCCGCACACGCTCCACAAGCACCACCGCAGCACAGGCTGATTCCGGCTTTAGCTACAGCCGTTCCTTTTTTGAAGGTCTGGTGGACCAGGCCCTTGCACACGCCAAAAAGCTGGGCGCCACCGACGCTGGTGCTGATGCCTCAGAAGGCTGCGGCCTGTCTGTGAGTGTGCGCAAGGGTGAGCTGGAGACCGTGGAACGCAACCGCGACAAGTCGCTGGGCGTGACGGTGTATGTGGGCCAACGCCGTGGCAATGCCAGCACCTCGGACTTCTCGGAAGCTGCGATTCAGCAAACGGTGCAGGCGGCTTTCGATATCGCCCGCTTTACTGCCGAAGACCCGACGGCAGGTTTGCCCGATGCCGATGACATCGCGCCGCAAGACACGCACAAAGACATGGATCTGTTCCACGCCTGGAATGTGACCAGCGAAGCAGCTGCGCGCATTGCGATTCAGGCGGAAGATGCCGCGATGAAAACGCACAAGCGCATCACCAACAGCGAAGGCGCCAGCGTTTCGGCCCAGCAAAGCCACTTTTTTAGCGCCCACACGCGTGGTTTTCGCGGTGGTTATGCCAGCTCGCGCCACAGCGTGTCGGTGGCGCCTATTGCGTCCCTGCCCGGTCGCAATGGTGAGATGCAGCGCGACTACTGGTACAGCTCCATGCGCGATGCGGTAGAGCTGGCTTCGCCCGAAGAGATTGGCCGCTACGCTGCGCAGCGCGCTTTGAGCCGCTTGGGCAGCCGCAAGATTGCGACCATCGAATGCCCGGTGCTGTTTGAGTCGCCCGTGGCCGCTGGCCTGCTGGGTGGTTTTGTGCAAGCCATCAGCGGCGGCACGCTGTACCGCAAGAGCAGCTTCTTGCTGGACTCGCTGGGCAAGCAAGTTTTCCCCAAGCACATCAGCATCGAAGAAGACCCGTTCATCCTGCGCGGCAAAGGCAGCTCGCCCTTCGATGATGAAGGTGTGCGCGTTCAGCGTCGCATGGTGCTCGACAGTGGCCGCGTAGAGGGCTACTTCCTGTCGAGCTACTCGGCGCGCAAGCTGGGCATGAAGACCACGGGCAATGCCGGTGGCTCGCACAACCTCGCCATGACCTCGCGCCTGACGCGCCGTGGTGATGATCTGGATGCCATGCTCAAAAAACTGGGCACGGGCCTGTTGGTGGTCGAGTTGATGGGCCAGGGCGTGAACTACGTCACGGGTGACTACTCGCGCGGTGCCTCGGGCTTTTGGGTAGAAAACGGCGAGATCGCTTTCCCGGTGCAAGAGATCACGATTGCGGGCAACCTCAAAGACATGTACATGGGCATTGAGGCGATTGGCGCAGACGCGTATAACTACGGAGCCAAGACGGTGGGTTCGATATTGATCAACCGCATGAAGGTGGCGGGCAGCTAAAGCTGCTGTACCAGCTTCCTCCAACCCAGGCATGCTGCGCACAGCATGCCTTTTTTTCGTCCATCAATATCAATAAATTTATAGCTTCTTGCCTAGACAGGGCAAGGGCTAGATGCCAAAAACATGCATAACAACAGCAAGGGATTGAGCGGCGCAGACTGGCTGCTGGCACTCGTCGTGATCGTGGTGTGGGGGGTGAACTTCGTGGTGATGAAATGGGGCTTGCAAGAGCTCTCGCCTTTGCTGCTGTGTGCGCTGCGCTTTATGGCGGCGTCGTTGCCATTTCTATTTTTTGTGCGCCCGCCCAAAACCTTGTCTTGGGGCCTGCTGGCGACTTACGGCCTGGTGCAGGGGGTGGGCCAGTTTGGGCTGCTGTTTGTGGGCATGCAACTGGGTATGCCGGCTGGCATGGCCTCGGTGGTGCTGCAAACCCAAGCCTTCATCACGTTACTGATGGCCGCTGCGTTTTTGAAAGAGCGTCCGCAGCCTTGGCAGTGGCTGGGCCTGTGCATCGCGATTGTGGGATTGATCACCATTGGCTCCGCACACGGCAACAGCGCTTCGGAGATGACGCTGATCGGGTTTTTGTGCACGGTGGGGTCGGCCGCCATGTGGGCCGCCTCCAACCTGATTACGCGCCACGCG
This sequence comes from Comamonas sp., assembly GCA_015478895.1. Taxonomy (GTDB): domain Bacteria; phylum Pseudomonadota; class Gammaproteobacteria; order Burkholderiales; family Burkholderiaceae_C; genus Comamonas. Next base: position 107,762 of record JADMKK010000021.1, on the reverse strand, counting down.
GCCAAGTACGGCGCCTATGAGCCCGTGCCATTTCTGGTGTGGAGCAGTGTCTTTCCTATCCTTCCGATGCTGCTGCTGTCCGTGTGGCTGGAAGGCGGGGTCGATGCCATGCAGCAGCAGTTGCAAGCCATCACATGGAAAGGGCTCGGGGTCATCGCGTATCTGGCGCTGCTGTCCACCTTGCTGGGCTATGGCCTCTGGACGCAATTGCTGCAGCGCTATCCAGCCAGCACGGTGGCGCCGTTGTCGCTGCTGGTGCCGGTGATTGGTTTGATTTCTGCCATGCTCTTGCTGGGTGAATTCCCCACCGGCATGCAATGGCTGGGCACGCTGGGCGTGTTGTTGGGCATGCTAGTGAATCAGATGGGTGGGCGCTGGTTGTGGCGTTCAAGGGGTAGTTGAGTTTGTAACTTTTCGTCAGTTCTCCGTCATACTTGCCACCGTCTAATAGGGCCGGTAGCCGGTCTGCGCGGTGCAAGTATTCCAAGGCAGCCCCTGATGGAGCAGGTGGCTGTCGCAGCACGTTGCCCATACAAAAAGGAAAAACAATGCAGGCAGTGGATATAGAGAACCAAGCAACTATCCCGTTACAAGCGGCGCGGTTTGGAGTGCTGGAGCGGGTGATGGCTTTGGCGGAGTTTGATCTGGATGGCCACCTGATCCATGCCAATCCTAATTACCTGGAAATGCTGCAACTGCAAGGCACGCAGTGGCAAGGGCGCACACACCAAAGCTTTTGTTCGCCTGCGTTGGGGCAGAGCCCCGCGTATGCCGACATGTGGAAAAGCTTGCGCGCAGGGCAAGAATTTTCGGGGGTGGTGGAGCGTGTGCGCAGCGATGGCAGTACCTGCTGGCTGGAGGCTTTGTACTCACCCATCGCCAATGAGCAGGGGGTGTTGACGCATGTGTTGAAGGTGGCCTCCGACATTACCGAACGCCATGAGATTGAGCTTGCGCAGCAAGAGCATTTGCGACGCCTCTCACTGGTGGCGGGTGCAACGGACAATGCCATCGTTATCAGTGATGAACGCTCACGCATTTTGTACGTCAATGATGGTTTTAGCCGAATGTTTGGCTGGACATTGGAGGAAATTGCAGACCACGCTGCCATTGAATTACTGTCCCCGCAAAAAACGCCCCACTTCGTCGAGTATTACCGCAGCGACTTGCGTGCGGGTCGGGCGGTCAGCATGGAGGAGGTGGTCGTTGGCAAAGACGGGCAGCGTTACTGGGCCAAAGTGATCAGCAACCCAGTCTCTGACGACGCTGGTAGCTGGCAATACACGGTGACGGTGCTGACCGATATCACCAGCTCCAAAATGCACGAGGTTTTGCAGCATCGGGTGATGGAGGCCATGGCCCGCGATCGGCCTTTGATGGAAGTGCTGGAGATGGTCTGCGAAGAGGTCGAGCGGATTGCACCAGAAATCAGCGCTTCTATATTGCGCGTAGATGCGCAGGGGCTGCTGCACCCGCTGGCCGCGCCGAGTTTGCCGTTTTCCTATTCGTCGCAGCTCGATGGCGTGGCTATCGGCCCTAACGTGGGTTCGTGCGGCACCGCAGCGTGGTGCAAAGAAGCGGTATTGGTCAGTGACATTGCCACCGATCCGCTGTGGGAAGATTTCAAGGCCCTGATCTTGCCGCTTGGCTATAGCGCCTGCTGGTCAACGCCAATTGTTGACAAAGACGGCACCGTCTTGGGCACCTTTGCGTTTTATTACCGTGACTCGGGCGCGGGCGTGGCGTCGGACTACCACCGTCAGCTCGTCAACGCCTGCACGCACCTGTGCGCGCTGGCCATGGAGCGCGAGCAGTCACGCTTGCGGATCCGTCAACTGGCGTTTTACGACGCGCTGACGGGCCTGCCGAACCGCAGCTTGCTGCAAGCGAAAGCCGAACAAGTGCTGGCAACAGCCGAACGCGCCGACCAAAAGGCTGCGGTGTTGTTCATTGATCTGGATCGCTTCAAACAGGTCAATGACTCACTGGGTCATCCTGCCGGAGATGAGTTGCTGTGTGTGGTGGCGTCGCGCGTGAAAGAGGTACTGCGGCAATCTGATATTGCCGGGCGCTTGTCGGGCGATGAGTTTGTGGTGGTGCTGCCGGAATGCAATGCCGATGATGTTGGCCTTGTCATTGAGCGCTTGCAAAACTTATTGGCCGAGCCCTTGAATTTGCTGGAAACCTCGGTGGCTGTGTCTGCCAGCATTGGCGTGGCAATGTTCCCCCAAGATGGTCGTGACATGGAAACCTTGCTGCACCGCGCAGACATGGCCATGTACCAGGCCAAAAGTTCAGGGCGAGGCCGCTTTAGTTTCTTTAGCAGTGAAATGAATCGCCTCGCTCAAGAGCGCCTGGCGCTGGAGAACGCACTGCGCCAGGCGCTGCTGGATGGACAATTGCTGCTGCACTACCAGCCGCAGGTGGAAATGGACACGGGGCGTCTGTACGGCGTGGAGGCACTGGCACGCTGGACCCATCCCACGCTGGGCGAAATCTCTCCGGCACGCTTTATTCCGTTGGCAGAGGAATGCGGGCTGATAGCCGATCTGGGGCGCTGGGCCGTGACTGAAGCGTGCCGCCAGTTGGCGCAGTGGCGCGCGCAAGGCCTGGTGGTACCTTCGGTGGCCGTAAATCTGTCGCCGTCGAACTTTCACAACCTGGATTTGCCGAGCATGATCGCCGACACGCTCGAGCGCAACGCCTTGGCCCCCAAAGACCTGACGCTGGAGCTGACGGAAAGCATTTTGCTGGACACCAACATCAGCACCATGAAAACCATTGAAGCAGTGCATGCCCACGGCGTGCGCCTGTCGATGGATGATTTTGGTACCGGTTACTCCAGCCTGAGTTACTTGCGACGTTTGCCCGTCAGTGAGTTAAAGCTCGATCGCAGCTTTGTGGCAGATCTGGAAAACGATGAGGCCGCGCGTGCATTGAGCACCGCCATCTTGGGCATCGGCAAAAGTCTGAGTCTGACCGTGGTCGCGGAAGGGGTGGAGACAGCATTGCAAAACGTCATGCTGCGTGACCAGGGCTACCCCGTGGCACAAGGCTATCTGTACTCTCGACCGCTGGCACCCAAAGATTTTGAGCTTTGGGTGCAAGAGCGAATGCTGGAGACTGCAGGCAGCTAGCCGCGCGGGGGCACTTGCATCGCTGGGCAGGGGTTTGAGCCCGCGATGCAAGCTCAAGCTACTTCAAACGATGTCAAACGATGGCAGCTTTACCCCGCCAAGCGTGCTGCAATCGCCTCGCCCATCTGCGTGGTGGTGGCGGTGCCGCCCAAGTCTGGCGTGCGCGGGCCTTGGCGCAGGGTGTCTTCAATGGCGGCCACGATGGCATCGTGCGCTGCGCGCCACGGCCCTTGGCTGTGCCCCAGAAAATCCAGCATCAAAGCGGCGGACCAGATCATGGCGATGGGGTTGGCAATGTTCTGGCCGTAAATGTCAGGGGCCGATCCATGGACGGGCTCAAACAGGCTGGGGAACGTGCGCTCAGGGTTCAAGTTGGCCGAAGGTGCCAGGCCAATCGTCCCGGTCGTGGCTGGCCCCAGGTCTGACAAGATGTCTCCAAATAAATTGGTAGCGGCCACCACATCAAAGCGGCCGGGCTGCAGCACAAAGCGGGCCGTCAGGATGTCGATGTGCTGCTTGTCCAGCACCACTTCGGGGTAGTTTTGGTGCATGGCATCGGCCTGCTTGTCCCACCATGGCATGCTGATGGCAATACCGTTGGATTTGGTGGCCAGCGTGACGTGCTTTTTGCTGCGGCTCTGGGCCAGTTCAAAGGCATATTTCAGCAAACGCTCAGCGCCCTTTTTGCTGTAGACCGATTCCTGGATACAGATCTCGCGCTCTGTGCCTTCAAACATGATTCCGCCCAGCGCGGTGTATTCACCTTCGGTGTTCTCACGCACGACGTAGTAGTCAATCTCACCGGGCTTGCGGCCCGCCAGCGGGCAGGGCACACCTTCGAACAGGCGCACCGGGCGCAAGTTGATGTACTGGTCAAACTCGCGGCGAAATTTGAGCAGCGAACCCCACAGCGAGACGTGATCGGGCACCGTCGCAGGCCAGCCCACGGCGCCAAAGAAGATGGCATCCATGTCTTGCAACTGCGCCTTCCAGTCATCCGGCATCATCTGGCCGTGTTGGGCGTAGTAGTCGCAGTGCGCCCAGTCAAAGTGGTGAAACTCCAGCGGTAAATTGAATTTTTTTGCAGCAGCTTCCAAGGCGCGCAGGCCCTCAGGCATCACTTCCTTGCCGATTCCGTCGCCAGCGATCACTGCAATTTTCTTGGGTGTAGACATGGTCCATCCTTGTTTTGAATGGACGGATTGTTTATCCATTTGGAAGGTGCTTCAAGCATGTACAAGCGATGTAGCTGAGGGCTGCAGGCACAAAAAAGCCCCAGCATTGGCTAGGGCGGTGATTGCAAGGGCGCCTGCTTATTTGCGAGGGACCCACTCGTAACCTGCGCCTGATTTTTGCAGCTGTCCGATGGCAGGCAGTGGGAAGTGGTAGCCACCGACCCAGTCCTTGTCTGCCGCCAGGCGGGCCAGCAGGGCGTGGCGCGTAATGCGTGCCTGCTCAGGGTTCATGTCAAATTGCACCTGCCAGTCTGGGTTTTTGACGAACAGTACCGGCAAGTGTGCGGCATCGCCAATAAACGTAAAGCGCTCACTGCCCGATTGCACGCGGATGGCCGTATGCCCCGGTGAGTGGCCAAAGGCTGCCAGTGTGCTGATGCCCGGGGCAATATCCTCGCCTGACTTAAACAGCTGAATCAGCTCGCGGGGGTAGCCCTTGAATACGCGGCGCGCATTCTGAAAGCCACCGCGGCCCGATTCTGGCAATGCCAGCATGCGTGCGTCGTCGAGCCAGAAGGCCGCTTCATCCTGCGGGATGTGAACCTTGGCTTTGGGGTACACCAGGCTGCCATCTTTGCGGCGCAGGCCGTTGATGTGGTCGCCATGCATGTGGCTGATGATGACGGCGTCAATGTTTGCCGGATCAATGCCCGCCGCGCGCATGTGCTGGTGCAGGTGCCCCGTGCCAGCTGCGCCGTTGTCGGCAAAACCGGTGTCCAGCAAATAGCGTTTGCCGTCCAGCTCCACCACAAAGCAGGTGTAGGGCACATCAATGTGCGTGGTGGGCAGGTTGGCGGCAGCCAGCGCGGCTTGTACTTGGGCCAAGGGCGCGTTTTTGACAAAGCCTGCATCCAGTGGGCGGCGACCGATGCCATCGCTCAGCGCGGTGATGCGTGCCTTGCCCAGTTGCTGCTGGAAAAATCCCATGCTAGATACGGTCTTGGTGCTCGATGGCGTGGCACAGGCACCCAGCAAACTGCCAGAAGCAAGCCCTGCACCCCAGAGCAGGCAATGACGGCGAGAAATCTGCATGGTGGGCATCCTTGGTGGTTGTAAAAAGAGAGAAGCATTTTTAATGCCACCACCCTGAGCTGACAAGACGGTAGATGTACTGTCAGACGTGTCCTAGTCCGTGTCATCCATTTAGGCGTAAAAAAAGGAGCTGCAGCCCCTTGGTTTGCTTGGTTTTCAATCTCAAAAGACACTGAAAACTAGCATTGACAAGGACTAATAGCTCCTTTTTTTTGCAACTTGGTAAGCAGGTGCCCAAGCTGATGGCGACGTTATTTGCTCAGTGCAGCCTTGACCGCAGCAGACACCAGACCCATATCGGCTTTGCCTGCCAGTGCAGACTTCACTTTGCCCATGACCTTGCCCATGTCGCCAGGGCCGGTTGCGCCGACTTCAGCCACGATGGCTTGCACGGCGGTGGTGATTTCAGCTTCTGACATGCGCTCGGGCAGGTACACCTTGAGCACTTCCAGCTCGGCCTTTTCAATATCGGCCAGGTCTGTGCGGTTGGCAGTTTCAAACGCGGCGATGGAGTCCTTGCGCTGCTTGATGAGCTTGTCGACGATGGCCACGATGGCGGCGTCGTCCAGTTCAATGCGCTCGTCCACTTCGCGCTGCTTCATGGCAGCTTGCAGCAGGCGGATGGTGCCCAGGCGCACGCTGTCTTTGGCGCGCATGGCGGTCTTCATGTCTTCGGTAATTTGGGCCTTGAGGCTCATGGCGAACTCCTTCAGTAGGAAGGTCACTGCACCATTGCAGTGGCCAGAAAACAAAAAACCCGCGCCTGGCGTCCCGAGCGCGGGTTTGCGGCTTTTAAGGGCCGACGAATCCTAACCTTGGAAGATCAGTACTGATTAGTACATCTTCTTAGGCAGTTGCATGCTGCGCACGCGCTTGTAGTGACGCTTGACGGCAGCAGCCTTCTTGCGCTTACGTTCAGACGTAGGCTTTTCGTAAAATTCACGAGCGCGCAGGTCTGTCAGCAGGCCCAGCTTTTCGATGGTGCGCTTGAAGCGGCGCAGGGCAACTTCATAGGGTTCGTTTTCTTTGACGCGGATGGTAGTCATTCAATTTCCAGATATCTGTGCTGACAGAGGGTTCTTGGGAGATCGGGCCTAAGAGCCATGTGCAGCGGTTATTCCCCGTCTCTATTTAACTAGTATGGCCGACGGGGTATTGCCAGCAAAGTCGAGCATTGTAGCGGATTTTGCAGAGGGTTCGGGCGTTCGGGCGTTGAGCGCCTGAATGAAGGGGCCTTAAGCTGTCTCAGCGTGTTGCTGCGCCATGGCCTGCGCGCAGGCAAAACCGCTGGCCCATGCCCACTGAAAGTTGTAGCCACCCAGCCAGCCGGTGATGTCCACCACCTCGCCAATGCAGTACAGACCGGGCTGGGTTTTGGCTTCCATGGTCTGTTGCGACAGGGCTTTGGTGTCCACACCGCCCAAGGTGACTTCGGCCTTTTTATAGCCCTCAGAGCCATTGGGCGTGATCTCCCAGCGGCTCAGTTGTTCGGCCAGCTTGGTCAGCGCTTTGTCGCTGGCTTCGTTGATGGGGCGCTGCAGCTCGGGCTGCTGGCTGGTCCAGGCGTCGGCCAGGCGCGTGGGCATGTGTGCCGCCAGCTCGTTGGCAACCAGTTTGCGCGAGCGGTTTTTGGCGTCTTGCAGCAACGCGGCCATGTCGGTGCCGGGCAGCAGGTTGATGTGCAGCGGCGTACCGTCTTTCCAGTAGCTGGAAATTTGCAGCACCGCCGGGCCAGACAGGCCGCGGTGCGTGAACAGCAAATCTTCATGGAACGTCATGCGCTCTTTTTTGCTGCCGGTGCTGATTTCCACTGGCAGCGCCAGGCCTGCCAACTGCGCATACGGTTGCCAGCCCGTGCCATCAAAGGTCAGCGGCACCAAGCCTGCACGGCGCTCAATCAGCGGCAGCTTGAATTGCTGGGCCAGCCGGTAGCCAAAGTCGGTGGCGCCAATTTTGGGAATCGACAGACCACCGGTCGCAATGACCAGACGTGGCGCGGAGACCGTTTCACGGTCTGTGTGAATTTCATAGCTGCCAGCCGTTGCTGTGTCTGGGCTAGAAGGCAAAAACACTACTTTTTTAACAGCGCAAGGTTGCCAGTGCTCCACGCCGCCCGCTGCGCATTCGGCCAGCAGCATGCGGATGATGTCTTCCGCGCTGGTGGTGGCAAACAGCTGGCCTTTGTGTTTTTCTTCGTAGGGAATGCCGTGCTTGTCCATCAGTGCGATGAAGTCAGAGGGCGTATAGCGCGACAGGGCGGAGCGGCAAAACTGCGGGTTCTGCCCCACATAGTGTTTGTGTGGCGCGCGCACATCCAGATCGCGGTTGGTGAAGTTGCAGCGCCCGCCGCCGGAGATGCGGATTTTTTCGGCCACTTTTTCGGCGTGGTCAATCAGCAAGACTTTGAGGCCTAGCTGTCCCGCCTGGGCGGCGCAAAACAGCCCCGCAGCCCCGGCACCAATGATGACTGCGTCAAATTTCGAGAGCGAGGGGCTGGTGGCGTGGCGGGTCATAAGGCAAGGGGCGGCAGTGCAAAAAACAAAAGCCCGTCATCCAACGGGCGCGTAATCAAAGTCAGGCGGCAGTGTAGCCAAGCCTCCAAGTCCTGCTTTGATGCTGGGTTGCCGGGCATGCAAAGTGCTTGCCTTGCTATCAATTCTTACAATGCCAACCCATGAATTTGCCTTCCCACCAACTCAGCATGACCGTGCTGATGACCCCTGACATGGCCAACTTCTCCGGCAATGTGCATGGGGGCGCTATCTTGAAAAAACTCGACGAAGTGGCCTACGCCTGCGCCAGCCGCTATGCGGGGCGCTATTGCGTGACGCTGAGCGTCGACCAAGTCATGTTTTTGCAGCCCATCCATGTGGGCGAGCTGGTGACGTTTCTCTCCAGTGTCAATTACACCGGCACTTCCTCCATGGAAATTGGCATCAAGGTGATTGCGGAAGACATTCGCGGCCAAGTGGTGCGCCACGTCAACAGCTGTTTTTTCACCATGGTCGCGGTGGACGAAGAGCGCAAGCCCGTCTCGGTGCCTGCGTTGCAGCCCGAAAGCGAGGACGAAAAGCGCCGTTGGCATTCCGCCTTGATCCGCAAAGCAATGCGCAAGGAAGTGGCGCTGCGCTTTGCGCAAACTCGCAAGTCCGCGCCCTCCGAAACCTGAGCCCCGCAATCAGTGCTTAGAAAGTTTCCCAGTCGTCATCACTGCCCTTGGCGCTAGGGGGCTGGACTGGGGCTTTGGACGATGCCGCGATGCGCGGGTTAGTCGCCGGTGTGGGCGTTGGCTTGCGCGGCATGGGGACCGCAGGCCGGGCCGCTGTGCGTGGCATGGGGGCAGGGTGCGCGCTGAGGCTGCGTGAGGCCTGGGCGGTGCCGGTGGTTCTGAAATGAGACACCGCCTGTACCAGCTCCTGCGCCTGGCGTTTGAGGCTTTCTGCCGCAGCTGCGCTTTCTTCCACCAAGGCAGCGTTTTGCTGGGTGGCGGTGTCCATTTGCGTGATGGCTTCGCCGACTTGGCTCACGCCCTGGCTTTGCTCGGTGCTGGCGGCGCTGATTTCGCCCACCAGATCGGTGACGCGGCGAATCGAGCTGACCACGTCCTGCATGGTGGTGCCCGCGCGATCCACCAGGGCCGTACCGGCGGTGACGCTGTCAACGCTGTGGGTAATCAGTTGCTTGATTTCCTTGGCGGCCTCCGCGCTGCGTTGCGCCAATGAGCGCACTTCGCTGGCCACCACGGCAAAGCCCCGCCCCTGTTCGCCCGCGCGGGCGGCTTCTACCGCAGCATTGAGGGCCAGGATATTGGTCTGGAAGGCAATCGAATCAATCACGCCAATGATGTCGGAAATCTTGCGGCTGCTGCTGGTGATGGTGCGCATGTTCTCCACCACCTCACCCACGACATCGCCTCCTTGCGCGGCCACTTGCGACGCATTGAGCGCCAGTTGATTGGCTTGCTGGGCGCTGTCCGCGTTCTGGCGCACGGTGGAGGACAGCTGCTCCATGGACGCCGCCGTTTGTTGCAAGGCGCTGGCCTGCTCTTCAGTGCGGGACGACAAATCCGTGGTGCCGCTGGAGATTTCTTCGCTGGCCGTAGCCACTGATTCTGCGTTATGGCGCACACGTTGCACCACCTGATTGAGGTTGCCACGCATTTGCTCCAGCGCCGCCATGAGCACGCCCATTTCATCCTTGCCGGCAGGGGGGATGGTGTGGGTGAGATCGCCATTGGCAATTTGCGTGGCCGCCTCTACTGCCAGATTGGCGGGGCGCGATACCGAGCGTGTCACGATGATGGCGAATATTGTCGCCAGCAGGGCGCTCAGGCCCATGCCTGCAGCCACCCACCACACGGCCGAGGCGCGTAAGGATTCGCTGTCCTGGCGCAGCGTTTGCGCGTCGCGCTGGGTCAGGCTGGAGAGTTTGCCGACGGTTTCTGCCAGCGCGGCAAAGCTGGTTTCCGCCTCGTCATACATGTGCTGCAGCGATTGCAGACTGGCAGGATCGTCCGAGTTATTGCGGTGCAGGTCTTGCGCAGCAGTGGTGAACTTTTGGTGCGACGCAAGATAGGTGTCGCGGTGCTGCAGGTAAGCGCGCATGAGCTGCATTTCTTCCTCGGAATGGGGCAGCGCTTCGTAGTTCTTTTCAGATTGGCCGATGGAGGTGCGAACGCTTTGCACTTGCTGCACCAGAGCTTGTGCGCTCTGCTCGGACTGGGTAGGCAGCAAATGGCTTTCTAGGCGGCGAAAGCGGTTCCATTGTGAGCGGATGTTGCCGGCCTCTGACACGCTAGGTAGCGCGCTACTACCCATGGTTTGCATGGCCTGGTGCATGCGTTCTAGCTGCATGAGTGCGATTCCACCCAAAGCCAGTGTGACGACCAGCAGCAGTGCAAAAGCGCTGCCGAGTTTGGTGCCTATTTTGAAATCTGCATAACGCATGAATCGCCTCGCAATCGCTAATACTTACCAATAAAACACTATTACGTGACATTTTCACGAATGTAGATAGCAAAAATAAGACAGATCGCAGATCTTGTAGGCAGCCTGCTCACCCGCCGCAATTGCGCTTGCTTTTTTCAAAAACTTTCACCGGGCTAACCAGTACGGCCCTGGTTCTTTAAATAAGCATAAAATATGCCTCTAGCCCTTATATAGCAAGGGTAGGTAGCTATCAATGATGATTTAGCCTGTGGCTTGCAGCGCTGGGCTCTGACCGACTTGCTGCGCCCAGGAGGCGATGCCCTGTACCACATCGCCAATCACCAGCACGCTAGGGCTGGCCAGACCCTCCGTGTGCAGTGTATGCGCCAGCTCTTGCAAATTGGTAATGGCATGGCGCTGCTGGGGCAGGCTGGCGTGCTGAATGATGGCGGCAGGGGTATGGGCTGGCATGCCGCCGGCTTGTAACTCTGCGCTGATGTGTTCGATGGCGCTAACGCCCATGTAAATCACCAGCGTGAGCTTGGCCGCTTGCGCCGTGGCTGCCAGTGCGCGCCAGTCGGTGCCGCTGTCACCGGGCTTGGCGTGACCGGTAATAAAGACTACGCCGTGTGCATGCGCACGGTGCGTCAGCGGTGCGCCCAGACTGGTCAAGCCGGCCAAGCCTGCAGTAATTCCATTGACCACCTGCACTTCAATGCCCGCGCTGCGCAGGTGTTCGACTTCTTCACCACCCCGGCCAAAGATAAAAGGATCGCCCCCTTTCAGGCGCACCACATGCTCTCCGTTGCGCACCTCGGCTTCCATCAGCTTTTCAATAAAGGCTTGGGGCGTACTTTTGCAGCCACCCCGCTTGCCGACATAAACCAGGCGTGCATGGGGCGCCGCAAAATCCACGATGGCTTGGGAGACCAGGTCATCGACCAGCAAGACGGTGGCTGCCTGAATGGCTTTCAGCGCTTTGAGGGTGAGTAACTCTGGGTCTCCCGGGCCGGCACCCACCAAAGTGCAAGTACCGAATGTATGTGAAGTGCGGGCGGTCATGCGGGTGCTCCTTGGAGTGCTGGCAAAGCGCTGATCTGGCGGTGTAAATCGATGATGGTGCGCACTTGGGCAGCTATCGGTGCAGGTACGGAGCGATGACCCTCCAGCACTTCACGGATAAAGGCTGCGGTGGCTGCAATGTCCAGGCCTGCAGGCAACTCCGGGGCAACAGGCACAGAGCCACTTTCGTTGCTTAACTCCAGCACCTTGCGGCCTTGCACGATGCCGCGCATGGCCGGTTGGCGGCGCGGGTCGGCCACAGGTTCGCCTTCCATGCCGCGCAGCAGCAGGGCGTGGGTTTGGGCTTCGGCATGGGTGTGCTCCATGCTGATGCTGTATTCAGGGTGTGTATAGCAACCCACCACGAGGCTGTGTACCCCACTGGATGCCAGCGGATTCATGTGTTTGACCAAACTGTGCGCTGGGTTGCGCAAGCCAATGGTGGCGCGGGCATCCAGCAAATCTGCCAAACCGGGCAACAGCGCACGCGTAGGCAGATGGACCAATTCGCCGGACTGGGGCGTTCTTAATTCGCTAGAGGCGGCATAGCCCAGATGCTCCAGGACTTGTGCCGCAGTCACACGGCTGCTTTCGGTGGTGCTGCCATGCAGCAGGACTGGCAGGCCTTCACGCACCAGCAACAAAGCGAGCAAGGGGGTCAATACAGGCAGGCGCCGGGCACCGTTGTAGCTGGGGAGCACCACCACGGGTGATATGGACAGCGTGCTGGCCGGCATGCGGGCCTGGACGGCATCCATAAACCCTGCCATTTCTTGTGCAGTTTCTCCCTTGATCCGCATGGCCAAGCAAAACGCACCGACTTGCAGGGGGTGCGCCTGACCATCCAGCAGCCAGCCCAAAAGTTCACACGCTTGATCGCGTGTCAATGCGCGGGCGCCGTCTTTGCCGCGTCCGATTTCCTTGAGGTAGTGCTGGATGGTGCTCATGGGTATCTTTAAAAGAATTTAAGATATTTTGAGTGATTCTTTATGTCTATTTCTTATATTGAAATAGCGCTTTGAGATTTTTCACTCGGGTCTTGCTCTTGGAAATGTCAGTCTTTGTCTGAACCTGCACCGTAATGGTGGCAAGCCGCACGCAGCGACGCATACTTCGTGCCTACAGTTTTGACGTCTTGTCATTTGGAGAAAAAACATGAGTCAGCAGCAATCTCTGGTATCCGACCTGATGGCGCAACTGCAAGGCGCGCCCATGCAGCAAATGGCCCAGCAGTTGGGGGCCAATAGCCAACAAATCCAGTCTGCAGTAGGTGCCGCATTGCCTTTGCTGTTGGGCGCTTTGGGTAATAACGCCGCCAAGCCGCAGGGCGCGGCCGAGCTGTTCAGTGCCTTGCAGCGTGACCACAGCACCGCCATGCCACAGGGCCTTGGCGGTTTGGGTGGATTGTTAGGCGCTGTGCTGGGTGGTGGTGCGCAATCGCCTGCTGCGAGCAGTACAAGCAATCCCTTGGGTGACGGCGCTGCCATCTTGGGACACATTTTTGGCAACCATCGCCAAAAGGCAGAAACCGGGCTGGGCCAGGCGACAGGTTTGGGCAACAACGCCGGTCAACTGCTGGCCATGTTGGCGCCCATCGTGATGGCTTTTCTCGCCAATCGTGTGAAAGCCGGCAATATGGACGCTGGTACTTTGGGCGAGACTTTGGGCCAGGAACGCGCCCAGGTCCAGCAACAAGGGGGCTTGGCAGGGGGGCTGCTGGGCAGCTTGCTGGACCAAAACGGTGACGGCAAACTGGACGTCGGGGATTTGTTCAAGCTGGGCAGCAGTTTCCTGAACAAGCGTTAAGCACTCGCTCATCTTCGCAAGCACCTTCGGGTGCTTTTTTCTTGCCTACAGCACAAGGCCATTGCGTGACTTGCGCGGCCATAGTCGGCCGCAGTTCTACACTTACGGGCTATGAGTGAGCTGATCTTGGGTATTGAATCTTCGTGCGATGAAACCGGTGTGGCCGTGGTGCGCATTCCGGAAGGTGGGGGCGTGCCAACGCTGCTTTCCCATGCTTTGCACAGCCAAATTGATATGCACCGTGCGTATGGCGGTGTCGTGCCTGAGCTGGCCAGTCGTGACCATATTCGCCGTGTATTGCCACTGACGAGGCAGGTGCTCGAAGACGCAGGCAAAACCTTGCAGGACATTGATGTGGTCTCCTTCACCCGAGGCCCGGGGCTGGCAGGTGCTTTGCTGGTGGGTGCGGGGGTCGCCTGTGCCTTGGCGGCTGCGCTGGATAAGCCGGTGCTGGGCGTGCATCACTTGGAGGGGCATTTGCTCTCGCCGTTTTTGAGTGATGACCCGCCCGAGTTTCCTTTCATCGCGTTGTTGGTGTCGGGTGGACACACGCAGCTCATGCGCGTGGATGGTGTTGGCCGCTACGAAATTTTGGGTGAAACCATTGACGATGCAGCGGGAGAAGCTTTTGACAAGTCCGCCAAAGTCATGGGTCTGCCTTATCCGGGCGGCCCGATTTTGTCGAAACTGGCAGAAGGCGGCGACCCGCAAGCCTTCAAGCTGCCACGCCCTTTGCTGCACAGCGGCGATCTCGATTTCTCGTTTGCTGGTTTAAAGACAGCGGTGCTCACACAAGCCAAAAAGCTGGGGGATGAGCTGGAGCCACGCAAGGCAGACTTGGCGGCCAGTACGCAGGCGGCGATTGTGGATGTGCTGGTGAAAAAAACCCTCAATGCACTCAAGCAAACGGGCATGCAGCGTGTGGTGGTGGCGGGTGGTGTGGGCGCCAACAAGTTACTGCGCGAGCAACTCAATCAGGAGTGTGCCAAACGCAAGATTCGCGTGCATTATCCGGAGCTGCACTTGTGCACCGACAACGGCGCCATGATTGCCATGGCTGCAGCCATGCGCATTCAAGCCGGACAGCAGCAAGCTAGCAAGACTTATGCGTTTGATGTGAAACCGCGCTGGCCGCTCGATTCCATCGTCGAGAAAAACGTGGCCCTTTAATTTCACCAGGCTGTGCATCTGCGCCCTCCGTGTGAGGGCGTTTTTATGGGTGCTGCTTTTGTGCTGCCATGCAGCCTTTACCAAAGCTTCACATGGCTTTTGCCATGGCCCTACATGGGATCTGCACAATCGCGGGTAGAAATAAGGCCACTGCTTTCATGTCTCTTCCGTATGCACAATAACCACAACATTCTTTTTCACCACCACCCGGCGCGCTCATGGGCTTTACCGGTGGCCCTGGCTTGCGCCGTGTTCATTGCAGGTTGCAGCCACACTTCGCAATTTGCCGGGCAAAGCGAAGCGGTTGCAGTCCCCGCGCAGTGGAACAGCACGGACGCTGCACCGCTGCTGCAAGCTCCCCAAGACCTGAGCCGTTGGTGGCAGCTTTTTGGCGATGCGCAAATGACAGGCTTGATTGAGCAAGCGTTGCAGGCCAATTCCAGTATTCAGTCTGCACAAGCCGCTTTGCGGCAGGCACGCGCGCAGCTCAATGTGCAAGAAGCGAATTTGCTGCCCAGCGTGGGAAGCAGTGCCGGGGCGAGCCGTAGCCGCCAAGGGAATAACGATGCTGGTAATCGCTACAACGCAGGGATTGATGCCAGCTGGGAACCCGATTGGTGGGGGCGCAAAGACAACGCAGTACAGGCGGGTGAAGCCAATGTAGCGGCTGCGCTGGCGACGCTGGAAGGCACGCACGTGTCTTTGGCCGCTGAAGTGGCGCAGACCTATATTGGGCTGCGCAGCCTGCAAAACCGACTGCGTATTGCACAAGACAATTTGGCCATTCAACGCGAAAACCAGCAGATCACTGAGTGGCGCGTGCAGGCGGGCCTGGCTACTTCGCTGGATGCCGAGCAAGCGCGCTCATCCACGGCACAGACGGCGGCGCAGATACCTGCGCTTCAAACCTCCATGGCGCAGTCGCGCCATGCATTGGCCATATTGACAGGGCAAGTGCCTGCGGCTCTAGCTGGCGTGTTGATGGCAGCGCAAGCGTTGCCGGTGGCACCGGCCAATCTGGCCATGACATTGCCTGTAGACACTTTGCGCCAGCGTCCCGATGTGCGTGTGCAAGAGCAGCGGGTGATTGCCGCCGTGGCTAATTTGTCTGCACAAGAGCGTGCCAATTTTCCTAGCTTGCGCTTGGGCGGTTCGCTGGGCCTGAGCGCCTTGACTGTCGGCGCTTTGACCAATGGCGCTTCCGTAGCCGCCAGTCTGGCGGCCAGCCTGTCCGCACCGCTGTTTGATGGGGGCGCAAACCGTGCGCAAATTCAGATACAGCAAGCGGCGGTGGAACAAGCACGTATCAACTACCGTGCCACGGTACTGACCGCACTCCAAGAGGTGGAAGACGCGCTGGTGCAATTACAAGGCGATCAAGAGCGCCTGGTGCAGCTGCAGATTTCAGAAGAGGCCGCGCGCAACGCGCAGTTGCTGGCCAATCAACGCTACAGCAGTGGGCTGGTGGACTTTCAGACTGTGCTGGATACACAGCGCACGTTGCTGTCTTCGCAAGACAGCGTGGCCAACGGGCAAGCGGCTATCAGTACTGACTATGTGCGGCTGTACAAAGCCTTGGGCGGTGGCTGGCAGCCATTGGGGGTGGACGGCCAAGACATCAGCAACGCCACAGTACAACCCTAAAAAAATGCAACGGAATTCATGATGAACAAGAAAAACACCACAAGCACTTCCAAAGATGTTCAAGCGCTGTTGGGCGATGGTCTCAAACGCCGCTGGTGGCAAAGCCCGACGCTGTGGATTGGTGCCGTAGCGGTTGCCGGGGCCGTGGGCGGCTATTGGTACTGGCAAAAGCAACAGCAAGCCAATGCCAAGCCTGTCTACATCACCGAAGAGGTCAAACGTGGCAACCTCTCGCTGACAGTGCTGGCCAATGGCACTTTGCAACCGACGCGCACCGTGAATGTCGGCTCCGAGCTGTCCGGCACCGTGCGCAGCGTGCTGGTGGATGTAAACGATACGGTCAAAAAAGGTCAGGTGCTGGTGGAGCTGGACGCGGACAAGCTGCAAGCGCAAATGAGCCGCTCTAAGGCCTCAGTGGCTTCCGCGCAAGCGCGCTTGCAGCAATCGCAGGCCACGTTCAAAGAGACGCGTGCCAACTTTGCGCGTTTGGAAGAAGTGCATCGCATTTCGGGAGGCAAGGTGCCTTCAGCGGCAGAAATGGATGCCGGGCGTGCGTCGGTAGAGCGGGCCACGGCCGATGAGGCTGCTGCCCGTGCCTCTGTGGATGATGCAAGAGCAGCACTGAAAACCGATGAAACCAACTTGTCAAAATCTGCGATCAAGTCGCCCATTGACGGGGTAATCTTGACGCGGACAGTGGACCCCGGTAATGCCGTGGCCGCATCGTTGCAAGCCGTGACGCTGTTCACTGTGGCGGAGGACTTGCAAAAGCTGCGTCTGGAAGTGTCGGTCGATGAGGCGGACATTGGTCAAGTCCAGGCGGGCCAGCGGGCCAGTTTTACCGTCAGTGCACATCCTTCGCGTACCTATCCCGCAAAGGTCACACGGGTGGACTTTGGCTCTACCAAGACAGACAACGTGGTGACGTATTTGGCCCGTCTGGAAGTGCGCAATGAAGACTTGTCATTGCGCCCGGGCATGACTGCTTCGGCCACCATTCGCTCCAATGAGCGCAACGATGTGGTGCTGGTGCCCAACGCGGCATTGCGCTTTACGCCGGTAGGAATGCAGGCACCTAACGCACCAGGCGCTGCAGGTAGTGCGGGTGGACCAGCAGCGGGGGGCGAGCGCGGCCCTCGTCCTCAAGGTCAAGGTGGCAGCGGTGCTTCGGGAGGCAGCGGCGGCATCATGGGGCAACTGATGCCTCAGCGCATGCGCTCCAGCCGTGGCGCTGGTGGCAGCCAGGCTTTGGGCGTGGGGCAGACCCGCTATGTGTGGGTGCTGGAAAATAATGCGCCGGTGGCGGTACAGGTCAAAACCGGCATCAGTGATGGCCGCATGACCGAAGTGGACAGCGAAAAGCTGGCGCTGGGTGCGCAGGTCATTACCGACCAGCGCAGTGGAGCGGCCCAATGAATACAGCGCTGCATACTGACAGCGGCGCCATGCCGTTGATACGGCTGCGCAATATCGTCAAGGTGTACGGCGAAGGCGGCTTGGCATTCCAGGCGCTCAAAGGCTTTGATCTGGATATTGAAGAGGGTGACTTTGTCGCCATCATGGGCCCCAGTGGCTCAGGCAAATCTACTGCCATGAACACCTTGGGTTGCCTGGATCGCCCGACCTCGGGTGAGTACCTGTTCAAGGGCGTGCACGTAGAAGATCTGGATCGGGACGAGCGTGCGCGCTTGCGCCGCCGTTATTTTGGTTTTGTGTTTCAGGGCTTTCACCTGCTGCCACGCACCACCGCGCAGGAAAACGTGGAGCTGCCTTTGCTGTACCGGGGTGAGACCGCGCAAGAGCGCAAAGCTGCCGCCGCCAGGGCATTGGAGGCGGTAGGTTTGAACGGCTGGGAGCACCACACGCCCGCAGAACTGTCTGGCGGGCAGCAACAGCGCGTAGCGATTGCGCGTGCCATTGTTAGTAACCCCGTGGTGCTACTGGCCGATGAGCCCACGGGCAACTTGGACACGCAGCGCAGCGAAGAAATCATGGAGCTGCTGTGGCGCCTGAACATTGAGCAGGGCATCACCGTGCTAATGGTGACGCACGAGCCAGAAATGGCTGCCTATGCGCGCCGCATTGTGCGGTTTAAAGATGGCCTGCTTGACACCGATGTGCGCAATGAGCCCTTCATGCTGCGCCAGCAAACCGCAGAGTCGGATGCTGCGAATGGGGAGGCGCACTGATGTTTGGCAACACCATTCTTTTGGCTTTGCGCTCGATTCGCCGCAACATGCTGCGTTCATTTCTGACCATTTTGGGCATTGTGATTGGCGTCAGTGCCGTAATCACCATGGTCACGCTGGGCAACGGGGCCACCATGGCCGTGCAGTCGCAAATTCAGGGCCTGGGCACCAATTTGCTGCAGATTCGCGCAGGCATGCGCATGGGCCCAGGCGCGGCGCCAGCCCCTGCCTTCAAAGACACCGATGCGGGGGCGATTGAAGCGCAAATCGGCGGCATTGCTGCTGTGGCGCCTGAGGCACGCTCGAGCGTGACTTTGGTGGCGGATGGACGCAATTGGTCATCGACCGTGATTGGGAGCACCAACGAATGGCTCAAAACCGGCAACTGGAAGCTGTCGCAAGGCCGTGAATTCAGCGACGAAGAGCTGCGTGCGGGCGCTTCAGTCTGCGTGATTGGTTCAACCCTGCACCGCGAGCTGTACGCGAATGCTGCCGATGTGCTTGGGCAACAACTGCGTGTGAAAGCCTTCTCGTGCTCCATCATTGGCGTGCTCGAATCCAAGGGCCAAGGCGCGTTTGGCAACGACCAGGACGATCAGGTACTGATTCCCCTGAAGACTTTGCAGCGGCGCGTAACGGGCAACAACCGTGTCAGCACCTTGCTGGTGTCCATGGCCGATAACAGCGATCCCGAGCGCGTGAAAAGCAGCCTGCGGGACTTGCTGCGTGAGTTGCGCAAACTTGCGCCTTCGGATGAAGACAATTTCAACGTGCTCGACACCAAACAGCTGGCCGACACCATGGCCGGCACGACCAAAGTGATGACTACACTGCTGGGCGCTGTAGCGGCAGTGAGCTTGCTGGTGGGCGGCATTGGCATCATGAACATCATGCTGGTGAGCGTGACTGAGCGCACGCGAGAGATTGGGCTGCGCTTGGCCATTGGTGCGCTGGAGCGCGAGGTGTTGCTGCAGTTTTTGATTGAAGCCGTGGTGCTGGCCGCATTGGGTGGTTTGATTGGTATTGCCATTGCGGCAGTGGCTTCCATGGGGCTGGCGCAGATCATGCAGGTGCCGTTCATCTTCAACCCGATGGTCAATGGCCTGTCGTTTGTGTTCTCGGCCGCGATTGGGGTGGTGTTTGGCTACTTCCCGGCCCGCCGCGCAGCGCAACTGGATCCGATTGAGGCCTTGCGCCACGAGTAAGCGCTGCATTCAGCATCCACGCAAAAAAGCCGCTGCCTTTGGTGACAAGGCAGCGGCTTTTTTATGCGCTGCGTGCATTCAGGCAGAAAGCTTGCGGCGCACCATGAAACCAAAGACAAGGCCAATCACAGCAGCAGTGGCCGATGCCGCCAAGATGCCTAACTTGGCTGCGCCCAGCAAACCCGGATCGTTAAAGGCCAGACCGCCTACAAAAATGGCCATGGTGAAACCGATGCCCGCAAGCACCCCCACCAGCACCACGCCTGTCCAGTTCACCCCTGGAGGCAAACTGCTCACACCAGATTTGACGGCAAGAAAGGTCGCCAGAAACACGCCGATGGGTTTGCCAATGACCAGCGCTAACAATACGCCCAAGGCCACGGTTTGCTGCGCGGGCGCCGACAGGTCCACGCCTCCAAACTGCACACCGGCATTGGCCAGTGCAAAGATAGGCATCACACCGAACGCGACCCAAGGGTGCAGTAAGGTGGGCAACCGAAACACTGGTGGCAACAGGTCGCGCTGTGCAGCGGTCGCAATCTGCAGCTCGTGGTGCAGCGTGTGGGCCTCCAAAGGGCCTTGTTGAGCCTGCCGATGAATGCGGCTGAGCGCTCCCAATGCTTCTTCTAAATGGTGTCTTTGTGCAGGGCGCATGGCGACAGGTGTCATCAGTCCTAGTACGACGCCTGCCAGCGTAGGGTGGGCGCCCGTTTTCAGCAAACCCATCCATAAAATGGCTCCGGGCAATGCATAGGCCCATGCTGACGCAATACCCATGCGGTTAAACAGCAACACCAGTACGAAGCCCAGCAAGGCAATCGCAAAGCCGCTGTAATCCAAGCCACCGGAGTAAAAGAACGCAATGATGAGGACAGCCACGATGTCATCAATGATGGCCAGCGCCAGCAGAAAAATGCGCAAAGGCCCAGGAATAGATTTACCCAGCAACGCCAGCACACCCACGGCGAAAGCAATGTCGGTGGCGGTGGGAATGGCCCAGCCGTTGAGCAGCATGCGGTCGCTGCCCGCGAAGGCTACATAAATGGCAGCGGGCACGATGACACCGCCCACCGCAGCAATGACCGGCAGGCTGGCCTGGCGCAAGTTAGACAGCGCGCCGTTGTACATTTCGCGGCGAATCTCCATGCCGACGACCAAGAAGAAGATGGTCATCAGCACGTCGTTCACGAAAAAGTGCAGGTCGGTGCTCCAGCTCCATGGCCCCAGCGTCAGGGACAAAGGAGCATGCCAGGTGGCGAAGTAGCTGGCTGCCCAGGGGGAGTTGGCCCACCACAGTGCCAGGGCTGCGGCTATGAGCAGCACGATGCCGCTCATGGACTCAATGTGAAGCATACGAACAAAGCCTGCAGAGGCTTTGGTAGTCGCTGTTTGCAGCCCAGGAATACGGGGGCTCGGTGAAGGAAACTGTGGGTGCAGCGTGAAAGGGTCTTGTGGGGGCATTGCAAAAGGCGGGCGCGCACGCATAACGTGCAGCGCAGGCGGCCCGACCTGCGCATGAACATTCACCTGCCATCGCCACCGTATGCAGCGGGCACCCAGGCGGCAGTGTAGCCAAGTCCACAGAGCCATTCAACTCTTCCGTGTTTATCAGTAATGAGAGCAGTAAGCCCTTCTGTTTTCTGGTTATTGATGAGGTTTGACTATGAAAACTAGCAAACATAACGGCAGGTAGCTATCTTTTTAGGATGTGTCATCCTGCCAACCTTGCCTAAAGCCTAGATTGAGTGCGTTTGCGGGTCATCGGGTCTGGGTAAGCGCGATGTCCAAAATGCCATCAAAAAGCCCCTGAGGCTGTGCGCGTCAGGGGCTGGGGCTTGGGGTGGCGCTAGGGTTTATTTGCCCATCGCATCCTGAAGTGCCTTCATCGGATCTTCGTCAGCCGTATCGCTGGTGGCGTCTGGGCCGCTTTGCTCCATGTACGGATTGTCAAAGTCAATCGGCGCAGGCATGGACGACTCCATCTGCTCACGGATGGCATCCAGGTCGTAATCGACTTTCTCGTCCATGCCGCTGGAGACAATGCCCGGGAAGGCAATGATCAGGCCCACCATGAGGAGCTGGATGCACAGGAACGGAATCGCGCCCATGTAGATCTGCTCAGTGGTCACGGGTGCAATCCGGCGCTTGGTCAGCTTGTCTGTGTATTCCTTGTCCGGCGCTACCGAACGCAGGAAGAACAGCGCAAATCCAAATGGCGGGTGCATGAACGAAGTCTGCATGTTCACCGCTAGCAGCACGCCGAACCACACCAGGTCAATACCCAGTTTGTCGGCCACGGGGGCCAGCAACGGCACCACGATGAAGGACAGCTCAAAGAAGTCCAAGAAGAACGCCAGCACGAACACCATGATGTTCACGAGGATCAGGAAGCCCATCTGGCCACCTGGCAGATCCGACAGCAGGTGTTCCACCCACAGCGGGCCGTCCACGCCTTGGAAGGTCAGGCCAAAGATAGTCGCACCGATCAGAATGAACATCACAAAGCACGACAGCTTGGTGGTGGCTGTCAGCGCCTGCTTGAGCAGGGTAAAGCTTAGTCGGCGACGCACCCAGGCCATCACCATGGCGCCCAAGGCACCCATGGCACCGCCTTCGGTTGGTGTGGCAATGCCCAAGAAAATCGTTCCCAGTACCAAGAAGATCAGCAGCAGCGGAGGGATCAGTACAAAGGTGACCTTTTCTGCCACGTGGGACAGCAGGCCAAGTCCCGTGATGCGGTTAACCATGGCGGCCACAAACGCCAGTGCCACGCCAAAGCACATGGAGAACACAATGGTTTCGTCCTTGGCCACGCGTTCCACTACTTCACCGGTGAACCAGGTGTGGATGGTGGTCATGTTCTGCGCCGCAAAAATCGACACGCCCACGCACAGCACGGTTAATACCACCAGCGAGGTCATGCCGTTGGAGCCATCTTTTTCCTTGAGGCTGCGCGCTTCCGGGGGCAGCGCAGGCACCATGCTGGGCTTAAAGAAAGCCAGCAGGAAAATGAAGACCATGTAAAAACCCACCAGCATGAAGCCGGGGATGAATGCGCCTTTGTACATGTCGCCCACGCTGCGGCCCAATTGGTCGGCCAAGATAATCAATACCAGCGAGGGCGGGATGATCTGAGCCAGTGTTCCCGAGGCCGCAATTACACCGGAGGCAACGCGCCGGTCATAACCGTACCGGAGCATGATGGGCAGCGAGATCAAACCCATCGAGATCACCGAAGCTGCCACCACACCGGTGGTGGCCGCCAACATCGCACCTACCAAAATCACCGCAATGGCCACACCACCGCGAATGGGACCAAACAGCTGGCCTACGGTGTCCAGCAGGTCTTCTGCCATGCCGCTTCGCTCCAGGATCAGTCCCATGAGCGTGAAGAACGGAATGGCCAGCATCGTCTCGTTTTGCATGATGCCGTAGATGCGCAGCGGCAATGCCTGCATCAAGGCTTCGGGCAACACGCCCAGTTCAATGCCCACTACAGCAAAGAACAAGCCGCACGCGCCCAGGCTGAATGCCACGGGAAAGCCCAGTAGCAAGAAGCAGATCAGGCCCACGAACATGATCGGGGCCATATTGTTGGTAAGGAATTCCATAACTATGTCCCTCTTGCTTAGACGCGTTTGACGCCGTTGCGGGCCGCTTCTTCTTCGGCTTTGAGAATGGCCTCGGCCAACTCTTCTTCGGGCGTTTTGGCGACGATTTTGACCATCGGGTCGTCAATCAACCCTTGCAGGAAGGCAATGCGTTTGATGAGTTCGGAGAAGCCTTGCAGCAGCAGTAAGCCAAAACCAAGGGGCATCATCAAATACACGGGCCAGCGGATCAGACCGCCAGCGTTGCTGGACATTTCGCCGGAGTTCAGCGCTTGCAGGAAGAAGGGCG
This sequence comes from Comamonas sp., assembly GCA_015478895.1. GTDB lineage: Bacteria > Pseudomonadota > Gammaproteobacteria > Burkholderiales > Burkholderiaceae_C > Comamonas. Next base: position 84,454 of record JADMKK010000021.1, on the reverse strand, counting down.
TGCCGTAATACACCACGATGGCGCACATGGGCGTGAGGAAAAAGGCAAAGCCAATGATGTCAATCCACACCCGTGTGCGCAGCTTGAGCTTGGCGTTGATGACGTCCACCTTGACGTGCTCTTTTTCCAGCAGCGTATAGCCTGCAGCGAGCAGGAAAGACGCTGCAAAAAAGTACCACTGCACCTCTAGGAAAGCGTTAGAGCTGGTGTGAAAAGCTTTGCGCACGATGGCATTCAGACCGCTGATAACGGTGGCCGCCAAAATGAGCCAGATAACGTATTTACCGACTTGGGCATTGAGCCAGTCGATCCCCCGTGAGAGTCGTAACAGTGCTTGCATGGTGTCTCCAAAAAGCGCGAGATGTGCCGCAGGTACACCTCTTGGCGTGTGGCCAAAAACTGCCCGGCAGACTTGTAGAAATGCGCAATCGCGCGATTTTACGGAGCACCCCTTTAAGTTGCTGACGGGTTTGTGACGATGGGGGTGAAAGCGTCTATATTTTTCATAAATAGTTGAAAAACATAGGGTTTTTACTAGCGTTTGGCGCTCGTTGACTCTGGCGCGGGAGCTTCTCGATAGATGCAGCGATAGACCCAGTTCGACAGCAGCAATACTGCCACCAGACGGGTGACCTGAAAGGCGGTAACCACGGGCACAGAGAGTGCAAAAATTTTGGCGGTAATGGCCATTTCAACGATGCCGCCGGGTGCAGTTGCCAGCAGCAGCGACGCGAAATCAACGGGCACGAATTGGCTCAGCAGCCAGCCAAAACCTGCGCTGATGGCGATCAAGCACAGACTGAGCAGTGCAATGCTGAAAGCCCAGAAGGGTGCGCTTTTGAGAAACTCACTGCTAAAACGCACTCCCAAGCTCACGCCAATGATGAGCTGCGCAGCACTGCTGGAGCCAGGAGGCATGGCCGACAAATTGCATTCCAGCACAGCCAAAATGACGGAAGCAAAAAATGGCCCCAAGAACCAGGGATTGGGCATCTTGAAATAGTGGAGCACGCCAATACCCGCAGCAGTAATCAGCGCAAACAGCGCAAAACCTAATGGCTGGAACGCTTGCAACGGTAGGGGGGCCAGCGTGGTGCTGGAGCCGGCAGACGACGTTTCGATCAAGGTGACGGCAAATGGAATGCACAACGTGACGATCATCAGTCGCAAACTATGGCTGGCAGCCACCAGATCCGTGCGCGCTTGCTGGCGCTCTGCCAGCAGTGTCATCTCCGATGCTGCTCCAATGGCCCCTGCGTAATAAGCCGTTGCCACCAATTGCTGGCGGCTGCTAAAGCCGGTGTTGTTGCGATTTAAAAATGTGATGAACTGGGTGCTAAATAGTCCCAGCGCAATCGCCACCAGCACCGTGAGTGCCACGCACCACCACAGCTGAGATATGATCGCCAAAATCTCCGGCGTGAAATAAAGCCCCAGTGCCGATCCCATCGCCCATTGCGCCAGATTGCGCACCATGACGATGCTCACGACCGGCGTATTCAGCACAGACAGGATGCCGATACAAAGCAAAGGGCCAGTGAGCCAAGGCAGGGGAATTTGCAGCCAGATAAAGCACTGGGCAGCCACAAATGCTGCTGTCAATGTCATCAGGTAGGCGAAGATCGGCGCAAGCCTGTGTCGGTGGGCGGTCATCTCAGGCGGGGTGTTGGAGGAGTTCAAGCTGCGTGGCAATCCAGCTTCTAAAAATTTCTACTTTGCGCGAGTGACGCTGTAACTGAGGTCGCACCAGGTAGTACGACAAGCCTGTCTTGACCGGTAAGTTGAAGGGCGCAATAAGCTTTTGCTTTTTCAGGTCATCGACCAGTAAAGTGGTCTGGCCAATCGCAATGCCCAGACTGTCTGCCGCTGCCTGCCAAGTCAGTATGGAGCTGCTAAAGCGCATTTGCTCTGTGCGCTCGATCTCCTGGTCATAGCGGCACAATTTGGCCCAGGTTTTCCAGTCGTGGGGGCGGAAATGTGAAACCAGCAAGCGCACGCGCAGCAGGGCCTGCGGATAGCGTGCATCCGGGGCATGGAGTTTGAGAAACTCGGGACTGCAGACTGGCTCAATGATGTCTTCAAACAGAAAATCGCTGTCCTGCCCTGGCCATGCGCCGTTGCCCATCTGAATCGCCAGATCAACGTTGTCGCGGTCAAAGTCCACGTTCGAAACCGAGTTGGTGATCTTGACGGTGATATCAGGATGCTTGCTGTTGAAATCTGACAGACGTGGAATCAGCCATTTGGCCGCAAATGTGGTGTAGGTTTGGATGCGCAGCGTGCTGTCCGAGCCTGAACGCATCAGATCCTCGGTGGCCTTGGAAAGCATGTCGAAAGCCGGGTTGATGGCCTCGGCGTAGCGCTGGCCAGAATAGGTCAGGCTGATGCCATGCCGCTCGCGGCGAAATAGTTCAACGCCGAGGTACGTCTGCAGGACATTCAACTGCTTGCTGACCGCGGACTGGCTGATGTGTAGCTCTTGTGCCGCCTTGGTCAAATTCTGGGTGCGAACCACTGTGTCAAAGACTTTCAGTGGATTCAGCGGCGGTAGCTTTTTACTCATACGGCATTCTAGGGAGCGCACTAGTTGGCCCAGCGTACACCGAGGCTGGCGGCGTCAGCTGTGTGACAGCAGCCAATGGGTGAGCACCATGTTGACTTCCGTGGCGCAGGTTTGCTGAAGCGGGTAGGCAGCATTGGGCAAGGCCATCCATTCACGCTCTTCATGGCCTGCTGCCAAAGTAATCGCTGCCCGGCTGGGTGAGGGAACGCCTTCGCCTTCTCCCCATATTAGTAATGCAGGCTTGGAAAAGTATTGCCAGTGGCGTTGCAGCTTGGCTGCCAGCACGTCTGGCTGTGGTGCTGCAAGATGCGGGGCACTGCCATGTCCCCCCACACCCAGCAGCACCAAGCTAGACAGTTGCTCCATATCTGGCGCGATATAGGCTGCCAAAATACTGCCCCACCCTTGCCCCAGCAGGCTGAATGACTGACCCGGAAAAAACGCATGCAAGTCACTGCGCAGCGCCAGTGCCCAAGCCTGGGTGTCCTCCCAGTCTGGCGCATGCTTTTCCAGCGAACCGGGAAGCTGTGCCACACAAACCTGAAACTTGCGTGACAAGGGTTCGATGTTGTGTTGCCACTCTTGCCAGCTGTGGTTCCAGTCATGCAACAGCACCAGCACCGCGCCTTGGCCCCAGCTGTGCCAGACAATGCCACTGCCTGTCGGCATCCGTGGCGCATTGGCGTGTTGTAGCAGAAGGTGTGGCTGCCCATTCAGGGCATCCGCCTCTGTGTCAACCGGGGGCGGGGCGTACGAGATCACAGCGGTTGCATCACCAAAGCATCGACGGCCAACACGCCTTCACCTTCAGGCATCACCATCAAGGGATTGACTTCCGCTTCCGTCACGTTCAAGTCAGTACGCAACGCCAGTTGTGAGAGATTGGAGATGGTCTGCGCCAGCGCGTTCAGGTCACCCTTGGCCTTGCCACGCAACCCGGCTACGGTTTGCAGCATCTTCACCTCACCAATCATTTCCTGGGCGGTTTCCACACTCACGGGTGCCAGGCGAATGCTTCGGTCACGCATGACTTCAGCCCAGATGCCGCCTGCTGCCAGCATGATGATGGGGCCTGCATCAGGATCAATGCGGTAGCCCACCAGCACTTCGGTCAGCCCTTTGCGCATGGGCTGCACCAGCACCTGATCGCAAGGCACGCCTGGGGCGCGCTCCTGCAAATTGTTGCGCAGCGTGGCAAAAGCAGCTGCCAATTCTTCCTGGCTGCGAATACTCAGCACGACACCGCCCACTTCTGTCTTGTGGGGGATGTGCTCGGAACAAACCTTGGCCACCACAGGGAAGTCAAAAGGCAGTGCGCCGGGCTGCAGGGTCTGCAAATCAAAGGTGGCTGCAGGCGCGTGGGGCACTTGCAGGGTATCCAGTAGATCGTAGGCTTGGGCTTCACTCAACGCACGGGTGGCGGTGGTGGCATGGCCCTTGACGATGGCAGGAACGCTGAGCTGGCGGCGAGAGAACACCGAAGCGATTGCATCTGCACAGCTTTCTGGCGTGCGAAAGCAAGGGATGTCAGCCTGGGTCAACTGCGCCAGCGCTTGTGGTGCATCGGGCACCAGCATGGTGACCAGTGGTTTGCTGTGGCCTGCGCTGTCCATGATGGGCTTGACCGCCAAGTCGGGGTTAAAGCGGGCGGAGGAACCCACCACGGCAATCACCATGTCGAACTCAGGTGCGTTGAGCAAAATGTCCAGCGCCTTCATCATGACTTCGTACTTGGTGCCTGCCAGCGTCAGGTCCAGCACACGGCCTGCATTGCCCGGAATGTCGGCGGCTTGCAGTTTGGCAATGGTTTCTGCCGAAGGCGGTTGTACGGTAATGCCGCGTACGCCCAGCTGATCAACCACCATGGCTGCACCACCACCCGTAGTGGTGACGACGGCTACACGCTGAGCAACCTTTGTTTGAGCTGGAATTTTTTGTGCCAGTGGGAAAATTTCGAACAGCGTTTCCAGCATTTCGACGCGAGCAATGCCCAAGTCTTTCAGGAATGCATCGGCAATATCGTCTTCACCTGCCAGCGCGCCAGTGTGGGTGGCTGCCATTTCAGCTGCGGCGCTGGAGCGCCCCAGTTTGTAAGCAATCACGGACTTGCCGCGCTTGGCCGCTTCTCGGGCAAAAGCCTGCAGCTGATCGCCGTGGCGCAGGCTTTCCAAGAACAGCACATAACCTTCAATGGCTGGGTCATCCAGTGTGGCTGCGCAGATTTCGCCCACGCTCAAATCCACTTCACTGCCTACAGACACCAACCCCGCAAAACCTACGCCGCGTGCCTTGCCGCGCGATACCAGCGCGCCAATCATGCTGCCACTGTGGGAGGCGACAAACACCTTGCCCTTAGGGACATCAGGCTCTGCAAAGGCTGCATTGGCGGTCAGCATCAGGCCATTATTGGGATTCACAACACCCAAGCTGCTGGGGCCGAGAATGCGAATGCCGCTTTCTTGGGCAATTGCACGCAGCTGGTTTTCACGCTCGACACCTTCAGGGCCCGATTCCGAGAATCCGCTGGCCAAAATAGTGACCAGCTTGACGCCCAGCTTGGCGCATTCCTGAACAGTAGGAACTACGGTATCTGTAGGTGAAAGAACAAAGACATGCTCCGGCACTTCAGGTAGCGAAGACAGGCTGGGCCATGCTTTTTCGCCTTGTACTTCGGTGCGACGGGGGTTGATCGGGTAGACCTTGCCTTGGAAGCCCGAACGGCGCAGGAACAACTGCGGGCGGCCGCCGGTTTTTTTGGCATCGTCAGATGCTCCGACCAATGCAATGCTCTTTGGGTACAAGAGTGCTTGGCCCACGTCTGTGGAGGATGTCTTTGCAGTCAACATGTCTTACTTCTCTACATTAAATTTCTTGAATTGCTCGCCCCAGTGCGCAACTTCGGCTTGTAGCTCAGCCTTAAATTGCTCAGGGGTGTTGCCAATCAGTACGGCACCTTGAGGAATCAAGGTGCGCTTGAATTCCTCGCTTTGGGTGGCTTTCATCATGACTTTGGCCAGCTTGTCAATGATGTGTTTGGGCGTGCCTGCGGGGGCTAACAAGGCATTCCATGAGTCAGAAACCATGCCGGGGAAACCCACTTCAGCGAACGTCGGCACATTCGGGATGCCGGGCAAGCGTTGAGGGCCTGCTACTGCCAATGGTCGTACTTTGCCTGCTTCCAGATTGGGCATTGCACCAGTGGAAGTCATGAATGCTGAATCAATGACACCAGCAATCAAGTCGTTAAGTACGCCCGAGCCACCCGAATAAGGTACGTGCAGCATCTGAATGCCTGTCAACTGTTCCAGGCGCAGTGTGGCCATGTGCTGTGTGCCACCTGCACCAGTCGTGCCGTAAGTGGTTTTGCCGGGCGTCTTTTTGGCCAGCTCCATGAATTCTTTGAAATCCTTTACAGGCAGCTGAGGGCTGACTGCAAACACGCCAGGTGCGGATGACACCTTAGAAATGGGCTCAAAGCTCTTGAGGGGGTCAAACTTTTGCTTGGGGAACACGTATTTATTCATGGCCAGCGGCGCAGCGGCTAGCAACAATGTGTAGCCGTCAGCGGGCGATGCAGCCACCATTTCCGAAGCAATATTGCTGGTCGCACCTGGGCGGTTTTCAACAATGAATGTGCCTTTGAGCTCGTCTTGCAGTGCCTTGGCAACCAAACGGGCAACAACGTCTGTTGGGCCTCCTGGCTGGAAGCCAACGACGATCTTTACAGGCTTGCTAGGGTAGTTATCAGCCCATGCAGTGCCAGTGGCTGCAATCAAGCTGGCAGCCGCCATTACGCCTAAATAATTGCGTCTTTTCATGGATGTCTCCTTGGATTAGTTTTTTGGATCTTTTCTGCGCTGTTGGAAATTATTTTTTTTCAGCGCGTTGTGAGAAGCTGCGTTGGAACACGCCTTCTGCGATGCGGTTTTTCAGCATCTCGATGGAGCCACCAGCGATCATCCAGCCACGGGTGCGGCGAACGCAGTACTCCACCAGTGATTCCTGGCTAAAGCCCATACCGCCCATGACTTGCATGGCCTCGTTCGACACTTCCCAGCCCGCCAGATTGCAAGCCAGTTTGGCCATGGCCGTGCTCTGTGCGCTGGGCAGACCGTGTTCGCCTTCCAGAGCAGCTTTGTAGAGCAACATTTGGGCCTGTTCCAGCTTCATCCACATGTCGGCGAACTTCCACTGCAAGCCTTGGAATTCGCACAGCTCGCGGCCAAATTGCTTGCGCACCATGGCATGTTCACGTGCTTGGTTGAAGGCATAGCGGCCCAGCGCCAATGCACGAGAAGCATTGCCCAAACGTTCCACGTTGAAGCCGGAAATTTGCTTCTTGAAGCCACCTTCGCCCAACAGCAGGTTGGCCTTGGGGATGCGGCAGTTTTCAAAGTACAACTGCGACCATTGTTCGCCGTTCATGAAGTTGGAAGGTTGGCCAACCGTGAAACCGGGCGCGCCACGCTCCACCAGCACAGAACCAATGCCATTGACGCCAGGGCCAAAGCGCACATAGATGAGGAACAATTCAGCTTCAGGGCTGTGGGTGGAGAACACCTTGCTGCCATTGATGACGATTTCATCGCCATCGAACGCAGCTGTAGTTTTCAGCTCTGTAACGGCAGAGCCTGCATCTGGCTCACTCATGCCCAGAGAAATGAGTTGTCGTCCGCCCAGCAAGTCAGGCAGGAAGCGTTGCTTTTGCTCAGCAGTGGCGTATTCCACAAAAGTGCGGATAGGGCCAAAGTTACCCGCTTGCACCAGGTCGGCGCTCTTGGGGCAAGCCAATGCGACTTGCTGAATTGCCAGTACCGAGTGCATCAAAGTGCCGCCTTGCCCGCCATCTTCTTCGGGGAAAGCAATCCCCATCAGTCCTTGCTCTGAAATCAATTTTGCGGCATCCCATGGGCAGTGGGGGTGGTGGGCACGTGCCAGAGCACCGGGTGCCAGCTTGTCTTGTGCAAAGCGTGCGACGCTGTCGGCAAAAGCTTGGTGTTCTTCGGAAAGTTGAAAGTCCATGGTGAGTCCTGAGCAAAAAAATCAATGGACAAATGATGGCTTTTTTGCGCAGTCACAGATGTTCCTGTTTTGCCTCTAGATATGAGTTTTGGTTATTTCTTTTGGACTCTTGCTCCACCCATTCAGAGGGCTGCTAAAGCATCATTCGATACATAGCAACGCCTCTTTCTTAACTTTCTTTCCTTGAGTCTTATGTATATCAGCGAGCAGCTAGGTCGGTTCGGTTCTAACTTCCATTCGGTGAACGTGAATGAAGAAGTACTTCATCACGCAAAGCGCGCCATCGTTGATTGGTATGCGGCACTGATCCCGGGGTACGTGATGGAACCCACACCGCTACTGGAAAAAGCCTATGCCGAGGATTTGGATCGAGGCCGTGCACGTTTGGCACTGGGACGTAGCGCCACAACGCGCACAGCGGCGCTGATCAATGGCTCTGCCTCGCATACTGCGGAAGTGGATGACATCTTCAAGGAAGCCATCTATCACCCTGGTGCACCCACTATTTCAGCCGCACTGGCTGTGGCGCAACAGGAGGGCGTGGGTGGCTTGGAGCTCATCAAGGCCGTCATCGTGGGTTATGAAGTCAGCACCCGCATTGGCAAAGTATTAGGCCGCACACACTACAAGTTCTGGCACAACACTGGTACGGCAGGCACTTTCGGGGCCGCTGCAGCAGCGGCCTATTTGTTGAAACTGGATGCCACCCGCTTTACCCATGCGTTGTGCACGGCAGCAACATTTGCAGCGGGCCTGCAGCAGGCTTTCAAGATGGACTCTATGTCCAAGCCTTTGCATTCAGGTCGCGCGGCCGAAGCCGGAGTGGCCGCCGCAGACATGGCACGTCAGGGCATCACCGGCTCATTGGATGTGCTGGAAGGCGTCTATGGGCTAGGTGCAGCCATGAGCAACGATCCGGAGTGGCAGCCTGTGATGGACGATCTGGGCAGCAAATTCAATATCACTGCCATGACGTTCAAGAACCATGCTTGCTGTGGTCACACGTTTGCACCTATTGATGGCGCTTTGGTCATTCAACAGCGTGATCAGATTGCATGGCAGGACATTGCTCGGGTTGTGGTGGAAACCTATAGCCCTGCACTGGCGGTAGCCGGTAATCCTGTTCCCCGTACCCCTGCGGAAGCGCGTTTCAGCATTCCTTTTGTGGTCAGTACTGCGCTGCGCTATGGCAGCGTGCGCCTGGCGGCATTTGCGCCCGAGCGTTTGCAAGACAGTGATCTGCAGGCCCTGATGGGGATGGTGGAGCTGAAAGTTCATCCCGAACTGGACGCGCAATTTCCCGGACAGCGTGCAGCACTGGTCACGCTGTTTACCAAGGATGGCCAAGCGCATACCTTTTTGCAGCCCACCCGCAAGGGCGACCCCGACATGGCATTGACCGATGCAGAACTGCAGGACAAGTTTGATGAACTGGTAGTGCCCGTCTTGGGCGCCCAGCAGGCACAAGCAATTGCACAAGTGCTTTGGAATCTGCAGGCGCAAAGCGCAGTCAGCAGTCTTTAAAAACAACGACAGGTGAGACGATGAGTGAAGTGAAATTGGTACGTACAGAATGCGTCGATCAGGTGCTGGTGATCTGGATCGACAACCCCCCCATCAACGCCGGATCGCTGGGCGTGCGCCAAGGCGTACTGGATGCCGTGGCCCAGTTGCAGGCCGACCCTGCGCTGCAGGCCGCCGTGCTGATCGGCGCTGGTAAAACCTTTGTGGCAGGCTCCGATTTGCGCGAATTTGGTCAGCCATTGCAAGAACCCCAGTTGCCGGTAGTGATTGCTGCTATTGAAGGCTGCAGCAAGCCCGTGGTCGCGGCTTTGCATGGTGCCGCACTGGGTGGCGGGTTGGAGCTTTCGCTGGCTTGCGATGCCCGCGTAGCAGCGCCTGGCACCCGCTTGGGCCTGCCAGAAATTACGCTGGGCATGATTCCCGGTGCCGGTGGCACCCAGCGCGTGCCGCGTCGCACGGGCCTGCTCAAAGGGCTGGAGCTGGTGTGCAGCGGTGAGCGCATTACGGCGGAGCAAGCCCATGACTTGCATCTGGTGGAGCAGGTTGTTCAGGGCGATCTGCTGCAAGGCGCTGTCGCATTTGCCAAGGGTATGCAGGGCCGCAAACAGCGCATCCGTGATGAAGCTGTCGCACCGGTGGATACGGCCGCATGGGATGCCTTGGCACAGCAGCTGTTGCGCAAGGGGAAAAATCGCCCCAATGTGGCTGCGGCCATTGAGGCGGTGCGCTGGTGCGCAGAGCTGCCCATCGACGAAGCTTTGGCCAAAGAGCGCACAGTGTTCCAGAACCTGCGGCTGGGGCGCGATGCGTTTGCGCTGCGTCACCAGTTCTTTGCGGAGCGCCAGACCACCAAATTGCCCGCCACGCTGGATGTGCCAGCGCTGCCTTTTGCGCACATCGCCATCATCGGTGCAGGCACCATGGGCACAGGCATTGCCATTAGCGCGCTGGATGCAGGCTTGCGAGTGCTGTTGCTGGAGCAAGACCATGCTGCGTTGGAGCGCGGCCTGCAGCGCGTGCGCGATTTTTATGACCAGCGTGTCACCGCCCAGAAACTGAGCGCCGACAAGGCACAGGCCCGCAAAGCGGCTTTGCAAGGTTCTTTGGCCTGGGAAGACTTGGCCGCTGTGGACGTGGTGATTGAAGCTGTGTTTGAAGACCTGCAAGTCAAGCAGCAAGTGTTTGCCAGGATCGACCAGCACGCCCGCCCAGGTGCGGTGCTGGCCACCAACACCTCATACCTGGACATTGACGCCATTGCCAACGCCACCGCGCGCCCGCAGGATGTGATTGGTCTGCATTTCTTCAGCCCGGCCAACGTGATGAAGCTGCTGGAAGTGGTGAAAGCTGCATCCTCCACCCCGCAAGCGATTGCCACGGCCATGGCGCTGGGCAAAAAGCTGGGCAAGCTGCCCGTGCTGTGCGGCAATGGGTTTGGCTTTATCGGCAACCGCATCTACAACGCCTACCGCAAGCAAGTCGAATTCATGCTGGAAGACGGTGCTTTGCCTGAGCAAGTCGATGCTGCCCTGCAAAAATTTGGCTTTGCCATGGGCCCGTTTGCGGTGGCTGATCTGTCCGGGCTCGACATTGCCTGGCGCATGCGTAAATCGCAAGCCGCTACGCGCGACCCGCAGGAGCGCTATGTGTCCATTCTTGATGCGCTGTGTGAGCAAGGCCGCTTGGGCCGCAAGACCGGCGCAGGCTATTACAGCTATGCCGAGGGTAAAAAATCCGCAGCCGTGGACAGCTCGGTGCAAGCCGTGATTGAGCAGGCGTCCGCTGCGCGTGGCTTGCCACGGCGAACGCTGAGCGACGAAGAAATCGTGCGCCGTGCATTGATGGCCATGTGCAACGAAGCGGCACTGCTGCTGGCCGAAGGCGTGGCCCGCCAGCCGTCAGACATTGATGTGGCGCTGGTGCAGGGCTATGGCTTCCCGCGCTGGGAGGGCGGCCCGTTGTTCTGGTTGAGCCAGTTGGATGCGGCCACGCAGGCCAGCATGCAGCAGGAACTGGCCGAGCACGTGGGCCACGGCTTTGTGAAGGGCGATCTGCATTTGCTGAGCATTTGATGCCGCAATCGCCAGTGAATTTTGCTACTCCAAGCACTGGTGGTGCGCAATCGGATTCTTAAATAGATAGCTGTCGGCCCAAGTGCCGCAAGGGCTAGCAGCTGTTTTGCCTTATAGGTTTTGCGTGCGCAACATAACCTGGGTACAGCTTGTTGTGCCGCGACGCACTAGAATTGCGGTTCGTTGGTGCTCGCGCTGCTGTTCATGGCAGCGCAGTTAAACGGGAAGCAGAGTGAAGATGACCCAAACTTGGGTGGTTTTCTAGCCTGCGCTGTCCCCGCAACGGTGAGCCTTGGCCTCTGAGTTTCAGAGGCCCCTTCCTTCACTACGCCACTGTGTGCATCGCTTGCGATGCGCATGGGAAGGCAAGGAAGTGTCAGGTCAGCCCGGATACCGGCCAACGAAGGTCTGCCTGATGGATGTCAGGCAATGTTTGCCCAATTGCTGACGGGGAGGTCGGCAGGGCGAATCTGTCAATGTTCCCCATGAAGAAAATTGAGCAAAGGCGCGTACGCGTCGCTTTGTCGTCGGCCGTGCGTCCTGTCAGCATGGCTGTTTGTGTTTGCCTGATAACTGCAGGCGCTCACGCAGCACCCCAGACGTTGGAGCCCGTGGTTGTTACCGCCACCCGCAGTGACCAGCCGCTGTCGGAGGTGGTGGCGGATATCACCGTCATCGACCGAGCCACCCTGCAACGCGAGGTGGGCCAGTCCATCGAAGACATTCTGGCCAAGCAGCCCGGTATTCAGATCACCCGCACCGGCGGGCCTGGCACAGAGACGGTGCTGCACTTGCGCGGCGCCACCAAACAGCACACTGCGGTGTATCTGGATGGCATTCGCATTGATGCGCAAAACGGCTCCGGTGGTGCCAACTGGGAAGCCATTCCCGTCCATTTGGTCGAACGCATTGAAATTTTGCGTGGCCCGGCGGGTGCAGTCTATGGCTCTGACGCGTTGGCGGGTGTGGTACAGATCTTTACGCAGCGCGGCAAATCAGGTTTTCAGCCCTATGTGAGCGTGGGCGCTGGTGCACACCAGACGTACCAGCAAGAAGCCGGGCTCAGCGGTGGCGCGGGGCAATGGGATTACGCATTGGGCCTGTCGCACGTGGACAGCAAAGGTTTCGACTCCAAGACCAGCGTGGGGCGCAATCTGGACAAAGATGGCTATACCCGCAAAGCCGCGAATGGGCGCTTGGGCTGGCAGCTCACCGATAACCACCGTCTCGATGCCACGCTGCTGCGCAGCGAATCCAATGCAGGGTACGACGCCAGCAAATCCATGCAGGATGACCGGGGCATACGGGCTTTGGATGCGTATGGTCTGACGTGGTCTGCACGCTGGAGCGATGCACACAGCATGCGTCTGTCGGCCAGCGAATCGGTCAACACCTATGAAACGCTGGGCACCAGCACCTACTTTACCGAAACCACGCTCCGCAACTACCTGTTGCAAAACGACTGGCAGCTGGGCGAGGGTGTGCTCAATGTGACGCTGGAGCGCCGCGAAGACACGCTGGACAACGCTGACTTGCAGCCCATCCCGCGCAAGCAGCGCCAGCAAAACGCTGTGGCGCTGGGCTATGGTCTGCAGTGGGATGCGCACACGCTGCAAGCCAATGTGCGCAGCGATGACGACAGCGACTTTGGCCGCAAGAACACCGCGGGTCTGGGCTATGGCTGGAGCTTTGCACCGCACTGGAAAGCCACGGCCTCGATGGCCACCGGCTTTCATGTGCCCACCTTGTTTCAGCGCTTTTCTGCCTATGGTGACAGCAGCCTGGCACCCGAGGAAAGCTTGAACAAAGAGCTGGGGCTGCGCTGGCAAGTGCAGGACAAGCAGCTGGGTGTGACGATTTACCGCAACCAGATCAAAAACCTGGTGGCCTTTACGCGTGGGCAAGGCAGCTGCGGCCAGACGTCTTGCTATCTGAATGTGGATCGCGCTGTGCTGGAAGGCATCACGCTGTCGGGTGCCTACCGCTGGAACCAGGTCAAGGCCTATGGCTCGGTCGACTTTCAAAATCCCCACAACGAGAAAACCGGCAACCAGTTGCAGCGCCGCTCCAAGCGGTTTGCCACCGTGGGGCTGGAGCTGCCCGCCGCCGGTGTGAACTGGGATGCACAGGTGCAAACCGCCAGCCGCCGCTATGACAAAGAGGGTGGTGCTGACATGCTGGGTGGCTACACCTTGCTGAACCTGTCGGCCTCCAAGCCTTTGGGCAAGGACTTCACACTCACGGCCCGCGTCGACAACCTGCTGGACCGCGACTACACCTTGGCCAAGGATTACGCTACGGCTGGCCGTACGTTCTTTGTGCAGCTCAAGTGGATGCCTCAGTAATCCTTTGGTAAGGCATCTTTGCCCGTAGCCATGCCGCACGCCGAGTTGTGACTACGGGCAACGTTGCTATGAAATGTGAATCTATGTCTCGCTGTCCCGCTTTATTGATTGCCGCCCCGGCCTCGGGTCAGGGCAAAACCACCATCACCGCAGCGCTGGCGCGCTGGCACACGCAGCAAGGCCGGCGTGTGCGCGTCTTCAAATGCGGCCCGGATTATCTCGACCCCTACTGGCACGCGCTGGCCAGCGGCGCGCCGGTGCACAACCTGGACGGCTGGATGGTGGGCATGGATGCCGTGCGTGCGCGCTTGGCGGATGCTGCGCAGGAGGCCGATCTGATCTTGATTGAAGGCGTGATGGGCCTGTTTGATGGCCGCCCCACCGCCGCGGATCTGGCGCAGCAACTGGGCATTCCGGTGCTGCTGGTGGTGGATGCCGCCGCCATGGCGGGCAGCTTTGGCGCGCTGGTGCTGGGCATGCAGCTTTATCAGCCCGGTGTGCCTTTTGCAGGCGTGCTGGCCAACCGCGTGGGCAGCGCCATGCATGCGCAAATGCTGCAATCCAGCCTGCGCGATACCGCGCTGTGGCAAGGCGCGGTGCAGCGCTTGGTAGACGGTAAAGATGGTCACTTACTGCCTGAGCGGCATTTGGGCCTGATCGCAGCGCATGAGCTGCCGGATGCCATGGAGCGCCTCGACCGTGCGGCTGAAGCAATAGGCTCCACGCCCTTGTGCCAGCAACCGTGGGCCGACTGGCAACGCTGGGCGGTGGATTTTCCGTCCATGCCCGCAGCGCCTTCTATGCCGCCCTTGCTGCAAGGCAAAACCATTGCGATTGCGCGCGATGCGGCATTCAGTTTTATTTACCCAGCCAATCTGGATTGTTTGCGCAGCATGGGGGCGCAACTGGCGTTTTTCTCGCCCTTGGCGGGCGAGCGACTGCCTGTGTGCGATGCCTTGTGGCTGCCCGGCGGCTATCCAGAACTGCATGCTGCCAAGCTGGCAGCCAACACGGCGCTGGCGCGTGATTTGCACGCGCATGTCGAGGCTGGTAAAGCCATCTGGGCCGAGTGCGGTGGAATGATGGCGCTGAGCCAAAGCATTACCGACGCTGAAGGCGTACAGCACCCCATGTGGGCCGTGTTGCCGGGCCATGCGCGCATGCAAACACGCTTGGGTGGTTTGGGCATGCAGCAATGCGTATTGCAAGGTGGCGTACTGCGGGGGCATACCTTTCATTACTCGCGTTTTGAGAGTGAAGCGCCCCAAGCGGCGCGCACCAGCCGTGCCGATCAGCCTGTTAGCGCGCAAAGCGGGGAGGCGATTTACGCTTGGCGCAGCGTGCATGCCAGCTACTTTCATGCATGGTTTGCCTCGCACCCAGCGGGCATCGCGGCTTTGTTGGGTGCAGTAGCGGTGCAATGGGAAGGAGGCGCGTATGCGTAAACAACTTGGCAGTGGAGCGCTTTGGTGCAGTGTGCTGTGGAGCCTGCTGTGCAGCAGTGCGTGGGCAGCAGCCCCTGCTTTGGCTTCGGCTTCTGTCACTGAGCATGTCTACGTGGACGACCGTGGCCGTAGTGTGAAATTTGAGCAGCCTCCTCAGCGCATTGTCAGTTTGCTGCCTTCGCTGACCGAAACCCTGTGCGTACTGGGGGCCTGTGACCGCTTGGTTGGGGTCGATCGCTTTTCCACCTGGCCCAAAGCCACAGTGGAAAAACTACCCGTAATGGGGGGCGGGCTGGATCCCAATGTCGAAGCCATTGTGGCGCTGCGCCCGGATGTGGTGGTGCTGTCCAATGCCTCGCGTGTGATTGAGCGCCTCGAGATGCTGGGCCTGCGCACTGTGGCGCTGGAGCCGCGTACGCAGGCCGATATTTACCGCGTCACGCATGCGATTGGCCATTTGCTGGGTTTGCCCCGTGAGCGGGCAGAGGCGGAGTGGCAGCGCCTGCAAGCCGGGGTGGATGCCGCCGCGGGCACCGTGCCGGAAAGCGTGCACGGTGCCAAGGTGTACTTTGAGGTCAGCCGTGGGCCGTTTGTGGCCGGGCCATCGTCATTTATCGGCGAAATTTTGACGCGCATGCACGTCAAGAACGTGGTGCCCGACCATATGGGGCCGTTTCCGCGCTTGAACCCGGAGTTCATCTTGCTCTCGCGCCCGGATGTGTTGCTCATGGGCAGCCACAGCATGCAAGTGGCGCATACCTATCCGGGCTGGCACATGCTGGAAGCCGTCAAACATAACCGTATCTGCGGCTTTAGCGTGGAGGAGTCCGGCATCATCGTGCGCCCCGGCCCTCGCATGGATGAGGCCGCCCGCATCATTGCCCAATGCCTGCGCGACAAAGCGCCGCGCCGCTGAATTGGCACCACATTTCCACCTGTTTATTTAGATGAAATAACGGTCTGGCCCTCGTCAGACCTTGGTAAGTAGCTATGAAAATTGAAAATCCCCCATCGTCCAAGCCCTATGAAAAGCCTGAGGGCGAGCGCCGTGGCCTGGTCATCGTCAACACCGGCGACGGCAAGGGCAAAAGCACGGCCGCCTTTGGCCTGGCTTTCCGCGCCACGGGCCGGGGCAAGGCGGTCAAGGTGTTCCAGTTCATGAAAGTGCCCACGGCGCGTTTTGGTGAGCACCGACTGGCCGAGCAAGTCGGCCTGCCTGTGGAAGGGCTGGGCGATGGCTTTAGCTGGAAGAGCAAAGACTTGGAGCACTCCGGCCAACTGGCGCGCGATGGCTGGGCCAAAGCGAAGGCAGCGATCCTGTCGGGCGAGTATTTTCTGGTGGTGCTCGATGAGGTGACTTACCCGCTGATCTACGGCTGGCTGCCGCTGCAAGAGGTGCTCGACACGCTGGCCGCACGCCCTAAGGAGGTGCATGTTTGCCTGACGGGGCGCCGTTGCCCGCAGGAAATCATTGACGTGGCCGATACCGTGACCGAGATGCAGATGATCAAGCACGCCTTCAAAGCGGGCGTGCCTGCGCAGCGTGGGATTGAAGATTGATGGTGGTAGTCGATGCGTTGCTGGCGCTAAGCCCTGCCGCGTGGCTGTGGCAATGGGCCAGCGCCACAGGCCCAACGCAGCAGGGTGCTGCGGCGCTGGTGATGACGGCCACGCTGGCCGTGCTGGTGGCGCTGCTGCTGGACAAACTGTGGGGCGAGCCGCCCACGTGGCTGCACCCCGTGGTGGGCATGGGCAAGTTGCTAGACAAAATAGGTAAAAAAATAGCACCTGGCCGTGATGATGTCTCGCATTGCAAGTCATTTGTAGCTGGAAGTGTTAGTTGGTGCGGGCTAGTAGCTCTCTTTTTTACGTTTTACGCCGTGCTGCAGTGGTGGCTGCCAACTATCGTTTGGTGGATCGATGGCATGGTGCTGGGCGTGCTGCTTAAGCCGCTGCTGTCATGGCGCATGCTGAAAAACGAAGTGCTGGCGGTGGAAGCGGCCTTGCAAACCTCGCTGCCTGCCGGTCGCGAGCGCTTGTCATGGCTGGTCAGCCGCGACACCACGCAACTTGATGCGGGCACGGTGCGTGAAAGCGCCATTGAAACGCTGGCTGAGAACCTGAGCGACTCGGTCATTGCGCCTTTGTTCTGGTTTGCGCTGCTAGGCTTGCCCGGTGCTGCGGCCTATCGCCTAGCGAATACGGCAGACGCCATGTGGGGCTACCCCGGCTGGCGCGGCCAAGGCAGCCAACGCCGCTATTGGCAATGGGCCGGTAAATGGGCCGCGCGAGCGGACGATGTGCTCAACTGGCTGCCTGCGCGCATGACGGCAGCGCTGCTGGCTTGCATGGCCCGTGGTGTGGCGTGGTCTGCCTTACGCCGCGATGCAGCAGTCACCCTGTCGCCCAACGGCGGCTGGCCCATGGGGGCCATGGCGCAGGTGCTGCGCATCCGCTTGGGCAAACCCGGCGTGTATGTGCTCAACGCGCAGGGGCAAGTGCCGCAAGCCGAGCATGTATACCGCGCCGTGCAAGTGGCATCCCGCGTGGTGACCACGGTGGTGGTTTTGGCGTTGCTGGTGATGGCGCTCGCAGGGAGTTCAGCCTATGTTGTTTGATCTTGTCCACGGCGGCACCGATGCACTGGGTGTGCCGGAGCATGACTTTTCCACCAATCGCAATGCCTGCGGCCCTTGCCCGCCCGCAGTAGCTGCATTGCAAACGGCCAATACGGCGCAATACCCGGACCCAACGTACACACAGTTGCGTGCGCAGCTGGCGGATTTTCATGGTGTGGATGCTGCGCGCATGGTGGTGGCAGGCAGCGCCAGTGAGTGGATCCACCGCATCAGCATGCACGCGGCCCGCTGTGGGGCGCAGCACGTCACGCTGCCGCAGCACCACTATGGCGACTATCCGCATGCTGCGGCATTGTGGAAGCTGGAACTCGTGGAGCGTGCTGTACATGCCGCTGGCCCCGGTTTGCACTGGGCTTGCGCGCCATCGAGCCCTTTGGGGCAGGAAGAAACGGTGTGGCCGCATTGGGCGCAGCCCGCACCGCCAGAAGGATGGCGGGTGCTGGACTGCGCGTATGCACCACTGCGGCTGGAGCCCTGTGCTGCACAGTCTGCGCTCGATCATGTCTGGCAAATGTGGACGCCCAACAAGGCGCTGGGCATGACAGGTATTCGCGCCGCTTATGTGATTGCGCCGCTGGGTTGCTGTGCGCAGACCGTACAGACGCTGCGCACGCTGGCACCATCATGGGTGGTGGGCGCGCATGGTGTGGCCATGCTGCGGGCGTGGACGACGGCTCCTGTGCAGGACTGGTTGGCGCAAAGCCTGCAGACCTTGCGCAGCTGGAAAACCCAGCAACTGGCGTTATGCCAGCAACTGGGCTGGCAGATCATCGACGGGCACCAGGCCAATTACTGGGTGGCGCGTTGGCCTGCAGATTGTCAAGGCGATGCCATGACTCAGCGCTTGCAGGCTTTGCGTGGGCATGGCATCAAGCTGCGCGACTGCAGCAGCTTTGGCTTGCCAGGCCATGTGCGCATGGGGGTGTTGCCACCAGCATCACAACAAGCGTTGTGGCAGGCTTGGCGTTCCTTTGGATGAAAGCAATCAGATGACCGCAACGATGCACCCGCACGTGAATTTACCCTTGCCACAACCCGGCCAGCGTGCAGCGCTGTGCGTCATGGTGCAGGGCACCAGCAGCAATGCCGGCAAAAGCTGGGTGGCCACGGCCTTGTGCGCCTGGTACCGGGCGCAAGGCTACAAGGTGGCCCCTTTCAAAGCCCAGAACATGAGCAACAACGCCCGCGTGGTGGCTACACCTGGCGGTCAATGGGGCGAAATCGGCACCGCCCAATACCTGCAAGCTTTGGCTGCCGGTTGCCAGCCCGATGTGCGCATGAACCCGCTCTTGCTCAAGCCTGAGGCCGATACGCGCAGCCAGGTGGTGCTGATGGGGCAAGTCAACGCGCAGCTGTCCAGCCTGCCGTGGCGCAGCCGCAGCGCGCAGGTCTGGCCGCACATTGCTGCGGCGCTGGACAGCCTGCGCCAGGACTACGAGGTGGTAGTGATCGAAGGTGCGGGCTCGCCTGCAGAAATCAACCTGAGCACCAGCGATGTGGTGAACATGCGCGTGGCCGCCTACGCGCAGGCGCATTGCCTGGTGGTGGCCGACATTGACCGGGGCGGTGCCTTTGCCCACCTCTATGGCACCTGGGCGCTGCTGCCGCCCGATGAGCAGGCCTTGATTGCCGGCTTTGTACTCAACAAGTTTCGCGGCGACGCCGCGCTGCTGGCCCCTGCGCCGCAGATGCTGCAGGCCAAAACGGGTGTGCCGACGGTGGCGACCATTCCGATGCAATGGAACCACGGGCTGCCAGAAGAAGACGGGGTGTTTGACACCTGCAGCACCGGCCAGGGCTGCATTCACACCACCGTCGCCATCGTGGCCTATCCGCGCATGAGCAACCATGACGAGTTTCAGCCACTGCTGAACGTTGCTGGCGTGCGCGTGGTGTGGGCACGCACGCCTGCCCAGTTTGTGGGGGTGGATTGGGTCATCCTGCCCGGCAGCAAAGCTACGGCTGCTGATCTGGCGTGGATGCGCAGCCAAGGGCTGGATGCTGCCGTTACAGCGCATGCCAACGCGGGCGGGCGCGTGCTGGGTATCTGCGGTGGTTTGCAGATGCTGGGTGAAGCGCTGATTGACTTGCATGGTGTGGATGGCAATGCCGCGGGCTTGGGACTGCTGCCACTGGCCACGCTGTTTGCTCCGAACAAGACGGTGCAGAACGTGCAGGTGCACCTGCCACCGCTGCGCGCACCATGGCATGCGCTGCAGGGCATGGCGCTGAATGTGTATGAAATCCACCATGGGCAGACCCAGTTGCGCGCTGATATGCAGGCGGGCGCTGCCGATCCCGCACAAGAGCTGGTGCCCGGCATGGTCTGGCAAAACGGTGCGGGCAATGTCTGGGGCACCTACTGGCACGGCATGCTGGAGAACACAGCGTTCATGCAAGCGCTGTTCGGGCAGTCCATACAAGGCTTGGAGACAGTATTTGCCACGCTGGCAGACGGTGTCGAGCGCTGGTTTGCGCGATCTGGCGATGCCTGATCCACGCCGTTTTGGGCGGGGGCTTTAGCGCATACGAACCACACTGGAGGCATCGCTGGCAAACACCCAGATGCCTTGGCACGCCCCTTTCGGCGTGACGCCTGCGGTGAATTCTGAAAACGCGGGCAGGCTCAGGTAGGGCGGCTGGTACACCAGCGCGGGCAGTTTGCTACGGCAGCCCTCCAGCCGGATGGCGGAGTGGATATGTCCATGAATGTTCAAGCTGCCCGGGGCTTGCAAGGCCTGTGCAGGCAACGGCTCGTGGCTGAGCCAGACGTGCCCCAGCTGCAAAGCCGTATGCACGGCATGCAAATGCAGCAGATCTGACTGAAATGCACGGTCGTGGTTGCCCAGAATCAGCTCAAAGCGGGTGGCCGGGTGCGCTTGCAGCAGCGCATTCCAGGCCTCTGCCGTCTCCGGACCGACAATGCGGCCATGCACCAAATCCCCCAAGATCAGGCAGCGCTGGGGCTGCAAAGTGGCAAGCAAGTCATCCAGCCGCAGCAAATCACTGCGCTGCACCTGCTGGGGCACGGCAATGCCAAATTGGCGCAATGTATCGGCCTTGCCCAGGTGCAGATCGGCAATCAGCACGCAGTCTTGTGCGGGCCAGTACAGCGCGCGCTGGGGCCAGGCTTGCAGGTGCAAGGGGCCGAGATGGATGTCCAGCACCGAGCCTTACCCTTCCATTTTTTGCGCCATGCGGCGGATGCGGTCGGTCCAGCTTTCATTGCTCAACTGGCCGCGCATGGATTCGGCCCACAGGCCAAACGAAAACGGTGTGTGTTGATCCGGGTGCTGGAGCACCACGGTTTGCGCCGAAAGTTGCGCCAGCAGCGCTTGCAGATCGGGCAGGTGCAAGTCCTGCTCCATAGCCTCGCGCCGGGCGGCGTGCAGCAGCACATGCTCGGGGTCGTATTTGCTCAGCACATCAAACAGCAGGCCCGCAGACACCTGCAACTGGCGCGTGTTGAAACTCATGCCCGGAATGCGTGCGTTGAGCAAGCCCGCGATCTGTGCAATCTCACGAAAACGCCGCCGTGCTATTTCGCTGAAATTGACGGCAGCGGCCAGATCCTCGGCCAGATGTTCACTACCAAGTAACGCGGGCCAGTTCAGCGCATGCGCATCCACTGCCACGGCGGGCACCAGCATCAGCCCCATATGGTTGCACGCCCAGGAAAAGGTATTGGCTTGCTGCTGTGCCAAGCGGTGCGCCAGCAGCAGCGCCAGCCCTTCGTGTACCACCCGCCCTGCAAATGGGTAGATAAACCAGGCCACACCGGTCGACGCCTCGCGTGCCTTGCGGCTGCGGGCCGGGGCGGTGTTGATGATTTCCACCAGTAGTTCAGTGTGGTGCGGCACATGGCTGCGCGTGGCTTGTAGCGCAATCAAAGGCTGCAAGTGCGCCATCTCGGGCACTTTTGGGGCATCGGGCGTATGGTGCGTGGCTGCCAGCAGCGACTTCATGCGCTGGCCTACGGGGTTGGAAAACGGCAGAAAACCGCCCGTCCACGCAGGCGTTCTGGTACCTGGTTTGGAGGATTTACGCACCCATGCGGTGAGGTTCTCGACGCGGAACAACTCCAGACTGCGGCCCGCAAAATTGAACACATCGCCCGGCGACAGCTTGGTGATGAAACCCTCTTCGACACTGCCCAGCCGTGCACCGCGCAGAAATTGCACGTTGACCAGGCTTTGTTCTGCAATCGTGCCGATGGCCATGCGGTGCCTGCAGGCCACTTTGGCATCCGCAGGGACATAGCGCTGCATGCCATCGCGCGCCAGACGCCGATATTGCGGGTAAGCATCCAAAGCCTGACCACCATGCTGCAAAAAATCCAGCACTGCTTGCCATTGCGAATCTGGTAAATCGGCGAAGGCTGCGGTGCTGCGCACCTCTTGCAGCAACGCATTGCCGGTAAAGCCGCCAGCGAGCGACATGGACATGGCGTGCTGGCTCAGCACATCCAGACACAGGCGCAGCGGTGGGCTGCTTTCGAATTGCTGGGCTTGGGCCAGCTCGCGCGTGGCGGCAAATTCGCACAAGTCCATAGCCTGCGTAGCAACGGTGGTGATGTGCACGGGCACACCGGGGCGGTGCCTGGCGCGGCCTGCGCGCTGTACCAGACGCGCCACCGAATGCGCGCCTCCGACCTGGATTACCAAGTCCACTGCAGGAAAGTCCACGCCCAAATCCAGGCTGCTGGTGGCCACCACACAGCGCATGCGCTGCTGGCGCAGGCCGTCTTCAACGTGCAGGCGCATGGCGTGGTCGAGCGAGCCATGGTGAATGGACAGCGTGGCCAAATCCAGCGGCCAGATCGAGGACAGTGCCGTAAACCACAGCTCCGCCTGCGCGCGCGTGTTGGTAAAAATGATGCAGCTTTGCGTGGCCAGTACCTGCTGCAGCACTTGGGCAATGTTGGCCAGGCCCAAGTGCCCGGCCCACGGCAAGCGCACCGATTCCGGGGGCAGCAAGGCCTTTAAATCAAAAGCTTTGCTGCGCGTGTCTTGCACGATGGTGGTTTGCGCGGTGCTGCGTTCGCGCACCAGCACTTGCAGCGCTTCCTGCAAATTGCCAATCGTGGCGGACAAGCCCCACACCTGCACCATCGGTGCCAGGAGCCGCAAGCGCGCCAGATTGAGTTGCAGCAGCACGCCGCGTTTGCTGGGCAGCAGTTCATGCCACTCATCTACGATCACTGCGTGCAGGGTGTGAAAACTGGCGCTGCCCAGTTCCGAGCTCAAAAGCAGTGCCAGCGATTCGGGCGTGGTCACCAGCAGCTGGGCCAAGCCCTTTTGTGCTGCAGCGCGGTCTTTGGCGCTGGCGTCGCCCGTGCGCATGGCCGTGCGCCAGTGCGGCAGCAGAGCTTGCACGGGGCGCAGCAAATGGCTAGTGGTGTCACTGGCCAGGGCGCGCAGTGGCGTAATCCACAAAATGCGCACGCCGCGCTCTGCACGGCGCTCGGTCTCAGCACCTGCCATGGCCATGGCTTGCAGCAGCGGCCCGCCAATGGCTGCGAGCGTTTTGCCACTGCCGGTGGGTGCAGCAATCAAGCCGCTTTGACCATTTTCAAACGCTTTCCATGCCCTTTGCTGAAAGCGTGCGGGCTGAACGCCTTGTGCTACCAGCCAGGCCCGCCAGCGTACCCGTGCCTGTTGCCAGGCTTTACGAGTTGGAGGTGTGGGCGCATGGGGCTGCATAAGCGGCGATCAGTCCTTGCACAGCGCCAGCAGCGCTTGCAGGTGATCGGCATCGGCGGCTTTTTTGTCATCGCGCCAGCGCAGGATGCGTGGAAAGCGCACCGCTACGCCCGACTTGTGGCGGCCCGAGCGGTTGACCGCTTCAAAGGCAATTTCAAACACCATTTCCGGCTGCACCGAACGCACCGGGCCAAAACGCTCAATGGTGTGGCTGCGAATCCATTTGTCCATCTTGGCCAGCTCCGCATCGGTCAAGCCCGAATAGGCCTTGGCTACGGGCACCAGCGCGCCAGCATCGTTCCATACCGCGAAGGTGTAGTCGGTGTGCAGCGTGCTGCGCCGACCGCTGCCGCTTTGCGCGTAGACGAGCACGGCGTCGATGGTAAAGGGCTCCACCTTCCACTTCCACCATGCGCCGCGTTTACGCCCTTCGAGATAGGGCGAGGTGCGCTGCTTGAGCATCAAACCTTCGGCATTCATGGCCGGCGCCTGGTCGCGCAAGGTGTTGAGCTGCTGCCAGTCGGGCAGCGGCACCTCGGGCGAGATTTGCAAATTGGCGCAGCCTGCGTCGTGCAGCAATTGCGCCAAAGCTTGGCGGCGCTCCCGCAAGGGGCGGCTGCGCCAGTCCTGGTCCTGCAGCTCCAACAAGTCATAGACGAGGATGTGCACCGGCACTTCCTGGCGCAGCTTGGCGCTGGGCATGCGTTTTTGAATGCGTTTTTGCAGCGCTACAAACGGGCGCGGCACGGTGCGTTCCATGTCCCAGGCCAGCAATTCGCCATCAAGCACCACACCAAGCGGCAGTTGCAGGGCCTGCGCTTCCAGCTCAGGAAAGCGGCCATCAAGGCGCTCTTCGCCGCGTGACCACAGATACGGCGTTTGCCCGGCCCGGCGGATCAGTTGCACGCGGATGCCATCCCATTTCCACTCCACCAGCCAGTCCGCCGGTGCCCCCAGCACTTCGGGCGCTTCTTGCAGCGGGGAGGATAGATAAAAAGGGTAGGGCTTGTTCAGGGCCTGGGCGCTGGTGTCTGGGTGCATCAAGGCCTCGTACGAGGCGGGCGCGGGCAGCCATTCGCCAATCAGCCGGTGCGCCATATCGGCTACGGTGACTCCAGCCAGCGGTGCCAGGCTGGTTTGCAGCATGCGCTTGGACACGCCCACGCGCAGCGAGCCCGTGAGCAACTTGTTAAATACAAAGCGGGGCCAGGCATCGAGCTGCATCCAGGCAGCCTGAATGGCCTGCTGGCGCACGGCTTCAGGCTCTTGCACCAGTGGCAGCAAAAAGTCTTCAATCCACGTCAGCAGCGAGCTGTCGCTGGTGGGGATCTGCCACGCAAGCGATGCGCTGGGGCTGGGCTGAGGCTGTGGCACCTGGCCCCGGTGGGCTTCGACCAGCAGCGCTAGCGTCTCGCCCAGATCACCGACTTGGCGGTAGCAGTCGTCCACCATCCAGTCAGGCAGCTGCACCAGATCGCCCAGCCAGGCACGCAGTTGTGTGGTGCTGGCGATGCGGTTTTTGCCCGTATTGATCTTGCCGCCCGAGAGCACAAAGATGGCCCAGCTGGCCTGCGCGGCGTCCACGCTGGCAAAGTAGGTGCGCAAAGCCTCTTCGCGGGCTTTGGTGCCTGCGGCCTGATCAAGTTGCTGGTAGAGCAGGGCAAACTGGTTCATGCGCCGGGTGCCTCGGTAGCTTCTTGCACGCTTTCCTGTAATTCCTCATCGCCGTAGGCCGTGCGTAGCCGGTCAGCCTCCAGGCCCAGCACATCGCGCAGATAGGGGATCAGCAAATCCGTGTTGCCATGCGTTGCCAGCACACGCCGCGCGCCGGTTTCCTGAATAGTGGAGATGAGTGAGCGCCAATCCACGTGGTCTGAAATCACAAAACCGCGCTGCACATTGCGCCGCCTGCGGTTGCCGCGCACCTGCATCCAGCCCGAGGCCATCGCATGCTCGTAGGCGCGCAGGTGTTTCATCCACGCCGAATTTTGTGCGGATGGCGGTGCCAGCACCAGGCGCCCGGCAAAATCTGTCTCGGGCGGCAGCTCTAGCAGCGACTGTGCGTCCACCATCGGTACGCCGGCCTGGCGATACACATGGACGCCGCGCACCATGGCCCCGTGCAGCAGCACCGGCTGCGCCAAGCGCCCGCGCAAGTGCGCTAATACGCGCTGTGCTTTACCCAAGCTGTAGGCATACAGCACTGCCGCTTTGCCTTGCGCACCGCAGGCGTCCACCCATTGCACCAAGCTTTCGATTTCATCGTCGATGCGCGGCCAGGCGTAGATGGGAAAGGCAAACGTCGCTTCGCAGATGAATACATCACACGGCACCACTTCATAGGGCGCGCAGGTGGGGTCGGTGTCGCGTTTGAAGTCGCCGGTAAACACCCAGACTTCGCCCTTGTGCTCCACGCGCACTTGGGCAGAACCCAGGATGTGCCCAGCAGGGTGCAAGGAGACGATGACATCGCCAAACTGCTGGCGCTGCCCGTATTGCAAATAGCGGTAGTTTTGCTCGCCCAGGCGCCACTGCAAGATGGGTGCGCTTTCCTGCGCGCACCAGTACTCGCCCATGCCCGCGTGAGCGTGGTCGGCATGCCCGTGGGTCACAAAGGTGCGATGCACAGGCTTCCAGGCATCGATATAAAAATCGCCCGCCTGGCAGTACAGGCCTCGGTCAGTGAGCGCAATGAGATCTGGCATAGGTAAATGGCTGGGGCACGTTGGTTGCCTTGCGCTGCATTGTCCAAATGCCGTTTGTGGTATTGCGTCAGGGATTGCCGCGTTTGACCCGATACCTGGTGCTTACCTTGCATATTGAGTCGCTATTGGCGGTGACAGGCGCTGTGCTGTTTAGCCTGTTTTTTGAACTAACCTGTTGCTGAGGTATGTCAAGGCGCAGCTGTGGATCAATATCTGTACGTCTTCCCGTTTATAGAGCGGTAGCGCTGCTGACGTTAGCTTGTTGCCCTCATCAGGAGCCTGCCGCAACGTTCAGAGGGATTTGAATGGCAGCACCATGCCGTGTAATGGTCGGCGTATGATCGAAATTAGCTTCAACGATGGATCGAACACTAAATGAAGCTGCTGAAGCAGCGTCTTGAGGAAGCTGTCGTCCTCACAATAGATAGCGTTAGGTAATAGCGATGGATTGGGTTCCGGTAGTCTTTATAACGTTCAAGGTTCTCATCTTTGGAACCTGCATGTTCTTTGCCATCAAGTGGCATTACGACCAAGGCAAAAAGAAGGGCGCAGATACGCGTTCCCTGCTACGCGCCAGCGGCAAGGCGGCTGCCGCTTTCGTACTGGCGCTCCTGACCGTGTTGCTATTGACCTTCTTTCTCGCCGGCACCCTCGGCATGGACTTGAGCCTCTGAATTGAGCAGCATTTTGTAGATAGTTGTCGCATCCCGCACGATCATCGGGGCGCTTATTGAACCGTTCAGGAGGCAATGGGGACTACTGCTTCATAGCTTGCATCAGCATTTTGCTTTGCAACGCTGACTGCGGCCATTGAATCGCTCAACCATGCCATTGGTTCTCGGTGTCCCAGGTGTTCAGTCTGGCTCAATGGATGAAGATCCCTCACAACCCCCATGAAAAATGCCAGTCAGCATGAAGCGGACTGGCATTGATCAGTATTACAGGCTTGCTGCGCAACCAGCGCTTAACGCTGGCATTGTGCAATTACTTGTAAACAGGGAAGCGCGCAGTCAATGCAGCCACTTGCTCGCGCACGCGGGCCAAGTTGGCTTCGTCCGTCGGGTTTTCCAGCACGTCGGCCACCAGGTTGGCGGTGATGCGGGTTTCTTCTTCCTTGAAACCACGGGTGGTCATGGCCGGTGTGCCCACGCGAATGCCGCTGGTCACGAATGGCTTTTCCGGGTCGTTCGGGATGGCGTTCTTGTTGATGGTGATGTGCGCAGCACCTAGTGCCGCTTCTGCTGCCTTGCCAGTGATGTCCTTGGCGCGCAAATCGACCAGCATGACGTGGCTCTCTGTGCGGCCAGAGACGATGCGCAGACCGCGCTCAGTCAATGTGTCGGCCATAACCTCGGCGTTTTTCACCACTTGTTCTTGGTAGGCCTTGAACTCCGGGGACATGGCTTCTTTGAACGCTACGGCCTTGCCGGCAATCACGTGCATCAGCGGGCCGCCTTGCAGGCCGGGGAAGATGGCGCTGTTTAGGGCTTTTTCGTGTTCGGCCTTCATCAAGATTACGCCGCCGCGGGGGCCGCGCAGGCTCTTGTGTGTGGTGGTGGTGACCACGTCAGCGTGGGGCACGGGGTTAGGGTAGACGCCTGCGGCAATCAGGCCGGCGTAGTGGGCCATGTCCACCCACAAAATGGCGCCGACTTCTTTGGCTATTTTTGCAAAGCGCTCAAAGTCGATGTGCAGGGCGTAGGCCGATGCGCCGGCAATGATGATGCGGGGCTTGTGCTCGCGCGCCAGTGCTTCCATCTTGTCGTAGTCGATGGCTTCGTTGGCATCCAAACCGTAAGAGATGGCGTTGAACCACTTGCCCGACATGTTCAGTGCCATGCCGTGGGTCAGGTGACCGCCTTCGGCCAGACTCATGCCCAGGATTGTGTCGCCGGGCTTGGCAAAGGCCATCAGCACGGCTTGGTTGGCCTGCGAGCCGGAGTTGGGTTGCACGTTGGCCGCTTCAGCGCCAAAGATGGCCTTGATACGGTCAATCGCCAGCTGCTCGACCACGTCCACGTGCTCGCAGCCGCCGTAGTAGCGCTTGCCGGGGTAGCCTTCGGCGTACTTATTGGTCAGCTGGGAGCCTTGGGCTTGCATCACAGCAGGCGAGCAGTAGTTCTCGCTGGCGATCAGCTCGATGTGGTCTTGCTGGCGCTGGTCTTCGGCTTGGATGGCGGCAAAGACTTCGGGATCGACGATTTCGACGGTATTGTTGCGTTGGAACATGGTTTGGCAGTCCTGTGAACTTGAATTCCCTTGTAAACAAGGGCTGCCCAGGCGAACGGCTAAGACGCCCGATCAGTCTGGGCGGTACGCTCCCCGGTGGTTGGCGTAAGGCGATTTAAAGGCCTTTTGCAGCGATTCCACGTCAGTGCTGGGCCGGAGAAATCCGGAGCACCTATCGCCAGTTGCGTACCCTGCAAGTGTAGCCCAGCGCGCAGGCCCCAGAAACAACGAAGCGCAAGCATTGCAAGGCAACAAGGCCATAGCAATTGCTTGCGCTGTGGAAATACGTTGTTTACAAATTGGAGTTCAAAGCGACTTGAGTTTCGTCTTTAACAGTTGTTGCTGCCACGGCTTCTCGTTCGGTCTCATTGGCAGTGGGTGTGATCTGGCGCTTGGCAATCAAAGCGCGCTTAATTGTCGTGGTAGGTGTATTTTTTCCCGCAATCTGCCGCAAGCGTTGGTGCTCAGCAAGTACTTTGGCACCATATCCCCCGTCGCTGGCAAGATTGGCAGCACCTACGTAGTACTTCAGACCGCCTTCTACAGAACCTGTGAGGTCGATGTACTCCTTCAGGATGGCAGCACCCACGCGCATGTTGCTGACCGGGTCAAAAGCAGCATGGTTGCCGCCAAAGCTTTGGTATTTTTCAGTATGCACACGAGTCATGACTTGCATCAGGCCTTGCGCGCCGACCGAGCTTTGTGCAAACGGATTAAAGCTCGATTCAACCGCCATGACCGCAAGGATCAATGTCGGATCCATACGCTGTCGCTCGCCTTGAATGTAGGCCTCCGCCACTAGGGCGGCAATAGGCTCAGGAGCGACGCGATATTTTTTGCTGATCCAATAGGCAACGGATGCTTGCTCTTTAGGTAGTTCTTTGGGGTTGGTGGCTGTCGAGCGTTCAATGGCTGCCGGTTCCGGGGTAAAGCCGACTACAGCGACATGACGTTCCTGGAGCCAAGTACGCAGTTGAACCTCTCCCTTAGAGCGCCATTCGGGCTGGCTGAGTAGAGCGATTGCTGCAAAGGCCACAGTCAAGCCTAACAAGGCAAAACTGTTGTGGGTAATTTCAAGAAAACCCTCAGTGACATCGGACGCAAATGTGCGTACCGGTGCAACCCAGTTTCTTGGCTTCATCATGGCGGATCCTTTCTCGAGGTATCAGGCATGGCAGCCGTGTGAAGACATCCATGCAACATCAACCTAAGGTGGGCGCTGTCGACTCTATATCGATACCCTGCGCCAAGGGTCGAGATAGAGGGTTTAGGGTAAACCAGTAGGGCAGCGTCAAAAAAGCCCTATGGACTAGGGCTAAGTAATTCTAAAAGCTGTCTAAATTACTAGTCAATACTAAAGATTTTAATAAATAGATTTTTACGTAATATCGAAACTGTTTTTATTTACAGATATGAAGGCGCGATATAGAGGAGCCAGCAGGTGGTCTATCCCTCAGGAATTTGTAACTTGTGGCGCTAAAAATTTCTAATTCTTTAATGAAAAAATACTATGAATAAGATTTTTAAATCGCTTTCTCATTGTCATAGATGGCCAATTGCCTGTTTTTCGAAGTGGAGTTGCGGATAGCAACTATCTCAATTGCGTCAATGTGATCATTTCCACTTTTACAAGCCTTGAAATTCAAAAAAATTCGAGAGCTTTGATCAGCACTTTGTTGCCATGTTCAACATTTCGTTCCTGTGTGGTTTGGGGTGTTTTCAATTAGCGGCGAAAATAGCGGCTTCCGGAGCCGTGCAGGCCTATGCAATTGGTTCCACCAGTACAGCTTTGACTGGCTTGCCAGCAAGGCCAAACTTTTTTCATGTTCCCCATTATTTTTTGCAGCAAACATGTCCGACGCACCTGAAATGAACCCGTCTCCAGCTAAGAACACTGAAGTACATCCGTTGGATGCTCTGACTGGCGGTGCGTTTTCGGCCGCAACTCCTGGCGAACGTGCTGCGCGCATTCGTGATTGGCTGGCTGCCCAGCCGAATAATGAACAACTGCAAGAGGTCTTTAAAGAGTTGAGCATCCGCGACAAGAGTGCAGCCCGTGCTGTGCGGGAGCGCATGGATGAAATCCGCCGTACGAAAGACCAAGAAGTCATTGGGGTGGAATGGGCAAATAAAGCTCAAACTTTGATGGCTGCCTCCACGGTGAATGTGGCAGATGCCGTAGCGTGGCAGCGTGATGCGGCAAGGGCAGGTGCCCCCCTATCGCGCGAGCCACTATCTATCTTGAAAGTGCAGCTGACTGAGCGCGTCAAGAGGATCGAAGACTTGCAACATCGCGTACAGGTGCAACGCGAAGCTGCAGTTTTGTTGGCGCAGCGTATCGAAGTGTTATCGACCAAGCCGTGGCGTGATGCTGCTGCTTCAATTGAAGGCCTGCGTGGCGATGTGGCACATTGGCAAGCGCAAGCTGCAGAACTTACAAATGACACAAGCTGGGCCAGCGTGAATGAGCGCTTCCCCCAGCAACTCGATAGTTCTCGCGCTCAATTGTTGGTGGTATGGGATGCTTTTCAATCAGCGCTGGCGCTGGCTCAAGCTGCGGCTCAGAGCGGGGACGCAGAATTGCCCCCTGTGCCTGTATGGGCGGATGAGATTCGAGTAGGGCGAGGCTTGCCTTCGGAACTGGCAGCGGCTGCCGCTCCCATCAAGACTGTGGTGGTCAAGGCAGCCAAGCCTGATACCGCGCAAAAACAGCTGCTTGCACTGCAGAGCGTGCAGCCAGCACTGAAGGCTTTGGCAGAAGCTACTGCGGATCAAAAAACAGAAACCATTGCCGCATTGCGTGCTGTACTCAAGCAGCAAGGTCGCTGGTTGGATGATGCGCTGGCACGGCAAGTACATGAGCAATTGCTCGCTGCAGGTGATGCGCAAGGCTGGCAGCCCAAAAGTGTGGATCGCCAGCGCGAAGAATTGGTGGTCAAGGCGGAGTCTCTACTCAACCGTCCTGATGGCCAAGCATTGGGTGGTCGCAAGCTTCAAGAAACTTTGCGTCAATTGCGTGAGCAATGGAAGCAGGCAGACCAAGGGGCTGTGCCCAACCACTCACTGTGGAAAAAGTTTGATGAGGCATGTAACACGGCTTATAAACAAGTGGAAGCTTGGCTGGAGCGTGTACGTGCTGAGTCGAATCAGCACAAGGCTTCGCGTTTAGCGCTGATTGAAGAAGTCAAGGCTTGGGTGGCAGCCAACATTGAATCGCAAGATTTAAAGGGCGTATCGCGCGCATTGCGTCAATTTTCCGAACGCTGGCGTGATAGCGGTCATGTGGGCGAAAAGGTTTACGCGGAGTTGCAATCAGCCTGGAAGCAGGCTATGACCTTGGCTGAGGCGCCTTTGGTGGCAGCGCAAAAAGCTAGCCTTGATCGCCGTCACGCGATGATCGATGAAGCGCAGTCTCTCGCAGACGCTCCTTCTTTGCGCATTGATGCTGTAAAGGCGCTGCAGCAGCGTTGGCAAGCTGAGGCGCAAGGCGTGCCTTTGGATCGCAAGCATGAACAAAAGTTGTGGGATGCCTTCCGCAAACCTTTGGATGAGGCATTCAACCGCAAAGGCGCAGAGCGGGGCCGTGCTCCTTCTCTGGAAGATTTGCCTGCGCACGAGCGTGCTGTGGTTGAAGCCTCCAAGGTTTTGCAAGCCGCTAATGCTTCGGGTGATGTGCAGCAAATTCGTGCTGCTATGGACGCTCTGGAGCAGGCAGTGCGCATTCAGCCAACGCCCTCTGCTGAAGCAAATACACCGCCCGAAGAGGATGCTGAGGTGACACCAGTGTCTGTGAAACTGGATCGCCCCGTGGTCGCAGTACGCGGTGATGACCGCCCTGGGGTGAAGAAAGACTCTGCGCCTATAAGTGCCCTGCGTGACCGTGATGGACGTAATGCATTACGGAGAGATGCCCGACCTGCGCGTCCGGAACGCACAGAGCGCGGGCCGCGTTTGGGTGATATGGCTTTTCGTGTCCAGCGTGATGCGCTGGAAGGGGCTCAATTTGCTTTGCGCAAGCTGGCGTCGCAAGCGCACGGTGAGGCTGTGAACAAGTTGGTAGCCGCATGGAGCAAGCGTGATGCGCACGCTTTACCTTCAACCCAGGAGTTGGGCTCCAAGGTGACTGCGCAAGTGCGTAATGCTTGGTCGCAAGCTGTGGCAGGCCCTGTTGCGGGTGAAGTGGCTGTAGCGCTGCTGCGATTGGAAATTGCTGCTGATACCGCGACACCTGCGGAGCACATGTCTGCCCGCCGTATGTTGCAATTGCAGTTGCTCACGCAGCGTAATGCGCCTGGGCCAGAGCAGACATGGGTGCAGGATGTGGCGACAGTGCTGGCATCTGCCCATACCGATGCACAAGCCCGTCGTTTGCAAAATGTATTGAAGCCTTTGCTACGCAAGTGATTGAAGTGCCAAGTAGTTTTACACTACTTGGTTAGTCTGATAACAAGCCAGTACTTTTACAGGTGCTGGCTTTTTTGTTGTGAGGCATAGGAAGTAAAAATGCAGAACGACAAAAAAGCCGATGCATTTGATTGCAACGGCTTGTGTGTTTGGTGCCCAGGAGAGGACTCGAACCTCCACGATTTTACTCGCTAGTACCTGAAACTAGTGCGTCTACCAATTCCGCCACCTGGGCAAAGTTACATTGCTTTTTCAAGGAGCGAGGTAGCACTCAGCAATCTAATTTCGTGGCATAAACAATATGCCGAACAAATTTTGGTGCCCAGGAGAGGACTCGAACCTCCACGGAATTACCCGCTAGTACCTGAAACTAGTGCGTCTACCAATTCCGCCACCTGGGCAAAAGAGCATTGTATTTAAAGAGTGTGGTAGCACTCGCAATGTACTTTTGGTTGAAGCTTGCTAAGCAAGCTTCTCAAATTTTTGGTGCCCAGGAGAGGACTCGAACCTCCACGATGTTACTCGCTAGTACCTGAAACTAGTGCGTCTACCAATTCCGCCACCTGGGCTGATACTTACCAAAACCTGTTAAGGTTGATTGGTAAATCTCATATTTCGCTTAAAAGAGTAGTTTACTTTTAAATAAACCGTTCATTTGGTAATTCATGAACTTTTTGTTTTGCGATGACTGCAAGCAGTTGTCGTTAAACTTGGTGCCCAGGAGAGGACTCGAACCTCCACGGAATTACCCGCTAGTACCTGAAACTAGTGCGTCTACCAATTCCGCCACCTGGGCTTTTCAGGAAAGATTTAGATTGTATAGCAAAAAAATGGATCCTCGCACTAACGCACGCACTTCACTTCAAGAGCTTGAAGGGGTTGTACAGGGGCATCGAGACGGACATGGCTTTGTCATTCGTGACGATGCTGGACCTGATATTTACATTCCGGCCAATGAGATGCGCGCCGTGCTGCACAAGGATCGCGTGCGAGTGCATATTGTGCGCCAAGACCGCCGGGGTCGCCCTGAAGGGCATATTGTGGAGATTGTCGAGCGCTCCACCAAAACGCTGATTGGCCGTTTGTTGCAAGAAAGCGGCGTGTGGTTGGTTGCGCCCGAAGATAAGCGCTACGGACATGACGTTTTGGTGCCTCAAGGTGCCATCGCCGAAGCTAAAACGGGGCAAGTGGTTGTCGTGGAGTTGACCGAGGCACCAGCCTTATTCGGGCAGCCCGTAGGGCGCATTGTGGAAGTGCTGGGGGAAATGGATGACCCCGGTATGGAAATTGAAATTGCCGTGCGCAAATACGGTGTGCCGCACATTTTTTCGGATGCGTGCTTGCAAGCTGCCAAGGCGCTGCCAGAGAAAGTAATGGCCAAGGATCGCAAGGGTCGTATAGATTTGCGCGACGTGCCGCTGTGTACGATCGATGGCGAGGACGCTCGCGACTTTGACGATGCCGTGTATTGCGAGCCTGCAAAAGTGGGGCGCAGCAAGGGTTGGCGCGTCTTGGTGGCGATTGCCGATGTAAGCCACTATGTGCAAAACGGCAATGCCATCGATATCGATGCCTATGAGCGCGCTACCAGCGTCTACTTCCCGCGCCGCGTGATTCCCATGCTGCCGGAGAAGTTGTCGAACGGCTTATGTTCGCTGAACCCTGATGTGGATCGACTATGCATGGTCTGCGACATGCTGGTGACGGCCACTGGCGATGTGCATGCTTACCAGTTTTACCCTGGTGTCATGCACAGCCATGCGCGCTTTACGTACACCGAAGTCGCGGCGATTTTGTCCAATACGCGGGGGGCAGAAGCCACGCAGCGCAAAGAGCGTGTGCCTGATCTGCTGAACCTGCACGGTGCGTTCCAGTCTTTGCTGCAAGCGCGCCAAGCGCGGGGCGCAGTGGATTTTGATACGGTAGAGACACAAATCGTGTGCGATGACAATGGCCGCATCGAGAAAATCGTCCCGCGCACGCGCAACGACGCCCATCGTTTGATTGAAGAGTGCATGCTGGCTGCCAATGTGTGCGCGGCAGATTTCATTGAGCAAAACGGTCGCGCGGCCTTGTTTCGGGTGCACGACAAGCCTTCGGCAGAAAAAATTGATCTGCTGCGCGGTTACCTCAAGGCAACCGGCATTCAGATGTCAGTCAGTGACTCGCCCAAAACGGCGGAGTTTGCAGCGATTGCGGCTGCCACCAAGGACCGTCCTGATTCGCAGCAAATTCACACCATGCTGCTGCGCACCATGATGCAGGCCATGTATATGCCGGATAACGGTGGGCATTTCGGCTTGTCGTTTGATGCGTATACGCATTTCACGAGCCCCATTCGTCGCTATCCTGATTTGCTGGTGCACCGCGTGATCAAGTCCATCTTGAATGACGCCAAGTACAAACTGCCCAAACTGCCTATGCCGGGTGAGGCGCAGGAAAAAATGGCCAAGCGCTTGGCCAAGCGTGTGGCAGAGCCTCAGATCAAACCATTGAGCAAAGCGGCACAGTCGGAGATGACGGCATGGGAGGCGGCGGGCTTGCATTGCAGCGCCAATGAGCGCCGTGCCGATGAAGCCAGTCGCGATGTGGAAGCCTGGCTCAAGTGCAAATATATGCGCGACTTCTTGGGTGAAGAGTTTGCCGGCACGGTCTCATCCGTCACCAATTTCGGCATTTTCGTCACGCTGGACGCGATGTATGTCGAGGGCCTGGTGCATATCACCGAGCTGGGTGGTGATTACTTCAAGTTTGACGAGCAGCGCCAAGAGTTGCGCGGTGAGCGTTCTGGAGTGCGCTACGGCATTGGGGCACGCCTGCAAGTGCAGGTTGCTCGTGTAGATCTGGATGCTCGCAAGATCGATTTCCGCATTGTGCAGGACGAGGTAGATGCGGTACCACCGCGCAGCGGGCGTCGAGATCGCGACCGCGAAAACTCACGTAGGGGTAAGCAGCAGGAGGTCGCAGGCCTGGCGGGAGATGATGCAAGCGTCTCTTCGCGTGTTGTTGCTAAAGGACAGGATGGCTTTCGTGGACGAGGGCGTGCGGTGAAGACCGATAGCGCCAGCGCGCCCGTATCCAAACCGACGGCAAAGCCTGTAGGCAAAAAGAGTAAATCACGCCGCTAACCAAGGCGCAACTTGCTTTTAATAAGAGAGCAGTTAGCCGTTGTTAAATAAGAGCTTCAAAGGAAAAAGTATCTGAAGTCTTTGTTTGATAACGGCTAGCTGCTCTTTTTTTGCGCGGTAGTTATTGAATGCGTGGCTGCTAATTGTGCTGAAAGCGATGGGGGTGGAATGCCCCCATGTCGATCGCTGTTTCCTTGTGGCTAAGCATGTCAGCCAAGGCGCGAGCGCAACCAGCAGCTAAGGCAATGCCATGGCTGCCATGTGCCGTGTTCAGCCAGATGTTGGGGTGCGGACTGGGGCCGACGGCAGGCAATCCGTCTGGCAGCAGCAGTCGAGTGCCTTTCCAAATCTGTAGTTGGGGCGAGGAAAGTTGCACCCCACCTGGGAACCAGTCATTGAGCAGGTTGTACATACGCTGCAATGTGGGCTGTTGTTGTGGGGTGTCTGCGGCGCTATTGAGCTCTGCCCCGGCCGTAATGCGTACGCGTTGTCCCATGCGGCTGATCGTGGTTTGCTGCGCCCAGTCCATCACGGATGAGCGCGGGGCAAGCAGCGCATCTCGCACCGGGGCTGTCACGCTGTAGCCAGCTATTGCCAAGGACGGTAGTTGGATGCCAATGTGTTGCAGTAAATCTTGGTGGGCACCTGTGCAAAGCACGATGCTGTCGTGCAAATACATGCGGCCTTGGATTTTTAGGCCCAATGGGTGGTTTTGCACAGCATCAACACGCACGCCGGGGTGAATATTGACGCCCAGAGCTTGGGCTTGCGTGCGCAACTGTTGCGTCCAGAGCCTGGGGTTAATGGATTCCCCGCTGGGAAAATGGAGCGCCCCTGCGATGGGCAGCTCTTGCCCTAAGCCGGGCTCCAGTTGCTGGCATTGCTCAGCAGTTACCAGGGAGCAAGGCACACCTTGGTGCTGCAGACTCTCAAGCCGTTCTTTCCAGAAAACGCAATCTTGCGGAGTTCTTAAAATGACGAGATGGCCTGCCTTGAGCTCAGCGCTTATAGCTGCGTCCTCACTGTCTTGCCAGCGCAAGCTTTGACTGTAAGCGGCTAAATTTTGCAGATCGCAAGCGAGTTGACGGTTGAGTTGTTTGGAGGCTTGCTTTTCCCGTTTCTTCCATTGGCGTAACCAGCGCCAAGTTTGCCCACCAATCAGTGTGGAGCCTTGAAGCAGGTGGGGGTTGCGCAGCAGTCGTTGAAGCGGCATTCCGCCGCCTGGTACGGAAAGTGTTTGGAGTGCGCAAGGCGAAAGCCAGCCTCCAGGAGCAAAGCTTGCATCCTCGGCGGTGGCGTTGTGTTGTTCGTAAACGGTGACTTGGTGCCCGTCACGGGCAAGTTCCAAGGCTGTGGAGATGCCAGATGTCCCGGCTCCCACGATGGCAATGTTCATGGCTTTGAATGCGCAATTCTTGAGCCCACGATTTTGACCTGCTTGTGTGCACGGTTGACAGCCAGTTTGCAAAGATTTATGCAGGCTTCAGCAAATGCCACATGGACTCCGTGTGCTCCACGACGTGCTGGGCCGATATCGCTTTGCTGTTTGCTTGCGCGCAGCTGTGCTAAAATCTTTCGGCTTTGCAGTTTGCTGCTTGTCAAGTCCTTGGCAAGGCGCTGCAAAGTTAATCGCAAATCAGCTCCCTCAAGGTGTTGCTAGCCCTTGGCTAGCAAAATCGAGCTGTATTTAAGACCTAACCTTTTGGAGAAAATTATGTCCGTTACTATGCGCGAAATGCTGGAAGCCGGTGTTCACTTCGGTCACCAAACACGTTTCTGGAACCCCAAGATGGCTCCGTTCATCTTTGGTCATCGCAACAAGATTCACATCATCAACTTGGAAAAGTCCCTGCCCATGCTGCAGGACGCTCAGAAGTTTGCCAAGCAACTGGCTTCTAACGGTGGCAATGTGTTGATGGTGGGTACCAAGCGCCAAGCCCGTGATCTGGTGGCCGAGCAAGCTCAGCGCGCTGGCGTTCCTTATGTGGACCAGCGCTGGTTGGGCGGTATGCTGACCAACTTCAAGACCGTTAAGACTTCGATCAAGCGCCTCAAGGACATGAAGGTTCAGCAAGAAGCTGGTCTGGAAGCTATGTCCAAGAAGGAGCAGCTGATGTTCGCTCGCGAACTGGAAAAGCTGGAAAAAGACATTGGTGGTATCCAAGATATGGCTGCCTTGCCTGACGCTATCTTTGTGGTTGACGTTGGCTACCACAAGATTGCTATTTCCGAAGCAAAGAAGCTGGGCATCCCATTGATCGGTGTTGTGGACACCAACCACAATCCTGAAGGCATTGACTACGTGATTCCTGGCAACGATGACTCGGCCAAGGCTGTTGCTTTGTACGTTCGTGCAATGGCAGACGCTATTTTGGAAGGGCGCGAAGCCCGTCTGAATGACGTCGCTAAGGTTGCTGCAGGTGAAGGCTCTGACGAATTCGTCGAAGTAGACGAATCCGCTGCCTAAGACCTGGCTGCGCGACGTGTCGCGATAAAAAAGCGGGGCTCTAGGTAGCCCCCTTTTTTTAAGCTGAAATCCTGTAACGAATTGAACTGAATACGGAGAATCAAGATGGCTGTAATTACCGCAAAGCTGGTGGCTGAACTGCGCGCGAAGACCGACGCGCCCATGATGGAATGCAAGAAGGCTCTGACAGAGGCTGATGGCGATTTGGCCAAGGCGGAAGAGTTGCTGCGCGTGAAGTTGGGCACTAAGGCTGGCAAAGCCGCTGCTCGCGTGACGGCTGAAGGCGTAGTGGCTTCCTTCATCAATGGCAATAATGGTGCTTTGGTCGAAGTGAACAGCGAAACCGACTTCGTATCCAAGAACGATAGCTTCTTGGCGCTGGCTGATGCTGCTGCCAAGCTGATTGCTGAGCACAATCCTGCCGACGTGGAAGCACTGAGCGCTTTGGCTTACGAGCAAGATGGTTTCGGCCCCACTTTGGAAGACGTGCGCAAGGGCCTGATCGGTAAGATCGGAGAGAACATGTCTTTCCGTCGCTTCAAGGCTTTCAATGGTTCGAACCTGGCTGCTTACCTGCACGGTTCGCGCATTGGTGTGGTTGTTGAATTTGAAGGTGACGCTACTGCCGCGAAGGATGTCGCCATGCACGTCGCGGCTATGAAGCCTGTTGCACTGACTTCTGCAGACGTTCCTGCAGAGTTGATCGAAAAAGAGCGTGCTGTTGCTTCTGCCAAGGCTGCTGAATCGGGCAAGCCTGCCGAAATCGTCGGCAAGATGGTGGAAGGCTCCGTGCAGAAGTATCTGAAGGAAGTTTCTCTGGCTGACCAAGTGTTTGTGAAAGCCGCTGATGGCAAGCAAACTGTGGCGCAAATGCTCAAGGCTGCTAATACAACTGTGAAAAGTTTCACGTTGTACGTAGTGGGTGAAGGCATTGAGAAGAAGGTAGACGACTTCGCTGCTGAAGTAGCTGCACAGATGGCAGCTGCTAAGGGCGCTTAACCCGTACTGCCTGTTTTTGTCCCTGCTTTCATTTTCTACTTATTGACACCGGAGAATCCCATGACACAGCCCCAACCAGCCCATAAGAGGATTTTGCTCAAGCTGTCTGGTGAAGCGCTTATGGGGGATGACCAATTTGGCATCAACCGTGCCACCATTGAACGAATGGTGGGTGAGATCGCGGAAGTCTCAAAAATCGGTGTGCAAGTGGCGGTGGTCATCGGTGGGGGCAATATTTTCCGTGGGGTGGCAGGTGGCTCGGTTGGTATGGATCGAGCAACTGCCGACTACATGGGGATGTTGGCCACAGTGATGAACGCTTTGGCATTGGCTGATGCCATGGACAAGCAAGGGCTAACGGCTCGTGTAATGTCTGCTATCGCTATTGAGCAGGTAGTGGAGCCCTACGTTCGACCCAAAGCACTGCAATACCTTGAAGA
Organism: Comamonas sp.; assembly: GCA_015478895.1. Taxonomy (GTDB): domain Bacteria; phylum Pseudomonadota; class Gammaproteobacteria; order Burkholderiales; family Burkholderiaceae_C; genus Comamonas. The sequence continues at coordinate 44,770 of JADMKK010000021.1, read as the reverse complement.
GGGTAAGGTAGTTGTTTTTGCAGCTGGAACTGGCAACCCCTTTTTCACGACAGATACGGCCGCTGCCTTGCGCGGTGCTGAAATCGGTGCTGAAGTAGTGTTGAAGGCCACGAAAGTGGACGGTGTCTACACCGCTGACCCTATGAAGGACCCTTCAGCAACCCGTTACACCAAGTTGGCTTTTGATGAGGCTATTGGTCGTAATCTTGGCATCATGGATGCAACAGCTTTTGCGCTGTGCCGCGATCAAAAGCTGCCTATCCGCGTATTCTCTATCGTCAAGCCTGGCGCTTTGCTGCGCGTTGTAATGGGTGACGATGAGGGCACACTGGTATACGCCTAATTAGTTCTAAGCGATGGAAGGCCTTCCTTGTGTGAACACGGAAGGCCATTTGCTTTCAGAGGTAAAAGATATGACGATTGCTGAGATCAAAAAAACTGCAGAAACCAAGATGGGTCAATCCATCGAGGCTTTAAAAAATAGCCTTTCGCGCATCCGCACAGGTCGCCCTAGTCCCCAACTGCTGGATGTTATCCAGGTGGAGTATTACGGCTCCATGGTGGCATTGTCCCAAGTGGCAAACGTATCCCTTCTGGACTCACGTACGTTAAGCGTGCAGCCTTGGGAGAAAAATATGTTCGCTAAGGTAGAGAAGGCGATTCGCGAAAGCGATTTGGGTTTGAATCCGGCGTCCATGGGCGACGTGATTCGCGTTCCTATGCCTCCTATGAGTGAAGAACGTCGCAAAGAGATGACCAAGTTGGCGCGCCATGAAAGCGAAGCTTCCAAGATTGCAGTGCGCAATCTGCGCCGTGATGCGAATGAAGCAGTAAAGCGTCTCGTCAAGGATAAGGAAGTGTCTGAAGACGATCAAAAACGCTCTGAAGCTGAAATTCAAAAGCTGACCGATAAGCACATTGCGGATATCGACGCCTTGGTGGCTTCGAAAGAGCAAGAAATTTTGGCGGTGTGATGATTGCTGGCAGCGGGGTATTGATATGAGCAAATCCACTGCAATTCCCCGGCACATTGCCATTGTCATGGATGGCAATGGGCGCTGGGCCAGCAAACGTTTCTTGCCGAGATTGGGTGGGCATAAAAAGGGTGTCGATGCATTGCGTAAATGCGTCAGTCATGCCATGTTCCGTGGCGTGCGTGTGTTGACCTTATTTGCTTTTTCTTCGGAAAACTGGAATCGGCCTGCAGAGGAAGTCTCTGGACTAATGCACCTGTTGGCGGTTGTGCTGGCCCGTGAAGTGCCGAGCCTCCATGCCGAAGGGGTTCGCCTGCATTTCGTTGGTGAGCGAAAGGGCCTGTCTGGAAAGGTTCAGGCAGGTTTTGACGAAGCTGAAGTGCTGACAGCGAACAATCGCAACTTAATACTCAATATCTGCTTTAACTACGGTGGTCGCTGGGACATTGTTCAAGCTGCTTCCAGTCTTGCGGCAAAGGGTGAGCCCATTACGGAAAGTAGTTTGCATGCAGCAATGGGTATGGCCCATGTTTCTGATCCTGACCTGATTATTCGCACTGGAGGTGAATACCGGATCAGCAACTTTTTGCTTTGGCAGGCCGCTTACGCGGAGCTGTATTTCACTCCTGCTTTGTGGCCTGATTTCAGTTCGACTGAACTCGATCAAGCGATGGCCGACTACGCAAGGCGCGAGCGTCGTTTTGGTAAAACTTCTGAACAATTGAAATCGTTATCTGGTAGTCAGGTGTCGGTTTGAGGGGAGTACTTTCCCATGCTTAAGCAGCGTGTTATTACCGCTCTGGTGTTGCTAGCAGTTTTGCTGCCAGCACTTTTTTCTTCTAATACTTTAATTTTTAGCTGCATTGTGCTTGCCATGATGACGGCGGGTGCATGGGAGTGGGGGCGGCTCAATAAATTGAGCCAGCTTGCTTCTATCGCAACAGCTGGTTTGATGTTCGTGGCTGGAATTGCAACGTGGCAGTTGGGTGGTCTCGCACATTCCTTCCAGTTGCTGTGGACCGTGACCGGCGCTTTTTGGGTGCTGGGGAGTGCTTTACTGATAAAAACTGGAGTGGGTGCTTGGGGCAAGATTCCTTTGCCGCTGCGATGGTTTGGCGGTTTATTTGCCTTATGGGCAGCAGGCTTAGCCATGGTGCAGGCCCGCCAGATAGGCGTTAATTTTCTTTTATCGATTCTGGCTTTGGTTTGGGTGGCTGACGTTTTTGCCTACTTTACAGGTCGTGCTTTTGGGTTGCGCTTTACCAAAGTAAAACTTGCGCCAGCGATCAGTCCGGGAAAAAGCTGGGAAGGCGCTTGGGGTGGCGCCTGCGGGGTGGTCGTTGTCGCTTTTGTTTGGGTATGGATGGATTGGTTGCAGTTCGCGCTAATTCCAAGTTTTTATTCCAGAATTTTTCAACAAGGTTGGTGGATTCTTTTGATCGCTGCTTTATTCATGGCCGCAATGAGTGTGATCGGTGACTTGGTGGAATCGTTGATCAAAAGAAGTGCTGGCGCTAAAGATAGCAGTCAGTTGTTGCCAGGACACGGCGGAATATTGGATCGTATTGATGCATTGCTGCCGACTTTGCCTTTGGCCATGATGCTGACTTCAATGGTGCAGTGATGAAACAACGACTAACGGTTTTGGGCTCTACGGGCTCTATTGGTACCAATACGCTGGACGTCATTCGTCGCAATGCGACACAGTTTGAAGTTTTTGCTTTGAGTGCTGCGACCCAGGTTGAACTCATGCTCGCGCAATGTGCTGAATTTCAACCACGCTACGCAGTTATGGCCAGTGAGCCACATGCGTTATTGTTGAAAGATGCATTAGAGGCAAATAGCCTGCAAACCCAAGTACTGAAAGGGCGGGGTGCTCTAGAAGATATAGCTTCTCATCCTCAAGTCGATGCGGTGATGGGGGCAATTGTGGGCGCTGCAGGGCTGTCGCCTTGTCTTGCAGCCGCCAAGGCTGGCAAGCGTCTACTGTTAGCGAACAAGGAAGCGCTGGTAGTGGGCGGGGCATTGTTTATGGAGACTGTGCGAGCCAATGCGTGTACCTTGCTACCTATTGATAGTGAGCATTCGGCGATTTTTCAGTGCCTCCCCGAAGATCGGGCGACATGGAATGAACGCATTGATAGCTTGCTATTAACTGCTTCAGGAGGGCCATTTCGGCAAAGAGATCCCGCCACGTTGTCTGAAATTACCCCGGCACAGGCTTGCAATCACCCGAATTTTTCAATGGGTCGAAAAATTTCTGTGGACTCGGCAACCATGATGAACAAGGCTTTGGAGGTGATTGAAGCGCGCTGGTTGTTTGATGTGAAGCCGGAAAAAATCAAGGTAGTCATTCATCCTCAGCAAATCATTCATTCTATGGTGCAGTTTAAGGATGCGTCGATTCTTGCTCAGCTAGGAACGCCAGATATGCGCGTGCCCATTGCCTGTGGAATGGCGTGGCCTGAACGTATAGAAAGCGGAGTGGCTCCCTTGGATTTCACTACGTTGGCAGGTCTTACTTTCGAAGAGGCGGATGCGTGCCGCTTTCCGGGGCTTCATTTATCGTGGCAGGCCTTAAATGCGCCAGAAGGGACTACCGCAGTCTTGAATGCTGCGAATGAAGTTGCAGTTGCTGCTTTCTTGATGGGGCAGTTAAGGTTTGATCGCATTCATGCCGTCAATTTGGCGACGCTGGAGGCTTTGGTACCGACGAAGCCTAATTCTTTGGAAGAGCTATTAGCCTTAGATGATGAAGCGCGAAGCATAGCTGGTGCGCACCTTGAAAAATTTTCCGTGTAATCCGTGGGCGCTACCTGCGAAAGGATGAGGCTTGATGCTGACTGTGATCGCTTTCATCGTTGCCTTGGGTGTTCTGATTGCCATTCATGAATATGGGCACTATCGAGTGGCTGTGGCGTGCGGCGTCAAGGTGTTGCGCTTTTCCATTGGGATAGGAAAGCCGTTACTTCGCTGGAAAGGGCGAAATTCGGAAACAGAGTTTGTCATTGCTGCGCTGCCTATCGGAGGGTATGTACGCATGCTCGATGAGCGAGAAAGCGACGTTCCATCGGAAGAGCTGCACAGAGCGTTTAATCAACAACCGCTGCGCAAAAGAGCTGCGATTGTGATCGCAGGTCCTTTGGCTAATTTATTGCTGGCTGTTTTTTTATATAGCGTGGTCAACTGGATTGGATTGCAAGAGCCTAAAGCCATTTTGTCAGCTCCTTCTAGTCACTCACTGGCAGCGCAAGCGGGTATCGAAGGTGGCGAGTGGGTGCATGAGATCCAGCTGCAACCAGATGCACCCCGGCCCGTAGTTTCTTTTGAAACAATGCGCTGGAGCTTGACGCAAGCCGTATTGCAAAAAAGAGACGTCACCTTAACCGTATCTAGCCAAGACGGAAGCGAGCAGCGCCAGCTATTGCTCCCTCTTTCGAACTTTTCTGCCTCTGAAGTCGATGCATCCATGCTTGCCAAAATTGGCATTACGCAGCCTTGGACAAAGCCGGTGATAGGTGAAGTAATGGCTGGTATGCCTGCGCATGAGTCAGGTTTAAAGCCTGGCGATATCGTTCTGGAGGTGAACGGAATCCATGTAAAAGATGGCGCTCAGTTGCGCGCTTTGATCCGCGCTGGAGGTGAGCAATTATGGCGCATCGAACGTATGGGGCACCCCTTGAGGCTGTCTCTTACTCCGCGTATGGAAGACACTAGAGAAGGTCAAGTCGGTCGGGTTGGTGCCTACATAGGTGATTTGCCTGAATTGGTGACAGTGCGTAAAGGCTTGCTTGAAGGTGTAGGCGCAGGATTGACTAAAACTTGGGAGATTTCAGCGATGAGTCTTCAGATGATCGGGCAAATGATCATCGGGGATGTGTCTTTGAAGAACCTTAGCGGCCCATTGACTATTGCTGACTATGCTGGGAAGTCGGCTAGCATGGGGTGGCTGCAATACTTATTGTTTTTGGCCTTGATTAGCGTAAGCTTGGGAGTGCTAAATCTGCTTCCGCTTCCTATGTTGGATGGCGGGCACCTGATGTATTATCTTTGGGAAGGTGTCACAGGACATCCCGTGAATGAGGCGTGGATGGAACGTCTGCAGCGACTGGGCATCTGTGTATTGCTTGTAATGATGTCCATTGCTTTTTTTAACGATATCAGCCGCATCTGGGGCTAACTCACAGCCGCACCTTAGTGCAGGCATCAGCTTGACTCATGAAATTCCCGTTTAATCGATTTGGCGCTCGTACTGCAACTGCTGTGGCCGCCATGCTTTGCGTGGCTCACGCTGCCTGGGCTTTAGAGCCTTTTAAAGTGCAGGATATTCGTGTAGAGGGCTTGCAGCGTGTTGAAGCAGGTACTGTGTTTGCCTCTATGCCTTTGCGGGTTGGAGATGACTACAACGACGATAAGGGTGCTGCTGCAATTCGCTCATTGTTCGCTTTGGGTCTTTTCAAGGATGTGCGCTTGGAAGCCAATGGCAACGTGCTTGTTGTTGTGGTTGAAGAGCGTCCAACCATTGCAGATGTAGATTTCGTTGGCACTAAAGAATTTGACAAGACGGCCTTACAAAAAGCAATGCGCGATGTCGGTCTAGCTGAAGGAAGGCCTTTTGACAAGGCACTGGCTGATCGCGCTGAGCAGGAGCTCAAGCGTCAATATATCAATCGAAGCTTGTATGGCGCTGAAGTGGTGACCACTGTCACTCCAATAGAGCGCAATCGCGTCAATTTAACGTTTTCAGTCACTGAAGGCGATGCTGCGAAAATTAACGATATTCGGATTGTCGGTAATAAAGCCTTTAGCGAATCTACACTGAAAAAGCAATTCGATCAGGATACAGGTGGGTGGCTGAGTTGGTATACCAAGTCAGATCGTTATGCTCGCAGTAAGCTCAATGCTGATTTGGAATCATTGCGTTCTTATTATCTGCAGCGCGGTTATTTAGATTTCAGGATTGACTCTACACAAGTTGCAATTTCTCCTGATAAACAAAAAATTTCGCTGGTTGTGAATATTCATGAGGGGGAAAGATTTGTTGTTGCCGGTGTCGAGTTGCAAGGTAATTATTTAAATCGCGAAGAAGAATTTAAATCCTTGGTAAAAATCCGTCCTGGACAGCCTTATAACGCCGACTTGGTAGCAGAGACAACGAAGGCTTTCTCCGATCACTTTAGCAAATTTGGCTTTGCATTTGCTAAAGTTGAAGTCATTCCTGAGATTGATCGTGTCAATAATCGTGTGGATTTCACCATTCAATCCGAAACATCTCGTAGAGCTTATGTGCGAAGAATTCAAGTGGCTGGCAATGATCGCACGCGAGATGAAGTAATTCGACGAGAATTTCGACAGTTCGAGTCGTCTTGGTATGATGGAGATAAAATTAAGCTCTCGAGAGATCGAGTAGACCGCTTGGGCTTCTTTACTGAGGTAGATGTAGATACGCAAGAAGTTCCAGGTTCGCCGGATCAGATTGATTTAATCGTTAACGTTAAAGAGAAACCAACAGGTGCTATAACCTTGGGTGCTGGTTTTTCCAGTGCAGAGAAGGTGTCTCTTAGTTTTGGTATTAAGCAGGAAAATGCTTTCGGTTCTGGAAACTATTTGGGTTTAGATGTTAATACCAGTAAGTTCAATAGAACTATTGTTGTTAACACAACAGATCCATATTTTACGCAGGATGGCATTTCACGGACGCTGGATGCTCACTACCGAACCTCGCGGCCATATTCTGGCGATATTTATGTAGATGACAATCTAGTAAACGCAGAAGATTTATATAAAATCGTATCCAAGGGTGCTTCGGTACGTTTTGGAGTACCATTTAGCGAAGTTGACACAGTCTATTTCGGCCTGGGAGTTGAGCAAACAACTATTGATAGCGGCGTTTATATGCCAGCTCAGTACAAGCCTTATACGGACAAGAGTAATACTGGGATTCCCTTTACTCTAGGTTGGGGGCGTGATTCTCGAGATAGTGCGCTTGCACCTAATTCTGGCCGTTATCAGCGCTTTAATGCAGAGTGGTCTGCGGCTGGTGATATGAAATATGTCCAGGCCAATTATCAGTTTCAGCAGTATCTGCCAGTTACCAAAGCGATCACTTTTGCGATGAATGCCGAACTGGGTTGGGGACAAGGCTTGGGCGGTAAGGATTATCCTATCTTCAAGAACTTCTATGCTGGAGGTTTGGGCTCTGTGCGTGGATTCGAACAAGGAAGCCTAGGTCCTCGTTCGAACCGTTACATTGGTTTAAATGGTGTTGAGCAAGAATATGCCCCAGGTAGCTATTCTTACTTGGGCGGAACGAAAAAAGCCGTAGTTAACTTTGAGTTAATTGCTCCTTTCCCAGGCGCTGGCAACGATAAGACACTACGCTGGTTCACTTTTGTTGATGTCGGTAATGTATTTGGGGAGAATGACCCAGTTAGAGCCAACGAAATGCGTGCTTCGGCAGGTATAGGCTTAAGTTGGATTTCTCCTTTAGGGCCACTACGTCTTGCGTGGGCTAACCCCATTCGTAAGAAGGCTGGTGATGAGTTGCAAAAGCTTCAATTTCAAATTGGAACGTCATTCTGATGAAAAACATGTTTCGTACACTGGCAGTTTCTGCGTTGCTGGGTAGCCTGACTCTTACTGCGTATGCGCAAGAGTTCAAAGCAGGCTTTGTAAATACAGATCGAATCTTTCGTGAAGCGAACTCTGCAAAAGCTGCACAAGGAAAATTGGAGCAAGAGTTCTCAAAAAGAGAACGCGATTTAATGGCTATTGGCAAATCCCTGAAAAGTGCCTCTGATGCTTTTGAGCGAGATGCTCCAACACTTTCTGAAAGCCAACGTATTGCGAAGCAGCGTGATTTGGTAGATCAAGATCGTGATTTCCAGCGCAAAAGCAGAGAGTTTCAAGAAGATTTGAACGTTCGTAAGAACGAAGAGTTAGCTCGTGTTTTGGAAAATGCGAACAAAGTAGTGCAACAAGTTGCAGAGACTGAGAAGTACGATGTAATTTTGCAAGAAGCTGTTTACGTTAATCCTAAACATGACATCACAGACAAAGTTATCAAAGCTTTGAATGGGTCTGGCAAATAAATACCAAGGCATTTGAGTGATTGTTCAAATTGGACAAATTCTTGAGGTCTTAGGGGGGGAGTTAGTTGGAGGATGTCGGGAAACTGAAATTTCTCGGATATCTCCATTGGAAACGGCAGACTTTCGGTCAATCAGTTTTCTCAGCAACCCTCGATATGTATCTCAGATGGCCGCCTCCAAGGCGGCCTGTGTCGTTGTAGCACCGGCGCTGCGGGAAGCCGCCCAGCTTCGTGGTCCTTGCATCATTGTTTCCAACCCCTATGTGTACTTTGCAAAGTTGACGCAGTTTTGGAAATCGAAGCAGCAAGGCGGTCCATCGTCTGGAATTCATCCTTCTGCAGTGATTGACTCCAGCGCCGAAATAGCATCTAGCGCTTATGTTGGGCCTCAATGTGTCATCGGCGCTGGAGTCAAAATTGGCTCAGGTACAGTGCTCACCTCGCGCATTACCATTGCAGATGAATGTGAGATTGGTGAGCGTTGTTTATTACACCCTGGAGTTGTCATTGGGGCCGATGGTTTTGGTTTCGCGAATGAAAACGATGCTTGGGTCAAAATCGAGCAACTGGGTCGGGTACGTATTGGAAATGATGTTGAAATTGGTGCTAACACCTGTATTGACAGGGGGGCACTGGACGACACGATCATTGAAGATGGCGTGAAGATCGATAATCTTGTCCAAATCGCACATAACGTGCATGTTGGGGCTCATTCTGTAATTGCTGGTAACGCAGGCATTGCAGGTAGCGCCCACATTGGTCGTAGCTGCTCTATTGGAGGAGCGGCCAATATTTTGGGACACTTGAGCATTGCTGATGGAACCAGCATATCGCCCACCTCTATGGTGACGCGTTCTATCCATCAGCCCGGCTTGTACACTGGGATTTTTCCATTGCAGACCAATGAGCAATGGGAAAAAAATGCTGCATCTTTAAAGCAATTGCATACGCTCCGAGAGCGCATCAAAAAGCTGGAGAAGGCGCTGGAAGCGCACCACAGCAACAACGGAAATTCATAATGGATATTCACGCAATTCTCAAGCAACTGCCACATCGCTACCCCTTCTTGCTGGTAGATCGTGTCATTGAACTTGAGAGCAACAAGCTCATTCGTGCCGTTAAAAACGTTACTTTTAACGAGCCATTTTTTCAAGGTCACTTCCCCGGTCGTCCTGTCATGCCCGGAGTGCTGATGCTGGAAGCGCTGGCCCAGGCTGCAGGTTTGCTGGCATTTGATGCGATGGGGCAGGTGCCCGATGAAAACAATATCTACTACTTCGTAGGTATTGATTCCGCACGTTTTAAGCGTCCTGTAGAGCCTGGCGATCAGCTGATCTTGGAGGCTTCAATCGACCGTGTACGTGGTGGTATCTGGAAGTTCAAGGGTGTGGCACGCGTGGGTGACGAAGTCGCTTGTGAAGCTGAGCTGATGTGCACCATGCGTTACGTGGGTCCAGATAAGCAGGCGTAATGAGCGGGAAAATTCACCCAACGGCCATCATTCACGAGGGTGCACAAGTGCACCCTTCTGTGTCTGTTGGGGCCTACAGCATCATTGGCGAGCATGTAACGATTGGCGCGGGCACACAAGTTGGCCCGCATTGTGTGATTGAAGGACGCACGACGATTGGCATGGATAACTACATCTTCCAGTTCGCCTCTTTGGGAGCACAACCGCAGGACAAAAAGTATGCGGGTGAGCCTACGCAATTGGTGATTGGGGATCGCAACACGATTCGCGAGTTTTGCACTTTCAATACTGGCACCAGCCAAGATGAAGGCATGACTTGTGTAGGCAATGACAACTGGGTCATGGCCTATGTGCACATTGCGCATGACTGTGCGGTGGGTAATCACACCATTTTGGCCAATAACGCCACTTTGGCAGGGCACGTACGTCTGGGTGACTGGGTCATCTTGGGTGGTCTGACCGGTGTGCACCAGTTTGTCAAAATTGGCGCGCATGCTATGGCTGGTTTTGCCAGCCGCGTCGCGCAAGATGTCCCGCCTTTCATGATGATTGAAGGCAATCCGTTGGCTGTGCGTGGTTTTAATCTTGAAGGTTTGCGTCGCCGTGGTTTTACTCCAGAGCGACTGAAAGCGGTCAAGCAAATGCATCGGTTGTTGTACCGCCAAGGCCTGACTCTGGAAGCTGCTCTGCAAGCGATAGGCGCATTGTCCAGCGAGATTCCGCAGGCTCAACAAGATATCGCACTGATGCAATCTTTTCTAGCTTCTTCTACTCGGGGTATTGCTCGATAAATCCATGTCTTCTTTAGAGATTCAGCAACCCCGCGTTGCCATGGTGGCCGGCGAGACGTCAGGAGACTTACTCGCCGGTTTGCTTTTGGATGGGCTGCAACATCAGTGGCCTGAGCTGCGTAGCTCAGGGATTGGTGGCTTGCATATGGCGCAACGAGGTTTTGATGCTTTGTGGCCTAGCGAGCGCTTGGCCGTGCACGGCTACAGCTTGGAAGTGCTCATGCGTTTGTGGGACATCGTTTCCATCCGCAAACAGTTGCGCAACAAACTACTGCAAACGCCTCCCGACGTGTTTGTCGGTGTTGATGCGCCGGACTTCAATTTGGGGTTGGAGCGTGACCTGCGTGCCGCAGGTATCAAGACCGTGCACTTTGTGTGTCCGTCCATTTGGGCTTGGCGGCCTGAGCGAGTAAACAAAATTCGTGCGGCGGCCGATCATGTGCTGTGCCTGTTTCCGTTTGAGCCAGATTTGCTTGCCCAGCACGATATTGCTGCGACTTATGTCGGCCACCCCTTGGCGCAAGTCATTCCGATGGAGCCAGACCGCGCAGCTGCGCGTGCGCGTTTGGGTCTCTCCCAAGAGCGTCCTGTACTTGCACTGTTGCCAGGCAGCCGCCGTGCAGAAGTGCAATACATTGCCAAACCTTTTATGCAAGCAGCGGCGCTGCTCAAGCAAGAATTTCCTGATCTGCAAGTCGTACTGCCTGCGGTGCCGGCCTTGCACGACAAGCTGATGGCTCTGTCGCATGAGCTGGGCGTAGCGGATTGGCTTCAAATTGTTCCCGGACAGTCGCACGATGTGCTGGCTGCATGCGATTGCACCTTGATTGCCAGCGGTACGGCCACCTTGGAGGCCGCTTTGTTCAAGCGCCCCATGGTGGTCTCGTACAACATGCACCCTTTTAGCTACCGCCTCATGCAGCGCAAGCAATTGCAGCCATGGGTCGGCTTGCCCAATATTTTGTGTTCGGACTTTGTAGTGCCAGAACTGCTGCAAGATCAAGCCTCGCCACGCGCGCTGGCTGATGCCGTGGCGCAGTGGCTGGATCACAGTGAACACGCACGCGCCAAAGTGCGTGTGATCGAACAACGTTTTGCTGAGCTGCACGACAGCTTACGTAGAGACACTCCCTCCTTGTCAGCCCATGCCATCCAAAAAGTCCTCTCTCGTTGAGCCTGAGCAAGTTTGCCTGCAATGGCATGCACCAGGTTTGATTGCTGGGGTTGATGAAGCAGGGCGTGGCCCGCTCGCAGGCCCGGTGGTAGCTGCTGCCGTCATCTTGGATGATCTCAATCCGATTGCAGGCTTGGCCGATTCAAAAAAGCTGACAGCTCTGCGCCGCGAAAAGTTGTTTGACGAGATCCGTGCCAAGGCTTTGTGCTTCTCGATAGCCGAGGCTTCCGTCGAAGAAATCGATCGGTTGAACATCTTGCAAGCAACGATGTTGGCGATGCAGCGTGCCGTGAATGGTCTGCGCCTTAAACCTGCTTTGGTTCAGGTCGATGGCAACCGCATTCCCTTGCTTGAAATGCATGCAGAAGCCATTGTCAAAGGCGATGCCAAGGTGCAAGCCATTTCCGCTGCCTCCATCTTGGCCAAAGTCCATCGCGACCGCTGGTGCGAAGCATTTGATCGTGCTTATCCTGATTACGGTTTTGCAGCGCACAAAGGTTATGGCACGGCTGCGCACCTGCAAGCACTCAACACATTGGGCGCGACGCCCGAACACCGCCGCACTTTTGCGCCGGTGACCCATGTTATTCACAGATTTGCAGCCCAAAAGGCTGCAGCCGCTACGGCATGAACATCACAGAAATCAGCTCGCGCGATAACGCGTTTGTTAAAGAACTTCGTCGACTTTCGCGAGAAAGCGGGATGTACCGCAAATTGGGTTATGTCTGGTTAGAGGGCGATCACCTTTGCCGTGCAGCGCTGACACGCGGACTGCAACCTAAAATTGCAGTGTTTTCTAAGTCTTTTTGGCCTCAAGCCCCCGTGGAATGGGGACAAGTAGCTACTAAAGTCGTAGTGTTAGACGATGCCTTGTTTGCCGATATCAGTGGGTTGGAGTCTCCAGCGCGCATGGGCTACATCCTGCCTTGGGCGGCTGATGTGGAGCTATTGCCCGGCGCGGCAGCTGTGGTGCTGGATCGTGTGCAAGATGCGGGCAATGTTGGATCAATTTTGCGCTCGGCTTCGGCCTTCGGATTTCAGCAAGTCATTGCCATGAAGGGGACTGCGGCGCTGTGGAGTCAGAAGGTACTGCGTGCCGGTATGGGCGCGCATTTCGCTTTGCATTTGGTAGAGGGCGTAGAGCCTGAAACCTTATCAGCACTGAATTTGCCGTTGTTGGTGACCAGCTCCCACCGAGGCGATTTGATTCATGAAACCAGCTTGCCGTGGCCTTGTGCCTGGGCTATGGGACATGAGGGCCAGGGCGTTGGAGAGGCGGTGGAGGCCTTGGCCGCGCAACACGTTCGGATTGCCCAGCCTGGCGGAGAAGAGTCGCTGAATGTGGGCGCTGCAGCTGCTATCTGTTTGCACGCGAGTGCGCTTTCGGCACTGAAGTGAAGTAGTTGCTCACAGGGGGATTGAGAAGGGCTTGCTTTCAAGGTGGATATAATGGGAGGCTTTTCAGCATTATTTCCTTACGCCTAGCGAACGCTTCCTCGCCACCTCTGCAGACAAGCATTTTTGCCGTGTGACGCTACGTCCCGGCTGCGCTGGGCGTAACCGTACTTAAAACCGGAGAATCCAGTGCTTTTGTCTCTTCAGGGAAGCTTCCCATCCGCCATCTTGGCGCTCGCAGACGGCACGGTCTTTGTTGGCAATTCGATTGGTGCGCAAGGCACTACCGTCGGTGAAGTGGTGTTCAACACTGCGATGACGGGCTATCAAGAAATCCTCACGGATCCCAGCTATTGCCAGCAGATCGTCACGCTCACTTATCCTCACATTGGCAACTACGGTGTCAATGTCGAAGATATTGAGGCGGACAAAGTTTTTGCTGCTGGCCTGATCATCAAAAACCTGCCTTTGCTAGCCAGCAACTTCCGCAAGAGCGAAACCCTGTCGCAATACCTGGTGCGTAACAACACCGTTGCGATTGCCAACGTCGATACCCGCAAGCTGACCCGTTTGCTGCGCGACCAAGGTGCGCAAAACGGTGCCATCGTCGGGCTGGCTGCGGGCGAAGAAGTGACACAAGCACGCATTGACGAAGCACTGGCTGCTGCCAAAGCGGCACCTGCGATGAAAGGCTTGGACCTGGCCAAGGAAGTGACCACGGCCAAGTCTTACGAGTGGACTGAAACTGAGTGGAAGCTGGGCGAAGGCTATGGCCAGCAAACAGCCCCCAAGTTCCACGTGGTGGCCTATGACTACGGTGTCAAGAGCAACATCCTGCGCATGCTGGCCGAACGCGGTTGCAAGCTCACCGTGGTGCCTGCCCAGACGCCCGCCAAGGACGTGCTGGCCATGAACCCCGATGGCGTGTTCCTGTCCAACGGCCCTGGTGACCCAGCGCCTTGCGACTACGCGATTGCCGCTGCGCAAGCCATCATGGCTGCCAAGGTGCCGTTGTTTGGTATTTGCCTGGGCCACCAGATCATGGCGCTGGCCTCGGGTGCCAAGACCTTCAAGATGCAAAACAGCCACCACGGTGCCAACCACCCTGTGAAGGACTTGGACACCGGCCGCGTCAGCATCACCAGTCAGAACCACGGTTTTGCGGTCGAAATGGACACCTTGCCCGCCAACTTGCGCGCCACGCACGTCAGCCTGTTTGACGGCACGCTGCAAGGGGTGGAGCGCACCGATGTGCCCGCCTTCTGCTTCCAGGGCCACCCCGAGGCTTCGCCCGGCCCCCATGATATTGCCTACCTGTTTGACCGCTTCACCGCGCTGATGGAGAAGAAATAATGCCAAAGCGCATCGACCTCAAAAGCATCCTGATCATTGGCGCCGGCCCCATCGTGATTGGCCAGGCCTGTGAGTTTGACTACTCCGGCGTGCAAGCCTGCAAGGCCCTGCGCGAAGAGGGCTTCAAAGTCATTTTGATCAACAGCAACCCCGCGACGATCATGACCGACCCGGCCACGGCCGACGTCACCTACATCGAGCCCATCACCTGGCAAACGGTCGAAAAGATCATTGCCAAGGAGCGCCCTGATGCGATCTTGCCCACCATGGGTGGCCAGACCGCGCTGAACTGCGCGCTGGACCTGTGGAAGCATGGCGTGCTGGACAAGTACAACGTGGAGCTGATTGGCGCCAAGCCTGAAGCCATTGACAAGGCCGAAGACCGCCTGAAGTTCAAGGACGCCATGACCAAGATTGGTCTGGGTTCTGCCCGCTCCGGCATCGCTCACACGATGGACGAAGCCTGGGCTGTGCAAAAGGAAATGGGCTTCCCCACTGTCATTCGCCCCAGCTTCACGCTGGGCGGCACGGGCGGTGGTATTGCCTACAACTCGGAAGAGTTCGAAACGATCTGCAAGCGCGGTCTGGAAGCTTCGCCTACCAACGAACTCTTGATCGAAGAATCGCTGCTGGGCTGGAAAGAGTACGAGATGGAAGTGGTGCGCGACACCGCGGACAACTGCATCATCGTCTGCTCCATTGAGAATCTGGACCCCATGGGTGTGCACACAGGTGACTCCATCACCGTGGCCCCGGCCCAGACGTTGACCGACAAGGAATACCAGATCATGCGCAATGCCTCGCTGGCAGTGCTGCGTGAAATTGGTGTGGACACCGGCGGCTCCAACGTGCAGTTCTCGGTGAACCCCGTAGACGGTCGCATGATCGTCATTGAGATGAACCCGCGCGTGTCGCGCTCGTCGGCGCTGGCTTCCAAGGCCACCGGCTTTCCGATCGCCAAGATCGCAGCCAAGCTGGCTGTGGGCTTTACGCTGGACGAACTCAAGAACGACATCACGGGCGGCACAACCCCTGCGTCGTTTGAGCCTTCGATTGACTACGTGGTCACCAAGATCCCGCGTTTTGCGTTCGAGAAATTCCCAACCGCCGACAACCGCCTGACGACCCAGATGAAGTCGGTGGGTGAAGTGATGGCCATGGGCCGCACTTTCCAGGAATCGTTCCAGAAAGCCCTGCGCGGTCTGGAAGTGGGCGTGGACGGCATGAACGAAAAAACCCAGGACCGTGAAATCCTGGAAAAGGAACTGGGCGAGCCCGGTCCTGACCGTATCTGGTATGTGGGCGATGCATTCGCTGCAGGCTGGACGCTGGACGAAGTCCACAACATCACCAAGATCGACAAGTGGTTCCTGGTGCAGATTGAAGAGATCATCAAGATCGAATTGGAGCTGGATCAAGTGGCCGAAGCCAAGGGCGCCGATGCACTGGCCTCGCTGGACGAAGCCACGCTGCGCGCCCTGAAGCAAAAGGGCTTCTCGGATCGCCGCTTGGCCAAGCTGCTCAAGACCACTGACAAGGCCGTACGTGAAGCGCGCAAGGCCTTGAAGGTACGCCCTGTGTTCAAGCGCGTGGACACTTGCGCGGCTGAGTTCGCCTCGAACACTGCGTACATGTATTCCACGTACGATGAAGAGTGCGAAGCAGCGCCTACCGACAAGAAAAAGATCATGGTGCTGGGCGGTGGCCCGAACCGCATTGGCCAGGGTATCGAGTTTGACTACTGCTGCGTGCACGCCGCCATGGCCATGCGCGAAGACGGGTACGAAACCATCATGGTCAACTGCAACCCCGAAACGGTTTCGACCGACTACGACACCTCTGACCGTCTGTACTTCGAGCCGTTGACGCTGGAAGACGTGCTGGAAATCGTGGCCATTGAGCAGCCTGAAGGCGTGATCGTGCAGTACGGCGGTCAGACACCGTTGAAGCTGGCTTTGGGTCTGGAAGCAGAAGGCGTGAAGATCATCGGCACGACGCCTGACATGATCGACGCCGCTGAAGACCGTGAGCGCTTCCAGCAAATGTTGCATACGCTGGGTCTGCGTCAGCCACCGAACGCGACTGCGCGTACCGAGCCTGAAGCTTTGGAAAAAGCAGCGGCGCTGGGTTACCCACTGGTGGTGCGCCCTTCCTACGTGCTGGGCGGCCGCGCGATGGAAATCGTGCACGAGCAGCGTGATCTGGAACGCTACATGCGCGAAGCGGTCAAGGTGAGCAATGACTCCCCCGTGCTGCTGGACCACTTCCTGTCCAACGCCATCGAGTGCGATGTGGACTGTGTGCGCGACCACACCGGCGCGGTCTACATCGGCGGCGTGATGGAACACATCGAACAAGCGGGCGTGCACTCTGGTGACTCGGCCTGCTCGCTGCCGCCTTACTACCTGAAGGCCGAAACTGTGGCCGAAATCAAGCGCCAGACCGCTGCCATGGCCGAAGGCCTGAGCGTGGTGGGCCTGATGAACGTGCAGTTCGCCATCAAGGAAGTGGACGGTCAGGACGTGATCTACGTGCTGGAAGTCAACCCCCGCGCTTCGCGTACCGTGCCTTTTGTTTCGAAGGCCACCGGCGTGCAACTGGCCAAGGTGGCAGCGCGCTGCATGGCCGGGCAATCGCTGGCGTCGCAAGGTGTGACCAAGGAAGTGACACCGCCTTACTTCAGCGTCAAGGAAGCCGTGTTCCCGTTCGTGAAGTTCCCCGGTGTGGACACTATCCTCGGCCCAGAGATGAAGTCCACCGGTGAAGTCATGGGCGTGGGCAAAACCTTTGGCGAAGCGTTTGTCAAGAGCCAGATGGGCGCAGGTGTGAACCTGCCCGAGTCGGGCAAGGTTTTCCTGTCCGTGAAGAACAACGACAAGGCGCGCGCCGTGGCCGTGGCCAAGGAATTGGCCGCCATGGGTTACACCCTCTGCGCCACGCGCGGCACGGCGGCTGCGTTGACCGAAGCCGGCCTGCAAGCGCAAACCGTCAACAAGGTCACCGAAGGCCGCCCCCACATCGTGGACATGATCAAGAACGGCGACATCGCCCTGGTCATCAACACCGTGGAAGAGCGCCGCAACGCGATTGCCGACTCGCGCCAGATCCGTACCAGCGCTTTGCTGGCACGTGTGACCACCTTCACCACCATCTTCGGCGCGGAAGCGGCCGTGGAAGGTATGAAGGCCATGCGCAATAACCTTGATGTGTATTCCGTGCAAGAGTTGCACGCAATGCTGGCAAGTTAAGCCAAACCATCGGGTTTTACGCAAGGAATGCCGCCTTAAAAGCGGCATAATCCACCCTAAACCTAGGAAAACCGCCGCGCGGCACACTGCGCGGCGGTTTGCTTTTGGGGCGTCCCAAACAGCCACGTTGTTGTGGCACTCTGGACATGCCCCTGTGGCGCAACTGCGCAAAGTGCGCGTGTACGCCCAGCCGTATGTGGAGAAACAATCATGGCAACCATCCCAATTACCAAGCGTGGCTCGGAAAAACTCAAGGCCGAGCTGCACAACCTCAAGACCGTCGAGCGCCCCGCCATCATCCAGGCGATTGCTGAAGCGCGCGCCCAAGGTGACTTGAGCGAAAACGCCGAATACGAAGCCGCCAAAGACCGTCAAGGTTTTATCGAAGGCCGTATTCAAGAAGTCGAAAGCAAGCTGTCTGCAGCCCAGATCATCGATCCCACGGACGTAGATGCCGGTGGTCGCGTGGTATTTGGCGCGACGGTGGAGCTGGAAGATGAAGACACTGGCGCTGCTGTCACCTACCAGATCGTGGGCGAAGACGAAGCCGATATCAAGCTGGGTTTGGTCAATATTTCCAGCCCGATTGCCCGTGCCTTGATTGGCAAGGAAGAGGGCGACACCGCTGTGGTGTTTGCCCCCGGTGGTGAGCGCCGTCTGGAAATCGTCGCGGTCAAGTACGTCTAAAAGCAGCGTTCAGGATGGCTGAAGGCAAGGCTTCCATCAAAGTGCCACTGGCTTTGGCCAGCATCTGGTTTTTGACGGCCAGCTTGAGCACCTTGTCCGCCCCCGTTCTGATTGTCACGGTGCCCTATTGGCACGAGTTGCGCATCCATTTGGCGCAGCTTGCGCAATGGCAAACTTGGATTTCCATAGCAGCTTGCCTAGGCCTGCTCATGCTTTCCAAACGAAAACATGCGGAAACCCAGGAAGCATGGGGGCAAGGTGCTCTGCTTATTTTTGTTCTGGGCGGCTTGGTGACGGCGATCCTGCTTAACTATGGCGTTTTGCCGCAGTGGTGGGTGAAGTCAGCATCGCTGCTTTTGATGGCGCAAGTGCTGGTACTCATGGTGCTGCACTGGCTGTGTGCGTTGCTGACGCTGCGTAGCTTGCTCAATTTTCGCAAGCGCGCCTGATCTTCAAGGCCAACAAAAAACCGCTGGACGCAAGTCGCAGCGGTTTTTTTGTGGGAACACCCCAAGGCTGGGCAATCTGGCTTGGGATGTTTGGCTTTATGGGTGTCTGCTTTGGTATACCCTGGCTGGCTGGCAGATTGCTTGGACCATATTAAAAACAGGAGACACCCATGAGATTGATGATTCCCCGCGTGCTGATCGGTGGTTTGGCCGCTGCCGCACTGGCTGGATGCAATACGGTGGCGCAGCAGCAGCAAGCGCCATTTTCGGTAGCGTCGGCCTTACCTTCAGGCGCTGCGCAAATGATTTATCTGGGCGGCGATATCGTTACCCTCAACGACGCACAGCCTAGCGCCCAGGCACTGGCCATTCGGGATGGGAAAATTCTGGCAATCGGCCCGCAATCAGACATCGAAAAAAACCACAAAGGGGCCCATACCCAGGTGGTCAATCTTGGCGGAAAAACGCTGATGCCCAGCTTTATTGATGCCCACAGCCATTACATCAATGCGCTTTCGGTGGCCAATCAGGCTAAGTTGTACGCCCCACCGGCAGGGCCAGGTCAAGATGTCCCCAGCATCATTGCGGCACTAAAACAGTTCGCTATAGAGCGCAAGATTGCCCCTGGCGAAATGATCATGGGCTACGGCTATGACGATAGCGTGATGCCCGAGGGGCGTTTGCTCAATCGGGACGATCTCGATCGCGCTTTCCCGAACCACCCGGTGCGCGTGGATCACGTCTCGATGCACGGCACGGTGCTCAACACCTTGGCACAAAAGTTCTACGGCATTGGTGCTGACACCAAAACCCCCGATGGCGGCGTCATCGTGCGCAAGCCTGGGACGAATGAGCCTTATGGCTTGATTATGGAAACGGCTTTCTTGCCCGTATTTGAAAAAGCCGCGCCGCTGACACCGCAGCAAGAGATTGACGGCACCAAGGCCGCACACCAGATGTACGCCCAAGCGGGCATCACCACGGCGCAAGAGGGAGCGACGCACCTGAGCTCGTTGCAAACCATTTACCGCGCAGCCGCTGCCGGGGCCAACAGCATTGATGTGGTTGCCTACCCGTTCATTACCGATCTGCAAAATACCCTCACCCAGTTTCCGGTTGCAAGCTGGGGGCAGTACCAGCAGCGGGTGAAAATTGGCGGGGTCAAAATCACCATCGACGGCTCACCGCAAGGCCGAACCGCCGCGTTTACTACCCCTTACCTCACAGGCGGGCCGGGCGGTGAAAAGGATTGGAAGGGACAGTTGATTGCTTCGCAGGCGGTGATCAACCAAGCCCTCAAGCAAGTGTATGACTTGGATGTGCCGGTGCTCTTTCACGTCAATGGCGATGCAGCGATTGATTCCCTGCTCACAGCGCATGAATTTGCTGCGGCCCCCGACCTCGGCAAGCAGCGCCATGTGACTGCCATCCACGCGCAATTCGCGCGCAAAGACCAGATCGGGCAGTTTGTAAAGTACAAAATTCGCCCTTCCTTCTACACACTGCACACCTATTACTTTGCCCAAGCCCACATTAAAAACCGTGGCGAGGCGCAGGCCATGTACATCAGTCCCATGCGCGATGCGATTGATGCGGGCTTGCGCCCAACCAACCACACGGACGCGGTGGTTGCGCCGCTGGACCAGATGTTTATGCTGTGGTCCGCTGTCAATCGGATTTCGCGAGGTGGCGCGCCCATTGGCCCGGACCAGCGCATTACCGCGCTGGAGGGCCTCAAAGCCATGACATTGTGGGCTGCCGAGCAGTATGGTGAGCACGCCACGAAGGGCTCGCTAGAGGTTGGAAAATTGGCCGATATGGTGATTTTGGATAACAACCCGCTTACCGTTGATCCCATGGCGATCAAGGATATTCGTGTCATCCAGACACTCAAAGAGGGGCAAATCATCTACCAAGCACCATAAATACGGTGCCCACTGCTGCCATCTGCTTATAAATTGCCCACCATCTGCCCGGCCACCACCCACGCATCAAACTGCTCGCCCGTCACATGGCCGCTGGCAATGGCAGCATCGCGCAAGCTGCTGCCTTCTTGGTGCGCTTTTTTGGCGATAAAGGCTGCCTTGTCGTAGCCAATGTGGGGGTTCAGCGCGGTGACCAGCATCAGCGAGCGGCCGACCAGTTCATCAATGCGTGCGCGGTTGGGCTCGATCCCCACAGCGCAGTGGTCGTTAAAGCTCACCATGCCATCGGCCAGCAAACGCACGCTTTGCAAGAAGTTGTGCGCAATCATGGGGCGAAACACATTCAACTCAAAGTTGCCCGATGCACCACCAAAGTTGATGGCCACATCATTGCCAAAGACTTGCGCGCACAGCATGGTGACGGCTTCGGACTGCGTGGGGTTGACCTTGCCCGGCATGATCGATGAGCCAGGTTCGTTTTCCGGAATGCTGATTTCGCCCAGGCCGCTGCGTGGGCCGCTGGCCAACCAGCGCACATCGTTGGCAATCTTCATCAAGCTGGCTGCCAGCGTTTTGAGTGCGCCGTGCGCGTGCACCAGTGCATCGCAACTGGCCAACGATTCAAATTTGTTGGGCGATGTCACAAACGGATAACCCGTCAGTTTTTCAAGCTCCGTAGCAACACCTTCTGCATAGTCCCTGGGCGCGTTCAGTCCCGTGCCAACAGCGGTGCCGCCCAGGGCCAATTCATACAAATGCGGCATTGCAGCGCGAATGTGCTTTTCGCCGTGCGCCAGTTGCGCAACCCAGCCGGAGATTTCTTGGCCCAACGTCAAGGGCGTTGCATCTTGCAAATGCGTGCGGCCAATTTTGACGATATCGGCAAACGCTTCACTCTTGGCGTGTAACGTAGCGCGCAGCGTGGCGATAGCAGGCAGCAGCTTTGTCTCCATGGCGGTTACTGCTGCCACATGCATGGCGGTGGGGAACACGTCGTTGCTGGACTGGCTTTTGTTCACATCGTCATTGGGGTGAATGCGTCGGCCTCCGCCGCGCTCACCACCAAGGATTTCGCTGGCCCGGTTGGCCAGCACCTCGTTCACATTCATATTGGTTTGCGTGCCCGAGCCGGTTTGCCACACCACCAGCGGGAACTCATCGGGGTGTTGACCTGCCAGCACTTCATCAGCAGCGGTGTTAATGGCATCGGCTTTGGCCCGTTCCAGCAAGCCCAGCGCGCAGTTCACCGTGGCGCTGGCTTTCTTCACCTGGGCCAGCGCAAAGATCATTTCTTGTGGCTGCTTTTCACCGCTGATATCAAAGTTCTGTAATGAACGCTGGGTTTGTGCGCCCCAAAGCTGGTGGGCAGGCACGGCAATCGGGCCAAAAGTATCTTTTTCAATGCGCGTATCAGACATGGCAAAGCTCCAGAGGGGCAGGTGCGGCGTGGGTTGCTGGACAAAGTCTGGCTGCCTGAAGTTTTCGCCGCATGGGTGAAAGATGGAGCATCGTAGCGCAGTCTTTGAGAGTCATTCTCAATAACCGCGATAGCCAGCTCGGTGTGAAGCAGTCCTCTATAAGACTTGTAGGCTTTTGCCTCGCCCACCCGCGAAGAAGCGCCGATAATCGAACAGATTTTCTGCGCGCAACCCGGCGCCATAACTACCGAGAGAAGCTCCACGATGACCACCTCCATCCGTCAGCAGGACCTGATCGACTCCGTCGCAGGTGCCCTCCAGTACATCAGCTACTACCACACGCCGGATTTCATCCAGCACCTGGCCCGCGCCTATGAGCGTGAGCAAAGCCCTGCGGCCAAGGATGCGATGGCGCAAATCCTGACCAACTCCAAGATGAGCGCCACCGGCCAGCGCCCCATCTGCCAGGACACCGGCATCGTCAACGTGTTTCTGAAGGTAGGCATGGATGTGAAGTGGGACGGCTTCACCATGGGCCTGGAAGACGCCATCAACGAAGGCGTGCGCCGTGGCTATAACCACCCCGACAACACGCTGCGCGCCTCCGTGGTGGCTGATCCGCACTTCAAGCGCAAGAACACCAAGGACAACACGCCTGCCGTCATCAACGTGCAGATAGTGCCCGGCAACACCGTGGAAGTGACCGTGGCGGCCAAGGGCGGCGGCTCTGAGAACAAGTCCAAGATGATCATGATGAACCCCAGCGATTCCATCGTGGACTGGGTTTTGAAGACCATCCCAGAAATGGGCGCAGGCTGGTGCCCACCCGGCATGATCGGCATCGGCATTGGTGGCACGGCAGAAAAAGCCGTCTTGCTGGCCAAAGAAAGCCTGATGGAAGACTTGAACATGTACGAGCTGCAGCAAAAAGCTGCCAGCGGTGCCGAGCTGGATGACGTGGAAAAGCTGCGCCTGGAGCTGTTCGAAAAAATCAATGCCTTGGGCATTGGCGCCCAAGGCCTGGGCGGCCTGAC
Source organism: Comamonas sp. (assembly GCA_015478895.1). Classification (GTDB taxonomy): domain Bacteria; phylum Pseudomonadota; class Gammaproteobacteria; order Burkholderiales; family Burkholderiaceae_C; genus Comamonas. The sequence goes on along the minus strand of JADMKK010000021.1, from coordinate 21,761 downwards.
CACGGTGCTGGACGTCAAGATCAACATGTACCCCACGCACGCGGCCAGCAAGCCCGTGGCCATGATCCCCAACTGCGCCGCCACCCGCCACGCCCACTTTGTGATGGACGGCAGCGGCCCCGTGTACCTGGACCCACCATCGCTGGATACCTGGCCCAAGATCGACTGGGCACCCGACTACAACAAGTCCAAGCGTGTCGATCTCAACACCCTGACCAAGGAAGAAGTCGCCAGCTGGAAGCCCGGCGACACCATCTTGCTCAATGGCAAGATGCTGACAGGCCGTGACGCCGCCCACAAGCGCATTCAAGACATGCTGGCCAAGGGCGAAAAGCTGCCCGTGGACTTCACCAACCGCGTGATTTACTACGTCGGCCCGGTCGATCCTGTGCGTGACGAAGCCGTTGGCCCCGCCGGCCCCACTACCGCCACCCGCATGGACAAGTTCACCGAGATGATGCTGGCCGAAACGGGTTTGATCTCCATGATCGGCAAGTCCGAGCGCGGCCCTGTTGCCATCGAAGCCATCAAAAAGCACCAAAGCGCCTACCTGATGGCCGTGGGCGGCGCTGCCTACCTGGTCTCCAAGGCCATCAAGCACGCCAAGGTGGTGGGCTTTGAAGACCTGGGCATGGAAGCCATTTACGAATTTGACGTGGTCGACATGCCCGTGACTGTGGCCGTGGACTCGGGCGGCACCAGCGCCCACATCACTGGCCCAGCGGTCTGGAAGGAAAAGATTGCGACCGGTGAGTTCAAGGGCATCAGCGTAGCGGGCGCGTAAGCCCCTGCTCCAGCTTTCCGCGTAAAAGCAAAACCGCCTTCGGGCGGTTTTTTTGTGGCTGCGTTCTATGGTTTGGCAGTTTTGCGGTTGCACGCTTTTACAGCGCATCCAGCGGGCTCAAAATGCCGCGCCCGCCTTTGTTCATCACGTGGGTGTAAATCATGGTGGTGCTGACATCAGCATGGCCCAGCAGCTCTTGTACCGTTCGAATGTCATATCCCGCTTGCAACAAATGCGTCGCAAAAGAGTGGCGCAGCACGTGGGGGCTGACCGGTTTGACAATGGCAGCGCGGTGGGCCGCATCGCGCACGGCGCGCTGCACCGAAGTAGGCAGCACATGGTGCCTGCGCTCCAACAACTCGCCCGTGCGGGCATCTGGGCGTGGATCTTGCGAACGCACCGGGGAGGGAAACACCCACTGCCACGGCCAGCTGCGGTCAGCCTCCGGATATTTCACCGCCAGCGCGTGCGGCAAGTACACACGTCCAAAGCCAGCCAGCACATCCTTTTCGTGCAATGCACGCACCTTTTGCAGCTGGGCTTTGAGCGGCGTAATCAGGTTCTCAGGCAGCACCGTCACGCGGTCTTTGTTTCCTTTGCCTTCACGCACCACAATCTCACGCCGCTCAAACTCAATGTCTTTTACGCGCAGGCGCAGCCCTTCCAGTACCCGCATGCCCGTGCCATAAAGCAAGTGGCAAATTAGGCTGGGGGTACCCTCCATGTGCTGTAGCAGCTCGCGCACCTCGCTGGGGGTGAGCACCACAGGTAAGCGCTGCGGTGTCTTGGCTTGCACTACTTCATCGAGCCAAGGTAGCTCTATCTGCAGCACCTGCTTATACAGATACAGCAACGCTGCTTTGGCCTGGTTTTGCGTGGATGCAGACACCTGCCGATCTACCGCTAGGTGGGTCAAAAAAGCCTCCACCTCTGCCGCGCCCATGTCTTGCGGGTGGCGCTTGTGGTGAAAAAGAATAAAGCGCTTGGCCCAGTCGGCATAGGCCTCTTCCGTGCGAATGCTGTAGTGCCGCGTACGTAAATGCTCCCGCAGGCGGGTGAGCAATTTGGGCGGAGTTGGGGAGGCATCCATCCGCCAATTTTTAGACCGCGCTAAATGTTAACTATTGGCAGTTTCCCTATAGAACCTGACTAACGTGATTGCATTAGATGGTCGGCATCACTACGATCCCTTTCACCTAAATCTAGTTAGAAAAAAGAGATATGGAAATTTCAGGGTCTACAGCAGCAGGAATAATTAGAGTTGGTTTGCAAGTTGTATCAAACCAAAAAAAACCTATGTTGGAATTTTATTATGAAGTTAGAAATAGGTTTGGTCCCGAGTATGAATACGAGCTACCTCTAGGCATTGATGGATCAAAAACAAAAATATTAAAAACCAGGTTTCAAGATATTTTCATTCAATTTTATGTTGTTAATATCGGTGGCTCTAGGGCTGAAAATATTGAATTTGAGATTTTCGGGGAATTGCGACGAAACAACCCAAGAGAATCACTTGGTGAGATATTCGATGTTGAAATACCACAAATGGCACCAGGTCAATTAATTCATTTATTCAGATTTGATAGTCATGATCTAAATAAATACTCGGACGAAGGAGGAAGTCCTATGGGTATTAAAACTGAAGAGTTGAAAATTGTTGCCAAATATAATTCTTCCTCATCACTCCTTAATTGGGTTTTTTCCATACACAGAAAAATTCTTAGGAAAAAACAGTATGAGTCAGTATTTGTTTTTAAACCGCAGATGGTGTCTGGAGATTTGCCTCCTGCAGAATATGTCTAAATTAATAGACTCAGGAGAATTAATTACTAACCCGGCGCTCAAGCCGACCAGCCTTCGGCGGTCGGCTTAGCTTTTTCGTTAGCCGCTTAGAAACCCGCATTATTTAGCCCATGTTTTATTCACCGGCGTTTACCTTCTCAAGCGGTTATCCGTTGGGTTTTTTGCCTTGTGCCGGGCTTCGCCTTGGAGTTTTGCGCTATTTCAAGCCTTTTTGGATTCTAGCCCTTGTGCAGCTTGCGCTAGTAGCTATCATTTTTCAAGCAGTGCGTCGCCTCCGTGGCGCACTGCTTTTTCGCAGTTTTCGCTCGTCGTCAATCTGGGGTTTCCCGTTTTGGCTTCTGGGTCTAACTGTGCAGTCAAGCCGACCCGCCTTCGGCGGGCGGCTTACTTTCGTTCGTTAGCCTACCTTTTATTCCCGCTCATTCAAACCCATGAATATTCAAGCGCTGAATCGCTGGGTGTTTGGTGCTGCGCGTGGTTTTGAGTGACTTGGTGGTGGCGGAAAACTGGCTGTGGTGCATGCCATAAAAATGCATCAAAAAGCCATTTAGGCCATTAGAGGTATAGGCAATCAGCTATCAAAAATAAGCAATGAATCGCTGTGCCATGATGCTGCACATGACGCGCCCCTTTGCCCCTGCTTGTGAAAACAACCAAGCCCCAATTTTTGATGTGCTGCAGCACGCCTTTGCCCACAGCACGCATGTTCTGGAGATTGGCTCCGGCACTGGCCAGCACAGCGTGTACTTTGCGCCGCGCTTGCCGCATCTGGTCTGGCAGACCAGTGAGCTGCCTGCGCTGCACGATGGCATTGCGGCCTGGCTTGCGGAGTTTCCATCGCCCAATCTGCGTTTGCCCGTGGCGCTGGATTTATCCAGCGGCAACTGGCCGGAGACGGCAGAAGGCGCTTTCGATGCCGTCTTTACCAGCAACACTTTGCACATCGTGAACTGGGCTTTGGTGCAGCGGCTGTTCGAAATGCTGGGCCTGCATTTGGCACAAGGCGCGGTGTTTGCGGTGTATGGGCCGTTTAACTATGGCGGCACGTTCACCAGCGAGAGCAACCGTAACTTTGACGCCTGGCTCAAGGCGCGCGATGCAGACAGTGGGATCCGGGATTTTGAAGCGGTGCATGCGCTGGCCGCGCAGCATGGATTGCAACTGGTGGGCGACCATGAGATGCCTGCCAATAATCGCTGTTTGGTGTTTCAAAAAATATCAGTCAAATAGCCTTCAAGCCCTTGTGCAACAACGGCATAAAGCTATGAAAAATTTTTTAACTTAACAGCCTGCCGCGCTCCAAGGCGGCAAGCGGCGGTGCCTCGCTTGCCATCTGCATAAGTGATAGCTATATGCCCTTGATGCACAATGGCTGGAGTCACTTTTTATGCTTATTTTCTAGGCGGCTGGCGCTTTTTTTCTCGGTACTGGCGCAGGCCGTACTGGCCCATGAAAGCCGCGCCCAGCACTAAGGCAAACCAGGCGGGAATGTTGGCGTGAACAAAAAGATCGCGGGTGGAGCTGGCCGACATAAAGTGCGGCGCAATGATGAGCACCAGCCCGATCAGCACCAGGATGACGCCGCGTACCAGCATGTCGTTGTTCAAAGGGTGGGCGGAAGGTTTGGAGCGTTGCGAGGACATGAGCTAGCCAGTAGGACGAGTTAACAGCTTGCGATTATCCTTGCTGCCCTCGCATCCCCCGCAAAATAGAAAGCACGTCCATGGCAATCCAATGGTTCCCCGGTCACATGAACTCCACGCGCAAGCTCATTGAAGAGCGCGTCAAAGACATTGACGTGGTCATTGAGGTGCTGGATGCACGCATTCCCGGCTCCAGCTTTAACCCCTTGCTGCAGGAGCTGACGGGCCACAAGCCGCGCATGAAGCTGCTCAACAAGCAAGACGTGGCCGACCCCGCCAAGACGCAAATCTGGCTGGACTGGTACAACGCCCAGCCCGATACCCGCGCGATTGCGATGGATGCCGAAGAAGTGGCGCCCGCGCGTCGTCTGGTAGAGACGTGTCGCCAACTGGCCCCCAATCGCGGCGGCATGGCCAAGCCCATGCGCGTGCTGATCTGTGGGGCGCCTAATGTGGGCAAGTCCACGCTGATCAACACCATGAGCGGAAAAAAGCAGGCCAAAGCGGCGGATGAGGCTGGCGTTACGCGCGATGAGCAGCGCATTGTGCTGGACGATGATTTCTACCTGTGGGATACGCCCGGCATGCTGTGGCCGCGTATTTCGATTGAGCAAAGCGGTTTCAATCTGGCGGCCTCGGGTTCTGTGGGGCGCAATGCCTATGACGAAGAACTGGTGGCACTGGAGCTGCTGCTGATTTTGCAAAAGCAGTATCCGCAGAATCTGGATGAGCGCTTCAAGCTGGGTCTGGGTGTTGAGAAGATCCAGTCCATGCACGACGACGAGCTGCTGGAAGCCATTGGCCGCAAGCGCGGTTGCGTGATGAGCGGCGGGCGCGTGAACACGCAAAAAGCAGCAGAAATCGTGATTACCGATTACCGCACCCATGCGCTGGGCCGCATCACATTGGAAATGCCGCAAGAGTTTGAGCAATGGGCGGCTGCCGCTGCGGTAGCCGATGCGGAGCGCGCTGCGCGCAAGGAAGCCATTGCCGCCGCCAAGAAAAAGGGCCGCAAGCGCTGGTAATTGGCGAAGTTTTCACGGAAAACGTGACCATCACCCCGGTACCTGATGACCAGGGTGCTATTCGGCCTTGATGCCCGCTTGCTCAATCACCACGCCATTGAGGGCGTAGTCCTTGCGAATCAGCATGCCAAAAGCTTCTGGGGTGAGTGCATAGGGCACATTGTCAAGTTTGCGCAGGCGTTCCTGCATTTCTGTACCGAGCAAAATCTGGTTGATCGCGTTATTCATGCGCTGCACCACCTCGGCAGGCATGCTGCTGGGTGCATAAAAACCAAACAGCGAAGTTAGATTCGCCTTGTCAAAACCCAGTTCGCCCAAGGTGGCCACCTGGGGGTAAGCGGTGGGGCGCTGCGGGCCGGTGGTGGCCAGTACACGCAGCTTGCCTTGGTCAATCAAAGCATTGACAGGTGCAAACGGGTTGGCCAGCAGCAAGTCAAACTGCGCCCCCGCAGCATCGGTAATGAGCTGGCTGCCGCCTTTGTAGGGTACGTGTACAAAATTGCCCCCGGTGGTGCGCGCAAGCTGCTCGACCATGATGTGCGCCAGCGTGCCATAGCCTGATGTTGCCACGCTGACCCCTTTGGCCGTCCTGGCCTGGGCCAACACATCGGCAAAGCTTTTGCCCTTGAAGGCACTGGTAGCCATGACATACACCGGTGCATACATCACGCTGGCCACAGCCTGAATGTCGCGCAAGGGGTCGTAAGACACTTTCATCAAATAGGGGTTAAGCGTCAGCGGGCTGATCGCGGCAAAGCCAAAGCTGTGGTTGTCAGTGGCTTTCGCCAGCTCGCCCATGCCAATGGTGGCGCCCGCACCCGGCTTGTTTTCGATGACCACGGGCTGGCCCAGCATTTTGGCCAGCACATCGCCAAACATGCGTGCGACCACATCGTTCACTCCGCCTGCAGGGTAGGGCACGATAAAGCGCAGAGGCTGCGAAGGCCATGAGCGCTGCGCCATGGCCCAGCCCGGCACACTGCAGCTGGCAAGGGCGGCGCCCGACAGCAATAAGCGGCGGCGGCTCAGTTGGGTGTTACGTGCAGTGTTCATGGTCTTGATCCCCAATAAAAAAAACCGCGCACAAGGCGCGGTGGAAGCTAACTTTCAATCAACGCTGGCTCAGCGTGCTTGTTCAAACCAGCGACGCGCCAGTCGATCCCAGAAGCGCGAGCCGAGTTCGATATTGTCGTCGTTAAAGTCATAGCTGGGATTGTGCAGACCCACGCCGGGCTGTCCATGTTTGCCATTGCCAATCCAGCCGTAGGCGCCGGGCACTTCTTCCAGCATGAAACCAAAGTCTTCCGCAGTCATGGCCGGTGCCACTTCAGGGAAGGTGTTGTCCGGGCCCACCATCTCCTGCATGACCTCGGCCATAAAGCGTGCTTCATGGGCCGTATTGGTGGTGTTGGGGTAGCCAGGCTTGTGGATGTAAATGGCCTCACACAGGTGGGCGGCAGCCACATGGGTGGCAATACGCTGCAAGCCCTGGGTCATGTATTCCTGGGTGGACTTTTGCAAGGTACGCACCGTGCCGTAGATGGCTGCTTCATCCGGGATGATGTTTTCCACCGTGCCCGCTTCAATCTTGCCAATGGTCAGCACGGCGCAATCCAGCGGGTCTACACCGCGAGACACCAAAGTCTGCAACTGGCTGACGATGGCGCAGGCGACAGGAATCGGGTCGAGCGTCTTGTGCGGCATGGCTGCGTGGCCGCCCTTGCCTTTGACGCGAATTTCAAAACGCATGGTGGAGGCCATGATGGGCCCCACACGCACCGCCATCTGCCCTTGCGGCATGGAAGGCCAGTTGTGCAACGCAAAGATGGCATCGCACGGGAACAGCGTAAACAAGCCGTCATCCATCATCGCTTTGGCACCTGCTCCGCCTTCTTCTGCAGGTTGGAAGATCAGGTGGACGGTGCCATCGAAAGCAGGGTTTTTGGCCAGCAGGGTGGCTGCGCCCAACAGCATGGTGGTGTGGCCGTCGTGGCCGCAGGCGTGCATTTTGCCGGGCACGCAACTGGCATAGGCTGCGCCCGTGGCTTCAGCCACGGGCAGTGCATCCATATCGGCGCGAATGCCGATGGCGCGACCGGGGTTGTCTTTGCTGTAGCCCTTGCCGTAGATGGTGGCGACCAGGCCTGTTTGGCCCAGGCCCCGATGCACAGGAATGCCCAGTGCTTGAAGGTAGGCGGCAACCTGGTTGGCCGTGCGATGTTCTTCGTAGCGCAGCTCAGGGTTGGCGTGCATGTCATGCCGGAAGTTGAGCAATTGCCCCAGATAGGGGGTGATGTCGTTGACGTTGTTCATCAGTCTTTTGGTGGCTGTCCAGGCACGCTGGGCAGACACGGAAACAGTAATGAATTCATTATGGGACTTGCTCTGCCAACTCGTAGCGAAGAAACAATGCCATTCACGCTGTCTGTGAATAAAGAAATGTCAGGTTGGCTGCTCTAAATGATTGTTTTAAAAAGGTTTTGTAACTTGGCTTGCAAGGCAGCAGGCATGATTTGGCGGGATTGAATCATTCCAAAGTCGAATGATTGAGCCAGAGCGCCTAAGTTTTCTCGCGCTGCGTGGGCTTGCGCTCTTGTTCTTGTTCAGAGGGCCGGTCTTCGTCATTGCGCCCCAGTAGCACGGGCACCAGCCGCAAAATGCCATAAGCCAGCACCGCGCTGAGCAGGGCTGTGGCTTCCTCTCCCAAGCCCGCAGCCACGCCAATGGCGGCGGTGAGCCAGATGCCTGCGGCCGTGGTCAAACCACGCACTTGGGGCAGAGCATGCTCGCTGCTGTTTTCTTTGAGGATGGTGCCAGCACCCAGAAAACCAATGCCTGCAATCACGCCCTGAATCACGCGGCTGGCCTCATTGGCCTGCGCGCCGGTTTGCAGGGCAATCATCACAAACATGGCCGAGCCCATGCACACCAGCATGTGGGTGCGCACGCCTGCGGCCTTACCGTGGGCCTCACGCTCCCAGCCCAGTAAACCGCCCAGCAGCGCAGCCAGCGTCAAACGCATGATGATGCGGGTGGCCTGCGCCGGGTCGGGAACGTCAGAAAATTCTGCCGCCGCGGCTTGCGCGACTTGCTGCCACCAATCTTGCATAAAGGCTCCTGCTATCTCATTTGCAGTTGCATGATGGCGCGGCGCATGAAAATCCGGGGCTGCACGACAGCGCATCGCACTGTCATCTGAATTCCACGTTTAGGCTTATGGGTGACGTGTGGGCGCTGCAGCAGCGACAATCCCTGCACATGAAAAACACCATCCTCCCCTTGCAATTGCTGGTGCACCCTTCCCTCGAGGACGTGCGCCCTTTGATCCTCTACCACGGCCGCCGCTGCCCTGATGGCTATGGCGCAGCGCTGGCTGCGTGGCTGTTTTACGGTGACAAGGCCGAGTTTCGTGGCCTGGACCATGGCGAAATTCAAACCGCAGAGGATCTGGGCGACTTGGACGGTCGTGCGGTCTACGTGGTGGACTTTGCGTTTGAGCCGGTGTTGATGGCCGAGATCGAAGCCAAAGTCAGCAAGCTGGTGGTGCTGGATCACCACAAAAGCGCGGCCGAAAAACTCTCCGGCTACCAGTGCCGCTGCGGCGTGGTGCACTTTGACATGAACAAGTCTGGCGCGCGTTTGGGCTGGGAGTTTTTCCACCCTGAAAAGCCGGTGCCGGGTCTGATCAAGTACATCGAAGACCGCGACATCTGGAAGTGGGAATTTGCCGAGAGCGCACCGTTTCTGTCTGCGCTGGACATGGAAGTGCGCAGCTTTGAGCGCTGGGCCGAAATTGCGGCCTTCACACCCGAGCAAGAAGCCGCTTTCATGGCACGCGGCGGCGCGATGGACGAAAAATTCCAGAGCCTGTGCGCAGACATTGCAGGCGGTGCGCAACCGCTGGTCTTCAACGGTTTTCAGGGCCTGATGGTCAACAGCCCCGGTGTGTTCCACAGCCAGGTGGGCGATATTCTGGCGCGCCAGGGCGGCAGCTTTGCGTTGATGTGGCACGCTGGCCCCAAGGGCGTCAAAGTGGGTTTGCGCTCGCGTTCCGACTTCAATTGCATCCCCTTGGCCGAGAGCTTTGGCGGCGGTGGCCATGCGCAGGCCTGCGGCTTCAAGATGGACAATGACCGCTTGCTGGACTTGCTCAGCGGCGAACTCAAGGCCGACCGCGAAGCCACGTACGACTTTGTCAAAGCACCGTTGATGGAGTTTGACGAAGAAGGTAAATACCTGCGCCCTAAAAAATAAAGAGAGCGGCATGCCTTGATGAAATAAGGACTTCAGATGGTTATCTATCTGAAGTCCTTTGCGTATCAGGGCAGGCTACTCTCTTTTAAAGAGCGGTTTCAAACAGCTTGGGGCAATGGAAGACCGCAGCTTGCGGGCAAACCCCGCGCGGTAGCTTGCCAGCCGGGCACAGCCAGCAGTTGCTGCCATTGCTGCACCTCGGGTACATGGGCCAGCTGGCGCCAGTCGGCGCAAAAGCGCATGACTTCACCGGTGCGCGGGTGGGGAATCTCCAGCGCGTGCGCGTGCAGCCACAGGCGGTGCAGGCCAATGCGTTCGGCCCACCAGCGGTTGAGCGGGCCTTTGCCGTGCGTGGCATCGCCAATGATGGGGTGGGATTCGTGCTTGAGGTGGCGGCGAATCTGGTGGCGCCGGCCCGTTTTGGGCAAGGCTTCCACCAGCGAGATGCGCGTGCTGGCATGGCGCTTGTCGTAAGACTCGGGCCACTCTAAGTGCGCTAGGCAGCGCAGCGTGGTTTGCGCGGACTGGGCAGGCGCGTCCTCGGGCGCATCGTCAGGCTTGAGGGCGTAGTCCACCTCAACTTCGTCGGGCAGCCAACCGCGCGCCAGCGCCAGGTAGTGCTTGCGTGCGGTGTGGTCGACAAAGCAGGCGGCCAGCTTCTGGCAGGCTGGCTTGCTCAGCGCAAACACCAGCACGCCGCAGGTGCCTTGGTCGAGCCGGTGCACGGGCCAGACGTGCTGGCCAATCTGGTCGCGCAGGGTTTGCAGCACAAAGCGCGTTTCATGGCGTGCAATTGGTGTGCGGTGTACCAGCCAGCCTGCAGGCTTGTAGACCACGACCATGTCTTCGTCCTGCCAAAGAATTTCCAGCGGGTGGGTGTAGCAGGGACGGTCGGGCAAATCGGTCATGGCAAAGGGCGGCGAGGCAGCGGGCGAAAAGCCGCTGAGTGTAGGGGGTGCGCAGCTGGTGGTGGAGTAACTGTCTAAATAAGTGCGCTCGGGGTAGTGAAATCACAGAAAATCACTGGTTTGGTGCGCGGTGTGCATCGTTTTGGCGCATGCGTGGGCGATCCCGTGCAGCGCAATCAGAAGGGTGGGGGATTCATGTTTCAGGGCGTGCTGGCTTCGGTCGTGGCTTCTTGCATTTTTGGCAGCATTTATTACCTGGCCCCCTTGCTGGCACCGCTGACCGGCGAACAAATTTTTGGCTGGCGCATGCTGGTCACGCTGCCGTTCACCACGGCTTGGCTGCTCTACAGCGGCCAGGGCGCTGCGGTGGCGGCCATTGTGCGGCGCGTAGCGCAGCACTGGCCGTTTGCGTTGATGTTGTTGCTCTCCAGTGCGCTGGCCGGGGTGCAACTGTGGCTGTTCATGTGGGCGCCGTTGCACGGCCACGCCTTGCCGGTGTCGCTGGGGTACTTCTTGTTGCCGCTGGCCATGGTGCTGGCGGGGCGGCTGGTGTTTGGTGAGCGGCTTAGCGCCTTTCAGACCGTGGCTACGCTGCTGGCAGCATGTGGTATGGGTTGGGAGCTATGGCGCGCAGGCGGCATGGCGTGGTCAACGTGGCTGGTCGTGATCGGCTACCCGGCGTATTTTGTGTTGCGCCGCTTGCTCAAGACCAATAGTTTGGCGGGCCACTGGCTGGATGTGTTGTTGCTGTTGCCGGTGTGCCTGTGGTTTGCGGTGGTGGATGCTCCGCAAGGTGTGACTGGCTGGGCGGCAATTGTGGCCACCCCTGCGCTGCACTGGATGGTGCCCGTGCTGGGTGTCATCAGCGCCGTGGCGCTGGCGCTGTACATGGCCGCGAGCCGGCTATTGCCGCTGGGGCTGTTTGGGTTGATGTCGTATGTAGAGCCGCTGTTGCTGGTGTTGGCGGCCTTGCTGATGGGCGAGCGTATTCAACCCGGGCAAGAGCCCATGTACACGCTCATTGGTGCTGGCGTGTTGCTGTTGGCGCTGGAAGGCGCGTTGCAGTTGCGCCGCCGCCGCGCGAATGCGCAGCCCTTGGCACAAGCCGCGTAATCTGCGCTGGTGCCATCGATGCATTGTTGGTGAAGCAGCTTGCGCTGCTGTGTAGTTGAGGGTGGGGCAGATGCCAGCATCTGCCCCACTGTTTGAAGACCTGAAAGGAAAGCTGTCCCTATGGAAAAGACCCCCACAAACCCCATCCGCATTGGCGTGGTGGGCTACGGTAATTTGGGCCGTGGCGTAGAAAACGCTGTAGCCAAGAACCCTGACATGGTGGTGGCTGGCATTTACACCCGCCGCGACCCCAGCCAGCTCCAGCCCCTGTTTGAAGGCACGCCGGTGTTCTCGATGGCCGATCTGGAAAGTCACACCGACCGCATTGATGTGCTGGTGCTGTGCGGTGGCTCCAAGGATGATCTGCCCGTGCAGTCGCCCGCGCTGGCGGCCAAGTTCTGCATGGTGGACAGCTTTGATACCCACGCCCGCGTGCCCGAGCACTTTGCAGCGGTCGACGCCGCCGCCCAAGCGGCCAACACCACGGCGCTGATCTCCGCAGGCTGGGACCCCGGCATGTTCTCCATCAACCGCATCATGGGCGAAGCCCTGCTGCCCGATGGCGCAACCTATACCTTCTGGGGCAAGGGCCTGAGCCAGGGTCACTCCGATGCCATTCGCCGCATTCCCGGCGTTGCCGCTGGTGTGCAATACACCTTGCCTGTGGAAGCCGCCGTGGACGCCGTGCGCAGCGGCACCCGCCCAGAACTGAGCACCCGCCAAAAGCACGAGCGCCATTGCTATGTGGTGCTGGCTGAAGGCGCCAGCGCCGAGGCCGTGCGCAACACCATCGTGACCATGCCCCACTACTTTGATGAGTACGACACCACGGTCAACTTCATCAGCGCCGAAGAGCTCAAGGCCAACCACAGCGCCATGCCCCACGGTGGCTTTGTGATCCGCAGCGGCAACACCTCGGCCCAGAACAAGCAGGTGATTGAATACCGCCTGCAACTGGACAGCAACCCGGAGTTCACCTCCAGCGTGCTGGTGGCCTATGCCCGCGCGGTGCACCGCATGCACCAATGGGGCATGTACGGTGCCAAAACCGTGTTTGATGTGGCCCCCGGCTGGCTGTCGGCCAAGAGCGCGGAGCAACTGCGCAAAGAAGCGCTGTAAAACTTTCACAGCAGCCGCATAAAGACAAAAGCCCGCAGCGTAAAAGTTGCGGGCTTTTGTTTGGATAATTTTGTCGAAAAAGGCAGTTTCCCCTTATGCAGTAAGGGCAGGCCGCTATGAAATTCAAGAGGGCGCAGGGCTTGAAGCGGCTGCGTTGAGCGACTGAGGGAACTCACATTTTTCTGCCAGTGCCTGCAAGTAGCCTTCTGCAAAAAACACATCGTGGTAGCTGGCCGTTTCAAACAGTCGCAGTGGCTGCCCGTCGGGGCCTAAAGCCGGGGTCTTGCCATGCTTCATGATGGCGTAATAGTTTTGCGTGTGACTGTCTCGGTGCAGCGCAAATTGCGCACCACGCAGTTGAAGCGGCCATTGCTGGTTAGCGGCCTGATCGATCACATGCACAGTGCACAGATCATCGGGGTCCAAGAACTCCCAGTCGTCTCCCACCACGGCAATGTGCGCCAAGCGGCTCAATGCATCGGCAATTTCATTGGACGTGGCCGATTCCAGGTTAATAACCGTGTCTTCCTTGGGATAGCCTTTAAAGCGATCTTGAAAATCGCTACAGGCCATCACGTTCCAACTGACGACAGCAAGGTAAAAAAATCGAATCACAAGGCGCATGGCAAGCAGACACTATTTCCAGGAAATGCAGAAATTTTTGGCAAGCAAGGATTGCTCCAAGGGGCTCTACTATGCGTCTTGTCGGCCTTTTTCGTAGCACTTTTGTGGCGCTGTACTAATCGGCAGCGCGCTGTGTGGCATCTTCCAGACGGTCCACATCGCGCAGTGGCTTGAACCATTGCGACCACAGTCCCACCACACCCAGTGTGCACACACTGCCGACAATCGCTGCTGGGACTGCGCCCAAAGCCGCCGCCATGGTGCCAGCGCGGAACTCGCCCAGCTCATTGCTGGAGCTGATAAAAAGCATGTTCACCGCATTCACCCGCCCGCGCATAGGGTCAGGCGTAGAAAACTGCACGAGCGCCGAGCGGATGTACACGCTGACCATATCGGCCGCGCCCGCCACCAGCAGCATGGTCATGGACAACCAGAACCAGTGCGACAGCGCAAACACCAGATTGGCCAGACCAAACACGGCCACCGCTGCAAACATGACTTTGCCCACGTGCCGCTGAATCGGGCGGGCGCTGAGCCACAGGCCCATCAGCACCTCACCGCAGGCCATGGATGAACGCAGCAAGCCCAGGCCTTCGGGGCCGGTATGCAACACTTCTTTGGCATACACCGGCAGCAAAGCAATCACGCCGCCCAGCAGCACGGCAAACAAGTCCAGCGAGATGGTGCCCAGCACAATCGGACGGCTGCGAATGAAGCGAAAACCATCGGCTGCGCGCTGCCACATCGTGCCTTCCAATGCTTGGCGCGGAGCGGCAAACAGCACGGGCACGCGCCACAGCAGCAACACCCCCAGCGCCAGCGCCACGGCGCACACGGCATAAGTCAGTTCACCACCCCCCAGTCCATACAGCACGCCGCCGAGCATGGGGGCTGCAATGGCGGCTGTACGCATGAGCATGCTGTTGGTCGCCAAGGCCTGTGCCAGGTGTTCACGCGCCACGATCTGCGGCAGCAAACTCTGCATGGCCGGGCCTGTGAAGGCACGGCTGCAACCAAACAAGATCAGCACTGCATAAATGCCGCCCACGCCATGTTCGCCCAAGGTGCTCAGCCACAGTAACAACACCGAGCACACGGCCGCCACGCTCCAGCTGGCCGCCAACATGCGTTTACGGCTGACGCGGTCGGCCAAGTCACCTGCTGGAATGAGCAGCAGCAACATCGGCAGAAACTGCGCCAATCCCACAAACGCCAGTGATAGCGGATCGCGCGTGATGTCATACACCTGCCAAGCCACGATGACAGCTTGCATCTGCTGGGCAAACACGCCCAGCATGCGGGCGCTCAAGAAGGACAAAAAACCGGGCTGGCGCAAGGCCGCATTGTGGAGAGGGTGGAAACTTGGCACAGCAACAATCGTCGTCAGACAAACACAGCGCGCATTGGCGCACAAAAAAAGCCGCTGAGTCAGCGGCTGTAAATAAATGGAGCGTTAGCCGAAAGTTACGACCACGGGCGCGTGGTCGCTGGGCTGCTTGTTTTTGCGTGGGGCGCGGTCAATGGTGCAAGCAGTGGTCTGGGCCTTGATGGCATCGCTGACCAAAATGTGGTCAATGCGCAGCCCCCGGTTTTTCTGGAAACCCAGCATGCGGTAGTCCCACCAGGAAAAGCTTTTCTCGGGCTGCTCAAACATGCGAAACGCATCGGTCAGGCCCAAGTCCAGCAAGGCTTGAAAGTGCGCACGCTCTTGGGGCGTATGGTGGATGGTGCCACGCAGCCCTTCAGGGTCGAACGAGTCTCGATCTTCCGGAGCTACGTTGAAATCCCCTACCAGCACCAGTTTGGAATGCTGCGCCATTTCCGATTTCACAAAGGCTTCCAGAGCAGCCAGCCAGCGCAGTTTGTAGACGAACTTGTCGGAATCAGGCGCTTGGCCGTTGACAAAGTAGCAGTTGATCAGGCGCACAGGGCCTTGGGGCGTTTCCAGTGTGGCGGCAATCACGCGGGCCTGCTCGTCGTCCAGACCCGGAATATTGCGCACTACATCGCTCACAGGGTGGCGACTCACAATCGCCACGCCGTTATAAGTTTTCTGGCCATGACAAACCGCCTGATAGCCTGCGGCCTCCAGCTCCATGAAAGGGAATTTTTCGTCTGTGAGTTTGAGCTCTTGCAGACCAATGGCATCCACTGGGTTGGTTTGCAGCCAATCGAGCAATTGCGGAAGACGAACGTTCAAGGAATTGATGTTCCAGGTGGCAATTTTCATTGTTATATAAACCCATTTAATTTCAATGGGTTGCGTATTTCATTTTTAGGTTTCTAGCTCTAGCTACCCAGCTAGCTACCCAAAAAAAGTGTTCAAAAAATGGTCGTTCTTTTAGCTCCTTCTATCGTATCAGCCACATAGTTCCCGCTGCGCGAGCGCATTTTAGGAATAGGGTGGTCAAGTCGCTGTACCTAGCGTATGAGCGTTTAGCATGCCTTTGAGCAACTGCACATATTCCATCACCTGCAGCGCTGTATCCGTAGCCCAGTCATTCACATCAGCTAAGTTCATGCAGGAAGGCTTCCACAGCCCATCGCACCAACAGCAGCTGATTTCCCACTTGGTGGCACTGATGCGCTCAAAAACCGGAGGCTGCAGCTGCGTTGCTTTCCAGCGTTTGGCAATGTCCAGCTGTAGCTGAGCTGGCAACACGCCTTCGCCTTGCAGCAGCAAATGCAGCCCCAGCCCTGATCCCCAGCCTTCTTGCCTTAGCTGCACCATGGTCAGGTTGGGCCACGCAGGTGCTGCACCAAACGCACGGGGCAGCTGAATCGTCAGCATGGGTTGCCCCTGGCGCAGGTGCACGGCCAGTGACAGCGGCAAAGGCTCTTTGACTCCCTGCACTTGCAGTTTGGCCGATGTAGCGTTGGTCAGTTGGGATTGCAAAGTGCGCTTCATGCATCGCCACCACGCCAGCCGTAGGTCGGGCACATCGCCCAATGCTTGAAACAGCCGCTCATGCCAAGCAATACGCCTGGCTAAAGCCTTGGCACTCAGGTTCATGGCTTCTGCCATTTCTTGCATAGCCAGCATGACGTGACCATGCGCAGGAGCTTGATCGAGTACCCGCCTTGCAAACATCAGCACCCAGGGCACATCACAGCGCCCGCTGTCCAAGTGCCACAGCAAAGCGTTGATCGTTTCTGGTGCCTGATGCGGTGCACCGTGCACAACCGCTTGCGCATCTGCCGAATCCCGCCACTGCAACCAACTGGCTGTATCCGTGATGCCCTGGCTTTGCAAGAACGCCACGATGCTTCGCAGACGCTGCACGGCCTTGATGGCAGATGTTTGCTGGGTGATTTCACCTTGCCACAGCAAAAGGGCCAATTCAGCATCTTCATCAGGCCCGTATTGCTGCAACAGCACCACCAGCCGTGCAAAGCTGCCCAAACCCAACTGGGGCACCGCACACCGTGCAAATGCCTGCCACGCGGCTGTGCGCTGACTGATTGGCTCAACCGCCTGCAAAGCCGCATCAACCAATTCGAGCACCATGGCCGATTGCAACTCCATGCATGGCCTGGAGGTATGTACATAGCGCCCTGCTTCAGAGCAGCCATTGAAACAGCACGGCCACTGCCCACTGAATTCATGTGGAACGGGCGTAGAGACATCCAGTGCGGGCAATGCCATCACCGCAGCCAACAAACGCCGGTAGCGGTACCACCTCAGGTGATAAGGGTGCATGGTTGAACTTTCAAAACAGGCACGCCGCAACGGCACCTGAGTGCAGCTTCAAAAGCCAAGCACCAGGCGCACAACGTGCACAAAGGGAAATCAGAAGAAAGGGAGCGAAAAACTGAAACTCAAGCTCAGTTCAGTGCAATGGCCGTGCCACGGCGGCTACGCAAACCGACTTGCACCACCTTGTCCAAGGTGGCTTTTTCTGACCAGCGGGCATTGGTGTTGCGCAGCTTTTTGCTGCCCCAATGCTCCAGTAAGGCATTCCAGGGAGTGAGCGGCACACCATCCATCAAGGGGTCGAGCACCAGCAAAGAATGTGGCTTGCCATCGGCATACATCACACCCACTGCCAGCACCCAATGGCTGTAGCTGGGGGAAGTAAACCGCACCACGCACACATGGTCAGATTCCAGTGCGGCCACTGTACGGGCTTCGACATTGCGGCGCAGTTGGCGGCACTGCAGTTGTTCAGAAAACGGTGCAAACTGCTCTCTGATGGCTGCGCTGCTACAGCCGCTGAAGTACAGAGCTTGGCCCATGGCGCTCACTTCCATCAGGCGTGCGTCAAGGTCGCTTTCATACAGGGCATTGCGTGACACCTGGCCCAACAGCATCAAAGCCATCAACACGCAGTGGTGCCCACAAGCCATGTCGTTCTCGCCCTGGCGCAGCAGCAGCTTGTTTTGATAGGCCATTGCACCTGAGCGGCCAACACTCAGCTGCGAGTGCACCACAAAGTGCCGCCCCAGCATCAGTACTCCTCGGGCAACAACAGCGTGGTGCTACTGCGATCAGCTTCCGTGATGATCCATAAGCGTTCTGATTGGGAAATCACATACACCGACATCAGCCTGTAGCCGTACTGCAAAGCGTCAGCATTACTTTGCCTGTCTTCGGCACATATATCACCCCAATCGCCGGACACATGGCGCAGCACAAACGGCAGTGCTGTCAGTTCATGGGTTTCCAGAAGCTCCAATGCCCCAGGTGTCGCTAATAACTGGCCCAAAGCAAACAAGGGCGTACCAGCAGCCGCCTTGTCATGAGCAGCAGGAGAAGAATCGTTCGGGCATGCAGCGGCCTGACCTGTATCAGTCATAGAAAACTCCAAAAGGGAAAAGTGGGAAAGAGGTGCCCTGTGCTGCCCAGTACTTCCCCAAGGCTCACGACCTCAAATTGACAGGCACGGCTACGCCGCACAAGCGTTCAAAACGCATGCGCGAGCAAACGACCTGATCAAATCAGGTGCACAAAACGGAGGGAAGCTCAGGACGTCGAGCGAGAGAAGCGGCCGATCAACGACAGGCTACTGGTTGCGCTGTGCAACACAAGCGCATACTCATTTTAAACAATGCTGATATTTGCATATCAAATATATTTGATATATTCAAATGGATATTTAAAAGAAAAGTTGTACCAGTGGGAAGCAGGCTAAATAGCAGCTTCAGGCTGATTACCGCCGCTGAGCTTTGGCAAGCCTGTGGCCGCTGCCGCTGACACCAGACGTTGACCCGCTGTCTGACAAGACGTCCGCTGTACGCCTCAAACCGGAAACTCGCTGGACGCAGTGCGCCAGACAACCTGAACGGCAGCTTTCATAAGCTGCGAACTGGTCCTGACGACCCATAGCAGCCCTTCGCTCCTTGTGAGCTTAAGTCCGCTTTGCGCCCAAATAGCGTTGAAATGAGTCAGTGTGGAATGTATTAATTCAATAATTCAGCTATTATTGAATAATGAATCAAGAACACGTTGTCAAAGCTTTGGCTGCACTGGCTCACTCTGTGCGCTTGCAAGTTTTCCGAGCCTTAGTGGCTGCTGGTGCAGAGGGACGAACCCCATCAGAAATCGCGGAACAGCTTGGCATACCTTCCACGGCGCTGTCATTTCACCTCAAAGAACTAATGGCAGCAGATTTGGTTAGCCAAGAGCGTGTGGGTCGCAACCTGTTTTATCGGGCGGCCTATGACGAGATGAATGCGCTTCTTGGCTATCTCACAGAGAACTGCTGTGCTGGTTCCAATTGCGGTCAAGCAGGTGTGGTGTGCTGTCCGCCCACCACTAAGTCCACCAGCCAAGAGAGCTAAACATGGGTGTGTTTGAACGCTTTCTCACCGTGTGGGTTGCCTTGGGAATTGCTGCCGGGGTAGTGCTTGGGCTGCTGATGCCATCTGCGTTTGAGTGGGTGGCAGGGATGGAGTATGCGCAGGTGAATTTGGTCGTTGCCATCTTCATCTGGGTCATGATTTACCCAATGATGATTCAGATTGACTGGGCAGCAGTCAAAGACGTTCGCAAGAAGCCCCAAGGGCTGATGCTGACACTGGTCATCAACTGGCTTCTCAAGCCCTTCACCATGGCTGCGCTGGGAGTTCTGTTCTTTGAGTACATCTTTGCGCCTTTGGTAGACCCAACCTCGGCCAGCGAATACATCGCGGGCATGATTTTGTTGGGCGTTGCCCCTTGCACTGCAATGGTGTTTGTGTGGAGCCAGTTGGTCAAAGGTGATGCCAACTACACCTTGGTGCAGGTCTCTATTAACGACTTGGTGATGGTGGTGGCATTCGCCCCTATCGCAGCTTTCCTACTGGGCGTGACTAACGTCACTGTGCCTTGGGAAACCTTGGTGCTGTCCACGGTGCTGTATGTCGTGTTGCCGTTGATTGCAGGGCTTCTCACTCGCAGCTTTCTGGCACGCAAATCCACACAAGCAATTGGCAACTTTGTCGCAGCACTCAAGCCTTGGTCGGTGGTTGGTCTGATTGCAACCGTCGTGCTGCTTTTTGGTTTTCAAGCGCAAACCATCATCGACAAGCCCTTGGTCATTGGCTTGATTGCGGTTCCCTTGGTACTTCAAACCTACGGCATCTTCTTCTTGAGTTGGTGGCTGGCGCGGCAAATGAAGCTGCCGCACAACATCGCTGGCCCAGCCTGCCTGATTGGCACCTCCAACTTTTTTGAGCTGGCTGTAGCTGTTGCTATCTCTTTGTTCGGCTTGAATTCCGGCGCTGCACTCGCCACCGTTGTCGGTGTGCTGGTGGAAGTGCCCGTCATGCTCTCTTTGGTCGCCATGGTGAATGCTTGGCGTCCCGCAGAAAAGTAACTTATGTCTTCCATCACCATCTATCACAACCCGAACTGTGGAACGTCTCGCAATACCTTGGCCATGATTCGCCAAAGCGGGGTTGAGCCCAACATCATTGAGTACCTGAAAACACCTCCTAACCGCACCGAGTTGAAGGCGCTGCTCAAAGGCATGGGGCTGGGCGTGCGCGCTGTGTTGCGTCAAAAAGGTACGCCCTATGACGCGCTGGATTTGGGCAACGCCAAATGGACAGATGAGCAATTGTTCGACTTTGTGGCAGAGCACCCTATCTTGATGAATCGCCCGATAGTAGTAACGCCACTGGGCGTTCGCTTGTGCCGCCCTTCGGAAGCCGTGCTGGACATCCTACCGAATGCGCAAATTGGCCCATTCACCAAAGAGGATGGTGAAGTGGTTGAAGAAAGAAAGACCTCAAACATAGGGCCGCAGACAGATGCCTTTCCTGCACTGGCTGCCGAGTCATTTCGGATGACGGATGTGGCTGAACTCAGAGCACCGCTGCGCAGCACCCATGCGCCGCGCATTCTGTTGCTCTATGGCTCCTTGCGTGAGCGTTCATTCAGCCGTTTGGTGGTGGAAGAATCTGCCCGCCTGCTCCAAGCATTGGGTGCTGAGGTCAAAGTCTTCAATCCCACGGGACTGCCTTTGGTCGATGACACATCGGTAAACCACCCCAAGGTGAAGGAATTGCGTGAGTTGACGCTGTGGAGCGAAGGTATGGTGTGGTGTTCACCTGAGCGCCACGGTGCTATGACAGGCGTGATGAAAACGCAAATTGACTGGCTACCACTGTCCGAAGGTGCTATTCGACCCACGCAGGGAAAAACGCTGGCTGTGATGCAAGTCTGTGGTGGCTCGCAGTCCTTCAATGCGGTGAACCAAATGCGTATCTTGGGTCGCTGGATGCGTATGCTGACTATTCCCAACCAGTCTTCCGTTGCCAAAGCCTTTATGGAGTTTGGGGATGACAACCGCATGAAGCCTTCCAGCTACTACGACCGTATCGTCGATGTGATGGAAGAACTGGTGAAGTTCACGCTACTTACGCGTGATGTTTCCCCTTACTTGGTGGACCGCTACAGCGAGCGCAAAGAGACCGCAGCGGAGCTATCGAAGCGCGTGAATCAAGCATCGATTTGATTGCGGATGCAATATAAATGCAAGGCTGCTGTCGATTTGGAAGCAGACGCCAAAACTCGATTGATGGCTGACTGCTTCTGGCCGACAGTGTGAACTCGACACGCATCCTGACAGCGGTCGTTCGGGTTGGGACAACACGCGACCCGAATGACTGCTATCTGTGACAAGAACGAACTGGTGCAAGCGGCCAAAAGCAGTCCATTGCGAGCGTCCGCTGTCAGGACGCCTGATCTCACAACGGAACCACTCCTAAGCCCTCAATCGCAATGCCTATCTTCCATAAGCTCCAGGCACGCCTATGCGCTATAGACACGGTGTTTTTTCAAGAGCTGGTCGAAGAACGACTCTATGAGCCGCTGAGAGTTTTTGCCAACGGACTGTTAATTTCCACGCAAATCTGACCCGCCGGGGATGCGGATAAAAACTTGGACTGGTTTTATGCGGCTAGACCAAGTTTTTGCCGGTATTGCACAGGGCTCAAACGCCCCAGAGATACCCACTATCGATTTGCTTGTCTCAGGACAGTCTTGCCGAACCCAGGCAGTCAA
>JADMKK010000020.1 GCA_015478895.1 Comamonas sp. | reverse complement strand
GAATACCGCCGCGGCTACAAGTTCTCGACCTATGCCACATGGTGGATCCGCCAGGCCATTACCCGCTCGATTGCGGACCAAGCCCGCACGATTCGTATCCCTGTGCACATGATCGAAACCATCAACAAGATGAACCGCATCTCGCGCCAGCACTTGCAAGAGTTTGGTTTCGAGCCCGATGCGTCCATCCTGGCTGAAAAGATGGAAATTCCTGAGGACAAGATCCGCAAGATCATGAAGATCGCCAAGGAACCCATCTCGATGGAAACCCCGATTGGTGACGACGATGACAGCCACCTGGGTGACTTCATCGAAGACTCGGCCAACACCGCACCCATCGAAGCTGCGATGCAAGCCGGTCTGCGCGATGTGGTCAAGGACATCCTGGATGGCCTGACCCCACGCGAAGCCAAGGTGCTGCGCATGCGCTTTGGTATCGAGATGTCCACCGACCACACGCTGGAAGAAGTGGGCAAGCAATTTGATGTGACGCGCGAGCGCATTCGCCAGATCGAAGCCAAGGCGCTGCGCAAGCTCAAGCACCCCAGCCGCTCGGACAAGCTGCGCAGCTTTATCGATTCGCTGTAATTGACCTGCTGCGGGTATCTGCGCCAAGGTGCAGAGCAACCATCCAGAAAAAGGAGACCTTCGGGTCTCCTTTTTTTATGCCCGTGTGCGCCGCAGCAAAGGCCCGCAACCCTTAGCGCACCAAGCTTTTGGGTCGCCAATGCAAAAAGGACTGCCATGTCATTCCATGGAAGTCCTTTTTCAATAGCTGTTTGCCCTTTATTTGCAAGGGCTAGAGTCCATTTTGGCTTTAAAAACGCGTGTTTAGTGGCGAATCAGGTGGTCAAAGGCCGACAAAGCAGCCGTGGCGCCTGCGCCTGCGGCAATGATGATCTGCTTGTACGGCACATTGGTGCAGTCGCCCGCAGCCAGCACGCCGGGTACGTTGGTTTCGCCCTTGGCGTTGATCTCAATCTCGCCAAAGCGCGACAGGTTCACGGTGCCCTTGAGCCAGTCCGTGTTGGGCAGCAAGCCAATTTGCACAAAGATGCCATCCAGCGCCACGTGCTTGATCTCGTCGGTGCTGCGGTCCTTGTAGGTGATACCGGTGACCTTCTTGCCGTCGCCGTTCACTTCGGTGGTCTGGGCATTCAGGATCACAGTCACATTGGGCAGACTGTGCAGCTTCTTTTGCAGCACGGCGTCGGCTTTGAGTTCACCGTTGAACTCGAACACCGTGACGTGCTTGACGAGCCCTGCCAGGTCAATCGCAGCTTCCACCCCCGAGTTACCACCGCCGATCACGGCCACGGGCTTGCCCTTGAACAAGGGGCCGTCGCAGTGGGGGCAGAACGTGACACCCTTGGTGCGGTACTGCTCTTCGCCCGGCACGTTCATGTTGCGCCAGCGCGCACCGGTGGACAGGATCACGGTCTTGGACTTGAGCACCGCGCCCGTCTCAGTGTGTACTTCGATCAAACCGCCTTCGGTGCTTGCGGGCACCAGCTTGGCGCCAGTCTGCTGGTTCATGATGTCCACTTCGTAGTCACGAATGTGGGCCGCCATGGCCGATGCCAGCTTGGGGCCGTCGGTTTTAGACACAGAGATAAAGTTCTCGATGTCCACCGTGTCCAGCACCTGGCCACCCAGACGCTCGGCAGCAATGCCCGTGCGAATGCCCTTGCGTGCGGCGTAAATCGCTGCAGCTGCGCCAGCGGGGCCGCCACCAATCACCAGCACATCGAATGCGTCTTTGGCAGAAATCTTGGCGGCTTCACGGGCTGCAGCGCCGGTGTCGACCTTGGCAACGATTTCAGCCAGCTCCATGCGGCCTTGGCCAAAGCGCTCACCGTTGACAAACACGGTGGGCACGCCCATGACTTCGCGGTCGGTGACTTCTTGCTGGAACAGGCCACCGTCAATCGCGGTGTGCGTGATGTTCGGGTTCAAGGCCGTCATCAGGTTCAACGCCTGCACCACGTCAGGGCAGTTGTGGCAAGACAGCGAGTAGTAGGTCTCGAAGTGCAACGGTGTATCGAGTGCCTTGACCTGTTCGAGCAAGTCTGCCGATTCTTTGGAGGGGTGACCGCCCACATGCAACAGCGCCAGCACAAGCGATGTGAATTCGTGGCCCAGGGGCACACCGGCAAAGCGCACGCCGGTTTCTACGCCGGGGTTGTTGATGGCAAACGAAGGCTTACGCACATTGGCTTCGTTGGCTTCAACCACGGTGATCTTGTCGCTCAAGGCCACCAGGTCGGCCATCAAGGACTTGATTTCGCCAGCCGCCTTGCTGTCGTCCAAAGTTGTGACCAATTCGAGTGGCTTTTGCAAACGCTCGAGGTAAGCCTTGAGTTGGGTTTTGAGATTGGCGTCCAGCATGATAATCAAGTCCTAATGAAATTATTATTTGATAGCCTAGATAATTAGGCTTGTAAAAAAGCCCGGGCGAGCCCAGGCTTTTTGCGGGCAAAAGATTAGATCTTGCCAACCAGGTCCAAAGAGGGAGCCAGAGTAGCTTCGCCTTCGTTCCACTTGGCAGGGCACACTTCACCGGGGTGGTTGCGCACGTATTGCGCGGCCTTGACCTTGCGCAGCAGGTCTTCTGCATTGCGACCAATGCCTTCAGCAGTGATTTCAATGGCTTGGATCACGCCATCAGGGTCAACAATGAAGGTACCGCGGTCGGCCAGGCCAACACCGGGGCGCATCACTTCGAAGTTGTTGGTCACTACGCCGCTTGGGTCACCGATCATGGTGTACTGGATCTTGCCGATGGTGTCGGAAGCATCGTGCCAAGCCTTGTGCACAAAGTGGGTGTCGGTGGACACGGAGTAGATCTCCACGCCCATCTTTTGGAATTGTTCGTAGTGGTCAGCCACATCACCCAGCTCTGTAGGGCATACAAATGTGAAGTCAGCGGGGTAGAAGAAGAACACAGCCCACTTGCCCAGAACGTCTTTTTCAGACACTTCGATGAACTTGCCGCCCTTGAATGCGGAGGCTTGGAAAGGCTTGATAACGGTATTGATAACGGACATGTTGTTTCCTTATTGGATGCGACTGAACACAGCACATAGTCTAAGCCTTACTGAGAATAAATCTAATCAATTGAATTAATAAACTCGATTGCTAAGCACTATCAAAGCTGCTTGGCAACACGAACACAACTCAACATCACCCGCAGCCAATCCAGCGGCGCATGGACATCGCTTGCAGTTGCACCACATTCGCAGACAATGCCCAACACCCACATAGATAAGGAGTCCACCATGAAAGGTGATCCACAGGTCATCGCTGCGCTGCAAGCACAGCTGAAAAACGAACTCACTGCCATTAACCAGTACTACATGCACTACCGCATGTACAAGCATTGGGGCTTTGAGGCACTGGCGAAGATTGAGTACAAAGAGTCCATCGGCGAAATGAAACACGCTGA
The DNA here is from genome assembly GCA_015478895.1 of Comamonas sp. GTDB lineage: Bacteria > Pseudomonadota > Gammaproteobacteria > Burkholderiales > Burkholderiaceae_C > Comamonas. The sequence continues at coordinate 126,555 of JADMKK010000020.1, read as the reverse complement.
TTGGTTGATGGACCGTATCTTTATGCTCGATGGCCTGCCCAACCTGCAAGACTTGGGCAAGCTGCAAATTGGTGAAGATGTTCCTGAAGCACTGCAGTGCGACCTGAACCTGGAAACTGCCGCGCAAGCCACCATCAAGGACGGCATCAAGGCTGCAGAAGCCGCCTATGACTTTGTCTCACGAGATTTGTTGCTCAAGATTCTGGACGACACCGAGGAGCACATTGACTTCCTTGAAACCCAGCTCGATTTGATCGAAAAAGTGGGATTGCAAAACTACCTGCAAACCCAGATGGGCGAGCCTGAAGCACATTAAGTTTGGTAAGAAGCAATCATAAAAAACGGAGCCGCAATGGCTCCGTTTTTTATGTAGTGGTACCAAGCAGGCCTGCTGTGCCTCTACGGTTCCGCAACCAGGTAATCCTGCGCAATCATCCCCCCGAGCTGGTTGACGCGGTCTAAAAACTGGGTGAGGTAGGCATGCAAGCCGGTATCCAAAATTTCATCAATGCGGCTGTACTGCAAGTCTGCCAGCAAGCGCCCTGCTTTGCGCTGGCTGTCCAGGGCACCGTCGTGCGCAACGGCTTTTAAGATGTAGACCACCTCACGCATGCAAGCATGCAAGGAACGCGGCATATCGGCACGCAGCACCAGCAACTCGGCCACACGCTCCGGCGTAATCACATCACGGTACACCTTGCGATAGACCTCAAAAGCAGAGACGCTGCGCAGCAAAGCGCTCCAGTGATAGAAATCAAATTGCTGCACCCCTTTGCGGCTGGCATCAATGCCGTGGTAGTCCCTTTGAATGGCGTGAAAGCGCACATCCAGCAAACGGGCCGTATTGTCTGCGCGCTCCAGGAACGTCCCCAGGCGCAGGAAGTTAAAGGCATCGTCTTGCAGCATGGTTCCCAGTGCCACTCCCCGCGACAGGTGCGAGCGGTACTTCACCCATTCGAAAAATTGCCCAGGGTCTTTACCCAGCGCGCCGTCGCTCAGTTGCTTGCGCAGCGCCAGCCATGTCTGGTTTTGCGTCTCCCAGACTTCCGTGGTGAGTGCTCCGCGCACAGCCCTTGCGTTTTCCCTCGCTGCACGCAAACAAGAAACGATAGAGGCGGGGTTGCTCTCATCGGCCACCATAAAGAACAGCACGTTGTCGCGCGTCACGTGTCGAAAGCGCGCTTCATAAGCAGGAATCAGCTCACTGATCGACAAAACGCCCTGCCATGTCCGGGTAGCGTCATCTGGCCGCATAGGCAGCATGGAAGTGTCGTAACTTACGCTCAACATGCGCGCGGTGTTTTCTGCCCGTTCCGTGTACCGAGACATCCAGAACAAGTGATCGGCCATTCTGCTTAACATGTCACACCCCTCCCACCAGCGATTGCTGCATGCCCATACTGTCCATAGATTGGCTCATGCCGCCCATGCTTTGCTGCATGGCAGGCAAACCGCTTTCTCCCAGCACCCAGGTATCTTTGGTACCTCCGCCTTGGGAAGAGTTAACGACCAATGAGCCGTCTTTCAGCGCTACACGGGTCAACCCACCAGCCACCATCCGCACCTCTTGCGCGCTGCTCAGCACAAAGGGGCGCAAGTCGATATGTCGCGGCGCAATACCTGCATCCACCATCGTGGGGCAGCTGGACAAACTTAACGTGGGCTGGGCAATGTATCCGGCAGGGTTGGCCAGCAATGCTCGACGGAAGTCTTCAATTTCGGCTTTGCTGGCAGCGGGGCCAATCAACATGCCATAACCGCCCGCACCATGCACTTCCTTGACGACCAATTCGTTCAGGTGGGCCAGCACGTACTGCAAGTCATCAGGCTTGCGGCAGACCCACGTGGGGACGTTGCTCAAGATAGGCTCTTCACCCAGGTAAAAACGGATCATGTCCGGCACATAAGGGTAGACCGATTTGTCATCTGCGATGCCTGTGCCTACGGCATTGCAGATCGTCACATTGCCTGCACGGTAGGCGTCCATCAGGCCTGCACAGCCCAGCGTAGAAGATGAGCGGAATACATCAGGGTCCAGAAAATCATCGTCTACACGGCGGTAGATCACATCGACACGTTGCAAACCTCCCGTGGTGCGCATGTAGACGACCTTGTCGCGCACGACCAAGTCTTGTCCTTCGACCAGTTCTATGCCCATTTGCTGGGCCAGAAATGCATGCTCAAAGTAAGCGCTGTTGTACATCCCAGGCGTTAGCACCACCACGGTCGCAGTGGCCGAGGCGGCGCTGGCAGGGGCACTGGCGCGCAAGGTATCGAGCAGCATGTCGGGGTAATGGGCGACGGGCTCGACCGCATGGGTGGTAAACAAGTCGGGAAACAAGCGCATCATCATCTTGCGGTTTTCCAGCATGTATGACACACCCGAAGGCACGCGCAAGTTGTCTTCCAAAACGTAGTACTCGCCCTCTCCCAGCGCATTGGGAGCACGCACGATGTCAATACCGGCAATGTGCGCATAAATGTTGCCGGGCACCTGCAGCCCCACCATCTGCGGCCGAAACTGGGCGTTGCCATCAATCAAATCGCGCGGCACGATGCCCGCTTTTAAGATGTCCTGGCCGTTATAGACATCTCCAATGAAGCGATTCAGCGCGGTGACGCGCTGCACCAGACCTTGTTGCATGCGCCCCCACTCGTGGGCAGGAATGATGCGCGGAATCAAGTCAAAGGGGATCAAGCGCTCCGCACCTGCGCCGCTCTCATCTTTATCGCCATACACGGCAAAGGTAATGCCCACGCGGCGAAACACCATCTCTGCTTCCACCTGCCGCGCCTGCATCGTTGCGTGCGCTTGCCGCGCCAACCACTGTGCGTAAGCTTTGTAGTGCGCCCGCACATCACTGCCATCAAACGGCAGCATGGCGTACATCTCGTCGAACTTGTGCATACCGTTCAGCCTCCTGCATTTAGGTTGCGCCCATCACAGCAAGAATCAAGCCTGCAGACCTGCCGTAGCGCGCAAAATTAGTTTGTCTCAGTGTAGTCAGCGGTGCGCAGTGCGCTATCAATATGCTGCCAATACCTACGCCGTATCGCGCGTTCGCACTGCAACAAGTCAGGCCGCCCAGAATGCCAGTACGCGGCCCCGCATGTTGGAGATTCCACCACGTGGCTGCCCACCGCCGCATAGCGCTGCACCACGGCTGCTGCGGGGTGCCCAAAGCGATTGCGATAGCCCGATTGCACGATGGCAAATTGAGGTCGTACTGCCTGCACCCAGGCCCATGAAGAAGAAGTCAGACTGCCGTGGTGCGGCACCAGCACCACCTCTGCGGGGCCCAGTACGCCAGTTCGCAGCAGCAGGCTTTCTTGGGCGGCTTCAATATCGCCCGTAAACAAGGCCTTTTTCCCGGACGCGCTGCGCACCTGAAGCACACAGCTACTGGCGTTGCGACTGAGCGGAGCAGGCTTTTGCCCGTCGAACACTGGGTGCAAGAACTCAAAGTGCACACCGTCCCATTGCCAATGCTGGCCCGCCCAGCAAGGCTGGCCACCTGCACCCAGCCATTGCACTTGCGACTGCGCCTGGGCAATGGCTGCAGCGCCGCCAGCATGGTCACTGTCCGCATGGCTCACCACCATGCGGTCGAGCTGCACACCCCAGGCGCGTAGCAAAGGCAGTACTGTGCGCTCACCCGCATTGGCCGCCTCACCCCATCGCGGGCCCGTGTCAAACAGCAGACTGTGTTGTGCCGTGCGAACCAGTGCGGCGCTGCCTTGCCCCACATCCAGCGCCAGCACGTCAAATTGCCCCACAGGCGGCAATGCAGGTTGCCACCACAGCATGGGCAATAACCAAGGCACGCCCAGCACACGCCAACGCCACGGCCAGGGCAACACCATCCACAAGCAGCCCAGCACGCCAGCCAGCTCCACCCACCATGGCGCTTGGGCAAAATAAGCCACTGCCATGGGCCATGCCGCCATGTGCTCCAGACACCACACCATGGCGCTCACACACCAGGCCGCTGCCTGCCACAACGGAGACCACACCGCCCCCAGCATGGCCAACGGCGTGATAACCAGCGTGACCCAAGGAATCGCCCACAAGTTGGCAACAAAGCCGACCACCGACACCTGACCAAACAGCAGCAGCGTCAGCGGTGCGAGCGCAAAACCGACCACGGCCTGTTCACGCACTAAACGCAGGCCGTAACTGCGCCCCCTACTCGCTGACCCAGAAACCACAGAGGGCTGGGCCGCAAACAAAACCGCTACGGCGACAAAACTGAGCCAGAAACCGGCCTGCAGCAGCGCCCAAGGCTCTGCCAACACCACGGCCGTCAGCACCACCAGCCATACATAAGGCCAAGGCCATGCGCGGCCTTGCACGCGCAGCACCACGACGATGCACAGCATGCCCAAGGTGCGTTGCGCCGGAATCCCCCAGCCGCTGAAAACGGCATATGCGGCGGCCAGCACCAAGCCTGCCCAACTTGCCGCCACCGGTGCCGGGCACCAAAGACAAGCGCGCGCCCAGCGCCGCCAAAGCACATTCACGACCGCCATCGCCATCCACGAAAACATAGTGATGTGCAATCCACTGATGCTGACCAAGTGCGCCGTTCCGGTATCTCGAAACAGCTGCCAGTCCGCTTTTCCAATGCTCGACTGCGCCCCCGTTACCAATGCCTGCACCACGCCCCAGGCATCCCGCATGCGTGCTGAGGCGCTCTCTGGTGCTTGCATGGCTTGGTGCAAATGCCCGCGCCATTGCGCCACCGGTGCGTGCCATGTCTGCGCCAGCCATTGCGGAGCAGCATCGCCGCTGGAATCGCGTACATAGCCCGTGGCTTGAATGCCTTGCGTCCACAGCCACAGCTCCCAGTCCAGACCCAAAGGGTTGCGGGCGCCGTGGGGTGCTTTCAAACGCACCGTCCAACTCCAGCGTTGTCCTGCTGCCAGCCTTTGTTCAGGCAACGCGCCATACCAAGTCAGTGTCACCAAAGGCGGCAACTGCGCCCCTGTAGCAGCATGACCCGGCAGATGCGCCTGCTCTATGCGAAACGGCATACGCAGCCCGCGCTCTACCGTTTGCGGCATGGAATCAATGACACCTACCACGCGAACGTCTCGCCCCTCTAACGCAGCGGGCATGGCCTGCGCTTGAAAACTGCTGGCCCGCCACCCTGCCCAGCCCCATGCCAGCGCCACACCCAGCAACGCGCAGCCCCACCACGGTGTTTGGTACCAACGCCTGGGTGCGACGCCGAGCAGCAAAGCTACCAAGGCGAGGACTGCATAAGCCCACCAGGGCCAGAGCTGTGCTTGCTGCAATTGCAGCGCGCTACCAGCCACCATGCCCAGCATCCACCACGTCCCGGTCTTGGGAGAATGCGTGGAAATGGCTGCAGGACTTGGCATACTGCGAGCATGCAAGCCATGCGGGTGCCAGCGCAAAGCCGATAGCACCGCCAGCTTGCCTTCCAGATAGATTGACCACCGCCAACGAGGAAAAAAACACCATGAGCGTTTACGACAAGCTGCAAGCCCTGAACATTTCTCTGCCCGACGTATCGGTGCCTGCCGCCGCCTATGTGCCTTTTGTACAAACCGGCAATCTGGTTTTCTTGAGTGGCCACATTGCCCGCAAAGACGGCCAAGTGTGGGCAGGCCAGTTAGGCAGCGACATTTCGACGGAAGAAGGCAAACAGGCAGCCCGCGCCATTGCCATTGATTTGCTGGGCACGCTACAAGCGGCCTGCGGCGGTGATCTGAACCGCGTGCAGCGCATTGTCAAAGTCATGAGTCTGGTGAACTCCACCGCCAGCTTTACCGAGCAGCACCTGGTCACCAACGGCTGCTCGGAACTGCTGGGCGAAGTGTTTGGCGACAAGGGCTCGCACGCACGCAGCGCATTTGGCGTGGCGCAGATTCCACTGGGCGCCTGCGTAGAAATTGAGCTGATTGCCGAAATCGCTTAAGGCTCAGCATTAAAAATATAGCTACTAGCCGTTGAAGAACCTCAGCTTCAGCAACAAAACACCCTGAAATCAAGCTTTATCAACGGCAAGCTGCTCTTATTTATGCATTGCCCATCGACAAAAAAGCGCAGCCTCTGCAAAAGGCTGCGCTTTTTTTGGATCTTTAGGGATCTATTAGGGAGTGCTCTGGCGCACAGCGCTCGCAGCCCACTGCGGGTCTTGGGCAACGGTAATGCGCTGGTCGCACACCGCGTGCAATTGCGCAGCCGTCACGCGCTGGGCGTCCAGTTCGGCCAAAGGGCGCAACACAAAAGCGCGCTCCCACATGCGGGGGTGCGGCACCGTCAGTGTGGGTGAATCCAGCCGCTGATCGCCCCACAGCAACACATCCAGATCCAGCGTACGCGGCGCGTTGCGATAAGGGCGTTCGCGGCCCGCCTGCAATTCCAGCGCTTGCAAGGCGTGCAAAAAATTGTGCGGGGCCTGCTCGGTTTCCAGCACAGCTACGGCGTTCAAATAATCAGGCCCTGTGGCATCGACCGGTGCGCTGCTGTAGAGCGAGGAAACCGCCCGCAGCGTAGTCTGCGGCAAGGCTGCCATGCGCTGCAAAGCTTGCAGCAGGGCCTCACCCCGGTCACCCAGATTGGCACCCAGGCCGATATATACGCGCTCTGACAACGCTTACTCCGCGCTGGTTGCGGGCACAGCTTCACCACCGGCAGCCGGTTTGCGACGGCGGCGGCGGCGTTTTTTCACCGGTGCATCACCCTCGTCGCCACCGCTTGCGGCCGCCACGGCTTCCAGCGGCGATGCAGCAGCTTGCGCAGGGCGCGCCACGCGGCGCACCACGGGCTGCGCAGCTTTTTGCTTTTGGCGCTGCTCTTCGCGCACCTGGGCCACCAGGTCTTCCCGGCGGGCATCATCGGCGTACTGGAATTCCTGCCACCACTCGGCCAGTGCTTCTTCCACTTCGCCGACATCGGCGCGCAGTCGCATGAAGTCAAAACCCGCACGGAAACGCGCTTGCAGCACCATGCCAAATGGCGTGGCACCGGTGCGCTTGTCAAAGCGCGGCTGCATGATCCAGATTTCGCGCATGTCGGCAGCCAGCTTGCCGCGGCCCGACACGTCGCCAATGCGCTGCTCGAACACTTCGTCAATTGCTTCATTGAGCGCAGGGAAAGCGTGGAATCCCTTTTTCAGGCGGCGCTCCCAGCCATTTTTCACGTCCTGCCACAACACACACGCGAGCAGAAAGCTGGGTGCCACGGGCTTGCCTTCGCCCACACGGCGATCGGTATCGGCCAAGGCCGCCTGCACAAAGCGTTGATCGGCACGCTCCACCACCACATCCAGCAGCGGGTAAATGCCTTTTTCCATGCCCAGCTGCTTGAGCTGTGCAATGGACGCCACCGCATGCCCGGTTTGCAGCAGTTTGAGCATTTCGTCAAACATGCGGCTTTGCGGCACTTCATCCAGCAGACGCTGCGATTCAATCAGCGGCTTGGCGGTTTTGGCTTCCAGCTTGAAGCCCAGCGGGCTGAGCTTGGCCGCAAAACGCACGGCGCGAATGATGCGCACCGGGTCTTCGCGGTAGCGCGTGGCTGGGTCGCCGATCATGCGCAGCACACGCTTTTTAGCGTCCTGAATGCCTTTGTGAAAGTCCACCAGTACGCCGCTTTCGGGGTCGTAGTACATGGCGTTGACGGTGAAATCCCGGCGCGTAGCGTCCTGGTCTTGCGGGCCCCAGACGTTGTCGCGCAGCACACGGCCACTGGCATCGACCGCGTGTTGCATGTGTGTCAGCGCTACCTTGCTGGTGCGCTCATTGCCCGATACCTGCTCGGCCTTGCTGTTGTCCAGAAACGCGCGGAAGGTCGAGACCTCAATGACCTCGTTTTCGCGACCACGGCCATACACCACGTGCACGATGCGAAAACGCTTGCCAATGATGAACGCGCGGCGAAACAGGTACTTGACCTGCTCGGGCGTGGCGTTGGTGGCCACGTCAAAGTCCTTGGGGCGCAGCCCCAGCAGCAAATCGCGCACTGCACCACCCACGATGTAGGCTTCGTAGCCCGCATTTTTGAGCGTACGCACCACATCCACTGCGTGGTTGTCTACCAGTTGCGGATCAATGCCGTGCGCGCTGGCCTGCACCTCTTCGCGTTTGCCAAAACGCGGCGTGCGCGAACGGGTGGAGGGCTCTTTGCCCAGCAATTTGTCGATGATGGTTTTAATCATGTATTTTCAGTAAACAGGTCCAGCACGCGCCAGCCGCGCTCTTGCGCTAAAGCTCGCAGACGAGGCTCAGGGTTGGTCGCCACCGGGTGGTTCACCCGTTCGAGCAGGGGCACGTCGTTCATGGAATCGCTATAGAAAGTCGATTCCACATCATCCCAGCGCAGGCCGCGCGCGGCCAGCCAAGCATCCATGCGCACCACCTTGCCTTCGCGCATATTGGGCAAGCCTTTGACAGCGCCGGTATACCAGCCGCCGGCATCACGCTCAAGCTCCGTGGCAATCAGCTCTTGCACGCCAAAGGCAGCAGCAATCGGGCGCGTCACAAACTCATTGGTGGCCGAGGTCATCACCACCCAATCGCCAGCACGCACATGGCTTTGCACCAACTCCAGCGCCTGAGGCTGGATCGCGGGTGCAATCACTTCTTGCATGAAACGCAGGTGTGCAGCGTGGGACGCTTGAGCGCCGCGCTGCACAATCGCCTGCGTGGCAAAACGGACGTAGTCCGGCACGTTCAAGGTGCCGGCCTGGTAGTGCGCAAAGAACTCGTCATTGCGGCGGCCAAACTCAGCCGGGTCACACCAGCCGATTGCGATGGAGAACGCTCCCCAGCCATGGTCAGAGTCCATGGGCAGCAGCGTGTGGTCAAGGTCAAACAGCGCCAACCGCGGTCGCTGTGTCGGGGAATCAATCGACATGAAGGAATCCAAAAGAAGGAAGCTTCGCATCCGCACGGCGCTTCACAGCGGCTGTGCCCACGCTCATTCAGTCTCCAGCATGGTTTTCAGCAAAGGAATGGTAATTGCACGTTTATTGCGCAGTGCAAACTCATCGAGCATGTCCAGCAGTTGCATCAGGCTGGCCAGATCGCGTGAAAAGCGCTTGAGCATGTAGTCCACCACATCGGCACTCAGCGTCACGCCGCGTGCGGCAGCTTCGGTTTTGAGGACTTCGCGGCGCTCTTGCTCATTGGGCACATGCAGTTGAAAGACATGGCCCCAGCCTAAGCGGCTGCGCAAATCATCACGCACTTCCATGGCGGCAGGCGGCGCATCACCGGCCGACAAAATCCAGCACGGTGAACCAGTGGGCGGATTGATGGCATTCACAAACCAGTTAAAAGCGCGTGCCTGCTGCATGGGCGTGTACAAATGCACATCGTCCATCAGCACCGCAGACCAGCGCTCATCAAACTCTGGCGGAAAGCCCGTGCTGGCGTCCATCCAGCCCACCTGCGCCCCTTGCTCCAGGAGCATTTCACGCACGGCTTTGAGCAAATGCGTTTTGCCCGAGCCGGAAGCGCCCCACAGATACGTCGGCACCGGCGCACGCGTTGCGGCACCAAAACCGTCATTCACCCAGGTTTTCAGGTGGCTGACCACCGGCGTGTTACGGCCTGCGTAAAAGCGCGAGAGGGATGGGCCCGTGGGCAAGCCGATATCCAGCGCCAATTGCTTCATAGAGGGCATGCAGTCAGGCTGCCCTGCCTGAAGTCAATCAAGCGCAACGGCACAAATATCGCAATCTGAGGCTGGAACGTAGGCATGGAAGAAAAAGAACGAAAACGCCCTGCGCACCGGGCAGCAGGAAAGAGCAGAAGCCTGACGCTGCAAAAAAGCAGGCGCGGCAACTCAAACATTTTAGTCTGCTTCAACCATTCCCACAGGCGCATCATTGATGCGCCCTGCCATAGCCACGCGGAATACGGCTGCGAATGCCACGATGTCCTGCCGACTTAGGGCAACTTGGCACAGGAAAGCAAGTACACGCCTTAGAATCGGCCACGACCTCTGCCCGCACGTGGGCCACACCCTGCACAGATCCATCTCATGAGCTCTTCTGCCCCCAATTCCCCCCCCATTTCCTACAAAGACGCTGGCGTTGATATCGACGCTGGCGACGCACTGGTCGAGCGCATCAAGCCGCTGGCCAAAAAGACCATGCGTGAAGGCGTAATGGCCGGTATCGGTGGCTTTGGCGCACTGTTTGAAGTGCCCAAGCGCTACAAGGAACCGGTTCTGGTGTCTGGCACCGACGGCGTGGGCACCAAGCTGCGCCTGGCGTTTGAGTGGAATATGCATGACACCGTGGGCATCGACCTGGTGGCCATGAGCGTCAATGACGTTCTGGTGCAGGGCGCAGAGCCACTGTTCTTCCTGGACTACTTTGCCTGCGGCAAACTGGACATCGACACAGCCGCTGCTGTGGTGGGCGGTATTGCCAAGGGTTGCGAGCTGTCTGGCTGCGCACTGATTGGCGGTGAAACTGCTGAAATGCCCGGCATGTACCCTGATGGCGAATACGACCTGGCAGGCTTTGCAGTCGGTGCAGTAGAGAAGTCCAAAATCCTGACCGGCAAAGACGTACAAGCCGGTGACTTGGTGCTAGGTCTGGCTTCGTCTGGCGTGCACTCCAACGGTTTCTCGCTGGTACGCAAGTGCATTGAGCGCGCCCAAGAAAATGGCACCGTGCCCGCCACGTTAGATGGCAAGCCTTTCAAGCAGGCAGTGATGGAGCCTACCCGCCTGTACGTCAAGAACGTGCTGGCCGCTTTGTCCCAGCACCCGATCAAGGCACTGGCCCACATCACTGGCGGCGGTTTGCTGGAGAACATTCCGCGCGTGCTGCCCGAAGGCACAGGCGCTGATCTGCAAGCAGGCAGCTGGCCCCAGACGGAGCTGTTCGCGTGGCTGCAAAAGACGGCCGGCATTGATGATGTGGAAATGAACCGCACTTTCAACAACGGCATCGGCATGGTGTTGGTGGTCGCTGCAGATCAGGCACCAGCAACTGCAGCAACCCTGAAGGAATTGGGCGAGACGGTCTACACCATTGGTAAGATTACACAACGCAGCGAAGGTGCTGCCGTCCAAGTCAAGTAGTCATCCAGCCTAAGCGACCATCCATGGGGAACCAGCACCAACTTCCAACCGTCTGCCAATCCCCTGTGCTGCCATCGCGCGGCGTGATGGTCGCCAGTTATCTGCTCATGATCAGCACTCTGCTGCTGGTCATGTGGCAAAAGCTTCTGCCCGGGCTGCTGTGTGTATGCCTGGGCTTTTTATTGACGCGGGGACTGGCATCGCTGCTCGCTCGCGTGGATCGCCGCCCTCCGGGCCCGGTGCCTGATCGCTGGGCCCAAGTCTTAGCGGCCACCCTGGTCTGTATTGCGCCCTTGGTGTGGATTGCCATTGCCTTGACGCAGTCACGCGGTTACCTCACAGACGTGCCTCACCAGTACAAAGAGCTACTGGACTATCTGGCTAACACGGTGCTGGAGCTGCGCTCCAAGCTTCCGTTGGAGCTGAGCGCCATGCTGCCGCAAGGCACCGCAGAAATTCAGCAGGCCATTGCCACATATCTGGCCGCCAAAGCCGGCGCGCTGGCATCCGCTGGCAAAGCCTGGCTTGGTGGCCTGCTGCACGCTTATATGGGCTTGCTGATTGGTGCGCTGGCCGCTGTGCGCCCACGCTTGCCCCCACGCGCAGCGCTCACCCGAGCCTTACAGTGCCGCGTCATGCTGCTGGGCGAGGCCTTTCGGCAAATTGTGGCGGCCCAGTTCTGGATCGCGCTGTTCAACACCTGCCTGACCGCCATCTTCCTGCTGCTCATCTTGCCCACCTTCGACATGGCCTTGCCGTATACGCCGGCCTTGATCATGCTGACCTTCATCGCGGGCCTGATTCCCATCGTGGGCAATCTGTTTTGCAACGTCGTGCTGACGCTGGTGGGCCTGTCTGTGTCTCCCACTGCGGCGGGCACCTGCCTGGCCTTCTTGATCTTGATTCACAAAGCCGAGTACGTCATCAACGCCAAGGTGGTCGGCCAACGCACCCACATGGCGGTGTGGGAGTTGCTCACCGTGATGTTTATCGCCGAATCCGTATTTGGCCCTGCAGGCTTGGTGGCAGCACCGCTGTTTTACGCCTACCTCAAGAAAGAACTGGAAGCGGCCAGATTAGTCTAAAAAAAGAGCAGCTTGCCGTTGTGTTGCTTAGCTTTCCGACACAAATGATGCGGAAGTGCTTATTCAACCAGGGCAAGCTGCTCTTTTTTTGATTTGACCTCAGACCTCAGACCTCTGCACGCAGCAGTTCAATGCGCGCTTCAATCAGGGGTAAATCTTGCGGCGTCTGTGCGTTGCGCACATAGGTTTGCAAATCCTCAATGGCCGCCGCGCGCTGACCCAGTTGGGCACGAACCAGACCCCGGTCACGAAAGCTACCCCAATCATCGGGCCTCAGAATAATCAGGCGATCCATCACTCCCAGCAGCCATGCGCGCTGCTCCGGCTCGGTATAGACCGTTTTCAAATTACGCAGCATGCGCTCAATGATTTCGCGCCCGCTGGCAGGAATGAGGAACATGTGCAGCGGTGCCATTTCGTCTTCGGTCAGGCCCCAGCCTTCACGAAACGGCTCCAGACGCTCGGACAAAGCATCCTGCGTCAAGCCCCGGCCAGTCAGCGGGTCTTGAATGATGATGCCTTCATCGACACGCACCTTGACCAAAAAGTGACCAGGAAAAGAGATGCCTTCGGCCTTGAGGCCGATGCCCCATGCCAGCTCCATCCATACCACCGCCAAAGAGATCGGAATGCCCCGGCGCTGCTCCAGCACGCAGTGGATGTAGCTGTTCTGCGGGGCTGAAAAGTCGTTGGCATTGGCCCCAAAACCCAGCTTTTCATAGAAAAACTCGTTGAGCATGAACGTGCGCTGCATGGCGCTGGCACCCCAAGGAATGCGGTTGCGCAGGCGCTCTGCCAGCACATCGACCTGGTAAAGTGCAGCCTGTACGTCCAGCGTTGGCTCGGCGTCCTGCGCCAGACTGGTGGCAACTTCCAGCAGCGGAAAACTCGTGTCATGGCCGACCAGGCAGGCAAAGTGGTCAAGGGCGGTGACGGATTCAAGTTTCAGCGGCATGGCGCCACTCTAACGCCATTCGCATACCCGCATCCTCAACGGCGCAGCAAAGTGCGTATGCGCACGCCGCTGAGCCACAGCGCGCCAAAATACAGCGCACCAGCGCCTGCCAGCATCAGCGCCATCAAGCCAGCGCGCCCCCATTCATTGGTCTGCAGTGCTTTCCAGTCCCAATGCTGCGCACCCCAGCCCAAAAACACCGCCAGCAGCAGCGATGCAGCCAATACCTGCAACAGGTACTTCATCCACCCCGCAGCGGGCTGGTAGGCACCACGGCGCACCAAACCAATCATGAGCCACAGCGCATTGACCAGCGCGGCCAGCCCAATGGACAAGGCCAGGCCCGCATGCGCCATCCAGGGCACCAGCACCACGTTCAAAATTTGCGTGAGCACCAAGACGCAGACGGCAATTTTGACGGGTGTGCGCATGTCCTGGCTGGCAAAGTAACCCGGGGCGAGCACTTTGATGGCAACCAGGCCCACCAGCCCTGCGCCATAACCAATGAGCGCTGTCGAAATTTGCGACACATCATGGCTGCGCAAGGCACCACGGTGAAACAAAGTGGCCACCAAAGGCTCCGCAAATGCCAGCAAGCCCACGGCACAAGGCACGGCCAAGAGCACCACCAGGCGCAGTCCCCAATCGAGCATGCCGGAGTAACGCTGCGCATCCCCCGCTGCCTTGGCAGAGGCCAGTTGCGGCGTTAACACCACCCCCAGCGCCACACCGAGCAAGGCAGTGGGAAACTCCATCAGGCGGTCTGCATAAAATAACCATGTCACGCTGCCAGGTGTGAGATAGGAAGCAATTTGCGTGTTAATCATCAGGCTGATTTGCGCCACACCCACGCCCAGCAAGGCCGGGGCCATCAACGTCAAAATACGGCGCACGCCGGGGTCGCTCCAGGCCTGTCGCACAGCACTGGGCGAAATGCCAATGCGCGGCAGCAACCCCAGCTTTTTCAACACCGGCAATTGCACGCCCAACTGCAGCATGCCGCCCAGCATGACACCTGCTGCCATGGCGTAAATGGGCTCAATGCCCTGGCCTTGCAGCCAAGGTGCCAGCAACAAGGCTGCAACGATCATGCAAACATTGAGCAGTACCGGTGTGGCCGCGGGCACGGCAAATTGCTTCCAGGTATTGAGCACGCCAGCACACAGCGCCACCAAGGACATAAAGCCGATATACGGAAACATCCAGCGGGTCATTAATACGGCTGCCTCCTGGGCATGGCCGCTTTCAAAACCGCTGGCCAGCAGCCATACCAGAATGGGCGCTCCCGCCACGCCCAGCACGCACGTCAACAGCAGTGCCCAGAACAGCACCGTCGCCACATTCGCAACCAGGCGTCGCGTGCGCTCTTCGCCTTCTTGGGTTTTGGTGGCGGCCAGCACGGGCACAAAGGCCTGGCTGAAGGCTCCTTCAGCAAATAACCTGCGAAAGAGATTGGGGATACGAAAGGCGACGTTGAAGGCATCGGTCAGCGCATTGGCCCCGAACATGGAGGCCATGATCAAGTCGCGGGCCAGGCCCGTGACCCGGGAGGCCAAAGTCAACAACGAAACGGTAGAGGCGGCTTTAAATAATGACACCCGCGCAGTGTAGCCATGCTGCGATGCAGCTGGCTGCCTATCCTTCGCAACAATTGCAACACGCCAATTTGGTGCAAGCCGCAAGAACTATTGACCATCTTGGTGCACGCATTCATCGTGCGCACCCAATGCGTTCACGCCTTGTTTGAAGCAAGCAGCGCTCAGAGCAGCTATAATCTTGGGCTTCGCTGGCATCATCCCCAGACAACTCAAAGGAAATACATCATGGCAACTAAAGCCAAAAAGAATCCCCGCCTGGCCTCCGGCCGCAAGCGCGCTCGCCAAAACATCGCACTGAACGCCGCAAACACATCGCTGCGTTCGAAGTACCGTACTGCTGTCAAGAACGTTGAGAAGGCCATTGTTGCCGGCGACAAGGTGAAGGCCACTGAACTGTTCGCCAAGGCGCAGTCCGTGCTGGACTCCGTGGCTGACAAGGGCATCTTCCACAAGAACAAGGCTGCTCGTGATAAGAGCCGCCTGTCTGCCAAGGTGAAGACCCTGGCATTGGCCGCCTAATCCACATTTAGGCATCGCCCGGATGGTCTGACCATCCGCCGTTTGCTACGGGTGCGCTGCCAGCGAAACAAAAGAACCGCCTCACGGCGGTTTTTTTGTGCCTGTCACATGAAAATTAGCGCTGATTTCAGAACGTGCAGGAATAAAAAAGCCGCCCTTCGGCGGCAGCATTCGCATGTTTTTTGCAGGTGCGTGCGTTATTTCTTGTCGTCGGGAAGCAAACACGCCTCGGCCACTTGCAGGTGGTTGTCGCGCGCAAAGTTCAGCACAAAGTCCCAGGCCATCGGCTCATGGGCTTGTAAATCACGGTGCACCACGATGCATTTCACGCCATTCATGGCTGTGGGAATGCACCATGGCGAATACCCCAAATGGCTGCCCCGCTGAGGCCCACCAGGGCGAAACTGGCTCATGACACCCGCCAAACGTTCTGCCCAGTCACTGGGGCGAAAGGTTTTTCCATCCAAGGTGACGCCTTGAATGAACAATTCTTTGGAGTTTGGGGAAACCATCAGGATAGATCTGGATAAGAAGAGATGCCAAGCAGGATCGCCGCGTTGAACACCGAGGCTGCGATTCTAACTCTTATATAAGACACAAGCACTGCACTGGGGATTGCCAAACTGGCATGGCGTTATTCCAAATATGCAGACAAAGCATGTCACAGCACTGGAGCAGCCCTAGAATCATTCGCTTGTGTTTTGCGAAGTGTCGCAAAACTTGTGCCACGACTGCCATGTCAGGAGAACGATTCATGACCGCTCACATTGAGGCTGCCTCGCCCCACGTAATGCCCACCTACGGCCGCGTACCCATTGCGCTGGAACGAGGCCAGGGCTGCCGCGTGTGGGATGTGAACGGCAAGGAGTACCTGGATGCGCTGGGCGGCATTGCCGTCAATACCTTGGGACACAACCACCCCAAGCTGGTGCCCGCGCTGCAAGCGCAAATTGCCCAGCTCATCCACGTCTCCAACTACTACCACGTGCCAGGCCAGGAAACCCTGGCACAGATGCTGACCGAACGCAGTGCCATGACCAATGTGTTCTTTTGCAACACCGGGCTGGAAGCCAACGAAGCAGCGATCAAAATCGCGCGCAAGTACGGTGTCGACAAGGGCATTGAAAAACCTGAAATCGTGGTGTATGACCACGCTTTCCATGGCCGCTCGATTGCCACCATGTCAGCGACCGCCAACCCCAAGGTGCGCAACGGCTTTGGTGCGCTGCTCGGTGGCTTTAACCGCGTCAGCCCGAACGATTACGAAGCGCTGGTTGAAGCCACGGAAGGCAACCCCAACATCGTCGCCATCATGATGGAGCCCATCCAGGGCGAAGGCGGCCTGCACCCGATGCGCGTGGACTATCTGCAAAAAGTGCGTGCACTGTGCGATGCCAAGGGCTGGCTGCTGATCATGGACGAGGTGCAAGCCGGCATGGGCCGCACCGGCAAGTGGTTTGCCCACCAGTGGGCCGGCATCACCCCCGATGTGATGACGCTGGCCAAGGGCCTGGGCTCGGGCGTGCCCGTGGGCGCCGTGGTGGCGCACAAGGCTGCTGCCCAGGTGCTGACTGCGGGCAACCACGGCTCCACCTTTGGTGGCAACCCGCTGGCCATGCGCGCCGGTGTGGAAACCATCCGCATCATGGAAGAAGACGGCCTGCTGGCCCATGCCACCGAAGTCGGTGACTACCTCAAGCAGCAGCTGCAAGCCGCGCTGGGCGGCATTGAAGGCTTTGTCGAAGTGCGCGGCCAGGGCCTGATGATTGGCGTGGAACTGACCAAGCCCTGCGGCGCGCTGATCGGCCAGGCGGCTGAAGCCGGCCTGCTGCTGAGCGTGACCTCGGACACCGTGATCCGCCTGGTGCCGCCACTGATCATTAGCAAGCAAGAGGCCGACGAAGTCGTCGCTCGCCTGAAGCCTTTGGTGCAAACCGTGCTGGCTGCCTGAACGTCGAGGACTACCGTATGAAGCATTACCTGCAATTTAGCGATCTCACCGCTGACGAATACGACTACTTGCTCAGCCGTGCTGCGCTGATCAAGAAGAAATTCAAGAACTACGAAAAGCACCACACGCTCAGCGACCGCACGCTGGCGATGATTTTCGAGAAGGCCAGTACCCGCACGCGTGTCAGCTTTGAGGCCGGCATGTACCAGCTGGGCGGCTCCGTCGTGCACCTGACTACCGGCGACAGCCAGCTGGGCCGCTCCGAACCCATTGAAGACAGCGCCCGCGTCATCAGCCGCATGACGGACCTGGTCATGATTCGCACCTTTGGCCAGGACAAGATCGAAAGCTTTGCTGCGCACTCGCGCGTGCCGGTCATCAACGGTCTGACCAACGAGTTCCACCCCTGCCAGATCCTCGCCGACATCTTCACCTTCATCGAGCACCGCGGCCCGATTGCAGGCAAGGTCGTCGCCTGGGTGGGTGATGGCAACAACATGGCCAACACGTGGCTGCAAGCGGCCGATTTGCTGGGCTTTACCGTGCACGTCAGCACGCCCGGCGGCTACGAAGTCGACGAGAAGCTGGCTTTCAACGGCAAAACCCCGCGCGAAGGCTGCTACAAGGTGTTCAAAGACCCACTCGAAGCCTGCAAGGGCGCCGACCTGGTTACCACCGATGTGTGGACCAGCATGGGCTATGAAGCTGAAAACGCCGTGCGCATGAAAGCGTTTGCTGACTGGTGTGTGGACCTGGACATGATGCAGGCCGCCAAGCCTGAAGCCGTCTTCATGCACTGCCTGCCTGCGCACCGGGGTGAGGAAGTGACCGCTGAAGTCATCGACGGCCCGCAGTCGGTGGTCTGGGACGAGGCGGAAAACCGCATGCACGTGCAAAAGGCGCTCATGGAGTTCCTGCTGCTCGGCCAGCAAGCGGACTAAGCCTTACGCCACCCGCTATAGATATAGACATAGAGCACCTGTGTGATGCGCGCCCTGCTTTGCCTTCGCTCGCCACACACAAAAACAGGAGCTGCATGCCTGCGTAATCTCTTGCTTTGCAAAGCTTTTATAGCGCAAAGCAAGTCTTTACTAAGGCCTGCAGCTCTTCTTTTTACTCAGCCTTCCCGCCCTTCAGCGCAGCAGACTGTGCCTTTTTCCTGCTCCGCCAGTGGCACGCGGACGCTGGATCTGCGCCGCACCGCACGCCGGCGCAGCGCGATGCACGCCATCGCCTGCAGCCACCTGCTGAAAACCCCGCGCTACCTCTTAGGCCACACCTAGGGCCTTTCTCCCACTTTTTTCACTGCAAACCTTGGGTTTGCCGTGGGCTGGTCTGTGCCTTGCTTTGCAAGGTCTGCACCGCTTGCGGCTGGCCAGTGTGTGCCGTGTGCTTCTGGATTTTTTGCCTATCGAACCCTCTTTTCGCTGACCCACCATGTCCCAAGACATTCATCCTTGCCTGACCTGCGGTGTGTGCTGTACCAATTACCGCGTTGAGTTCTCTGTGTACGAGCTGCAATCCATGGGCGGCAGCGTGCCCGATGCACTCGCGCACGAAGTGCCCGGCAAAGGCAACCGCGCACGCATGAACGGCACCGAGCGCCACCCGGTGCGCTGCGTTGCGCTGACTGAATTACCGCATCTGGGCGAAGGCTGCGTGGGCTGCGGCATTTACGCGCAGCGCTCGCGCCCCTGCCACGACTTTCCCTTTGCCTCCTACGGCTGCCACGACACCCGCGCCAAGTTCAGCCGGCCCGCGCTGACCGACGACGAAGTCGAACGCTGGGTCGAAACCGTTTAACGCCCTGTTTATGGCCACACCTCACCCCTGCTTATCCTGCGGCGCTTGCTGCGCCTCATTTCGCGTGGACTTTTCCGTCTACGAATCCGAAGAAAACGGTGGCCGTGTGCCACGCGGTCTGATTGAGGAAGTCAACGATTTCACCTGCCGCATGCGCGGCACCGACTACGCCCGCCCCCGCTGCGCCGCGCTGACAGGCAAAGTCGGTGAGAAAGCCGCCTGCGGCATCTACGAGTGGCGACCTTCGCCCTGCCGGGAATTTGCGGCAGGCTCAGACGCCTGCAACCGCGTGCGCCTGCGCCATGGCATGCACGCTTTAGACAGTGGCCTGCTGTAAGCGCCTGTCATCGCATTGCCGATGACATCTCCTTGTGCATGCAATAAAAGCCGCCTGCGCCGATACTTGAAGGTTTCGTTTCGACTGAACCCTTAGGCGCACATGGCCGATTTCCAAGACATACAACAACGCGAGCAAGGGCTGCAGCAGCACCTGACCAGCGCCCAGATGGTGATGATTGCCATTGGCGGCGCGGTGGGCACCGGCCTGTTCATGGGCAGCGCTTTTGCGATTGGCTTTGCCGGCCCCGCCGTGCTCATCAGCTACGCCATCGGCGCCTTCATCGCCTTGCTGCTGATCGGCTGTCTGGGCGAGATGACGGTCGCCCACCCCACCTCCGGCTCTTTCGGTGCTTACGCCGAGTACTACCTCGGCCCCATGGCGGGTTTTGTGCTGCGCTACGCCTACTGGGCCGCGCTGGTGCTGGCTGTGGGCATGGAAGTGACCGCCGTGGGCATCTACATGGCCTACTGGTTTCCCGCCGTGCCGCAATGGGTGTGGGTGGGCGTGTTCTCGGCCATCTTGATTGGCATCAACCTGCGCAGCGTGAAAGTCTATGGCGCAGCGGAATATGCGTTCTCGTCCATCAAAGTGGCCGCCATCGTGGCCTTTGTGCTGATTGGTGCTTATGTGGTGTTTGGCGCAAGCATTCCGGGTATCGGGCTGGAGAACTACCAAAGCGGCGGCGGTTTCTGGGCCAAGGGCCTGGGCGGCATGTGGCTGGGCGTGATTGTGGCCATGTTCAGTTATCTGGGCGTGGAAGCCATTGCCGTGGCCGCCGGAGAAGCCCAGCACCCGCAAAAAGCGGTGCAAAGCGCGATGAAAACCACGGTGCTGCGCCTCGTGCTGTTCTATCTGCTGACTTTAGCGCTGATGCTGGCCATCGTGCCGTGGACGGAAGCGGCCACGCAAACCAGCCCCTTTGTGCGCGTGATGGAGATCATCAACATCCCCTATGCGGCGGGCGTGCTGAACTTTGTGGTGCTGGTAGCCGCGCTGTCGGCCATGAACAGCCAGCTCTACACCACTTCGCGCATGATGTTCAGCCTCGCGCGCGCAGAACAAGCGCCGCAAGCTTTCGGCAAGACCAATGCCAATGGCGTGCCGGTGGCCGCCATCCTGGTGTCCAGTCTGGGGGCGGCCGTAGCCATGGTGATCAATGCCTTCTGGCCGGAGCAATCGTTCATGTGGATGATGTCGATTGCCATGTTCGGCGCCATGTTTGCGTGGTTCATGATCTTTGTCACGCACCTGGCCTTTCGCCGCCGCCGTGATCGCGAAGGCGCCGCCCCCGTGGCATTTCGCATGTGGGGCTTTCCGTGGCTCACGCTGCTGGGCGCGGTGCTGATGGGGGCCGTGCTGCTGACCACCGCGTTCACGCCAGAGTTTCGCCTGACGCTGGCTTTTGGCTTGCCGTGGCTGCTGTTGCTGAGCGCCATTTACCTGCTGCGCCGTAAAAAATAAGCGCTGCCCGCATACGCACAAGCCTCTGAACGTTCAACGTCACAGGCTGCAAGCCCTTATGCGGCAATGACATGCAGCTATTAAAAATGATGCATGAAGCTAAAAAGTGCTTCATTATTTAAAGCAGCTTGCCTTGGTGTTTAAACGCTTTGCAACGCTTTTGTTGCTGAAAGCAAGGTGTTACCAGGGCATTCAGCTATTTATTTTGCTGCAACGTCAAGCTCCATCTGCGCCATTACGCCTTCTTGCTGCAGCAGCCAACGCTTGCGCTGCAGCCCCCAGCGGTAGCCACCCCAGCCACCATCGCTGCGCAGTACCCGGTGGCAGGGCACGATGACTGCGCAAGGATTGGCGCCGCAAGCACTCGCAATGGCACGCACGGCTTGCGGCTGACCCATGGCCTGCGCCAGTTCGGTGTAACTGCGTGTCTGCCCCACAGCAATAGTCTGCAGGGCCGCCCAAACCTTGCGTTGCAGCGCAGTGCCAGTGAGCAGATGCAAAGGCATCTCTGCCAAGATCGTCTCTGCCAGTTGCGGTTGCTGCAGCACTTGCACGACGCACTCCATCCAGCGTTGCTGCGTAGCCGAAGGTGCGCAGTTCACAGAGCAGTCTGAAAAGCGACGGGCCAGGTCCTGCTCCAGTGCGGCCACGTCATCGCCCAACAACACGGCAGCAATGCCGCGGGGTGTCGCAGCCACCAGCACCTGCCCCAGATCGCAGGCAAAAGCACGGCAGGAGAGCGTGTTAACAGCAGAGGTGATGGGCAGCGGCTTGGTCATGCCCACCACTTTAACGCCAGCGCCTGCAAACACCTGTGACAGCGTGCCAACCCAACAGGCACTACGCTTGCGCGCCACAAAGAGTTATCGCGCCACAGCGCACCACACCATGCTTGCAAATAGCCACCCCACCACCAATACCCGGGCAACAGGGCAGCGCCAGCTTTGGATCATGCTGCTGGCCCTGCTCAGCGGCTTTGCACTGAGCCAGGCCTTTCGCACCATCACCTCTATCCTTGCCCAAGGCCTGCTGCAAGACTTTGGCATTTCCACCCAGTCACTGGGTGCCTTTGCCGGTTTGTTTGGCCTGTCGTTTGGTGTGGCACAACTATTAATGGGTATCGGCATTGATTTGTACGGGCTGCGCCGCACGGTGCTGCTGGCCTTTCCACTGGCCATGGTGGGCTCGGCAGTGTCTGCCGCAGCACCCAGCTACACGTGGCTCATGGCGGGGCAATTGCTGATTGGTGTGGGCTGCTCACCCGCATTTTTAGCTTGCACCATTTTTATCGCACGCCACTTTCCGGCAGAGCGCTTTGCCTTTTTCTCCGGCATGTCGATGGGAGTGGGCGGCCTGGGACTGCTTTTTACAGGCACACCGTTGGCCTGGGTGGTAGAGCTCGGTGGCTGGCGCACAGGTTTTTGGCTGCTGACCGCCTTGTGCGCCGCTTCATGGGCCCTGATTTTCTGGCTGGTACATGAACCTGCCCTGCCTGCTGCATCACCGCAAGCCCAGCGCGAGTCATGGGGGCAAGCCATGTTGCGCTTTGCAGAGCTGTTTGCCTTGCCGCACACCTGGGGCATTGTGTTGCTGGGCATGTCTTGCTATGCCGCCTTTCTTTCGCTGCGCGGTTTGTGGCTCAGTCCCTTGTTGATGGACAGGTACAGCTTCAGCCTGGTAGCCAGTGGGCACGTGGCTTTTGTGGTTTCGCTGATTTCGCTGTTCACACCCGCCGTTTTTGGCCGCTTAGACCCCGGGCCGCACAGGCGCCGCAGTTGGCTGAGCAAGCTGTCCATGCTGATGGCGGCGCTCTTTGTGGTGATGGGTGTGTGGATGCACCCGGTCGCCAACGTGCTGACTTTTATCGCCATGGGGCTGATGTCCGGCTACGGCATCCTGCAATACGCCGATGTGCGGGCCTCCTACCCGCCGCAACTTACAGGCCGCGCACTGTCCCTGTTTACCATGGCCATGTTTTTGGGCATCGCATTGATGCAGTGGTTCACGGGCGTCGTGGCGGCTTGGGCCACGCAGCACGACATCGAGCCTTATCTGGCGGTGTCACTCACCATTGCTGCATGGCTGGCTTGTGCTTCGCTCGCTTTTCGCTACCTGCCCGCATCGCCCCTGCTGAAAACTGAGGCTTAAAAAATAGCGCACCGGCGATGCGCTATCGATACAAACGGAGTCAAAGCAGTCACGTTAAAGAATGCTCGCGCTGCAGCCGTCACCGCGGTACAGCCAAGGCACATCCATCAACTTGCTGCCCAGCAAGCGCATTGACCAGTCGCGCCCCAAGCGCACCGGCCCTGTAGCATGGAAAATTTTTCCATTGCGAATCGAGCGTGCCTGCACACGCGCATTGCGCCCCCAGCGGTTCAAGGCGTAGCGGCGCAGCCGCACCTCTACATCCAGGTCATCCATCGACAATGAACGCTGCAGCTCTGCGGCATCTTCAATCGCCATACCGGCCCCCTGCGCCAAATACGGGCGCATGGGGTGCGCCGCATCGCCAATCAAACCGACCAGGCCTTTGGCCATACCTTCTGGCCCTTGCAAAGGAGCCCTGTCAGACAGCGGCCACAAACGCCATTGTTGGCCTGCTGCGCTGACGCTGCGCACCAGATCCTGTAAACCGCTGGCGGTGTTCTTGAGCGCTTGCTCCAGTTGGCTGGCATTACCAGCGTGGTCCCATTGCTCCAAATCTTGCGGAGCCGGGCCTTCAATGATGACCACGATATTGAGCAACTCACCCCGCCGCACGGGGTAGTGCACCGCGTGCATGTGCGATCCCATCCACACCGTTACCTCATTGTTTTGCCACGCCTTGGGCACGTCTTTCATGGGCAGCAGCGCGCGATATGCCAAGTGACCTGACACGCGCGGGCGGCTTTCGTCGCCGAGCAAAGGCCCCCGCAATTTGCTCCATACACCATCGGCCAGCAAGAGCGCATCGCCCTCCACCACTTTGTGGTTAGAAGTACGCACGGTGGTGACCCGCTCAGTGCCCAGCACGGCTTGCACCGCTTGCCCCGGATTGATGAACACATCGCTGCGCAAACGCGCTGCATCAAGCAGCATGGCGTGCAAATCTGCCCGGTGGATGGTGACGTAGGCCGCCCCATAGCGCTCCACCATGCTTTGCCCTAAAGGCGCACTCGACAAAATCAATCCGCTGCTCGCACTGCGCGCCACCAACTGCTGTGGCGTCGCCACCACCGCCTGCAATGGCTGCTGCAAGCCCCAAGCCTGCAAGCGGCGTACCACATTAGGTCCCAGTTGCACTCCCGCACCGATCTCAGAAAACTCTGGCGCACGTTCGAACACACGGACATCCCAACCCGCGTGTGATGCACCCAAGGCTGCCGCCATGCCAGCAATGCCGCCGCCTGCAATCAATACTTGTTTTCTCATGCCGCGCATTGTGGCGCTGAAATACCAGTTGCCGCATCAAGCAATGACAAAGCTCCCTGATACCAAGCAATGGAGATGAAATTTTCTGCAGCGCCTCTGGCTACATCGCCCCTGCTTGGCATGCACGACAACGCCGCCTCTGTGAATTACCATTTAGAAATGAAACATTCCATTTACTACTTTAATTTTCAGCCACTTACATAGATATTAAATTAATCACAATGTAAAAAACCAAGGCATAAAAAAACCCGCAAATGCGGGTTTTTTAGAAGAGAGCAGTTTAGATAACAAACTTGCTGCGGTCTTGGTCTTGAATCCATTTAGGAGCCTTACCGCGGCCAGTCCAAGTTTCACCTGTTTCAGGGTTCTTGTACTTCGGTGCGACTTTGTTGCCGGATGTACTGGCTGTACGGCTTGCACGGGCTGGGGCGAAAATGTCTTCAGAAGTCAAACCATACTCAGCGACCAAAGCACGAACCTTGCCCACAGCGTCAGCCAATTCACGCGTACGCGCTTCTTGGATTTGCTGCTCTAGCGCATCGCGTTGCTTCAGAAGTTCTTTGTAAGAGGTCATGGTAAGGAAGTCCTTAAGTTAAGTAATTTCATTATAAATAAATTATTTTTTTTATGCTCTGAGGGTTTTACGTAGTTAGGTAATACAACGCCTAAAAGTAGCCATTTCAAGAATCACTTATTACGAAGCTTCCTTCCTCGAGCCTTAGCCTCTTAGGGCTTTAGCCATATGCAGCGAGTGTCTTGATAATAGAGAGGCCAACTTACAATCTCCAAAGTCCGCAATTCGAGTGGACGTTACGGCCACAAAAGACAGGAACCCAAGTGAGCATCTACTTAGTCGGAGATATTCAAGGTTGTGATGATGCGTTAGGCAGACTCATGGAACAACTGGCCTTCTCCCCCAGCCGCGACACCCTGTATTTATTGGGTGACTTGGTTAACCGCGGTCCACAGTCGGCAGAAGTTTTGCGCCGCTGCATCCGACTGGGTGACGCCATAAAACCCTTGCTTGGCAATCATGATCTGCATTTGTTGGCAAGCGCATATGGCATTCGTAAACCTGGCAAGCGTGATACCTTACAAAATATTCTTAATGCAGAGGATCGCGACCATTTATTGCGTTGGATTTCCCAACAGCCTTTAGCGCGCTCTCTAGTCAGTCCCCAAGGGAAAAAGTTACTATTAGTGCATGCAGGTGTTTTACCGCAGTGGAGTTTTGAAGAGACCTTGGCACTGGCCCAAGAAGTGCACAATCAGATTAGCGGCCCCGGCTTGGCCAATTTTCTAGCCCATATGTATGGCAATTTTCCCAACCAGTGGTCTTCCGATTTACAGATGCATGTCCGCTGGCGCGTGATTGTGAACGCATTGACCCGGATACGCTTTTGCTCTGCAGAAGGTTTAATGGATTTTGAGAGTTCTGAATCTGCAGATGCCGCGCCTGCGGGATTAATGCCTTGGTTTGAGTGTCCCGAGCGTAAAACCGCACAAGACATTGTCGCTTTTGGCCATTGGTCTACTTTAGGCTTGATGAATTCACCCCAGCTTTTAGCTTTGGATACGGGTTGTGTATGGGGCGGCTGCCTTAGTGCCATGGAAATATCGAGCGAATTTACAGAGCGCACATTGCACCAAGTCCGTTGCTTGCAGGAACAGCAACCAGGTTAATTATTGTCAACGTGAAAAAGCCACGTTCTGTTTAGGAACGTGGCTTTTGGAGTCATTGGCTGAGGACGCGCTTAGAAGCTACCAGCAGGTTTGAAAAGCGCTGCAATCTTGCGCTTGGCCTTGGCATTGAAGGCGGCTTTAGGTGTTCCTTGTCCGGAAGCGTCCCAAGCTGGGACATGTGATTCGCGTGCCTGATAAGGCTTGTCAAAAAATGGATCCGCAGAGGCACTGCGCACAGGTCGCGCCCCTCGCACCGGACGGGTTCCATGCACAGAAGCACTACGCTGCACTTCTTCGCGGCCCGGGGCTTCCCGATAGCTCTCGCGCTCACGCATACGGCGAGGCTCAGCAAGCTGCAAAGTCTCAACGTTGATCTTTTTCTTGATCAGCTTTTCAATATCTGCCACCAGTTTGGTGTCAGAGTTGCCCACCATCGTGACCGCTAAACCTGTGGCACCCGCACGCCCCGTACGGCCAATGCGGTGCACATAGTCTTCCGCGTTAAAAGGCACGTCGTAGTTAAATACGGCCGGCACATCCTTGATGTCCAACCCACGTGCTGCCACGTCGGTACATACCAGCAAGTCCATCTCACCTTGCTTGAAAGCATCCAGCGCCTTCAAACGCTCGTCCTGGCTCTTGTCACCGTGCAACGCTGTGGCGCGGTAACCATCACGCTCTAAAGCGCGGGTCAGGCGGGCACATCCGAGCTTGCTGTTCGAGAAAATAAAGGCTTGGCGAATGCCGCGCTCTTTCAATACGGCACAAATAGCGCGACGCTTGTCGTCATCATTGGCAGCAATAAAGCGCTGCTCCACGGTAGAAGCAGTTTCATTAGGACGGGCCACTTCAATCGTGACCGGGTCTTGCAGATAGCTGCCCGCCAAACGCTTGATCTCGGGAGAGAACGTAGCGCTGAACAGCAAAGTGGTACGCGTCTTTGGAAGATGGCCCAAGATGCGCTGTAGGTCAGGCAAGAAGCCGATATCGAGCATGCGATCGGCCTCATCCAGCACCACATATTCCACCTGATTGAGCACCACATTTCTGGCTTCGATGTGGTCGAGTAAACGCCCCGGTGTTGCCACCAAGACTTCCACACCTTTTTTCAGCTCCAGCGTCTGGGGCTTCATGTCCATGCCGCCAAAGACCACCATGCTGCGTAGTTTGGTGTGCTTGGCATACAGCGCAATTTGCTGGGCAACTTGATCCGCCAGCTCACGGGTGGGCAAAAGCACCAAAGCGCGAACAGGGTGCCGGGCAGGTGAGGCCGAGCTGTTCTCGTGCCGCATTAAACGTTGCAGCAACGGCAGCGAGAAGGCAGCGGTTTTGCCGGTACCCGTTTGCGCTGCTCCCATCACGTCCTTGCCGGTTAAAACCACCGGAATTGCCTGGGCCTGGATGGGGGTCATGGACTCGTAGCCCATGTCGGCCACGGCGCGTGCCAAAGGCTCCGCCAAGAGTAAAGATGAAAAAGAACTTGTCATTGAGACTGCTATTGTCGCACTGTGCGCGCCAAGCACTGTGTGAGGTCATTAAATCCAGCGTTCCCCCCTGGATTCGGGGGAAATAAAACCGCACGAACAGCTAGGTATTACTACAAAATTTTTGCCGTGAACGTGTCACACGCCTGCATGTTGCCGCTTTGCAGACCTGTTTTGAACCAGCGCTGTCGCTGGGCACTGGTGCCATGCGTAAAGCTGTCAGGAACTACTTGCCCTGTCTGCGCCCGTTGCAAAGCATCATCGCCAATTTTAGAGGCAGCATTCATGGCTTCTTCCACATCGCCTTGCTCCAAAATTTGGCGTTGCTTGTGCCCGTGGTATGCCCAAACACCTGCAAAACAATCTGCCTGCAGTTCCAACTTCACTGACAACTGGTTGTACTCGATCTTGCTGACACGATTGCGCATTTGATCGACTTGCCCGGAGATTCCCAGCAAGTTTTGAACATGGTGGCCCACTTCGTGCGCAATCACGTAAGCCTGTGCGAAATCGCCAGGGGCTCCCAGCTGATGTTTGAGCTGCTCGAAAAAGGACAGGTCGATGTAGACCTTGTGATCTCCTGGGCAATAAAAGGGGCCCATCGCGGACTGACCTGTTCCACAAGCCGTGCCCACGGCACCTCGAAAAAGCACCAATCTAGGCTCTTTGTAATTTGCCCCGCCTTGCTTAAAGAGCTGCGCCCAAACGTCTTCTGTGTCCGCCAAAACGGTGGAGACAAACTGTCCCATCGCATCGCCTGCAGGAGGCCCTTGTGCTGGCGATTGTTGCTGCACCACCGGCGCCCCACCTCCGCCGCCGCTAAGCACTCCGAGCAGCGTCAGCGGATTAATGCCCAAGACCCAGCCGCCAATTAAAGCCACCACGATGGTGCCAATACCAATATTGCGGCCGCCAAAGACTGGGGCGCCGCCACCACTGCGGCGGTCTTCCACATTGCGCGATTGGCGATTGCCTTCCCACTTCATAAACTGCCTTTCCTGCTCTCAGGCACGGTGTCCCATGCATTTTTCACGGTGCAGTGATCGTAAGGGTATTCACTTGCAGGAAAGGATCACCTTTGAATGCAGCAGCTCCCCTTTGAGGCATCACGCCGACAGGTTGCCCCTGCCAGCTGGCTGCGCGGCTAATCACTTGGGCCTGCTTGACATGCCCGTCAATCACATCCGTCAGCAAGGCCAACAAACCTGCAATGGCAAGTAAGCCCAGTATGGACAACCCGGCGTAAAACCACGGAACTTCTTTGAATTTGGTCATACCTTTGTACGCACTTCATCACGTTTAATCAGCGATAGCGCCATCTTAGAAATGCCTGTTTGATTTTGCTCCGGGTGACTCATGCCTTTCGCTTGTAGGACACCCCCAGAACCACCGTGCACCATGTTGTTCTCTGAATACCTCACGCAGTAATGCAACAGCGCGCTACCTATAAAACCGCTAAGGCTCCGAGGTTGTCTGTATACGGCTGCCATTTCATGCACCACCCTGCGCGTACCCTTCCCAGTGTTCGAACCCAAATTGCCTTGATCTTTGGCAGCCTGACTGCAACGCTCGCAATAACTTTGAGCTTTATTGCGGGAGAGCTACTCACATGGCGCCTTGAGCAGCAAGCAGGTGCTGCACTATCTACGGTAGCCCAGAACGCGGCAATGCTGCTGAGCAAAGAACTTCTACAGCAAAGTCACCGCGCGCAAGTGCTGGCGCGCTCCAAGGAGTTGTGGGATGAGGGCCTTGACTCCCCCTCCGTCGGCAAGATGCTGGACCGCATCCAGCACATCAATCCACATAACGTATGGATTGGCGTCGCGGACGAGCAAGGGGTCGTACGCAACGCTACCGGCAACATGCTCACAGGGGTGAACGTCTCGACCCGCCCCTGGTTCCGCCAAGGGATGGTCGAACCTTTTATCAGCGAAGTGCATCCTGCGAAACTGCTGGCAGATTTATTGCCACGTAGCAGCACCGGCGAGCCACTGCGATTGGTCGATTTTTCCGCTCCCATCCACCGCCCCGACGGCAGCATTGCAGGGGTATTAGGTATTCATGGCAGTTGGGACTGGGTACGCGACATCGTTGAAGGGCTGCTCAGTTCCACGGGCCGCACATTGCAGCAAAGTATCTTCATCTTTGACCGCAAAGGCGAACTCATTTACGCACCAGACGGTGTCATGGCACCGTACACCAGTCTAGGGCAGTCGCTGCCGGTTTCGCAGGCACTGCACCAGCGCGAAGCTCTCATTACGGCCGCTCCCATCGTCTGGAAAGACCGCCCGCAGGCCTATCTCACGACAGCCGCACGCTTGCCAGATTTCCACGCTGATCTGGGCTGGTGGGTGGTAGCACGCCAACCTGTGGAGACGGCGTATGCCGATGCCAAGCATATTTTGTGGTGGGCCTTGGCAGCAGGCTTGATGGTTGGCTTATTGAGCGCACTGCTGGCCCGTTCGCTGGCCCGCAGCGTCAGTGACGACCTGAGCAACCTGGCTGTCGCAGCCAGTCGCATTAGCGCCGGCAATACGCAGCAAGAGATTCCTTTGTCTGGTAACAATCGAGAAGTGCGGCAACTGTCAGCATCCCTGTCACAGATGACCCAACAGCTGCTGGACGCTAATGCAGCCATGCACAGCCAGGTGCAACTGCGCACCCAAGAACTCCATACTGCCAATCAAGAACTGAAATTGGCCAATCAAACCCTTCAGCGCCTGGCCAGCACTGACCCGCTGACAGGCTTGCTCAATCGGCGAGGGTTTGAAGCCCAGGCCAGCTTGGTGCAGGATCTGGCCCTGCGCAGTGGCCGCCCACTGAGCGTGATTTCCATGGATATTGATTTTTTCAAACGTATCAATGATCGGTACGGTCATGATGCCGGTGATGGGGTGCTGCAACAGCTTGCCTTGGTCTTGACCCAACGCACCCGCAAAACCGATCTGGTGGCCCGCTTTGGGGGAGAAGAGTTCGTGATCTTGCTACCCGACACTGAGGCATCGGCGGCACAGCACTTGGCCAGCGATTTGCTGAGCGCTATCGAAAAAATGAGCTTCACCCATGTGGGCTCCCTCACCCTCAGCGCCGGCGTTAGCAGTTTGCACAGTCATGGCAACGATGATTTGGCTGCAATGATCCGGCGCAGCGACGAAGCGCTGTACGAAGCCAAACACAACGGCCGCAACTGCGTGGTTTACGCCAGCTAAGGCAGCTGCGCAAAAAGCACGGGCATAAAAAAGCCGACCTCAAGGTCGGCCGGTTGCAGCGCCGTGCGGTGCCTCAGGTGCGTGGCAGCGTCACGCCGTGCTGGCCCTGGTATTTTCCGCCGCGGTCTTTATAGCTGGTCTCGCATGGCTCATTGCCTTGCAGGAACAGCACTTGCGCGCAGCCTTCACCCGCGTAAATTTTGGCGGGCAGCGGTGTGGTGTTGGAGAACTCCAGCGTCACATAGCCTTCCCACTCAGGCTCAAACGGCGTCACGTTGACGATGATGCCGCAACGCGCATAAGTGCTCTTGCCCAGGCACACGGTCAGCACGTCGCGCGGAATGCGGAAGTACTCCACGGTGCGCGCCAGCGCAAAGCTGTTGGGAGGGATGATGCAGTAGTCACCTTCCATGTCGACAAAGCTTTTTTCGTCGAAGTTTTTGGGATCGACCACAGTGCTGTGGATGTTGGTAAATACCTTGAATTCGCGTGCACAGCGAATGTCGTAGCCGTAGCTGGAGGTGCCATAGCTGATGATTTTCTTGCCATCGGCCTCGCGAATCTGACCGGGCTCAAACGGCTCGATCATGCCGGTCTGCTCCGCCATTTTGCGGATCCATTTGTCGCTCATGATGCTCATGGGGGTGTCCTGTTTTGCTGAATTTTTTATAGCTGGGTGCGCTGTGTGATAAAGCGCTATGGCGCTATTTTGCTTGAGAAACAATGGTTTGCTCAATCAGGCGGTCATCGCCCAGGACGATCATGGCAAAAAGCAGTTCATCCAGCGATGCGGCCTGCTGTGTTTTGCGCGCCAGCAGCGGCGTGCATGCGGGGTTGATGACCACAAAATCCGCCTCGCAACCGGGCTGCAAATTACCGATCACGCCATCGAGCCCCAGCGCCGTGGCAGCGCCTGCTGTGTGCTGCCACCACAGGTGCGCGGGTTTGAGGCTCAGGCCTTCTTTGCTGTGATGCTCACGCCCCACCATGTATGCCGCCTGCATGGTGCGAAACGGTGAAAAGCTCATGCCGCCGCCCACATCGCTGGCCAGCCCATACATGAAGCCTGCGGCATCGGCCTTCAAATAATCAAAGTAGCCACTCGATAGAAACAAGTTGCTGGTCGGACTGATCGCCGCTGCGGTTTGGGTGGCTCGCAGCAATGCCCGGTCGGTTTCATCCAGCCAGATGCAGTGCGCATATACCGCGCGTTCGCGCATCAGACCAAAGCCTTGGTACACATCCAGATAGCTGCGTGCCTCTGGGTATAGCTCCCGCACCCAGCGGATTTCGTCGAGGTTTTCGGAGACATGGGAATGGATCCAGACATCGCTGTATTTGGCGGCCAGCTCGCCCGCGCCCTG
This sequence comes from Comamonas sp., assembly GCA_015478895.1. Lineage (GTDB taxonomy): Bacteria > Pseudomonadota > Gammaproteobacteria > Burkholderiales > Burkholderiaceae_C > Comamonas. The sequence continues at coordinate 94,618 of JADMKK010000020.1, read as the reverse complement.
CAACTGCTCGGGCGTGCTGGTGGGCGCAAAGCGCGGTGTGATCGCATAACCCAGGCGGTCTACGCCATGCCAGCGCTGGATCAGATTTTCAGTGTCAATCAGGCCTTGCTCGGTGTCGTCGCGTACACCATCAGGGCTGTGGCGGTCTTGCAAGACTTTGCCCGCCATCATGCGCATGCCACGCGCTTGTGAGGCCGCCATGATGGCATCGACTGACGTGGGGTGGGACGTTGCAAATGTCAGCGACGTTGTCACGCCATTGCGCAGCAACTCGTCGAGGAAAAACTCCGCCACGCTGTCGGCATAGGCACGGTCATGAAAGCGCGATTCGTGCGGGAAGGTGTAGTTTTCCAGCCAAGGCAGCAAGCCCTCGGCGGGTGCGCCGATCACATCGGTTTGCGGGTAGTGGATGTGCATGTCCACAAAGCCGGGCGCAATCAGCTTGCCGGGCAGGTGGATGATTTCCACGTCCGGCAGCGCTGCATAAGGCGCCTGCAAGGCTTGCCAGCTACCCGCAGCAATGACGCGTTCTTGCCCTTGCGCATCCGCAGCGACGGCCAGCAGCCCATCGCTGTCATACAACGGGCTCCCATCCTCAGAAAAGCGAAGCAAGGCACTGCGGTAAAGCTTGATGGACATGGGCATTTAAAGTCAGATAAATATTTCAGGAGCAGCTTGCCGTTGCCAATGTTGGGCTTCCAGCATGAAACATGCCAAAAACAAGCTGCGACAACGGCATACAGCTCCTGATTTTCAAGTTGCTGGAGCAGCAATGCGCTACGTACTTTCCAACTTGCTGCCCGGGCAGCTTACTGGGTAGTACCCATTACCCCTTCCACCAGCCAGTCCATTTGCAGCAGCTGTGCATCCGTCAGTTGATGGTTGCGCGGAATACGCAGCTGCCCTTGGTTATCGCGCACCTCGGCATGCGTGGCCTTGAACGGCACAAGCTGGCCTGCAGCGATCTCTTGCTGGCGCTGCAGCAACTCCTGGCGCACGGCTGGGGGCAATTGCGGGCCAAAGTGTTCTACGCGCACCATGCCTTCTTTGACGCCACCCCAGGCGTCGCCAGACTTCCATGTGCCGTTTTGCGCGGCCTTCACACGGTCGGCGTAATAGCGATCCCAATGGTGGGTCACTGCCAGCAACTGGGCATCTGGTGCAGCTTTGCGCATGTCGGAGTGAAAGGCCACGGCCATCTTGCCGCGCTCTTGCGCCGCCGCCATCACGGCCGTGCTGGCCACCTGAAAGGACAACACATCGGCGCCCTGGTCCATCAGCGTCATGGCGGCATCGCGCTCGCGCGGTGGGTCAAACCAGGCGTTCAGCCACACCACCTTGACCTGCGCCTTGGGGTTGACGCTGCGCATGCCTAAGGCAAACGCGTTAATGCCCTGGATTACCTCAGGAATCGGCATACCGCCCACAAAACCCGCTACGCCAGTCTTGCTCACGCGGCCTGCGGCAATACCTGACAGATAGCGCCCCTCGTAATGGCGCGCATTGGCCGTGGCCACGTTGTCCGCCTGCTTGTAACCCGTGATGTGTTCGAACTTCACGTTCGGGAATTCTTGAGCCACGCGCAATGTGGGCTCCATATAGCCAAAACTGGTGGTGAAGATCAATTGATGGCCTTGTCGTGCCAGGTCACGAATCACACGCTCTGCGTCCGGACCTTCCGGCACGTTGTCGACCGCCTTGGTGGTGACTTGGCCGGGCATGGATTGCTCCAGTGCCAGCCGCCCCTCTTCATGCTGGCGCGTCCATCCTGCGGGCAGAACGGGCGTGACATACACAAAGCCAACTTTGGTGGTTGCTGAGGCTGTGGAGGGGGATTTCGGCGTTGTCTCGGATTGCGCGAAAGAAGTGGCGACAACGCAGGCGGCCACGAGCGTGGCTGCGAGGTTTTTATACATGGTAGTCCTCTACATGGCTCCGGATATGAAAACGCCAGTCAGCGGAGCAACTGAAAAGCGAAGCGGCGGATTCTAGACGAAATTAAGCACTAACCCTGATTTCACCCCATCCAGAATCCAGAGGTTCCTCCCCCACAATGACAGCCAGTGAGGAAGAGGCTGAATGGACAATAACTACATCCCGCGCACGCTCTGGTACACAAAAGTAGGTGCTGATAGTCAAGACGAAAAAGTTGAACTTGGCGAAGCACATCTGCTTCAAGAAACTCGCCCCCTCATCGTTTTGGGTGAAGCGGGCATGGGCAAAACCGAGTTGATGAAGCGCCTTGGGCAACAGCCCGGTTACAGCTACTGCACAGCGAAAAAGCTCATGCAGAGGGATGCCAAATCGATCTACCAAGATGGCAGCACCTTAGTTATCGATGCGCTAGATGAGGCTGCCTCCAAAAACGAGGGAGACGCAATTTCCAAAGTACTGGAAAAACTAGAGCAGCTTGGCTTCCCGCGCTTTGTACTCTCTTGCCGCGTAGCCGAATGGCACAGTCGTAGCTACACCTCCACAATCAAAGATGGCGACTACGAACAATCACCTCTAGAAGTCCATCTTCAACCATTCTCAAAAGCAGAAATACTCAGCTTTCTAGGCCACCGCTTAGGAGTCCCTCGCGCAGCCGAAGTGCATACGCATTTTGAGCAATTGGGCTTAGTAGATTGGCTAGGCAATCCGCAGACTTTGGACTTGATCTGTGCGGTTGCCAGTAAAACAACGCTGCCGCAGACACGGGCAGAGCTTTTCAAGATGGCGACCAAAGAGCTGGCAAAAGAACACAACGGCGTAAAAAAACCGCCATTGCCTATTGCAAAGCTTGTATCGGCATCAGGCGCTGCGTGTGCAGCCCTCCTTCTTTGCGGTAAGCAGTCCATTGTGCGCAAGCCGCATGCAGATCTCGAAGAAGATGAGTTGCTGCTTCAAGATTTAGAGCAATTGCCCAATGGAAGCGACATTGCCAGCACGCTCAATACCAGACTTTTTATGGCCCATGGTGCCGATCAGTTTGGCTATATGCACCGTCGCATTGGCGAATATCTGGCAGCCCAATGGCTAGCACAGCAAGCCGACACCGACCGCAAGCGCCGCCGTCTTCTAGCACTGTTTCAACACCTTGGCATGGTGCCAGCCAGTTTGCGTGGCCTCTATGCATGGTTAGCTCGTGACGCTCATTTGGCACAGCAAGTTATTGCTTTTGACCCTATCGCCGTTATCGAATATGGCGAAACCGACGATCTTCCAGCTTACCAAGCACGCCTTTTGCTGCAGACTTTGGCGCGTGCCACTGCAGCCAACCCACGCCAAGGGTCGCTGCACTCGTTGAAGGTACGCTGTTTTGCTCAAGCCGATCTACAAGTGGATGTAGCGCATTGGATAACACTGAAAGATCCGGCCATGATTTGGCTGCGCGTGTTGGTTATTGAGTCCTTAGAAGGCTCTGCCATGGTAAAGGTGCTGCACCAGTCGCTCGCGTCCATAGCTATCGACGCCAATGACATCTACGCAGCTCGAAGCGCAGCATTGCGTAGTCTTGCCAATCAACTCAGTATTTCAGAGAGTCGCACACTGGTTGCTCAGCTCGCCGCATTGGCAAATGAAGACGCCTTGCGCCTTGCTTTGGACTTTGCCCACCACCAAGATTTTGAAAATTTTGAGGCCTCTGTGCTGGCCGATATTTGCCTAGCGTATGCAGTCGTCGATAGCCGAATGGCTGGAAAGTTCTACTTTCTCAAAAATGAGTTGCCCGAATCGCATCTTCTGCAGTTTTTAGATGTCTTCACTGCTGGCATACCTCAACTGAAAGGAGATGATGATTACGGCATCCTTGACGACGTCAATGAAATGGCTTTTGCGCTCATTGCAAAAGCTGTTCGAGCACAACCGCCTAGTGCCCAACAAGTGCTGCAATGGTTATCTGCTCTGGACAGATATCACCTCAGCACGCATGAGAACAATCCACTGAATGCAGCGCTGGCCGATACACCTCAGTTGCGAAAATCCATTCAGCACACTCTGCTGATTACACAAAGCACCCCAGAAACACTGCGCAGCAACTGGTACCAATTGGCTCACTATTTACCGGCTCTAAATCTCGCAGAACCCGATCTCATCGAATTGCTAGATGCCCTACCTGCACACGACGGACGCTGGAAAGAGCTGGTGCTCTTAGCTCAGCATGATGATCAGCAAGGCGCTGCCATACGCCACAAAGCGCAAAAATTTGCAGCAGGTAATCCATCTGAGCAAGCGTGGCTCATGCAATTAACTGCCCCTCGCCCAAAGGCGGATTGGGAAATCGAGCAAGAGAAGCGCAAGGCACAACGGCAAGCGGAAAACGCTGCTGCTAAGAAGCAAAGCATTGCTTGGTATACCGAGCACCTTGATGCGCTGAAAGCTGGTGATTGGGAGGCTTGCTGGCGGCCAGCATCCATTTACGTACGTGGTATTTATGGTGACTCCAGCGAGAAAGCGCCACCAGAGGAACGACTCCCCGCCGTACTCAATGAATCTCTTGCCCTTGCTGCGTACGAAGGATTTGAAAATCACTTGCTGCAGCCAATGACGTCACCAACACTGGACGAAATTGCGCAAGGCTATGTTGAAAATACTGAATATAGAGTCAGCTATATCGTTATCGCAGGGCTGTTAGAACGCCTACGAAATGGTCGCAGCGCCTCAGACCTGTCCGATGAACGCATCCTGTCAGCTTTCTTCTTTTTGCAGTCTGGCCGCTTTGATGAGCACTCTGGTGTCAAGACAGAAGCTCTCAAAACATGCATCCATCAAGAACTGGTGCAAAGAAAGCTGTTAGACAAAGGGCTGCGGTGGTTTTATGAACCGCAGTTGAGTGCCGATGTTGAACATGTTTCCAACCTCCATGAACTGTTGCATGAAGAAGCTTGTGCAGCAGTCAACACAGCCCTTGCGCAAGAATGGCTGCAACGGTTTCCAGACCTTCGATCAAGCACAGAAATTCAGCTGATCGATCACTTGATTCGCATGCGTGCACTGGATGCGCTTCGTACGATTGCACAGCAACGGCCCCATCCAGATTCAGACAATGAAAAACACCTGACTTGGGAAGCCATACGGCTACTAACCGATTTTGAGGCGACATCCTCGCGATTAGAAAACCTTGCCATCGATGCCAACTTACTGTGGCAACTTCAAGAACGTAGCCAAAAACACCGCTACGTCCAACATGGTGAGGCTCTAATCTGGAGCACTACGCAATGCGCTTGGGTATTTCAACGCTTTCGAGCGCTCTGGCCTGCAGCAAGACACCCTGCAGGGGTTTCCTGCGGAAGCCACAACGCATGGGATGCCACTGAATTTCTTCACTCCATCGCGCAACAGTTAGCCAACATAACAACGCCCGACGCAATTGCTAGCTTGCAAGCACTGCGCGATGCGCCGAAAGACGGCTACACCGAGGCGCTGCAATCACTTTGCCATCAGCAATTGCGCAAGAGTTGTGAACAAAACTACGTACCAGCGTCTTTGGATGCAGTGCAGAGTGTTGCTAATGATGCTGCACCCCAATCTATTGAAGACCTGCAAGCGTGGGTGCTAGAAGAACTAGGCGTTGTTCAAACCAAAATTCGCGCCAGCGACGTGGATTCTTGGCGCGGTTTTTACGATGACCAAAACACACCTTATGGCGAAGAGCGTTGCCGAGACCATTTGCTTGAATTGCTGCGACAAGGTGCTCGAGAAGTGCGCTACGACCCGGAAGCACATGTTGCTGACGATAAAGAAGTGGATATCACCTGCAGTGTGGGTGCGCTGCGCTTGCCTATAGAAATTAAAGGGCAGTGGCACCGGGAAGTTTGGACTGCTGCCGACACACAGCTTGTGCGCCAGTACACCACCGACTGGCAAGCCCATGAGCATGGGATTTATTTGGTGCTTTGGTTTGGAACGCAACAAGACACCAAAAAACTGAAAAGCTTAGGCATGGGCCAACCTGTCCCAACCACTGCCGAAGAGATGCAAAGCATGCTCACCACACGCAGCGTGGCAGCCCAATCCGGCAAAGTGAAGGTGGTGGTACTGGATATCCAGCACCCAGCAGTCACTCCACAAGCCTTGCCGACTACCGCACCTCAAGCCCAAGCCATGAATTGAAAACTAATAGGAGACTTCACCCATGCCTATGTTTGTAGATACTTCCCCGCCCGGCCACTGCATTTTTTGCAAGATCGTGGCTGGGGACATTCCCGCCGCCAAAGTCTATGAAGACGATCTGACCGTGGCCTTTATGGACATCGGCCAGGTCAACCCCGGCCATGTGCTGGTGGCCAGCAAGCGCCATGCGGTCACGGTGATTAACCTCACGCCCGAAGAGGCCGCTGCGGTGATGCAGACCGCGCAGCGCGTTGCAGCGGCAGCACAGCGAGCGTTTGACCCGGATGGCATCACGCTGTTCCAGGCCAACGGTGAAGCAGGTGGGCAGACCGTGTTTCACTTTCACATGCATGTGCTGCCGCGCCATGAGAACGACGGCGTGGCACTGGCTTGGCCGCGCAAGGAGCCCGCCGTGCACCTGCTGCAGGGCTATGCCCAGCAATTGCAGCAGGCATTACAGGAACAGACTGCCGCTCCGACGGTTTGAACCCAACGGCCCTTAGCGGCTGGGGCGCAGCACCGCAGCATCGCACCAGCGCTGCGCAACCTTGGGCGTGGTGATGCAGACGGCCTCTTGCGTGACTGTGGTCACGGCGCGTTCCAGCAGTTGAATATCGGCTTCGTGCTGGCGTGCCACGTGCGGGTCTTCAAAGAAGATAGCGCGCTGACAGCGGCGCTCCAGCACCAGATCGGCAATCTGCGCATCGCCCCCCAGCGGGCCACTGTTGTAGCGGTCTACCCAAGGTAGGTCGGCAGGCCAGCCTTTGCTCCATGCCATTTCGTTGAGGCGCTGGCCCGTGGTGCCCGTGCCCACACGGCGCTGAAAGCGCGACAGCAACTCAAAGTTTTTGCTGGCAAATTCCAGCATGGCAGGCTTCATCGCATCGTGGGCAATGAGCGCCACGGTGTGGTTTTCGTACTGGTGAAAACGGTCAGCATTCGCATCACGCGGCAAACCTGCATGCATGCGTTCCATCTCCACCCAGTCACGTGCGCTGGCCACCGTGGACAGGAAGGGCTTGCCATGAATGACGCACTGGCGCTTGAGGGCCAGCGCTTCCGGAAAGATGGAGGACGGATCGACCGGATCCGTCAGGTAAATCGCGCCATCCAGCGTGCGGCCTTCGCCCATGCCGACCACTTCGGCCACCAGCTTCATCAGTCCACCTTCACGGCCATAGGGGTAGCGAACCAGGCCAGGGTAGCGATGCAGCATGTCTGCAGCGGCGATGGCGTCATAGGTACGCCCTACAGCGTGCAGGCCCAGTTGCAACTCACGCATGCCTGCGCCACAGGCGCGCAGCAAATCAAACAGGGCGGCATCTTCGGTTTGGTGGTGCAGCCGATTAGCGGCAAGGCCTAAAAGCATGGTCAGAGATTCCCTTGAACAGCGCCTGCAAACATGGCGCCAACAGCTTGGCAAGCATAGTCCGAAACCATGCACCTTTTGTGAATATGAATGTGCCTGCCATCGCATAAAATTGCTAGCTATCAGCCTTTTATACATAAGGTTCAGCGGCACTTTTGACCACTATTTCAAGCAAACGACACCGCGACGCAACGCTTCTGCCAAGCTCGCGGCAGTCGCCGTTTCACGAGCTTTTTGCTCCCTGTGCGCCTGCCTTGCCTGCGTCTGTAGCGTGCGCGCTGCTCCTGATGATGGGGTTGGCTTTGGCCGGCGGCCAGGTGCCGGGCAAACGCTTCAATGACACTGTGTACCCCTTGGTTTTCGGCCTGTGCTTGGAGTGTTTGGCTGCGGCCTTGGCATCATGCACGCCGGTGCGCCGCCACGGCGACCCCGGCGCGCAATGCTGCGGCGCTGGTTTGGTTTGATTTTTTAGCTTGCGTTGCCTATCTTGACTGCCTCTGCCCCCGCTTCTACCTTGCCTTGCATTGCCATTGCTGGCCCCACTGCCTCGGGCAAAACCAATGCTGCTTTAACGCTGGCTGCCGTTTTGAACCAGCGCGGCCAAACGTGTGAAATCATCAGCGTCGATTCCGCCTTGGTGTACCAGGGCATGGACATTGGCACTGCCAAGCCCACGCCCCAAGAGCAAGCCGCCGTGCCGCACCACCTGATTGACATTCTTGACCCTCTGCAGTCGTACAGCGCTGCCGAGTTTGTGCAAGATGCACAGCGCCTGGTGACCGAGATTCGCGCGCGCGGCGCTATTCCGTTGCTGGTGGGCGGCACCATGCTGTACTTCAAAGCACTGCTGGAAGGCATTGACGAAATGCCCGCCGCCGACCCTGAGGTGCGCGCCCGCATTGATGCGCAGGCCACCGAGTTGGGCTGGCCAGCCATGCACGCCGAGTTGGCCAAGGTAGACCCGGAAACCGCAGCGCGCCTGGCCCCCGCCGACAGCCAGCGCATTCAGCGTGCTCTGGAGGTGTGGCAGGTTTCGGGGCAGCCCCTGTCCAGCTTTCACCAAGCTAAAAAGAGAGCTGAAAGCCAAGGCCCCGCTTTCGATTGCACGCTTTTTTCCTTGGAAACTGAAGACCGCGCCTGGCTGCATGCGCGCATTGCGCAGCGCTTTGATGCCATGCTGGACAACGGTTTCCTCGCAGAAGTTCAGGCGCTGCGCGCACGCGGTGATTTGCATCTGGATGTGCCCAGCATGCGCTGTGTCGGCTACCGCCAGGTATGGGAGGAGCTGGACTGGCAAGCCCGCAAAAACGCGCCGCAAATCAATATGCATCTGGTGCGCGAGAAAGGCATTGCCGCTACGCGCCAGTTGGCCAAACGCCAGATCACCTGGCTGCGCAGCATGCCCCAGCGCCGCCCGATTGCCTGCGATGACCCACTGGCTTCCATGAAGCTGGTGCATGCGGCCATGGACGTCATTACCAAGGCCCAGCCAGCGCGTTAAAACTGGCCCTCCTGCCCCACCGCACACGCTTGTTAGCACACGCTTGCTTACGCACCAGGGCTATCGCCTGTTCTAGGATGCAGCCTTAGGTACTTTTTCAGGAGCACTTTCCATGCGTATCTCGGTTCTGGCAACTTTGGCCCTCGTGGCCGCATTAACCGGCTGTGCCAACTCCGGCTACTACCAGCCTTCGAGCACTTCGGCGCAGAGCGGCAGTGGCATTACCGTGTTTGGTGAAGTCGACGCCAACGTGACGCGCACGCGTTAACAACACTTCACGCGGCCTACGCAACCCAACCACGAGTGCTTTCAATGCACTTTGTAGCTTTTGCTAACAAAAGCGACCTCTTGCACGCCCCGGCGTAGATTGACCGCCAGCGTCATTAAAAACAGCAGATTGCACACCGCATTGCAAAAGCGGGGCAGCACGGCGGCCACTTCGCGCCCTTCCTGCTCCACCCGCACCATGGCGCGAATCGCCTTTTTTGCGCCTGAGCGCGCCTGGTGGAGTTGCGGCACAGGCGCAGTGCCACGGGGCAGTACAAACGCATGCTCACGCGGCCCCAGTTCCTGGCGGTAGTGCGCCATGCGCTCTAGCACCCATTGCACATCTGCTTCCTCCACAGCCAATTTGCCGCGGATGGAGCCATTGACGTGAAACGCCAAAGGCTGCAGGTGATCGAGGTCGGCTGCGATATCGACCAGCTCCGCTGGTGTGGCGGACAACGCCATGCCCAGCTGCGTGCACCACTCATCGGTGACTACTTCAAAGTCACAGAGGCAGGCGGTTTCGTGAATGAATGGATAGCAAATTTCGTCAAGGACTTTGCTGGGTTTCATAGGAAAAACTCAAGAAAAAACAAAGCGCACAGAGGCAGTGCTTCTGTGCGCTACAAGGGAAAACCATCTGATCTGCGTGAACAGATCGCTGCTTGCGCTTAGCGGGGTAGCCACTTCAAAGTGACAAACCCGGTACGGCCGCGCTGGTTGTAGCCATAAGCGGTTTCGTAGGTTTTGTCGGTCAGGTTCGCCACGTGCGCTTGCACGGCCCAGTCTTTGGCCAACTGGTATTCGGCAGACATGTCCAGCGTGGTGTAGCTGGGCAACTGAATGCTGCCACTGCTATCGGTACGGCGGCCCACGTGGACTGCAGAGCTGCCCAGCTTCCATGCGCCCACTTGGTGATCCAGCGACAAGGTGACTTGGTGCTTGGCCATGCGGTCTGTCATGCGCTGGCCCGACTGCTGGTCGTGCGCATCCAGGCGCTGGTAGCTGGCGGCTGCGCTCCATTGCTGCCACTGACCTTGGTAGCCCAGCGACCAGCCCTTCAGGCGTGTGCTGTTGATATTGCTGGGCAGCCATATGCCGCCCATATCACTAAGGTCAACCGGTGCCCAGGCGATCAAATTGCTCACCTTGTTGTCAAACCGCACCCATTTAAATTGGTGGCCCCCAGTCTTCCAGCTCAAGCCCAGCTCATTGTTCAGCGCCGTTTCGGGTTGCAGTGCCGGATTGCCAGAGTACGGATAGTACAAATCGTTGAACGTGGGCGCCTTCAAGCTGCTGGCACGCGAGGCATGTGCGCGCAGGCCATCCACGATGTCATAGCCATAGGCCAGGCCCCATGTGTGGAAACCGCCGTACTGCGAATCCTTGTCACGGCGGGCATTGACTTGCCAGCTGTGGCGGGCATGGCTGCCATTGATACCGGCAAACAACGAATTCGTGCTGCGCTCATCGCGGTCATAGGCTTCGGAGGAGGACACCTTCTGCTCCAAACGTTCCAGACCCGCCACCACCAGGCCCAGCGGGGTCTTGACCTCATGGTTCCACTTGTACTCTTGCTGCTGCGTGCCAAACAAATCGGTATAGCTGTCAGCCACCGTCAACAAGCTGTGGTGGGCACTTTGCTTATCTTGCGAACGGGCAATGCTCAGGCTGCTTTTCCAGATCGGTGACAACACACCGGTAAGTTTGAGCTGCGCCGTTTCGGCCTCCACCGCGTTGTACGAAGCATCTACCACCGCAAAACCCAGCGGAGTGTAAACGCCGTCCAAGTCGTATTCCGCTTCACCTTCAGAGTGCATGAAGTTGGCGTCCAGGCGCCAATCGGCATTGAAGGCATACCCCAACGCTGCAGCCACCGAAGTTTGGTGAAATTTGTCGCTGTCTGGGCGATAGGCGCTCAGCTTGGCGTTGGTCACAGAAAAGCCCGGGTCCAACACACGGGCAGCGTGCAAGCTGTAGTTCCAGCCGCTTTGCGCGCCGACAAAACCTGCGTCGCCCGCCTTGTAGCCACCGCTGCCCCAAGTGACCGACGCATTGGGCTCGAATGCTTTTTGTGCGCCCTTGCCCTGCTTGGTGAACACCTGGATCACGCCGCCAATCGCATCGCTGCCATACAGCGCCGAAGCGGGGCCATGCACCACTTCAATGCGCTCAATCAGCTCCAGCGGGATAGCTTCCAGCGTGGGTGTACCCATGGTGGCAGAGCCATAACGCACGCCATCAATCAGCAGCACCACTTGTTTGCTGCCGCGAATGTAAGCGCTTTGGGTATTGCCTCGGCCACCATTGCTGGCCATGCGGACATCCGCAAAACGCTGCAGCACTTCGGCCAAAGATCGACCCGGTGCGTTACGAATTTGTTCGGCGGTAATGACGCGCACGTCGGCCAAGGCGTCATCCAGCTTGGCTTCTGAGCGGGTGGCCGTGACCACGGTGGTGCCCATGTTGACCTCTTTCGCGGACGTCAAAGAGGTAAATGCCAGCACAGCCAGTGCCACAGCGGCCATAGGAAAACGCACGGATGCGCGCACGCTATCCGTCATTGAGGGATTCAAAGTTTGCATGAGATATCGATCAGTTAGCACCAGCGTCCCCGCCTGTGCTTCACTCAACACCAACTTGTGCAGCCAGAGCTGACAGCAAGCCGGACCTTTTTTGGCCGGTATCCAGACTGATGCACCGACTGTCATAGCCTTCCCAGAGCAGCAAACTCCAGTGGCAAAGCAGACAGGCTGGTTGTCAAAGCACCAAGCATTGACAACCCATGCACACACTGTTGCGGGGGCAGTACACGCGGCGATCTGCATAAAGCGCAGACCTGCCCATGTTTCCCGTTTAACTGCAGCGCCAAGAGGGGCACTGCGAGCACCAAAGGCGAAATTCTATGCGCTTGTGCGCGTCGCCAACATGTGCAGGTGCAACAGGCAGGCGCACGCCCAAGGACATCGTGCCGACGGTTTATGAACAAAAATAGCTGCTAGCCCTTATAGATAAAGGGTTAGCAGCTATCAATTTAAAAATTAGAACTGGCGGTTAACGTGACAGCAGTTTGGTTTTCGCTGGCAGCTTGGGCGTAACTTTGGCACCCAGGGCGGGGATGCTGGCAGCTTGCGCTGCTGCACGTTGCTGCTCACGCTGGCGGCGGCGCTGAAATTTCAAAATCTCTTTGTCATTGCGACGAATGTGCAGCGATAACCAGTCGCGCAAAACGCTGGACAGCTGGGAGGCCACGGTAATCCCGCCCTCTTCGAGTCTGCGCTGCAGGCCGTAGAGATTTTCCATGAACGCCTCATGCCCGCATTTGTGCTGTTCCAGATCAGGGAAGCCCATTTGCTGCATTAATGTTTCTTCCCGGGTCAAGTGCTCACGGGTGCTGGAAAGCGTGCGGCTCAAAATACTCGCAACCACTTCGCGGCCTGCGCCACGGGCCGTGGCGGTGTGCAATTCATTGACCAGATCCACCAGCAGGCGGTGATCTTTGTCGATGGGGCCGCCATCAATCACCATGTCTTCAGCCCATTCGAAATATGCCATGTCACGCTCCTTGTTCAAGTTGCAGGGCTGCGCGGTGAAGGCCCAGCACAGCCGGGCGCTGCAGCAACTGTGCGCTGTTATTACCGGTATGAAAGACGCTGACGGCACCCACCAGACCTTGTGCCTGCGACTCCAGCGACTGGGCAGCCGCCGCCGCTTCTTCCACCAGCGCAGCGTTTTGCTGGGTCACTGTATCCATCTGCATCATGGCCTGTTTGATCTGATCGATACCCATGCTTTGATCTTGGCTGGCTTCGCTGATCTCGGTCATGATGTCTGCCACGCGGCGCACGCTCACCACGATTTCATCCATGGTGCTGCCCGCTTTTTCCACCAACGTGCAGCCGCTGCTAACGTTGTCCACTGACTCCGTAATCAAGCCCTTTATTTCCTTGGCAGCCTCGGCAGAACGCCCGGCCAGTGAACGTACTTCGCTGGCAACCACGGCAAAGCCCCGCCCTTGCTCACCAGCACGCGCCGCTTCTACGGCGGCATTCAGCGCCAAGATATTGGTCTGAAAAGCGATGCCATCAATGATGCCGATGATGTCCGCAATCTTGCGCGACGAGGTGTTGATGGCTTCCATCGTGTGCACCACTTCACCCACCACCTCACCACCGCGCACGGCCACTTGGGAGGCTGATTCGGCCAGCTCAGCCGCCTGTTTGCCGCTGACATAGTTTTGCTGCACGGTGCCTGCCAACTCCTGCATGGCGGCACTGGTTTGCTCCAGCGCACTGGCCTGCTCTTCGGTGCGGCTGGACAAGTCCAGATTACCGCTGGCAATCTGCGACGTGGCCGTGGCAATAGCATCGCTGCCATGGCGCACTTCCCCCACAATGCTGGACAAGCTGGTGTTCATATGCTTGAGCGCCTGCAGCAACTGGCCGGTTTCATCGTTGCTGGTCACTTCAATGGGGTGGTTCAAATTGCCTGCGGCCACGGCCTGAGTCACCTGCACGGCTTGCGCCATCGGTGTCGTGATCGACAGCGTGATACGCCACGCCATGACCAAGGCAATCAGCACAGCCACCAAGCCCAGCAAGCTGAGCGTCCAGCGCGCGCTATCGACATCGGCAATCGCCTGATTACCGGCAAGCACCGCCACGTTTTTCTCAAGCACTGCGACCTCATCCGAATACTTTTGCAGCAAAGCCAGCTGCGGCAAGGTCTGGTTCTTTAATTCGTTGGTCGCTTCAATATCCATTCCGCCATCAAGCAATTCATAAAAACGCGTCTGCGAGGTGACATAGGCTTGCCGAGCTTGCTCGGCCTTGTCCATCAGCGCACGTGCTTCAGGCCTGTCTACCGTGTCTTGCAGGTACTTGAAAGCCTTTACAAACATTTCACGGCCACCCAAAATTTCTTGGCGCAATTGCTGGCGCTCTTCGGGGGTACTTACCAGTTGCTGCACGGTGCGTCGCGCATTCAGATTGGCCATAGCGCCCAGCGTTGCGGCGGCTTCGGTTTTGGCCCACTCCACGTCAATGATCTGGTGCGTTGCATGGCTCAAATTGTTCATGCGCAGCAGTGCGACCACCACAATGCACACCATCAGTGCAATGACAGCCGCAAAGGCCACGCCCAGACGCGCACCAATGCGCATGCTCCTGGAGGGAAAAGAGGAAGAAGAAGTGGTCATATCAAACTCGCTATCTAAGCATGCCCGCCACCTGCACAACGCCGGGCATTAAAGTCATGAAAAAAGCCCGTCACGCGGGCTTTGGTGCAGCAAGTTAATGCAATCGGTGCACGGCGTACAGATGCCTCATCACGCTTGACTTAGGTCATTGACCCAACGTCCACTTGCTGATAGTGCGCGAATGCAGGGTTTATTCCCCGAAAAAAATTAGCTACCAGCTTGATACCCCTTGGTTTTACAAGATGCCAACCTATAGCTTGGTGCATTGCCACCCAGCAAAGTTGTTGGCAACAGCATCCACTTCACCAACACTCCTGCATTCAACACCACGCGACGTCGCAACAACGCAACAAAAAACCCCGCAGGGCCAAGCCGCTGCGGGGTTTCGAACACGTGTTGCGCTGTACGCGCAGCTGCTTATTCGCCGTGCTGCACGATCTCTTTTTCCATCTCATCGTGTACCGCCTGCATACGCTGCGAAGGAGCAGCGGCCATGAGACTGAACACCACGATGGCAATGGACGACAAGATAAAGCCTGGCACGATCTCATACAGATTCAGCCAGCTGTATTGCTTCCACACCAGCACGGTCACAGCACCCACCACCATGCCAGCCAGCGCGCCATTGCGCGTCATACGTTTCCACAGCAGCGAAAAGAGCACGATGGGGCCAAAAGCTGCACCAAAACCAGCCCACGCATAGCTGACCATGCCCAGCACCTTGGAGTTGGGGTCTTGTGCAATCAGGATGGCGATCACTGCAATGGCAAACACCATGGCCCTGCCAAACCAGACCAGTTGCTTTTCGCTGGCAGACTTGTTCAAGAAGGTTTTGTAAATGTCTTGCGTAAGTGCGCTGGAGCACACAAGCAACTGACAAGACAGCGTAGACATTACGGCCGCCAGCACCGCTGCCAGCAGTACACCCGCAACCCATGGGTTAAACAGCAGCTTGGCCACTTCCAGGAACACGGTTTCCGCATTGGCAGTCACACCACCTGCAATATCTGGGCGCTGGCCAAAAAAGGCAATGCCAAAGAAGCCCACCGCCACGGCGCCCCCCAGGCACAAAATCATCCACGTCATGCCAATGCGACGCGCATTGGGGATGGTCTTGACCGACTCTGCCGCCATAAAGCGCACCAGAATATGCGGCTGGCCAAAGTAGCCCAGACCCCACGCCAGCAGCGAGATGATGGCAATCATGTCCAGCTTGCCCACCATGTCGAACGCGCCGGGCCGAGTCGCTTCAATCACCGCTGCCGATGCAGGGACGCCACCGTCGGCGTAGATCACCATCAGCGGGGCCAATATCAGCGCGGTAATCATCAATGCGGCCTGGATCGTGTCCGTCCAGCTCACGGCCAGAAAGCCACCAATGAATACATAGGCCATCGTGGCAATTGCGCCCACCCACAAGGCCGTCTGGTAATTCATGCCAAACATGGATTCAAACAATCGCGCACCCGCTACCACACCCGAGGCGCAGTAAATGGTGAAGAACACCAAAATCACTACGGCAGTCACGATGCGCAGCATGCTGCTCTGGTCTTCAAAACGGTTGGTGAAATAGTCTGGCAATGTCAGAGCGTTGCCCACTTTTTCGGTGTAAACACGCAATCTTGCTGCCACAAAGCGCCAGTTCAACCACGCGCCCATACACAGGCCAATTGCAATCCACGCTTCAGACAGCCCCGATAGAAATACCGCGCCGGGCAAGCCCATCAGCAACCAGCCACTCATGTCTGAAGCGCCCGCAGACAAGGCGGTTACGACACTTCCCAAGCTGCGCCCGCCCAAGATGTAGTCCGAAAGGTTGGTGGTGGCACGGTAGCCCATCCACCCAATCAGCAACATTCCGATCAGGTAAATGGCAAACGTCACCAAGGTGGGTAAGTTCGCAGTCATACGTTGTGGGTCCTCCAAAAGCATTGTTCGAGTTTGCGAACGCTTGCCCTCATGGAGACAGGCACAAACCAACCCAATCAGAGCAAACAGTTCCGCCGATTGGAACAGGAGTCACTGGCTCCAGCGTCCTGGGAGCCTTAGAACCGTCGGTGTGATCGGGTAATTGGCAGATATGCCGAGTTAATAACTCGATACAGGGCGCTCAGGCGCGCCGTATTTGAGAAGCCTGCGTTGCCAATGCCTGAATCGTTTTCCAGTCTTTGGCGGCGAGCACCGCAGCAGGTGTGAGCCACGATCCTCCAACGCAGGCTACGTTGGACAGGGCAAGAAACTCTGCAGCATTGCTGGTACTAATCCCGCCGGTGGGGCAGAAACGCACATCGCTAAAAGGCCCTTGCCATGCCTTGAGCAAAGGTATGCCCCCTGCAGCAGCAGCCGGGAAGAACTTCAAGACATCCCATCCATCCTCTTGAGCGACCATGATTTCGCTGCCCGTGGCCACGCCGGGCAATAACGGCAAACCGGCATCTCGACAGGCTTGCCCCACTGCCGCGGTATAGCCCGGGCTGACCACAAAACGAGCGCCCACATCGGCGGCTGCGCGCACGTCCGCCGCCCGGCGCGCGGTACCTGCGCCAACGCATGCTTCTGGCACCGCTTTGGAAATGGCCTCCATGGCCGCTAACGCTTGGGGTGTGCGCAAGGTGATCTCCAGCATGCGGATACCCCCAGCAACCAAGGCTTGCGCCATGGGAACGGCCAAACTTACATCATCGACAACGATGACTGGGATTACGGCTGCATCGTTGACCACATCACTGGCCGTTAAAACCGGGCTTACTGCCATGTGCATATTCCTTGCTGGTGCTGCTGAACTCAATACAAAGCGGTCAAATAATTCAAAGCTCAGGCTGTGTCACAAAAACGCAGGCTTTCTGTCGGTTCCCCGCCAGTACATGCAACAAGTTATCGGTGGCCAAACGCGCCATGGCATAACGCGTCTCATGGGTGGCGGAGCCGATATGCGGCAGTGGAAGCACTTGGGGATGTGTACGCAAAGCCGAGTCCAGTGGCAAGGGTTCCTGCTGAAACACATCCAGACCTGCGGCTCGCAAATGGCCGCTGTCCAGCGCATTAACCAATGCAGCTTCGTCCACGATGCCGCCGCGAGAACCGTTGATAAAAATCGCCCCTGGTTTCATCGCAGCAAATGCTTGCGCATTCATGCAGTTGCGTGTGCTGTCTGTCAGTGGCAGGACAGAAACCACGAAATCTGCCTGCGCCAGCAGGTCACCGCGCGGTACGTGGCGCACTTTGCCAGCCAGCAACCCCAATTGCTCGTCGGGTACGGCTGTCGGGTTGTCATACAGCACCGTCATGCCAAAACCCAATGCGGCGCGGCGTGCCAGCGCCTGACCGATGCGCCCCATCCCCATGATGCCGATGGTTTTGCCGTGAACATCGTGGCCAAACAGCGCTTCGCCAATGTTGCGTTCCCAGCGCCCTTCGCGCACCAGCATTGCCAGTTCCACAATGCGCCGGCTGGTCGCCATCAACAGCGCAAAAATCGTATCCGCCGTAGTTTCTGTCAGCACACCTGGCGTATGGCACAGGGTAATGCCTCGGCTTGCCAGCGCTGCCAGCGGGTAGTTGTCCACGCCGACAGAAATGCTGGAGACCATACGCAACTGAGGCGCCATGTCCAGCAAGTCAGCGGTGATGGGATAGCTTGAACCGATCAGCGCCTGTGCTTGTGGCAAGGCGGCCATGAACGCTTCGCGCTGCTCAGGAATACGGGGGTTGGCAACGGTCACTTCGTGTTCCGCCTCCAGGCGCGCCAATTGATCAACAGGCAATTCACGAAATACCAGTATCTGGCTGCGAGCGGATAGCGTCATGGCGTTCTCCAGAAAATACGCTAGGAATGAAGGAAGTAGGGGGTGCGAAGGAGGCGGCCTCAGTAGCCTGCCGCCTGCAGCTCATCACGTGTAGGTAATCCTTCCGAATCTCCCAGCACTTGAACCTGGCGCGCCCCGATCCAACATGCACGGCGCACTGCGGCAGGAACGCTCAAGCCATCCAGCAAACCACTGATCACACCCACCGCGAAGGCATCCCCAGCACCTACCGTGTCGACCACTTTTTCTACCGGACAGCCCGGTACGTGACCTGTTCCAGCCTGAGCGTCGTCGTAGTAGGCGCCCTCTTCACCCAGCTTGACCACCACCAGGCTTGCACCTTGCTGGCGATAAAATTTTGCAATTTCTTGGGCCGTGTTCAAACCGGTCAGCAGCTGCCCTTCGGCCAGACCGGGAAACACCCAGTCGGCTCCGGCAGCCAAGGCATTGATCTCGCGCTGCATGACTGCTTGACTCGGCCACAGCGTGGGACGCAAGTTCGGATCAAACGAGATCGTGCTGCCTGATGCCCGCGCTACCTGCAAAGTGCGCTGGGCCGTTTCCAGTGCATTGGGAGAGATCGCGGCAAACACACCGGTAGCATGCAAATGCTTGGCCTGACGCAGCCATGCCTCATCAATATCAGAGGGCTGCATCAGGCTGGCTGCCGAGCCCTTGCGGTGGTATTCCACTTCAGGGTCGCTGCCGTCATCCACCCGGCCCTTGAACTGAAAACCTGTTTTCTGCGATGCATCCTGCACCACATGGTCGCAGTTCACGCCTTCCGCTTTCATCTGGTTAATCAGATAGCGGCCCATGGAATCCGCACCCAGACGGCTGGCCCAGTGCACGTTAAAGCCCAGGCGAGACAGCCCTGTGGCTACATTGATTTCGGCGCCTGCAATGCGTTTGCTGAAGGATTCCGCCAGCTCCAGCGCACCCACGCGGTCTGCGATCAGCAACAACATAGCTTCGCCAAAGGTGGCAACGTCAAAAGTCTTGGTGTTAGACATCACTATTTCCAGCAAGCTTCAAAGCACGGTGGCAATACGCAGGGCATCAAGCTCCTGACGTGTGTAAGCAGTCAGCTCATCATTAATTAAGGGGTACTCAATGGCGCGAGGCACCTCTGTGGGCAGAGCGAACAACACCGTGCGCCATGCAGCCTGCGACTGCGCCAGAGGCACTGCCACCCACTTGCCGGGATGCTGCACCCCCTTGGTATGCACATAAGCGACTCGCTGGCTAAAGCAGCGCGCAGCCTCCAAGGGACACTCGCCCACGTAGTGCCAGTTCCCCATATCGAACGTCATCGGCAAATGCAAACCTGCAGCATCTGCAGCTGCAAAAAATTGCTGTAGCGCACGAATGCTGCCTGCACGCACGGTCTGGTCGTTTTCAATCAGCAATGTGAGTCCGCTCTCCAACATCTGCTTAGCCAATGAGACAAAGCCTTGCGCGGAATGCTCGATGGACTGCGCGGCAAACTGCCCGATCGACATCTTCAGCCACTTAGCTCCTAACGCCTGGGTAGCGGTCAGGGCATGCGCAAGCACGCCTTCATCCAGACTGCCATGCTTATCAAACAAAGGCTGGGGGCAGGAGTAGACAGACCACAGCGGGCTGTCTTGCAACCAAGCTGCCAATGCGGGCAACTCTTGTCCTGCATCGACGAGCAGTTCTTCGCGCACCTCTACAGCGTTGGCACCAGCTTGTGCGCATAACTGCGCAAACCAGAGCTGGCCGTGGCGGCGAACTTCGGCAGCGCCGAATGAAGTCAGTGAAACCAGTGTTTCTGGCAAGGATGTAGAGCTAGGAGTGGGCATGAACGCCTCCAAACAATGAATGCAGCGGCTAAGCCTGGTAGCGGGAGCCATCAGGCCAAAGCGTAAAAACTTTGGTTTTCAGTGGTTGCTGAGAATTTGGCCCAAGAAGGTCTGGGTCTTGGGATGCTGAGGGTTGGTAAAGAACTCTTGCGGTGGCGCTTGCTCGATGATCTTGCCTTCCGCCATGAAAATGACGCGGTCGGCAACGCTGCGGGCAAACCCCATTTCGTGCGTCACGCACAGCATGGTCATGCCGTCATCGGCCAAGCCAATCATGGTGTCGAGCACTTCCTTGACCATCTCAGGATCCAAGGCCGAGGTGGGCTCATCAAACAGCATGATCTTGGGTGTCATGCACAAAGCCCGGGCAATTGCCACGCGCTGTTGCTGACCACCCGAAAGCTGGCTCGGGTACTTTTGTGCTTGCTCGGGTATGCGTACGCGCGTGAGGTACTTCATCGCACGCTCTTGCGCTTCTGCTTTGCTCAGCCCACGTGAACGCATGGGAGCCAGCGTGCAGTTTTCCAGAATAGTCAGATGAGGAAACAAATTGAACTGCTGAAACACCATGCCCACTTCCTGGCGCACGTTAGCGACATTGGGGCCACCCGCTGTCAAATCGATGCCATCCACAATGATCTTGCCTTTTTGGATGGTTTCCAAATGGTTGATGCATCGAATCAGTGTGGATTTTCCGGAACCAGAAGGCCCGCAGATCACGATACGCTCGCCAGGGCGAACATCCAGGTTGATATCGGTTAGCACCTGAAACTGGCCATACCATTTCTCAACGCTTTGAAGCTGGATGATGGGCTGTTCAGTGGTCGTCATAAAACTCCGCGGGACTTCTGGTTCGGGTTGAAACGTAGGCATGTGTGCTTGTCGATGGCCGCCACGTCAGCGTGAACGACCTTGCACACATGCATGCATTAGTCGAGCTTGGGCAAATCAGCGCCCAGCCATTTTTGGTACAGCTTGTTCAGCTCACCATTGGCGATATTTTTTGCAATCGCCGCATTGATGGCGTCAGCCAGTTGTGTCTGTCCGGGGCGCATGGCCACTGCCATGTTTTGCTGCAGCAGTTGAAACTTGTTTTCAAATTTGCCAGCCGGAGCGCGCTTGGCGATCTGCGCTGCGACAGTGACTGAACAGCCAATGGCATCAACTTGGCCAGACATCAGCGCTTGCATGGCCGACGCATCGTCGTCAAAGCGGCGAATTTGCGTGCCTTCAGGTGCGGCCTTGGTCACAGCAACGTCCTGGGTCGACGCACGGGCTACGCCCACGCGCAGGTTCTTCATATCAGCAGGGCCAGTGATTTTGATTTTGCTTTCACCGTACAACACGATGGAAGCTGCGGAGTATGGCGAGGAGAACAGTACCTGCTTGGCACGCTCGGGCGTGATGGCCAGGGAAGCGACCAATGCATCCACTTTATTGGTCAACAGAAAAGGAATACGGTTGGGGCCTGTCACGGGCACGATGTCAACGGCAACGCCCAGCTCTTTGGCCAGCAGCTTCGCGACGTCTGCATCGTAGCCATCAGGCTGATTTTTTTCGTTGATGATGCCGTAGGGCGGGAAATCCACCAGCATGCCCACCACGAGCTTGCCCTTTTTCTGGATGTCTTCCACCGTTTGTGCGGATACTGTGAAAGGCAGCAGAGCGCTTACTGCCAGCATGGCAGCAGAAACAGTGAAATGACGACGAGTTGCTTGCATCTTGTGCTCCTTGGATGTTGTTGAAATGCCCTGATGGACTCTGCAATTAGCGTGCAGCACCCAGGGCTTGCTGACGCTCTAGACGTGTGGCCCACAGTGACAGTGGCCAGCACAAAATAAAGTAAATCGCACCCACAGCGCCGAACACGATTAGTGGCTGAAATGTGGCGTTGTTAATGATTTGCCCAGCACGTGTCACCTCGGTAAAGCCAATGATGGCGGCCAAGGAAGTGCCTTTCACGATCTGGACGAGGTAGCCCACCGTAGGCGCTACAGAAATCTTGAAGGCCTGAGGCAGCACCACAGAGCGCATGCGCCAGTAGTAGTTCAGATTCAGCGCATCCGCGGCTTCCCACTGGCCGCGAGGCACAGCCTGGATACAACCACGCCAGATTTCGCCCAGAAAAGCGCCACTGTTGAGCATCAGCGCTACCGCCGCCGCCACCCAAGGATTGAGGTCAAAGCCCAGAATGGGCGCACCAAAAAACACCAGGAACAACTGCAAAAGCAAGGGTGTTCCCTGAAAAATCTGGGTAAACACCGCAGCAATCCCACTGGCTAAGCGATGGTTCGAAGTTCGCGCCAACGCCACCAATAAACCCACAATGGCACCACCAATGAACGCCATCAAAGACAGCGCTACCGTCCATTTCGCCGCTTCGACGATGAACCACAGTTCAGACCAACCAAAAGTACGCATAGTCAAATTCCTCTTCGTCTGCGGATCAGCGACGGTCTGGGTAATTCAGGCACACACGGTGCACCAGCTTGAACACGGCAGAAAACACCAGCGACAGCAGCAAATAAATAGCAGCCACCACGATGTAGACCTCAAAGCTGCGGAAAGTGTCCGACTGAATATTGGCGGCTACCGATGTCAGGTCATCAGCCGAAATCACAGAAACCACCGCCGAGCTGAGCATCAGCAAAATGAACTGGCTGGTCAGCGCGGGGTAAATGGTCTTGAGCGCAGGCTTCAAGATCACATAACGGAAGATTTCCCAGCGTTTGAGATTCAAGGCCAGGCCGGCTTCAATTTGTCCCTTGGGAATTGACTCAATGCCAGCGCGAATAATTTCTGTGGCGTAAGCGCCCAAGTTCACCACCATCGCCACCAAGGCGGCGGTGTAAGGCGACCAGCGCAAGCCAATCGCAGGCAAAGCGAAAAAGAAGAAAAACAGCTGCACCAAAAACGGCGTATTGCGAATGAGCTCCACATACGCGTTGATGAAAAAACGTACCCATGCAGGGCCTGAAGTTTTCCCCCAGGCACCAAAAATGGCCACGATGAGCCCCAGCAAGGTCGCCAGCAGTGACAACTGAATCGTCACCCACGTCCCATGTAGAAGCGTTGGCCATGCTGCAAAAACAGGCCCAAATTCAAATTGATAGTTCATACAACGAAGGTTTAGCTGAAACCGGTTTCAAAATTCTAGGCGAGCAAGTTTGTGTTCATCATTGCGGCAACTACTTGCTTTCACAAAAATGAAAAAAACATAACGAATTCAACAAGATAAGAAGATAATAAGCTTCACCGCTTGTTACTTTTAGCGTTTATTGCAGCTGAAAAATAGCTTCAGAAATCTATACCGCACTGCGCAAATTTCATATTAAGAAATTGATTTTTGCTTTATGGCATTTTTCTTGGTAACTAGCATGTAACCGATTTCATCTTGCGTCGATAGCACTTCCTGTCGCCATCTGTATTCAAATGACAAGAACCCTGCAGATGCAGCTACATTTACGCCTTTGCGTCGCTCGAACACGTCAGCCCGCGCACTTGTTGTCCTGAACCACTATGACGCTTCCACGCTCTACGCCCCGTGCTGCGGCACACCATCGCATCACCATCAACGATGTCGCCAAGGCCGCAGGCGTGTCCAAAGCCACCGTTTCTCGTTATATGAATGGTGGCGGCACCCAGCTAGCGGCGGAGACGGCGGCGCGCGTGGCTGAAGTGATTCGCCTCATGGGCTACAAACCCAGCCCGATGGCGCAGTCGCTCAAGCACGGGCGCACCCGGCTGATTGGGCTGGCCGTTGCCGACATCACCAACCCCTTCTCGATTGCCGTTTTACGCGGGGCGGAGCAAGCCTGCCAAGCATCCGGTTACCTGATCGTATTGTTCAACCTCGGCAATGAAGCTGCCCGTGAGCGTGGGGTGATGCATGCGCTTGAGACAGCGCAACTGGATGGCCTGATCCTCAACCGCGTCCATACCAGCGCGCAAATTTACGAAGAAGCGCAGGCCAGCGGCAAACCCATCGTCCTGGTAGACCGCCAGCAAACCGGTATGGATGTCGATTTCATCAGCGTGGACAACACCGCCGCCGTCTACACCGCGCTGGATCACCTGCGCCAGCAAGGGTGGCGCAACTTTCTCCTGATTACGGAGCAAACACTCGGCGTAAGCTCTCGCTCAGCACGCAAAAAGTCCTTTTATGACTGGCTCGCTGAACAGCCCGCTGGAGCGGATAACTGCCAAGGCCAGCACCTGGAAATCTCAGACCCAGGCCTTACTACAGACCCCAACGTACTTGCCTGGCTGCAAGCGGCGCAGGCCAAGCAGCAGCCTGCAGCCATTCTCAGCAGCAACGCCATTGCCACGCTCTACACCATGGGTGTGGTGCAAAGTTATGGCTGGCAACTGGGCCAAGATCTGGGCTTTGTCGGCATTGACGAAACCGAATGGGCCACGCTGATTGGCCCGGGCCTGACCACCATCGCCCAGCCCACCGACCAGCTGGGACAACTGGCCGTACAGTGCCTGGTGGAACGCATGGCGGGTGACACGCAGCCTGCCCGCCACATCCAGCTGCCCGGCCAGCTGATCGTGCGCCGTTCTTCGCAAGCTGCAACACGTTAGGCGGATGCAGCGCTGTACCTTGGGGGTAACTAAGGGCCCGCTGCCTGCTGTGAAAGACCGCGCAACACGCTCATGGAGCCAGCAACGGCAAAATTCACAGTTAAGCAAGATTCACGCAGAAAGAACATTCACATGGCCCAAGACCAAGACCGTCAGACCGAACTCAAAAAGATGGAGCTGTGCGAAGCCTGCGCCGGCATCCAGCGCAACTGGCGCAAAACTCCCGGCCACGCTGAATTGGCTCAAGGCACCAACTACAAACGCGAGCGCTCTACGGGCATGGTGACAATCACACGCTACGTCTGCGAGCGCTGCGGCACCAATTGGGAATATGAGAACGACAAGAAAAACCTGCACGCAGGCTGGTCGCTCACCGGCCGTCGCCCGACCAAAGACTAACAAGGACTAGCAAGGGTGAAGGGCTAGCCGCTCTGCAACCATTTATCTAGTTTGATAGCTGCATGCCCTTTCTGCATAAGGGCTAGAGGCCTAAAACGCTATTAATCGCTCATCCAATGACCCACGCATTACCTTGGACGCTGAGGCAGTGAGCGTGCAAAAGCCTCCTGCTACATCAAGGTGCAAGGTCTGGCGTATTCATTGAAATAAAGAGCTATCGGCTTCTCGACACGACCGCCTGTGCACTTCAGCACAGGCGGCTTTTTTGCGCCTGCTTTTGTGTCTACTTTTTCTTCTACGCGAGGCGTTCTCTGCCCGTCCCCCGCTTCGACTTCTTAGGCACGCTCTCAAAGCTCGGCGCACGCAGCGCGGCTTCCACAAAAGCTTGCCCACCAGCCGAAATGTGCGTGCGCATTGCCTGTGCGGCAGCCTCACCGTCGCCCTGAACGATGGCCTGCACAATGCGCTGGTGCTCCTCCTGCGATTGCAGTAAGCGCTCAGGCTTGGCAAACATGTGGGTGCGATAAGGCGCAATCCGCAGGCGTGCATGCTGTGTTTGCTCAGCAATGAACTCATTGGCGCTACTCTGATATATCAGCTCATGCAACGCAGCATTCGCTTGTGCATAGGCAGCAGAGTTGGCTGCTTGCGCATGCACCTGGGTCTGTGCCAGAGAGGCCAGCAGTTGCTGCTTCTGCACCTCACTCACCCGCTGCGCTGCCAGCCGGGCCAGCACTGCCTCCAGTTCTGCCAAGCCTTCCATAATTGCTATTATTTTACGAGCACCAAGCCTTTTAATATAAATGCCTGAACGTGGAATGATGTCGATAAGTCCGCGGGCACTGAGCAGCAAAATAGCCTCACGAATCGGCGTTCGCGAGGCGTGGAAACGCTCGCACAAAAGCTGCTCTTTCAAAGCATCCCCGGGGCGCAAACGGCCCTGGTTGATGTCCTCTTCCAGCGCAATGCGGATGCGGTCTTGCAGGCTGACGCCATCAAGGGTTTGCTCTATTGGTGCCGTTTGTCTGTTCATACTTTAATTATTGATATATCTAATGGCTTTGAAAAAATGAAACCACAATTAAAAATTGATCAGGATGTGGCCTACATCACACTTTCCCGGCCCAGCATGGCCAACAAGCTGGCTGCTGAAGATCTGCCGGAACTGATCAAGCACATAGAGACTATCAACAAAAACTCCAACATTCGCGTCTTGATTCTGCAAAGTGAAGGCAAGCATTTTTGCAGTGGTTATGATATATCAGACATCAAAAATAGCCAGCACAGCGGCAGTAGTTTCGGCGAAATGGTGGATGCGTTCGAGCAATGCCACGCCGTCACTATCGCAGCACTGCAAGGCGGTGTGTATGGCGGCGCCACCGATCTGGTGCTGGCCTGCGACTTTCGCATCGGGAGTCAGCACACCAACATGTTCATGCCCGCTGCGCGCCTGGGGCTGCATTTCTATGCCCAAGGGCTGGAGCGCTACGTCACCCGCCTGGGGCTGGACACTGCCAAGCGCCTGTTCCTCACTTGCGAGCAACTCCATGCTGCCGACATGAAGGCCTGCGGCTTCCTTACCCACCTGTGTGAGCCTGAAGCACTGCAAGACACCGTCGACCAACTCAGCAACACGCTGCGCGCCATGGCGCCTCTGGCGGTGCGTGGCATGAAAAAACACCTCAACCTGATTGCACGCAACCAGCACGACCCCCAAGCCATTCAACGCGAGGTGGAACGCACCCTGCATTCTCAAGATCTGGCCGAAGGCGGCCTGGCGTGGAAAGAGAAACGCACTCCGGTCTTCACAGGCCGGTAAACCGTGTCGTTTGCAGCGGGCCGCAGAGCCTGCGCAAACAAGAAGGCATTTTGCCGTTTGACACCCCTAGAAAATCCAAGGAGACAACCATGACCACCAAGCCCACCAAAACCCTGCTCACAGCAGTCTGCACCTTGATCTGCACTGCGGCTGCGGCCCAGAGCTTCCCCAGCAAGCCCATTACTTTGCTCGTCGGTTTTCCCCCTGGAGGCGGCGCTGATTCGGTAGCACGCGTCATCAGCGAAAAGCTGGGCAACGAGCTGGGTCAGCCCATCATTGTGGAAAACAAGCCCGGCGCCGGCACCACCATCGCCTCTGACTTGGCCGCCCGCGCCGCACCGGATGGCCATACCTTGCTGCTGGCTACCGTGAGCCTCAACGGCTCTGACCAGTTGCTCTACAAAAGCGTGCGCTATACCGCCGACAAGCATTTCACGCCGATCACCCGCTGGGCTTACTCGCCCATGCTGATTGGTGTCCGCGAAAAATTCCCGGAAAAAGATGTGAAGTCACTGGTGGAGCATGCGCGCAAGAACCCCGCCAAGCTCAGCTATTCCTCATCCGGTGCAGGCGTCATTACCCACTTGGCGGGCGCTTCGTTTGAAAATGCATTCGGCATTGAAATGCTGCACGTACCCTACAAAGGCGGTGCTCCGTCCATTCAAGCCGTGGCCGCTGGCGATGTGGACATGACCTTTGGCACCCCGCCTTCCGTGCTGCCACTCGCGCAAGCGGGCAAGATTCGCCTTCTGGGCGTCACCACCGCTGAGCGCTCGCCGCTATTCCCTGAGCTGCCCAGCATGAAGGAAGCCGGTTTGCCTGACTTCAACTTCACCATCTCTTACAACCTGTATGGCCCCGCCGGCATGCCTGATGACGTGGTCAAGAAGATTTTTGATGCCAGCACCAAGGTACTCAATGATCCTGAAGTGAAGGCCCGTCTGGAAAAGCAGGGCAATCTTGCCAGCCCCTCGCAGTCACCCGCACAGTTCAAGGCATGGGCTGCCGATGAAGGCAAAAAATACTTGGCCATTACCCAGGCTGCCACCAAAAATGGAGCTGCCCAGTGACATTGCACGCCGCTCAGCCAGCGCCCACCCCAGCGACCCTGCCGCTGGCTGGTATCACCGTGGTGGACTTGACGCGGGTGCTCGCCGGGCCTGCCTGCACCCAGATGCTGGCCGATCTGGGGGCACGTGTCATCAAGGTGGAGCAGCCCGGCTGCGGCGACGATGCGCGGGCCATCGGCCCGTTTGTAGAGGGTGTCTCCGCCTATTTCATGTCGGTGAACCGCAATAAGGAGTCGATCGCACTCGACCTCAAGAACGCCGAAGATCGCGTCATTTTTGAGCGCCTGCTTGAGCGCGCCGACATTCTGGTCGAGAACTTTCGCCCCGGCACACTGGAAAAACTGGGCTACAACTGGGACATGCTGCATGCACGCCATCCGCAGCTGATCCTGGCCTCCATCTCCGGCTTTGGCCAGACGGGCCCCTACCACCGCCAGCCGGCTTACGACATGGTCGTGCAGGCCATGAGCGGCATGATGAGTGTGACCGGCCACGGGGCTGATGCCCCGTGCCGCGTAGGTGTCTCGATTGGTGATCTGGCCGCGGGTCTCTACAGCGTGATCGGGGTGCAATCGGCCCTCATGCGCCGCATGCACACCCAGCAGGGCGAACGGCTGGATATTTCCATGCTGGACTGCCAGGTGGCCCTGCTGGAAAATGCCGTCGCCCGGCTTGAGGCATCCGGCTCTGTGCCCAGTCCCATTGGCACGCGCCACCCGTCCATGGCGCCGTTTGATGTGTTTGCCGCGCAGGATGGCCGCTTTGTGATTGCCGTCGGCAACGACAACGCCTTTGTACGCCTGTGCGAAATCCTGGCGCTGCCCGCACTGGCACAGGACCCCCGCTTTCTCAACAACGCCGTACGCTGTGAGCACCAGGCAGCCCTGAAAGCCTTGCTGGAGCAGCGCCTGCAGCAAGCCCCGCGCGCGCACTGGATTGCTTTGCTGGAACAAAGCGGCGTGCCCACCGGCCTGTACCAGACCGTGGCCGAAATGGTGGAACACCCCCAAGTTCAGGCCCGCCAGATGCTGACCGAGGTCACCACGCCTGCTGGCACACCGCTGCGCGTAGCCAGCAATCCCTTGCTAAACACCACCGGCCAGGCCGTCGTGCGCCGCCAGCCGCCTGCGCTGGATGCAGACCGCTGCGCCATCTTGCAGGAGCTGGGCTTGCTGCCTGCCGTGCAAGCTGATTAAAACCAACCGCTTTCTCTGACTGTTTCGCTTGAACCCTGGATTTCTGCCATGACCCACCACAACCTCTTTAACGCCCTGCGCCAAGCTTTCCCCAGCGACTTGCAAGACACCGCTGTGGAAACCTTTACCAGCAGTGGCCAGCCGCTGAACTACAGCTGGAAAGATCTGGACGAACGAAGCGCGCAGATGGCCAACTTGCTGCAAGGCCTGAACCTGCCTGAAGGCAGCCGCATTGCCGTACAGGTGGAAAAGTCGGTGGAAGCCATGCTGCTGTACCTGGCAAGCTTGCGCGCTGGCTTTATCTTTTTGCCGCTGAACACGGCCTACCAGAACGCCGAGATTGAATACTTTGTGCAGAACGCAGAACCTGCCGTTTTTGTCTGCACCCCTGCCAATCTGGCACGCATTGCACCGATCGCCCAGCAAGCTGGCACCCAGCATGTGCTGACGCTGGGAGATGACCAGAGCGGCACCCTGCTGGAGCAGGCTGCAGGCTGCGCCACCACGCAAACGCCCGTGAGCAAGCAGCCCGATGACGTGGCCGCCATTCTCTACACCAGCGGCACCACGGGCCGCAGCAAAGGGGCCATGCTTACGCACGGCAATCTGCAATCCAACGCAGTGATGCTGAAAGACTACTGGGGCTGGCAGCGTGGTGATGTGCTGATCCATGCACTGCCAATTTTTCACGTACACGGGCTGTTTGTCGCCATCCACGCCGCACTGATTAACGGCAGCAAAATGATCTGGATGGCCAAGTTCGACCCCAAGGCCGTCATCGCCGCCATGCCACGCGCCACGGTCTTCATGGGCGTGCCCACGCTGTATGTGCGCATGCTGGCCGAACCCATGCTCACCCGCGAGCAAGCCAGGCACATGCGCCTGTTTATTGCAGGCTCGGCCCCGCTGCTGATTGAGACCTTCCAGGAATGGCAGGAGCGCACCGGCCACACCATTTTGGAGCGCTATGGCATGAGTGAAACCATCATGCTCACCTCCAACCCCTACGCGGCCGATGCGCGCTATGGCAACCAGACCACCCGCCGGGGCGGCACCGTGGGCTTTCCTTTGCCTGAGGTGCAACTGCGCGTCGTCGATGACCAGGGCCAACCCATGCCAGCCGGTGAGATTGGCAACATTCAGGTCAAAGGCCCGAATGTATTCAAAGGCTACTGGCGCATGCCGGAAAAGACCAAGGAAGAGTTCACCGCCGATGGCTGGTTCAAAACTGGGGATGTCGGCAAGATCGATGCCAGCGACTACGTCACCATCGTCGGGCGCAGCAAAGACTTGATCATCAGCGGCGGCTACAACGTCTACCCCGCTGAAATTGAAAGCTACATCAACGACATGCCCGGCGTGGCCGAAAGCGCCTTGGTCGGCGTGCCTCACCCAGATTTTGGGGAAGTTGGCGTTGCAGTCGTGATCCCCAAACCCGGCGCAACGCTCGATGGCGAGCAAATTCTGAACGCCATCAAAGGCCAGCTTGCCAACTTCAAGGTGCCCAAGCGCTGCTTTATTGAGCAAGAACTGCCCCGCAACACCATGGGCAAGGTGCAAAAAAACGTGCTGCGCGAAAGCTTCAAGGACATGTTCAGCACCGCCAAACCATAATTCGCTCAGCAACCCAATCCATCGATTTTCTGCGCTGCAATGGCATTTGCCATCGCGGCGCAGGGTGGATGATTCATCAATTGATAGCTACTTGCCCTTGCTGCATAAGGGCTAGAGGCCTAAAACATTAAAAAAGCCGCCTGGGTTCCTGCCCAAGCGGCTTTTTAACGAGAAAGCCGTGGCTACCGCTGCGCTAAAAACCAGCGCCCGGCTGGCTCAAATAGGCTTTTTCTGCAGGCGTGCTCTCGCGTCCCAAAATGGCATTGCGGTGGGGAAAGCGCCCAAACTGCTCAATCACATCCAGGTGCTTGTGCGCGTAATCCAGCGTGCCCGCAAAAAAATCCTGCAACTCAGGCTCTGACTCTTGGTGCAGCTGCTCAAACGCCACCACACTGTTGTTCTGCATTTCCATATCTTCTGCATGCTCCAGCGGCAGGTACAGAAAAATGCGCGCGACGGGAGGAATGGTGTCCTCCACGTCCCAGCCCCGATCAATGCCCTTGAGCGCCAACTCCAGCGCCCGCTTGTCACCCGCAAAACTCTTGGGCGTGCCCCGGTAGGCATTGCGCGTGAACTGATCGAGCACGATCAACACCGCCAGTAAACCCAGCGGCGACTCCATCGCCTCCGCATCCAATTTGCCCAACAAAGCCTCTTGCAGCAGCCCGCCAAAGAGGTGGCGAATCTCTTCATCCATCTCCTCGGATTTGGTAAACCACAACGCCTTGCGCGCCAGCGCGCTCTCGTTGGAGGGCAGCTCTGCGCCCAGCCAGTACTCCAGCACCTGCGACAGGCGCGGATCAAGCACTTGGGCGATGGGCAAAGACATGGGTTTGTAGGGTGCAGACATGGTTCTTCCTTCTAAATTTGCAAGCATGGGCCACTCATACCGCATGGTGCCTGCCAACACAGCAGCGCACAAGTCAATGTATGCCCCTTAAGCACCCGACAAACGCGTACCAAAGCTGCCGCTTGTCAGAGTTTGCGATGGGTAGAAATTCAATAAATATAGCTACTTGCCCTTACCTATCAAGGGCTAACCCCAAAAAACACCAAAAAATTTCTGTAGTCCTAATCTGACAGATGGTAGGCCAGCGTTGAGGCACATGCCATTTGCTTCTATAAGCGTTGCAACGAATAGATACAACCAGCACCCAGACCAACAGGGGTGCATGCAGCGAGACAGCCATGGCAACGCAAATACCGGCACGGGGGACGTGCCTGCACCGAATGACAACGGGTGAAAAGCGCTTATCCGAACGTTTAGAGCAAAAGCTGGAGGACGACTACCTGCTCTGGTACGACGTGCCCATTGGCCCCAAGCACACGCACCCAGACTTTGTCGTGCTGCACCCGCACCGCGGCGCGCTAATTTTGGAGACCAAGGACTGGCACCCCCACACCATCCGATACGCCAGCCGAGATAGCTTCGAGATTCTCGATACCTCAACGGGCCAGCCCAAAACGGTGAACAACCCGCTCACCCAAGCCCGCCACTGCGCTATCCAAGTCATCAACGCCTTGGGGCAAGACCCACAGCTGCAACATATTGACGGGCCTCACAAAGGCAAGCCCATCTTCCCTTGGGGCTATGGCGTAGTCTTAACGCGCATTACTCGCGCGCAGTTCGACGCAGCAGGTCTGGATGGCGCGATCCCTTCAAGGCTGGCCATCTGCCAAGACGAAATGTTTGAAAACGTCGAACCTGAAGCCTTTCAGGAACGGCTGTGGAACATGTTTCCACACCAATTTGGCCGTCATAGCGCCATCACCCTGCCCCAGCTTGACCGCATCCGCTGGATTCTCTTCCCCGAAGTGCGCGTGCCCGAGCAGCACAACCTGTTTGCCGACGACAACGCCCAAGCCGCCGCAGAAAACGCTGCCGAAGAACGCCTGCCCGACATCATGCGCGTGATGGACTTGCAGCAAGAGCAACTGGCCCGCAGCCTGGGCGACGGCCACCGCGTTATCCACGGCGTGGCAGGCTCTGGCAAAACCATGATCCTTGGCTACCGCGCCGAGCATCTGGCGCAAACCCAAGGCCCCGGCAGCAAACCGATCTTGGTGCTTTGCTACAACGAGCCGCTGGCCGTCAAACTGGCCGCGCACATCGAGCACAAAGGCCTGAGCGAGCGCGTGCACGTGCGCCACTTTCACAAATGGGTGTATGCCCAGCTCAAGGCCTACCACCAACTGCCCGCCTACGCCGCCAACTGGGAGGTGGGCGCGAAGATGGATGAATACGTGCGCTGCCTGATCGAGAGCGTGGACAAAGGCCACATCCCCGCAGGCCAGTACCACGCCATCCTGATCGACGAGGGGCATGACTTTGCGCCCGAGTGGCTCAAGCTCATCACCCAAATGATCTGCCCTAACACCAACAGCCTGCTCCTGCTGTATGACGATGCGCAAAGCATCTACCGCCGCAGCGGCAAGATGGGCTTTAGTTTGAAGAGCGTGGGCATCCAAGCCATGGGCCGCACCACCATCCTCAAAATTAACTACCGCAACACGCGGCAGATTCTGCAACTGGCCAACCAAGTGGCGGGCAGCATGCTCCAAGCAGAAGACGCCAAGGACGAAGACGGCATCCCCCTGCTCGCCCCCATGGGCTGCGGGCGCGAAGGGCCAGAGCCCATCGTCATCAACCTGCCCACCCTGCCCGAACGCGCAGCCAAGATTGCAGAGCTATTAGCCGAGCAGCACGCCCAAGGCCACGCCTGGGGCGAGATGGCCGTGCTGTGCCGGGACTGGGACGGCATGGACATCTGCAGCCGCGCCTTGGCCCGCAAAGGCATGCCGCACAAAGTGCGCAAAGGCAGCGGCGACTTTAAGCCGCAAGACAACACCATCAAAGTGATGACCATGCATGCCAGCAAAGGGCTGGAATGGCCGGTGGTGGCGGTATTAACTTCGGAGCCAAAAGAGAAGATGAACCAAGAGGATTTGGAAATGGAATCCAAATTGGCTTATGTGGCGGCGACTAGATCAATAAATCTCTTAATGTCAATTTAATATGAAAAATCTAACAAAAGAAAATTTTGCATATATTAAATATTATGGAGAAAGAACCAAAGATGGTGTTATTGATCTAGCAGCAGCGGCTAACGCACTATCGGGCTTTAACGATATTATTAAATTTTTCAACTCCAAACAACATTCTTATTTTATCGATAATCCATATGAGATTCCCGTAAAAATAAAAGAAGGTTCATGGATTGCTACCATCGTCGACAACCCATTTTCATCATTACTTTTAACAAGTGGTGGAATTTTTTCTGCATCATATTTAAAAAAAGCTGGTGAAAAAATAGCAGAAAATGATTTCAAAGATGTAAGCTTTAAAAAAATCCTCACAAAATCCATGAATGCATTTGTAGATTTTATAAAACTCAAAAAACTTGGAGTTTCCAATGAAGAAATAGAAAAGGGAAAAAAATTAACCAGGAATGGTATCGTTTACACGCTAATTACACTCCCTAATGGAACAAAAATTGAAATAGACAATGAATTTTTGGACTGGTATAAGAAAATGCCACCAGCTATTGTACACAAAATAGTAAATCCAATTGAAAAAGAAAGATTATTTGAAATTGCCGTATTAAATGACGATAAAATAAATAAAGAAACAATTGATGAAAAAGAAAAGTCATTTTTTATTCCAATAGTTAATGAATCTGAAGAAGATATTCTACTACCTCACCTTCAACATAATCATCGGTATAGACTTGAGGGAACTCTTACTAGAGGCAATCAATCATCCAATTCTTTAGGCTTCAAATATTCAGGCCATATATTAAACTGTTATCCGGAAACCGGCGACGTCTCTAGATTTAAGGACTCTTTATTCAAAAAATGCATTGTCGACTGCCACGTTAATAGGAATATGAAGACCTCCTTAAAAATGGATAAAAGACCAACATTAATATTAAAATCGAGCACCCCAATAGATGAAGATTTTCAATTCAATATAGATTTTTAATTTTCTTGTGCTCACCCATCTCCTCCTAGGCACCAACCACCCCGAAGCCAGCCGCCGCTTCTACGACGCTGTACTGGGCGCACTTGGCACCGCGCCTAGCACGCACATTCATGTCAATGGTTTTGACCGCTTTGTGTGGAGTCACAACGGCTTTCGCCTGCTGATTGCCATGCCAAGAGATGGTGAGCCTGCCACGCACTACAACGGTTTTACGCTGGGCTTGGCTGCAGCATCGCCCGAGCAGGTTGACCAAGCGGTAGCCGCAGCCCTTGCCCACGGCGGCACCCAAATCGAAGACCCCCCCGGCTGGCGCGAAGGCGGTGGCCCCCGCCGCTATCTGGCTTATGTGCGTGACCCGGACGGGCACAAGCTCTGCATTATTCATAAACCATAGCTACTTACCATTGCTACATAAGGGCTAGACCCTTATTTGGTTTAAATCACAAAAACATTCCCTTAGCAGCACAGCGCCAACGCACCACGCGCGCGCAAGCGTCGCGCGTTTCAATATAAAAAATCAAATCTCCGGCTGCCTGTTTGATCAGAGCGACGCAGGAGCGCCGGGGAGTTCAGCCGGACAGCCGTCGGCAGACGCGCTTCTTTGGTGACTTTCTTATCGCCATAAGAAAGTTACTCGGCCGTCGGGCCGACACCCGACCAGCCACCCTCAAAAAAACAATTACAAGCAAAAACAGCCTCTAGCCCAATATCCATAAGGGCAGACAGCTATTAATTTCAAACTACCCCATCACCTGCGCGACGCCCGCCAGACCGTGCTGCTCTAGCATCTGTCACGGAACACTCACCAACAACACTAGGAGACACGCACACCATGTTCAGCCACATCATGCTCGGCGCCAATGACCTCGACGCCTCGGTAAAGTTCTACAACGCGCTGCTTGGCACGCTGGGTGCCAAGCCGGGCTTTCAAGACCGTCACCGCTATTTCTGGCGCCATGCGGGCAATACCTTCAGCGTGACCACACCCATCGACGGCGAGCCCGCCACAGCGGCAAACGGCTTTACGCTGGGCTTTGCGGCAGAGTCGGTAGAGCAAGCCACCGCCGCCTATGAAGCAGCTCTGGCTGCCGGTGGCACAGCCATTGAAGATGCGCCCGGCTGGCGTGGCGATGAGCGCATGAAGCTGTATTTGGCCTACCTGCGTGACCCATCGGGCAACAAGGTGTGCCTGATGCACCGCCCACCCAAAGCTTGAATCTGAGCGCCCGCAGCGCTAACCTGCCCAAGGCCACCATCGAGGTGGCCTTTTTAATGGGCAGTGCAAATACCTTTTATCAGTCAATCGATTAATGACTACAAACGAAAATAATAAACACAGAATTTTTCCATAATAAAAACAAAATATTCTCGGAAAAATTTTCTGAATTTTTATAAAAACTATTACTGAATATTTTTCAAAGTATTTTTATATCAACAATTATTTTCTTTGGTTGCAAAATGTTTTTATTCAGCTTCATTAAACGCAATACTTGAATGTATGCGTTTTTTCCAGCCCTGTGCAGCACCACCAGGAGCACCACCGTGAATGAAATTATCCCGATCAGCTACAACCCTGTTTTAGTGGTGCTTTCATATTGTTTTGCGGTGATGGGTTCGTATATCGCTTTGACCGGGGTCTATAAGCTGCACACGTTCCGCGAGGCCCACACCAGCCACCGGATTGAGAAGATTATTGGCCAGCCCGAACAGCGCACCATTGTGCCCAGCAGCCGCATCTATAACGCGACCTTGTTGGTGGCAGGTATTGCATTCGGTGGCATTGGGGTGTGGACCATGCACTTTATTGGTCAGCTGGCGCTGAATCTGCCGTTGCAGGTCAATTACGCCGTGCCTGAAACCATTCTTTCACTGATAGCAGCAGTGGGCTCCGCCATCTGGCGGGCTGAGCATTGTGGCGCGCAACCCCTACAGCGTGCCGCGTCTGATGCTGGCAGGGGCCCTGCTGGGCCTGGGCGTCAGTGCCATGCATTACTTGGGCATGCACAGCATGTACTTTGGCGGCTTTTTTCTGTGGGATTGGAGCATGGTGCTGCTGTCGATGCTGATTGCCTTTGTGGCAGCAACGGCGGGGCTGTGGCTGGCGTTTCAGACCAATACCCAGCAAACGCGCATTCTGGCGGCGCTGGTCATGGGGATGGCGGTAAGCGCCATGCATTACACAGGCATGGCAGCGGCCGAGGTGGTTTGCACCACGCGAGAGCTATTGCCGACCCACAGTGCACTGCGCATGCTCAATGAACTGCATCTACCCGTGGTGCTGATCTGCTTGATCATTGGTGCAGGTCTGGCCGTGGCGCTCGACCGCATGTACGCCCCCCATTTGCGGGAAAGCATGTGAGGGAGAAAACGACAAAGCCCGCGAACTGCGGGCTTTGTGTATAGGTATGTGGACGATGACTCTTACGCGATCATCGTTTTACGGCAGAACGTCTCTGCAGCTGTCACTTGTATTTTTTTCTTCGCAGTACTCGAAGTGCTGGTGTGAGATACAGCGTTGTTTGCGCAAACAATGCATTGATTATAACGAAATTGTCACTTAGAAGCAAGTCATGCATACTTTTGGTAGTAAGCAAGCGTAAATAGCGGGCTTATGCGGCTTCAATTTGTCATGCGGGCCACCTTCTATTCCGCACCGACTCATGCCGAAAAGCCCTGTGACACATACTCCAAGGCTGTTTAAATATCCCAATCCCTGAAGGAGGGCGAGTGCAATCAGCAAGCGACCAATGGTTTGACGAGGCGTACTACGAGCGCTTTTATTTCGACAAAAAGACCAGCGTGGTAGACCCAGAGCACATTGAGCGGCTGGGCACTTTTGTGTGCAGTTATTTGAAGTACCTGCGTGTGCCAGTGGCGCGTGTGCTGGACGTAGGTTGCGGCATTGGCTTGTGGAAGGATGTGGTGCAGCAGCATTTTCCCGGTTGTAGCTACCACGGTGTGGAGTTCAGTGATTACCTGTGTGGCCGCTTTGGCTGGGAACGTGGCTCCGTGGTGGATTACCAAGCCAGCCAGCCTTTTGACTTGGTGATCTGCCAAGGTGTCTTGCCGTATTTAAGCCCGCCAGACCTCAAGCGTGCTTTGCATAACCTGGGCAAGCTCTCTAATGGCGCGCTGTACCTGGAAGCCGTAGCGCGCGAAGATTATGAGCGCGACATCATTGATGAAGATTTGACCGATACGCGCCTGTTCCGCCACCGCGCTGCACTGTATCGCCAGGGTTTGGAACACCACTTCAGCGAACTGGGCGGTGGCTTGTGGCTCAGTCGCAAATCTGCGGTGCCTGTGTTTGAGCTGGAGTGTGCGGGCGGCGGGCACTGAGTCGTGCGCAGCAGCCGAGGGCCGCAACTGCGACAATCTGCCGCTTGACCATGTCTGCTTCTACCCCGTCCTTCCCCCATGCGGTGGCGCGTTTGCGCACCGCTCGCCTTGCGCGTAGTACGCGCCCTT
The DNA here is from genome assembly GCA_015478895.1 of Comamonas sp. Classification (GTDB taxonomy): domain Bacteria; phylum Pseudomonadota; class Gammaproteobacteria; order Burkholderiales; family Burkholderiaceae_C; genus Comamonas. Next base: position 56,424 of record JADMKK010000020.1, on the reverse strand, counting down.
TTTTAGCCCGTGGCGGCCCCAAGGGGGAACGCTGCGAAGGCTGCCGCTTGCGCCCTTCGCATTGCCTGTGTGCTTTGCGCCCGTCTTTGCCCACCACGGCGGGCATGTGCCTGCTTATGCACGACGCAGAGCCGCTCAAGCCCAGCAACACGGGCTGGCTGATTGCCGATGTGGTGCAAGACACCTTTGCCTTTGGCTGGAGCCGTCTGGAGGTTGATGCTGGCCTGACTGCCTTGCTTAACGATCCGCAGTGGCAGCCTTATGTGGTGTTTCCCAGCGAATATGCCCAGTTGCCGGAGCGTGTAGTAACCAGCTTGCCTGCAGAGGCTGTCAGCCCCGCTAAGCGACCATTGTTTATTTTGCTGGACGCCACATGGTCAGAGGCACGCAAGATGTTTCGCAAGAGCCCGTATCTGGATGGCTTTCCGGTGCTGAGCCTCAAGCCTGAGCAAATCTCGCGCTACCAATTGCGTCGCTCCAAACGCGAAGACCACTTTTGCACCAGCGAGGTGGCGGCCTTGTGTCTGGAACTCAGCCAGCACGCACGCGATGCCCATGCAGGCCAGGTGCTGGAGCAGTATCTGGAGGTGTACACCCACCACTATCTGGCTGCGAAGAACCAGCAACCTGCCCAAACGGATGGCCCTGCCCATGTGCAATTGGCCAAAGCCTTGGTGCCCTGCTCCCCTTAAAGCCAGCTCCGGCCTGAAAGCATCCTCCATACCCATATCGCGCACATAAGAAAACCGCCCGAGGGCGGTTTTCTTATTCTTAGCGTGTCAGCGGCACGGCTTACAGCACTTTTCTGCCACCTTTACGGCGCGCCAGCCAAGCGATGACTTCACCCATCACGCCACGGCGGAAGGCGAGCACACAAATCACAAAGATAAAGCCGGTGACGATGGTGACGGATTCACCCAGCGTGGAAAACCATTCCACGCCGGTGAGCTTGGACATGAAGCTGCCAAAGTCGCCAATCTTGTTTTCCAGCGCCACCACGATGGCAGAACCTACAATGGGTCCGGACAGCGTACCCATGCCACCCATGAGCGTCATCAGCACCACGTGGCCCGACGATGTCCAGTGCACATCCGACAACGTGGCAAAGCCCAGCACCACGGTTTTCAGTGAACCGGCCAAGCCGGTAATGGCGGCAGACAGGACAAACACCAGCAGCTTGAAGCGGCCCACGTCATAGCCCAAGGAAATTGCGCGCGGCTCGTTTTCCTTGATGGCTTTGAGCACCTGGCCAAAGGGCGAATGCACTGTGCGCACAATCACCAAAAAGCCCAGCACACAGACCACCAGCGCCACGTAGTACATGGTGAGGTCGCTGCTCAAATCCAGCACGCCAAACAGCTTGCCGCGCGGCACGCCCTGCAGGCCGTCTTCGCCGCCGGTAAACGGGGCTTGCAGCGCTACAAAGAACAGCATCTGCGCCAGCGCCAGTGTGATCATCGAAAAGTAAATACCCTGGCGGCGAATGGCCAGCCAGCCCGCCAGCAAGCCCAATGCTGCCCCGCCCAAAGTTCCCAGGAGCATGCCCAGCTCAGGCGTGAAACTCCACACCTTGATGGCATGGCCTGCCATGTACGCCGCGCCACCCAAAAATGCGGCGTGACCGAATGACAGCAATCCCGTGTAGCCCAGCAGCAGATTGAAGGCCGAAGCAAACAGTGCAAAGCACATCAGCTTCATGACAAACACGGGGTAGGCGCCAAAGAAGGGGGCAAAAATCAGAGCCAGCAGCAGCACGCCGTAGCCAAAGAATGCAAGTTTTTGAGAGTTCATGGTGTGTGCCCCTTCTTATTTCTCTTTGCCAAACAGGCCAGCGGGGCGAATCAGCAGAACAATGACCATGATGACAAACACCACGGTGGATGAAGCTTCGGGGTAGAACACTTTGGTCAAGCCTTCAATCACGCCAAGACCCAGTCCGGTCAGGATGGCGCCCATGATGGAACCCATGCCGCCAATCACCACCACGGCAAATACCACGATGATGAGGTTTTGCCCCATGAGCGGCGTCACTTGGTACACCGGTGCTGCCAGTACCCCGGCAAAGGCGGCCAAACCCACACCAAAGGCATAGGTCAGAGTGACCATCAGCGGCACGTTGATACCAAACGCCTCGACCAGACGCGGGTTCTCCGTACCTGCGCGCAAGTAAGCGCCCAGACGGGTTTTCTCAATCACAAACCAAGTGGCAAAACACACCACCAGCGAAGCAACCACCACCCAGGCACGGTAGTTGGGAAGGATCATGAAGCCGAGGTTGGTCGCGCCTTCGAGCAGCTCGGGGGTGTCATAGCCCAGGCCCGAGACACCATAGATGGAACGGAACACGCCTTCAATGAGCAGCGACAAGCCCAGCGTGAGCAACAGGCCATAGAGGTGGTCAAGCTTATAGATCCAGCGCAGCATGAAGCGCTCAATCAACACCCCGAACAAGCCCACGACGATGGGCGCCACCACCAGCATGACCCAGTAGTTGATGCCCAGATAGCTCAGTCCCATCCAGGTGACCATGGCCCCCAGCATGAACAGTGCGCCGTGCGCAAAGTTGATCACGTTGAGCAGACCGAAGATCACGGCCAGCCCCAAGCTCAAAATTGCGTAGAACGAGCCATTGACCAGCCCCAGCAAAAGCTGGCTGAGCAAGCCCGGTAATGAAACACCGAAGATTTCCATGAGAGAGACGCTATTGGGTGAATGAGGTTGCTCTTGTGCGTGTGGCGCGCACACCCGCTTATGGCAGGCGTGCGTGGGTCACGTTACTTCCAGAGCGCGCATTTGGTTTCGGCCTTGGTGGTCCAGACGGTGTCCGCAGGCAAGGTCTGCAACACCTTTAGGTAGTCCCAAGGTTTTTTGGATTCAGCGGGCGACTTGGCCTCAACGAGGTACATGTCATGGGCATACGTGCCATCTGGACGGATGCTGCCCTTGGCATAGAAGTCTGACAGCGGCGTGCTCTTGAGGTAGGCCATCACCTTGTCAGATTCCGTGGTTTTGACAGCCTCCACCGCTTTCAGGTACTGCCACATGGCGGAGTAGTCGGCCGCCTGCACATCGGTGGGCATGCGCTTGGTTTTGGCAAAGAACTTGTCGGCAAATTTGCGCGATTCGTCGTTCATGTCCCAGTACCAGCTGGTGGTATGCAGCAAGCCTGCGGTATTGCGCAGCCCCAGAGAATGGATGTCCGTCAGGAACACCAGCAGACCTGCGGTTTTCATGCTCTTGTCAATGCCGAATTCTTTGGCCGCCTTGATGGCGTTGATGGTGTCCCCACCAGCGTTGGCCAAGCCCAGAATATGGGCTTTAGAGCTTTGCGCCTGAAGCAAGAAGCTGGAGAAATCTGAGGCATTGAGTGGGTGCTTCACACTGCCCTTGACCGTGCCGCCCTTGGCTTTCAGTACAGCCGTAGTGTCCGCTTCCAGCGCCTGACCAAAGGCGTAGTCAGCAGTCAGAAAAAACCAGTCTTTGCCGCCACGCTCCACCACTGCGCCGCCAGTGCCTTTGGCCAGAGCCACAGTGTCATAGGCGTAGTGAATGGTGTAAGGGTTGCACTGCTCATTGGTCAGCGCCGAAGTGCCCGCGCCATTGTTGACGTGCAAACGCTTTTTCTCGTTGGCCACTTGGGAAACCGCCAAAGCGGTGCCCGAGTTGGTGCCACTGAAAATCAGACTGATGCCCTGGGTGTCAATCCATTCACGCGCCTTGCTGGCGGCAATGTCTGCCTTGTTCTGGTGGTCGGCCGACAACAACTCAATCGGCTTACCCAGTACCTTGCCGCCGAAGTCATCAATGGCCATTTGCATGGCCACCACGCCGTTTTTGCCTTCCACGTCGGCATACAGGCTGGACATGTCGGTCACAAATCCAATGCGCACCTTGTCTTGCGACGGTGCTTGCGCATGGGCTGTGGCGGCCATAAGGCCTGCGGCCCCCAGCATGAGGGCCAGTTTGGTGAAGTTACGCTGCTTAGTCATTGCCTTGTCTCCTGGGTGATGTGGCTGACGCCTTGAGAAACCAATGCCCAAATGGGCGACCAACACGATAGGGAGCGAGGAGCACAAAAACGAGTGCGGTGGCGGTGAATCAGCGGCCAGCCATCAAAGCTGTTATTTCCACAGCGCGCACTTGCTTTCTGCCTTGGTGGTCCAGACTTGATCTGCCGAGAGCTTGGTCACCACCTTGTAGTAGTCCCACGCTTCTTTGGATTCAGCGGGTGACTTCACTTGCATGAGGTACATATCGTGGGCGTAGCGGCCATCAGGGCGAATCACGCCTTCGGCATAGAAATCCTTAAGCGGGGTGCTTTTGAGCACTTCCATGACCTTGTCGGCATCTACAGTGCCGGCTTTCTCCACTGCCTTGAGGTAATTGGTGGTGGCCGAGTAGTTGGCGGCCTGCACGTCGGTAGGCATGCGCTTGGTCTTGGCCATGAACTTCTTGCCAAACGCACGGGTTTCGTCGTTCAGGTTCCAGTCCCAGCTGGTGGTCAGCAACAGACCTTCGGTGTTCTTCAGACCCAGCGAATGGATGTCGGTCAGAAACACCAGCAAGCCCGCCATCTTCATGCTCTTGTTAATGCCAAACTCACGCGCTGCCTTGATGGCATTGATGGTGTCACCCCCGGCATTGGCCAGCCCCAGAATTTGCGCTTTGGAGTTTTGTGCCTGCAGCAAGAAGCTGGAAAAATCCGAAGCATTCAGAGGATGGCGCACGCTGCCCTTGATAGTGCCGCCCTTGGCCTTGACCACGCTGGCTGTGTCGGCCTCCAGTGAGTGGCCAAAGGCATAGTCAGCCGTAAGGAAGTACCAATCCTTGCCTCCGTTGTCCACTACCGCGCCGCCCGTGCCCTTGGCCAGCGCCACCGTGTCATACGCGTAGTGGATGGTGTAGGGCGTGCATTGCTCATTGGTCAGTGCAGAAGCACCAGCGCCGTTGTTGATGTAGACACGCTTTTTTTCTTGCGCTACTTTGGCCAGCGCCAGCGCTACGCCAGAGTTGGTGCCGCCAAACAGCATGGTCAGGTTTTGCGTGTCAATCCACTCACGTGCCTTGGTGGCGGCGATGTCGGGCTTGTGCTGGTGGTCTTGCGTCAGCAACTCAATCGGTTTGCCCAGCACCTTGCCGCCAAAATCATCAATCGCCATCTGAATGGCCAGCGCGCCGTTTTTACCGTCTACGTCGGCATAGTTGCTGGACATGTCGGTGATAAAGCCGATTTTTACTTTGTCAGCGCCCTGCGCCTGGGCCAAGCCGGCCACGGCCAGCGATAGGGCCAGCGCAGTCAAAGGTGTGCGAATTGCGTGCATAAATTCTCCTAGTTGTTGTTGGGTAGCAAACTTCCGTGAACGCGCAATAGCGGGCTTAAACGCCCAGTAATTCGGTGAGCACGGGCATCTTTTCTTGCAGCTGTGTAGCCACAAAGGTCTCCACAATGCGACCGTGCTCCATCACATAAAAACGGTCGGCCAGGGGCGCAGCAAAGCGAAAGTTCTGCTCCACCATGACGATGGTGTAGCCCTTGGCGCGCAGCGTGTGGATCATGCGAGCTAGCGCTTGCACGATCACCGGGGCCAGGCCTTCCGAGATTTCATCAAGCAACAGCAAGCGCGCGCCGGTGCGCAAGATGCGCGCTACCGCCAGCATTTGCTGCTCACCGCCCGACAAGCGCGTGCCCTGGCTGTGGCGGCGTTCTTCCAGGTTGGGAAACATGGCGTAGATCTCTGCCACGCTCATGCCTTCGTGGCCCGTGTTCAGTTCGGGCGGCAGCAGCAGGTTTTCTTCGCACGACAGGCTGGAGAAAATGCCGCGCTCTTCGGGGCAGTAGCCCACGCCAAAGTGGGCGATCTTGTGGGTCGGCAAACCAATGGTCTCTTGCCCGTGGATCTTGATTGAGCCTTTGCGTGCCCCTGTCAAACCCATCACAGCGCGCAGAGTGGATGTGCGCCCTGCGCCGTTGCGGCCCAGCAGCGTGACCACCTCCCCGGGTTGCACCACGATGTCCACACCGTGGAGCACGTGGGATTCGCCATACCAGGCTTCGAGATTACGGATTTCAAGTGCAGGGGTCGTCATCTCAGTGCGCTCCTTGCAGCTGGCCATCGGTCGTACCCATATAGGCTTCCATCACCAAAGAATTGTTGGAGACTTCTTCGTAAGCGCCTTCCGCCAGCACCGCACCGCGCTGCAGCACCGTGATGCGGTCAGCAATGGTGGCGATGACTTTCATGTTGTGTTCCACCATCAAGATGGTGCGACCCACCGAGACTTTTTTGATGAGTTGCGTGACGCGATCCACATCTTCATGCCCCATGCCCTGCGTGGGTTCATCAAGCAGCATGAGTTCAGGCTCCATCGCCAGCGTGGTGGCAATTTCCAGCGCACGCTTGCGGCCATAAGGCAGGTTCACGGTGACTTCATCGGCCATGTCGTCCAGCCCTACTTCGGCCAGCAATTGCATGGCACGGCCATTGAGCTGGTTGAGCGTTTTCTCGCTCTTCCAGAAATGAAAGGCCGTACCCAGCTTGCGCTGCAGGCCGATGCGCACGTTCTCCATCAGGGTCAGGTGCGGAAAGACGGCGGAAATCTGGAAGGAGCGAATCACCCCCCTGCGCGCAATTTGTGCTGGCGCCTCACGGGTGATGTCTTGGCCGTTGAAACGAATCTCGCCCGAAGTGGGCTCTAGAAACTTGGTGAGCAGGTTAAAGCAAGTGGTCTTGCCCGCCCCATTGGGGCCGATGAGCGCGTGGATGCTGCCGCGTTGCACCGAAAGGTTCACATTGCTCACCGCAGTGAAGCCTTTGAACTCTTTGGTGAGGTTGGTGGTTTGAAGAATAACGTCGCTCATTGCGCCCAAACTGCTCCGTAGTTGAGGTGCGACGCCAAGGGCTGTGATTTCCACTGCACGAAGCGCTGCACCATTGCTCATGTTGCAATGCATCGTAAGTGCGGCTTTTCTTACAGCCCCTAGGAGTTACGCCTAAGACTTACAACCTAGGCACAAACCCTATTTTCCAAATAATTCTAGATTTATCTATGAAGCACAACGCATACAAAAATAGCAACTGCTCACTTCATGCGCTTTAAACAATGTCTTCGGTGGGACGAATAACAGCATTCTGTAAGCATCAAAGAACAAGCATTGGACGCTTGCTCTTCGCTCCACGAAGAAATAATGAGAGCTGCATGCCCTGGAAAGATAAGGACTTCAGATAGTTTTCTCGCTGAAACCGTTGAACAACCAAGGCGAGCAGCTACTGTTTTAGATGCACCGTTTGCTTCATCCATCTCACGACCTAAAAACTGGCGCTTTCTCAGTGCTGGAACGATAGAGACTTTCTAACAATTGCTGGAAAGTTACACACCGTAGACAGCCGTAGCACGCACAAGCCGTTTCAAGCCATTGGATTACTGCAACGTCTCTTTGCTGGATGCAGGCAGCGCCAGAGGCAGGAGCGGCACACCCTCCTCCAGCAATTCCATCGCCTGTGTAGGGGTCGCTTGCCCACGGATGGGACGCTCTGGCTCTTCGCCTCTGTGCATACGCAATGCTTCGTCTGCGAATTGATCGCCGACATTCTCTGTCGTCTTAACAATCTTGCGCGATACCTCCAGCCAAGCTGCCTGCATGGCATGCAGTTTCTGCCGATCTACCTGCGTGTGCGAAGCAACGGCTGGAACAGATGCTGCTGCAGTTTGCGCTGTTTTCTCGGGAGGTTTCGCCCCCAGATTCAAGCGCGGGGCACTCAGGCCTTTGCGCAGCTGGGCACTGCCACACAGGGGGCATTCGACCATACTGCGCTCCATCTGGCTGCGAAAGTCAGCTTCCGAGCCAAACCAAGCTTCAAACACATGGTCTTGCGGGCACAACAGATCAAACACTTTCATGGCGCACCAACATCATCAAAGGCAAGAATGAAAAAAAGGCAGAGCCAAGCTCTGCCTCATCAGGTGGTCGCAAATATTAGCTGCGGCGCTTTGCCAGGTAACGGTAGACAAAGCCGGGGAAGGCCAATGTCACAAACAGCGTGGCTGTAATGGCATAGAACTCCCAGCCCTGCGGATAGATTTGACCAGCCCGACGCTCTAACGCCAGTGCCAGGCCACCGACCAGCAGGTACAAGACAAACAACTCCGCCAATCGCCCCCAAAAGGGCTTGTGCGGAGCAGCTACAGGGCCGGCAGCGAGCCAGCGTTCATTCATAAAAGGCAAATTGGCGGCCACCAGGGCCGCCAAAATAATTAGCCAAATGGAAGCGGTTTGAGTCACGCTTCACATTATGGTTCAGGATGCCAGAGCACGAACCATGGCATCTGCACACAACGTCATCAAACCGCCAGGAACAATGCCCAGGATCAAGACCAGTGCACCGTTCACAGTCAACACCGCGCGCACATCCCAAGGGGCAGACACGGTGGTGGCTGTCAAAGGCTTGTCAAAGTACATGACCTTGACCACACGCAGGTAGTAGAACGCACCGATCAGCGACATCACCACCGCGAAGACGGCCAAACCGATGTAGAAGCTTTGACCCGAAGCCACCAGCGCTTGCAGCACAGACAACTTGGCATAAAAGCCCACCAGCGGTGGGATACCCGCCATGGAGAACAAGCACGCAGCCATGATGCCGGCGTACAGCGGGCTGCGTTGATTCAGGCCAGCCAGATCAGAGATTTCTTCGCTTTCAAAGCCTTCGCGCGACAGCAGCAAGATCACACCAAAGGTAGCCAGTGCAGTCAGCACATAGGTCACCACGTAGAACATGGAAGCGCTGTAAGCGTTGGCAGCACGGGCAGGATCAATCTCACCGCCGATGACACCAGAGATCAGACCCAGCAACACAAAACCCATTTGCGCGATGGTGGAGTACGCCAGCATGCGCTTGAGGTTGGTCTGCGCAATCGCTGCAAAGTTACCTACCAGCAGCGAAGCAATGGCCAGCACCGCCAGCATTTGCTGCCAGTCAAAGGCCAGGGGCAGCATGCCGTCCACCAGCAGGCGCATCACGATGGCAAACGCAGCCAGCTTGGGCGCGCCGCCGATCAAGGCCGTGATAGCCGTGGGTGCGCCGTGGTACACGTCAGGCACCCACATGTGAAAGGGTGCTGCGCCCAGCTTGAACGCCAGTCCAGCTACTACGAACACCAGACCGAACACCAGGACTTGGTGCTTGATCTCACCAGCACTGATTGCCTTGAAGATTTCACCGATATCCAGAGAGCCAGTAGCTCCATACACCATGGACATGCCATACAGCAAGAAACCCGAAGCCAGTGAACCCAGCACGAAGTACTTCATGGCACCTTCCGTGGCCTGGGTGTGGTCGCGGCGCAGGGCCACCAGTGCGTAGCTGGCCAATGTCAACAACTCCAAGCCCAAATAAATCAGGAGCAAGTTATTGGCACTGATCATGATGAACATGCCCAGCAACGAGAAGGTCGAAAGGCTGAACAGCTCACCGCCGCGCAGCATGTCACGCTGTGCTGCATAGGGGCGGGCATAGACCAAGGTCACCATCATCGCCACCGTAGCGAAACACTTGAGCCAGTTACCCATGGCGTCCGAGACCACCATGTTGCCCCAGCCATAGAAGGTGTTACCGCTGAGGGCATAGTTGGCTTGCAAAACAGCCACTACTGCCAGCGTCAACATAGTCAGCACATAAGTGCCGGTGCGGCGAGCGCTTTTCACACCCAAGTCCACCAATGTAATCACGCACCCCATGACGAAGAGCACGATCTCAGGGTAGATCGAAAGCCAGCTGATGTTGTCAATCATCTCAATCTCTCAATTCAGTCTGGTCAAGGAAGCTTGGATTGGGCAACGTGCTTGAGCAGTTGCACCACCGAAGGATCCATCACATCCGTAAACGGCTTGGGATAAATGCCCATGGCTAACACCGCCACAGCCAATATGCCCAGCACCAAGAACTCGCGGCAACCGATGTCTTGCAAATTCTTCACGTTGTCGTTGCCCACAGGGCCCAAGTACACGCGTTTGTACATCCACAAGGTATAGGCAGCACCGAAAATCAGCGCCGTCGCGGTCAATAGTCCCACCCAGAAATTGAACTGCACTGCACCCAAGATCACCATCCACTCACCCACGAAACCTGCCGTAGCTGGCAAGCCGCAGTTGGCCATGGCAAACAGCAGTGCAAATGCGGCGAACTTTGGCATGGTGTTCACCACACCGCCGTAGGCCGCAATTTCACGCGAATGCACGCGGTCGTACAGCACGCCAATGCACAAGAACATAGCGCCGGACACAAAGCCATGGGCAATCATTTGCACAATGCCACCGGACACACCCAGGTCGTTAAAGATGAAGAAGCCCAAAGTGACAAAGCCCATGTGCGCTACAGACGAGTACGCCACCAACTTTTTCATGTCTTTTTGCACCAAAGCCACCATGCCCACATAGACCACGGCGATCAGGGACAAGGCGATCATCAACCATGCGTATTCACGTGCTGCATCGGGTGCGATGGGCATGGAAAAGCGCAGGAAACCGTAAGCACCGAGCTTGAGCATGATGGCCGCCAGCACGGCGGAACCACCCGTAGGCGCTTCCACGTGTACATCGGGCAACCACGTGTGGAACGGAAACATAGGCACCTTCACCGCAAAAGCAGCAAAGAAGGCAAAGAACACCAGCGTTTGCGGCAACATGCCCAAAGGCAGTTGGTGCCATGCCTGGATATCAAAGCTGCCACCCGACTGGTTGTACAAATAGATGATGGCCACCAAGGTGAGCAGCGAGCCCATCAAGGTGTACAAGAAGAACTTGAAGGCCGCGTAGATCTTGTTGGGGCCGCCCCAGATACCAATGATCAGGTACATGGGGATCAAGGTGGCTTCAAAGAATACGTAGAACAGCAAGCCGTCCAGCGCGCAGAAGACGCCAACCATCAGGCCCGATAGCACCAAGAACGCACCCATGTACTGGTTCACACGCTCCGTAATGTTTTCCCAGGAGGCCAACACCACAATCACAGTGATGAAGGCCGTCAAAGGCACAAACCACATGGACAGGCCGTCCAGACCTAAGTGGTATTGAATGCTAAAGCGCTCAATCCACATGAACTTCTCAACGAACTGCATGTTCGCGGAGCTGGTATCAAAACCACTAATCAAGGGAATGGTCACGACCAGTCCCAAGATGGAGCCAATCAGTGCCACCCAGCGCACGCCACGCGCGCAGCTGTCTTTACCGAAGGCAAGTAGCAGGACACCGAAGACGATGGGTGTCCAAATGGCAAGACTCAACAATCCCATTTTTGTTCTTCCTTACTTGTTGAGCCACACGAAGTAGGTCATGAGCAAGAAGATGCCCAAAATCATGACCAACGCGTAGTGGTAGATGTAGCCCGACTGGAACCAGCGAATCACCGATGCGATCTTGCCCACCAGCTTCCAGGAGCCGTTGACAACCACACCGTCGATCACTGCCTGGTCACCAGCCTTCCAGAACACCGTACCCAGGACACGCGAACCACGGGCAAAGATGTTCTCGTAGACCCAGTCCACGCCGTACTTGCCTTCCAGTGCCTGGTACAGACCGATCTTCTTGGACGCAGCCATGATGGCGGCAGGAATCTCGGGCTTGACCATGTAGAAGAAGTAGGACACGGCCACACCAGCCAGTGCCAACCAGAACGGTGCGGTCTGGAAGCCGTGCAAAGCCATGGGCAACCAGCCGTGGATCTTGCCTGCCAATTCAGTCATGGCGCCGTGCTTGGCATGGTCAATAAAGATCACACCATCAAAGAAGCCGCCAAACAGCATAGGCATCAGCGCAATCGCACCAATCACCACGGAAGGAATCGCCAGCAACACCAAAGGCGCTGTCACCGACCAAGGCGACTCATGCGGCTTGGCATCGTGGCCGTGGCCGTCGTGAGCGTGGTGGTCATCGTGGTGCGCATCGGGATTTTGGTCGTAACGTTCTTTCCCGTGAAACACAAGGAAGTACAGACGGAACGAGTAGAACGCTGTAATGAACACACCCGCCAGCACCGCAAAGTTGGCAAAACCAGCAGCCGGTAAATTCGATGCGTGCACCGCTTCGATGATGGCGTCTTTGGAGTAGAAACCGGAGAAGAACGGCGTACCGATCAGCGCCAGATTACCCAGCAAGAACGTAATCCAGGTGATGGGCATGTACTTACGCACGCCACCCATCCAGCGAATGTCTTGGTTGTGGTGCATGCCCATGATGACCGAACCCGCTCCAAGGAACAGCAGCGCTTTGAAGAAAGCGTGCGTCATCAGGTGGAAAGAGGCCACGGAGTAAGCCGAAACACCTAGCGCAATGGTCATGTAGCCCAGTTGCGACAGCGTGGAGTACGCAATCACGCGCTTGATGTCGTTTTGGATAATGCCCAAAACACCCATGAACAGGGCCGTGATGGAACCAATCACCAAGATGAAGTTCAGCGCCACATCCGACAGCTCATACAGCGGCGACATGCGCGAGACCATGAAGATACCGGCCGTCACCATGGTGGCGGCGTGAATCAGCGCTGAGATAGGTGTGGGGCCTTCCATGGAATCAGGCAACCAAGCGTGCAGTGGGAACTGCGCAGATTTACCCATGGCGCCGACGAACAGGCAAATTGCCGTCACCGTGGCCAGCGACCAGTCCGTGCCTGGCAGCGTTTGCGTGGCAAATTCAGGCAGCTTGGCAAAGATTTCACTGTAGTTCAGCGTGCCGGTGTACGCGGCAATTACACCAATACCCAAGATGAAACCAAAGTCACCAACACGGTTGACCAAGAAGGCCTTCATGTTGGCAAAGGTGGCGGTGGGCTTCTTGAAATAGAAACCAATCAGCAGGTAGGACACCAAGCCCACGGCTTCCCAGCCGAAGAACAGCTGCAGCAGGTTGTTGCTCATCACCAGCATCAGCATGGAGAAGGTGAACAGCGAGATGTACGAGAAGAAGCGGTTGTAGCCGTCGTCTTCTTCCATATAGCCCATGGTGTAGATGTGCACCATCAGCGACACAAAGGTCACCACGCACATCATCATGGCGGTGATGGAGTCGATCAGAAAACCGATTTCCATCTTCAGGCTGCCAACCGTCATCCACTCATAGATGGTTTGGTCAAAGCGCGCGCCGTCGAAAACCACCGACTGGAATACCAGGGCCGACAAGATGAAAGAGATCAGCACGCCCAAGATGGTTAGCGAGTGGCTGATGCCACGACCGAACTTGTTGCCACCAAAAGCGGTGCCGAATATGCCTGCAAGAACAGAACCCGCCAGCGGAGCCAGCGGTACTGCCAAGAGCATGGATGCAGAAAGTGTTTGACTCATTCTTCAGAACCTTGCAAATACCGGCGACTCAACCCTTGAGGGTGTTGAGATCTTCCGCATTGATACTGGACTTGTTACGGAAGAGCAGGATCAGGATGGCCAGGCCAATCGCCGACTCTGCGGCCGCAACCGTCAGGATGAAGAACACAAACACTTGGCCATGCATATCGCCCAGATAGTGCGAGAAGGCCACGAAATTGGTGTTGACGGCCAAGAGCATCATTTCGATACACATCAGCAGGACGATCAGGTTTTTCCGGTTCAGAAAAATACCAATCACCGAGATGGCGAACAGCATCGCCCCCAGCGTCAGAAAGTGCCCGAGTGTAAGCGTCATTTTTTCTCCTCCACAGCAACCTCACCCTCAGCCACCGGGGCAACAGCAGCCTGGGTGGGCGCCATCTTGACCAGGCTGATGCGGTCTTCAGCGCGCACGCGCACTTGAATGGCCGGGTTGATTGCTTTTGTGTCTTTACGCTTGCGCATGGTCAGCGCAATGGCAGTGATCATCGCTACCAGCAACAGAACGGCTGCGATTTCAACGGGGTACAAATACTCGGTATAGAGCAAACGGCCCAGTGCCAAGGTATTCGAATAAGGGATGACCTCGCCCTGTTTGTTCAGCATCTCTGCCACAGGTTTGGCCTCATCCACCGAGCCAAAGCCCGCCATCAGTACCAAGGCCATTTCCAAGGCCACTAAAGCGCCAACGAAGGCGGCAATGGGGAAATGTTTCCAGAAGCCTTGTCGTACGCGGTCAATGCGGATGTCCAGCATCATCACCACGAACATAAACAGCACCATCACAGCGCCCAAATACACCACTACCAAGGCAATACCCAAGAACTCTGCCTTGAGCAACAACCAGATGCCAGCGGCTTGGGAGAACGCGAGGATCAGATTCAACACCGCATGCACCGGATTGCGCGAGGTGATGACACGGAAGGCTGCAAACAGCAGCACTGCCGAGAAGAGATAAAAGAAACCAGTTTTGGCGTCCATGATTCGAGTCTTTCTGGATCAGGAGCCGCTTTAGCGGTATTTGGCATCGGCTGCCTTGGCAGCAGCGATGTCGGCTTCGTAGCGGTCACCTACAGCCAGCAACATGTCCTTGGTGAAGTACAGGTCGCCACGCTTTTCGCCGTGGTATTCGAAGATGTGTGTTTCCACAATCGAATCAACGGGGCAGCTTTCTTCGCAGAAGCCGCAGAAGATGCACTTGGTCAAGTCGATGTCGTAGCGCGTCGTACGGCGAGAGCCATCGTCACGCACGTCAGACTCAATCGTGATTGCCATTGCGGGACACACGGCCTCGCACAGCTTGCACGCAATGCATCGCTCTTCGCCGTTGTCATAACGGCGCAAAGCATGCAGACCACGAAAACGTGGTGACAGAGGTGTTTTTTCTTCGGGAAACTGGATCGTGACGCGGGGCGAGAATGCCTTGCGACCGGTCAGGGCCATGCCCTTGAACAGTTCCACGAGCATGAAGCTCTTGAAGAAATCCTTGATCGAAAAAGGTGTAGCAGCAACAGCAGCCATGGTGTCCCCGCTTAATTCCAAATGTTCCAAGGCGAGTGCAACCAAGCACCCACGATGACCAGCCACACCAAGGTGACAGGGATGAATATCTTCCAGCCCAAACGCATGATCTGGTCATAACGGAAGCGCGGGAATGTGGCGCGAATCCAGATAAACAGACTCACGACAAACGCTGTTTTCGCAGCCAGCCAGATCCAGCCTGGAATAAAGGACAAGGCCTCTATCGGCGGCAACCAGCCACCCAAGAACATGGTGACCGCCAAGATCGATACGAGCCACATGCTGGCGTATTCGGCCAGGAAGAAGATCGCAAAGCCCATGCCCGAGTACTCGACCATGTGGCCAGCCACGATTTCTGACTCACCTTCCACCACGTCAAACGGGTGGCGGTTGGTTTCCGCAACCCCCGAAATCAGGTAGACAAAGAAGATCGGCAGCAGTGGCAACCAGTTCCAAGACAGGAAGCTCAAGCCCATGCTGGCGAACTGCCCTTGACTTTGACTCAGCACGATCTGCGTCAGGTTCATGCTGCCAGTCACCATGATCACCACCAAGAAGCAAAAGCCCATGGCAATTTCATAGCTGATCATCTGAGCCGAGGCACGCAGCGCACCCAAGAAGGCGTACTTGGAGTTAGAAGCCCAGCCCGCAATGATCACGCCGTACACCTCAATCGAGGTGATCGCCATGACCAGCAGCAAACCTGCATTCACGTTCGCCAAGGCAACTTCAGGGCCGAAAGGAATCACCACCCATGCAGCCAAGGCCGGCATGATGGCCATCACCGGGCCTACATAGAACAGCCCCTTAGATGCCACCGTGGGCATGATCAGCTCTTTGGTCAGCAGCTTCAAGCCGTCAGCCATGGGCTGCAGCAAGCCCCAAGGACCCACACGGTTAGGACCCGGACGCACTTGCATCCAGCCCAAGAACTTGCGCTCCCACAGGGTCAGATAGGCCACTGCAATCATCAACGGCGCCACGATAGCGATGATGCCCAGCAAAATCCAGATGACAGGCCAAGCCGCATCAGTCCACCAAGCCGCATCCATCAGGCCTGCGCCTGCAATCTTGAGTTCGCCAATCATGCGGCACCTCCCACTTGTGCCTGACGTGCATCCGCCGTCAATTGCAGCGATGTTGCACGGCGAACAATGCTGTCGAGCTGATAAATGCTTGCCACTGCAGGTTCTGCGACAGCACCGCCCATCACTTGTGCAGCGGTTTGGGTGGCGTTGCTCAGCGCGGATGCGGGTACCGCAGCAACGCCTGTACCAATCGCCACAGCCAGCACGTCTTGCGAGGACTCATAGTTAAAGCCAGGTACACCCAAAAGGTTGGCCAAGACGCGTAGCACCTTCCATGCTGGGCGGGTTTCAGCCAAAGGCTTCACCACCGCATGGAAACTTTGTACACGGCCTTCGGCATTCACAAACGTACCCGAAGTTTCAGAGAACGGCGCAATGGGCAGCAACACGTCGCTGATTTCCAAATTGGCCTTGAAGGGGCTGAGCGTCACCACCATCTCGGATTTGTTCAGACCTTGCAGCGCTTGCTGACCGGCTGCGGAATCCAAAGCAGGTTCATTGTTCAGCAGCATCACGGCCTTCAAACCGCCCGCCACCATCTGCGCAGCATTCAAGCCGCCAACCTGTGGCTGCGCCTGCACCCACTGCGCACCCACGGTGTTTGCAGCTTCCGTCAGGTAGCCAACCGTGGCGCCCGTGTGTGTGCCAATCCAGTTGGCCAACGACAGCAACTGCGCAGCGTGCGCATGATGTGCGGCCGCATTGCCCAACAGAATCGAAGTACGTTCGCCAGACAACAAGGCCTGTGCAATGGCTTCGGCTTCCGCATTGGTCTGTGCAGTCACTGGTGCTTGCACACCCTTGGCCTGCGCCACTGCTGCAGCAATATCTGCCAGCGCCTGTGCCCAGTCCTGCGCTGCCACGACCGACGCCGTGACCGGCATGGCCCAGTCATATACCTGGCTATTCAAGGCAAAGACTTGTGCACCCTTCTTCGTCGCCTGGCGAATACGCTGGGCAAACAAAGGATGGTCTTTTCGCAGGTTGGAGCCCACCACCAAGGTGGCTTGCAAGTCCGACAGCGATTCGATCGAGGTACCCAGCCAACGCACGCCTTCGGCAGCATTGAACTGCGCATGGCGCAGACGCCAGTCGATGTTGTCGCTGCCCATGCCGCGCAGCAACTGACCTGTCAGGAACAGCTCTTCCAAGGTGCTGTGGGGGCTGACCAGGGCACCGATGCTTTGTGCACCGTGCTGCTCCCTGATCTGCTTGAGGCCATTGGCCACATATTCCAGGGCAGTCTGCCAGTCGACAGTCTTCCATTCACCGCCTTGCTTGAGCATGGGCTGTGTCAGGCGTTCGTCGCTGTTGAGCGCTTCGTAGGAGAAGCGATCACGGTCAGCAATCCAGCACTCATTGACAGCCTCGTTCTCAAAAGGAACGACGCGCATGACCTTGTGGTTCTTGACCTGAACAATCAGGTTGGCACCGGTGGAGTCATGGGGCGAAACCGATTTGCGGCGCGACAGCTCCCAGGTACGGGCGCTGTAACGGAACGGCTTGCTGGTCAATGCGCCGACAGGGCACAAATCGATCATATTGCCCGACAGCTCGGAGTCCACGGTGTCGCCGATCACGGTCGTGATCTCGGAGTGTTCACCGCGGTTGACCATGCCCAGCTCCATCACGCCGGCCATTTCCTGGCCAAAGCGCACGCAGCGGGTGCAGTGGATGCAGCGTGTCATCTCCTCCATGGAGATCAGCGGGCCCACATCCTTGTGTGGCACCACGCGCTTTTCTTCCTCGTAGCGCGAACCTGTACCGCCATAGCCCACGGCCAAGTCTTGCAACTGGCACTCGCCGCCTTGGTCGCAGATAGGGCAATCCAATGGGTGATTGATGAGCAAAAACTCCATCACCGACTGCTGTGCCTTGATGGCCTTGTCGCTCTTGGTGCGCACAATCATGCCTTGCGTCACGGGCGTGGCACATGCGGGCATGGGCTTGGGTGCCTTTTCCACTTCCACCAAGCACATGCGGCAATTGGCGGCAATGGAAAGTTTCTTGTGGTAGCAAAAGTGCGGAATGTAGGTGCCCGCCTTCTCCGCAGCATGCATGACCATGCTGCCCGGAGCGACCTCCACCTTCTTGCCGTCTAATTCAATTTCAACCATACGTCTCTCGCGATCAGGCAACGGTGGAGTCAGACTTTGAAGCGGCGGCAATCTTGGCTTCAAATTCGTGGCGGAAATGCTTGATCATGGCGCGCACCGGCATGGCAGCCGCATCGCCCAGCGCACAAATGGTGCGCCCCATGATGTTCACGGACACAGAGTCCAGCAACTCGATATCTTCAGTGCGGCCTTCGCCCTCTTGTATGCGCTTGACCACGCGCCACAGCCAGCCTGTGCCTTCACGGCAAGGCGTACATTGGCCACAGGATTCGTGCTGATAGAAGTAGGACAAGCGCAGCAGGCTTTCGACCATGTCGCGCGAGTCATCCATAACGATCACAGCGCCAGAGCCCAGCATGGAGCCGGCCTTGGAGATGGAGTCGTAATCCATCGTGCATTGCATCATCACATCGGCAGGCAACACCGGCGACGAGGAGCCGCCAGGAATCACTGCCTTGAGCTTGCGGCCTGTGCGTACACCACCGGCCAATTCCAGCAATGTGCTGAAAGGTGTGCCCATGGGAACTTCATAGTTGCCTGGCAGGTTGACGTCACCACTGACCGAATAGATCTTGGTACCACCGTTGTTGGGCTTACCGCACGCCAAATACGCTGCACCACCGTTGCGGATGATCCATGGAACCGCCGCAAACGTTTCGGTGTTGTTAATCGTGGTGGGCTTGCCATACAGACCAAAGCTGGCAGGAAATGGCGGCTTGAATCGGGGTTGCCCCTTCTTGCCTTCCAAGGACTCCAGTAATGCCGTTTCTTCACCGCAGATGTAAGCGCCAAAACCATGGTGGCCATGCAGCTGGAAGCTAAAGCTGCTGCCCAGTATGTTGTTACCCAGATAGCCCGCTGCACGGGCTTCTTCCAAAGCCGCTTCGAAGCGTTCGTAAGCCTGGAAAATTTCGCCATGGATGTAGTTGTAACCCACAGTGATCCCCATGGCAAAGGCGGCAATCGCCATGCCTTCGATCACGAGATGCGGGTTGTGCATCAAAATTTCGCGGTCTTTGCAGGTACCTGGTTCGCCTTCGTCGGAGTTGCAGACCAAATACTTTTGACCGGGGAACTGGCGCGGCATGAAGCTCCACTTCAAGCCCGTGGGAAAACCCGCACCGCCACGGCCACGCAAACCTGACTCCTTCAGGGTTGCAATAACTTCATCTTGCGTCAGACCATTACCGCCGTCGGTGCCCAGCAACTTGCGCAAAGCCTGGTAGCCGCCACGCGCTTCATAGTCTTTGATCGACCAGTTGCTGCCATTCAAACCGGCATAGATTTGCGGATCAATATGCCGGTCATGGAAGCAAGTCTCGTTGCCCGAAGCAGCAAACTTGGCCAGCACGGCGTTGGCGGCAGGATTGTTCAAAATCGTGCTCATACTTGCCCCTCCGCTGCGCGCAGACCATCCACCAGCTCATCGAGCTTGGCATTCGTCATCAGGCTGCACATGCAGCGGTCATTCACCAGCATGACGGGAGCGTCTGCGCAGGCGCCCAAACACTCCGATTGCTGCAAGGTGAACATACCGTCTGCCGTGGTCTCGCCCATCTTGATGCCCAGTTTGGCTTCCAGATGGTGCAACGCTTGATAGCCATCACGCAGCTGGCAAGGCAAGTTGGTGCAAACGTTCAACTTGTACTTGCCCATCGGCTTTTGGTTGTACATGTTGTAGAACGTCGTGACTTCGTGCACAGCGATCTGGGGCATGTTCAACACGTCGGCGATCACCGCCTCGCTCTCGGGGCTTACCCAGCCCAGCTCTTGCTGCACGATGGTCAAGCATGCCATCACTGCAGATTGCTTCTGGTCTGCCGGGTACTTGGCCACTTCACGCGCAAAACGCGCTTGGGTCGCTTCAGTAATCATCGGTCAATCTCTCCGAACACGATATCCATGGTGCCGATAATCGCCACCACGTCGGACAACATGTGGCCACTGACCACCTCGTCCATCATCGCCAAGTGGGCGAACCCAGGGGCGCGGATCTTCAAGCGGTAAGGCTTGTTAGCTCCATCGCTCACCATATAAATACCAAATTCACCCTTAGGGTGCTCCACCGCTGCATACGCCTCGCCTTCCGGTACACGGAAGCCTTCGGAAAACAGTTTGAAATGGTGAATCAGCGATTCCATGTCGGACTTCATGTCCTCACGGGCCGGGGGCGCAATCTTGTGGTTGTCTGTGATAACCGGCCCGGGATTGGCGCGCAACCACTTGATACATTGCTTGATCAGTTCATTGGACTGGCGCATCTCTGCCACGCGCACCAAGTAACGGTCATAGCAGTCCCCGGTCTTGCCCACTGCCACATCAAAGTCCAGTTCGCTATAGACCTCATAAGGTTGCTTCTTGCGTAAATCCCAGGCAATGCCTGAACCACGCAGCATAGGCCCTGTAAAGCCCATATTCAAAGCACGCTCAGGCGTGACCACACCGATACCCACCATGCGCTGCTTCCAGATGCGGTTATCGGTCAGCAGTGTTTCGTACTCATCCACGCATGCAGGGAAGCGGTTGGTGAAGTCTTCAACAAAGTCCAGCAGTGAACCTTGGCGGTTCTCATTGAGCTTGGCAATGCCCTTGGCATTGCGCACTTTATTAGCCTTGAACTGCGGCATGCTGTCCGGCAGATCACGGTAGACACCGCCCGGGCGGAAGTAGGCCGCATGCATGCGCGCGCCAGATACGGCTTCGTACATGTCAAACAGGTCTTCACGCTCGCGGAACGTCCACATCAGCACCGTAGAGGCACCGCAGTCCATGCCGTTCGAGCCCAGCCACATCAGGTGATTGAGCAAACGGGTGATTTCGCTGAACATCACGCGGATGTATTGCGCGCGCTTGGGCACTTCCAGGCCCAGCATTTTTTCGATGGCTAAGCAGTACGCATGCTCGTTGCACATCATGGACACATAGTCCAGCCGGTCCATATAGGGCAGCGACTGGATATACGTCTTGTGCTCAGCCAGTTTTTCAGTACCGCGATGCAGCAGGCCCACGTGCGGGTCAGCACGTTGCACCACTTCACCGTCAAGCTCCAAGACCAGACGCAGCACACCGTGTGCAGCCGGGTGCTGGGGACCGAAATTGATGGAATAGTTTTTGATTTCAGCCATGATCGTCAGCTAACCAGCGCAAAGCGCCAATCAGCGCAGTCCTCCGTAGTTCTCTTCGCGGATGATGCGAGGAGTGATCTCGCGCGGCTCAATCGAGACAGGTTGATAGACTACGCGTCGCTGCACGGTGTCGTATGTCATTTCGACGTGGCCCGAGAGCGGGAAATCTTTGCGGAATGGATGGCCGATAAAGCCGTAGTCCGTCAAAATACGGCGCAAATCGGCATGGCCTTCAAAAATGATGCCAAACAGATCAAAGGCTTCACGCTCAAACCAGTTAGCGCTGCTCCACAGATCACACATCGAAGCGACCTGCGGCATGCCATCGTCTGCACACATCACACGCACACGCACACGCTGATTCAGACTGACGGACAGCAAGTGGCAAACTACGGCAAAGCGTGCACCATCGCGGCCCACCTCTTGGTAGGCAGAGTAATCCACCCCACACAAATCAATCAGTTGTTCAAACTGGCAACCCGGGGTGTCGCGCAGCTTGCGCATGACATCTAAATAATTGGCGGCATTCACTTCGACAGTGACTTCGCCCAGCGTAACGGTGGTACTGCGCGCTTGGTCACCCAAGGCAGCAGCAACCAGCTCCCGAAGTACTTCGGGCTGAATGGCAATTGCGGACATCCTTGCGGCTCCTTAAACGCGGGCAATGGTGTTAGTGCGGCGGATTTTTTGCTGCAGCTGGATGATGCCGTAGATCAGCGCTTCGGCTGTTGGGGGGCAGCCCGGCACATACACATCCACTGGAACAATTCGATCGCAACCGCGCACTACGGAGTAGCTGTAGTGGTAGTAGCCACCGCCATTGGCGCATGACCCCATAGAGAGCACCCAGCGGGGCTCTGACATCTGGTCATAGACTTTGCGCAAAGCGGGTGCCATTTTGTTGCACAGGGTGCCAGCAACAATCATCAAGTCTGACTGGCGCGGCGAGGGGCGAAACACCTCTGCACCAAAACGCGCCAAGTCATAACGCGCAGCCGCAGAGTGCATCATCTCTACAGCACAGCAGGCCAAGCCGAATGTCATAGGCCAGATAGAACCGGTTTTGGCCCAGTTCACCACCGCGTCATAGCTGGTGGTGACAAAGCCTTCCTTCATCACGCCTTCAATCATCGTGTGTCCTTATTTGAGGAGTACGTGGTGCTTATTCCCAGTCCAGAGCGCCTTTTTTCCACTCGTAGGCAAAACCCACAACGAGGACTGTCAGGAAGATGAGAACAGCGACGAAACCGGTTGCTCCTACGTCTTGCAGCGCAACGGCCCAAGGCAGCAGGAAAGCGATTTCCAAATCAAACAGGATAAAGAGAATGGCGATGAGATAGAAGCGAACGTCGAATTTCATTCGAGCGTCTTCAAAGGCTTCAAAACCGCATTCATAAGGAGAATTTTTGGCTTCGTCTGGGCGATTAGGGCCCAGTACATAACCAAGAACGAGAGGGACGACTCCCACAGCGATGCCTACTAAGATGAAAAGCAGGACCGGGAGATATTGCTCGAGGTTCATGTGAGGTCGCGTTTTCCGCTTGTTGACCTTGCCCTCGACCACTGCCTGATCATGGGCAGGCTGTATTTTTGATGGTGCCGTCGGCGAGACTCGAACTCGCACAGCTTTCGCCACTACCCCCTCAAGATAGCGTGTCTACCAATTCCACCACGACGGCTTTTAAGTCTCAAACTGCTCGGCTAACATGAGGAGCCCCCTCTAACTGGGCTATCGCTTACCGATCAATCCTTGAATTCTAGCCTGAAAAATGCTGCATCACAGCATTCCCCAAGGTTAGATTCAATTATTTCGCTGGAATTTGCTCTGCGCCTTGCACAGGAGCTACTGGCACAGTGCTATCAACAGCAGGACCGGCTGGAATACTCATCGCAGCAGGCACGCTTTCCAACACGCTCCCAGTGCTTGAAGGCTTTGCATTGCCCAAATAAGCCAAGGCTAAAGTGGCAACAAAAAACACTGTTGCCAACACACCGGTTGTGCGCGACAAAAAGTTGGCACTGCCACTGGCACCAAACAAGCTACCTGAAGTGCCACTACCAAAAGCAGCCCCCATGTCAGCACCCTTGCCGTGCTGCATCAAAATCAAGCCAATCATGGCCAAGGCTGACAACATCTGCACAGCCAAAATCAATGTCGCAAACGCGCTCATCTTCACTCCTCAGTTAAATACACCCAGCACGCCAATCAATTAGCCGCCGCAATGATCTGCAAAAAGTCAGCCGCTTTGAGGGACGCTCCGCCCACCAAACCACCATCAATATCCGCTTGTGACAACAGCGGCACCGCATTGGCAGCATTCATGCTGCCACCATATAACAGCGGCACACGCCCAGCGTGCTCTGTCGCAGCAGCCAGCTGTGCACGCAGTACTGCATGCACAGCCTGCGCCTGCTCAGGCGACGCTGTTTTGCCCGTACCGATGGCCCATACAGGCTCATAGGCCACCACCAACTCGCTGATGCAATGTCCCACCTGGTGAATCACCGCAGCCAACTGGCGCTTGACCACCTGCTCGGTCTGACCCGCTTCACGCTCCGCCAAAGTTTCACCCACACAGACAATGGGCGTCACACCCTTCGCCAGCGCAGCTTGGGCCTTGGCAGCAACGACAGCATCGGTCTCACCGTGATACTGGCGGCGCTCCGAATGCCCCACCAAGGTGTAACGCACACCCAAGTCTTGCAGCATGCTGGCCGAGGTTTCGCCGGTGTAAGCGCCCTTTTCGTGTTGCGAGACATCTTGTGCCGCCACAGCCACGCCAGAGCCCTGCACCAAGGCTTGCACCTGCGCCACATACACCGCAGGGACCGCCACACCTACACCACAGTTCAGCGACGCAGGCAATCCCTGCACTACATCTGACACCAAGTCTGCATTGGTTTGCAGACTGCCATTCATCTTCCAATTGCCAACAATCAGTTTCTTCATGGGGTCACAACATCATCAAGATGGAATGGATCACAACACAGTGGTGAGCTGCAGCATTTGTTCACAAAGAAGATTTAAGCCAAATCAGGCTCAACCCCTTATAAACACACGGATAGCAGCTCACTTTTAAGATGCCTCGACCTGCCAAAAAGCAGATCGAGGCATCAGCGCAGAAGACTTATTACTGCTGTTGTTGTTGCTGATCGACGTCGTCACCATTGTGCTCAGCACGCGGCGCACGCTGCTCACGGGGCTGGCGGGAATCGCGGAACTGGCGCTCTGCGGGTGCAGGGCGCTCGCTGCGCTGCTCACCAGCAGGACGCTCAATCAAAGCCTTCATGGACAGCTTGACGCGACCCTTGTCGTCAGTCTCCAGCACCTTGACCTTGACCACTTGGCCTTCTTGCAGGTAGTCGGTGACCTTTTCCACGCGCTCGTGGGCGATCTGGCTGATGTGCAGCAGACCGTCCTTACCGGGCAGCAGGTTGATCAGGGCACCGAATTCCAGAATCTTGACGATCGGGCCTTCGTAGATCTTGCCGATTTCAACTTCAGCCGTGATCTGCTCGATACGCAGCTTGGCGGCTTCTGCCTTCGCACCATCGGTGGCAGCGATGGTGATGGTGCCGTCTTCCGAGATGTTGATCTGGGTGCCGGTTTCTTCGGTCAGCGCACGGATGGTAGCGCCGCCCTTGCCGATCACGTCACGGATCTTCTCGGGGTTGATCTTCATCGTGAACAGCTTGGGAGCAAAGTCCGACACTTCGGTCTTGGCTTCGCCCATGGCTTCTTGCATCTTGCCCAGAATGTGCATGCGCGCTTCCTTGGCCTGCGCCAAAGCTACTTGCATGATTTCCTTGGTGATACCTTGGATCTTGATGTCCATCTGCAGCGCAGTAATACCGTTGGTGGTACCGGCTACCTTGAAGTCCATGTCACCCAGGTGATCTTCATCGCCCAGGATGTCGGTCAGCACGGCAAAGCGATTGTCTTCCTTGATCAGGCCCATGGCGATACCCGCCACGTGCGCCTTCATGGGAACGCCAGCGTCCATCATGGACAAGCAGCCGCCGCAAACCGAAGCCATCGACGAAGAGCCGTTGGATTCAGTGATTTCCGACACCACGCGGATGGTGTACGGGAACTCTTCCTTGGTCGGCAGGCAAGCGGCCAGAGCGCGCTTGGCCAGACGGCCGTGGCCGATTTCGCGGCGCTTGGTCGAACCCATGCGACCCACTTCGCCAGTGGCAAAGGGAGGCATGTTGTAGTGGAACAGGAAGTTATCTTCGAACTCGCCAGCCAGCGCATCAATGCGCTGTGCATCACGCTCAGTACCCAGCGTGGAGATCACCAGAGCCTGGGTCTCACCACGTGTGAACAGGGCTGAACCGTGCGTGCGGGGCAGCACGGAGTTGCGGATTTCGATGGGACGCACGGTCCGGGTGTCGCGGCCGTCAATGCGGGGCTCACCAGCCAGAATCTGCGAACGCACGATGCCAGCTTCGATATCGAACAGCATGCTTTCGACCTTGACGCCGTCAAACGCCACGCCTTGTTCGGTCAGGCCAGCCTTGACTTCGGCGTAAGCCAAACGGCAAGCGTGCGTACGCACTTGCTTGTTGCGCTCTTGGTAAGCAGCGCGCAGCTTGGCTTCGCCCAGCTCGGCCACCTTGGCGATCAGGGCTTCGTCCTTGGCAGGCGCAGCCCAGTCCCACACGGGCTTGCCAGCTTCGCGCACCATCTCGTGGATCGCGCTGATGGCCACTTGGCTTTGCTCATGGCCGTAGACCACAGCGCCCAGCATGATTTCTTCAGGCAGTTGCTTGGCTTCGGACTCGACCATCAGCACAGCGGCTTCGGTACCGGCCACCACCAGATCCATCAGCGAATCCTTGCGCTGTGTCTGACCGGGGTTGAGCACGTATTCGCCATTGATGTAACCCACGCGGGCTGCACCGATAGGACCATTGAAAGGCAGGCCCGAAACCGACAAAGCGGCAGACACAGCGATCATCGCGGCGATGTCGGCATCCACTTCAGGGTTCAACGAAATGGTGTGGATGACCACGTGCACGTCGTTGTAGAAACCTTCGGGGAACAGAGGGCGGATAGGACGGTCGATCAGACGCGAAGTCAGTGTTTCGTGCTCGGAAGGCTTGGCTTCGCGCTTGAAGAAGCTACCGGGGATCTTGCCCGCTGCGTACGTCTTCTCGATGTAATCCACGGTCAGGGGGAAGAAATCCTGGCCCGACTTGGCGATCTTGGAACCGACCACGGTGGCCAACACCACGGTGTCATCGATATTCACCAGCACAGCGCCGGAGGCCTGGCGTGCGATTTCGCCGGTTTCCATGGTGACCGTGTGCTGGCCCCACTGGAAAGTCTTGGTAACTTTATTGAACATAGTCATGTGTGTACTCCTATTGGAATAGCTAGATGCCGTCATCTAGCCTTGCATTGGAGGCTAAACAGAACACGATGCCATTCCAGAAGCCGGCTTGTAGCTATCAAAATACAAGCAAACACACTTTTGGAATGACACAGCTTCGCTCCGTTTTGGCAAACTCCAAAGTAAAAAACGCCTGAGCTAGGCAAACTAACTCAGGCGTTTCGATCTTGCACCGTGCTTACTTACGCAGGCCCAGCTTGGCGATCAAAGCTGTGTAACGCTCTGCGTCCTTGCTCTTCAAGTAGTCCAGCAGCTTACGACGACGGCTTACCATGCGCAGCAGACCGCGACGACCGTGGTGGTCCTTAGCGTTAGCCTTGAAGTGAGGAGTCAGTTCGTTGATGCGTGCTGTCAGCAGTGCAACTTGCACTTCTGGGCTACCTGTGTCGTTTTCGGAACGGGCGTTAGCTTTTACAACTTCAGCTTTTTTGGAAGCAGCGATCATTTCATTTCCTTGTCTGTGGTGAAGTCTGCAAAAGCAGTCCACCTAAGTTACTTGCGCCGTAGGCTGGAACGGCCGGCGGCGTGCGTCTTGCCCCATGCAAAACCCGACGATTCTAACACATGCCCTCCGCGAGACCTCATAGCCAATACGTCTGCGCCTTGTTCCCAAAGGTAGTGATCTAGCCGACCAATGGCAAATACAAGCAGTTGAAATGGTTAGGATGCCTAAAAATCTGTAATCTACTTATGCACCAAGCTCATCAAAAGGGATTTTCTTTACTAGAAGTCCTAATTTCTATTCTCGTGCTTAGTTTTGGCGTTCTGGGGGCTGTTGGTTTACAAGCAGCCTCCTTACAACTAACTCGTGAGTCGCGCCTGCAATCTACGGGTGTGCAGCTAGCCGATGAGCTATCAGAAATATTGCGCAGCAATCACGTAGAAGCAATCAAAACCAGCAGCCCGTATTTAATAGATAGCAAGACTTTCATGCCCGATAAAAAGAACATTACTTGCGGAATCCCGGGCAGCAACAACTGCACTACATCTACCAGCATTGCAACAAGAGATATTAATGACTGGCTGATAAGAACCAAAAAACAGCTCCCCTCTGCGCGCGTAGTCGTTTGCTTTGACAGCACTCCGCATGACTCGAAAGGGCTACCGCAATGGGAGTGCAGCAACGCTGGTTCAACTCTTGCAATCAAGATCGGCTGGACTCGGCGCAACACTCTGAGTGGTGCTACAGGGGTAGATGCGACTGATGCAAGCGATAACAATACCGGCGCTTTTGATAAAGCCTTGCGACCATCCGTTGTGATCCCAGTTAATCCTTAAAAAACCTGCGTATGAAAAATTCAAAAAATTATTTTCTCGCCAAAGGTTTAACGCTGATTGAGCTTTTAGTAGCAATGGCTTTAGGTTTAATTATTGCGTTAGCTGCTGTTGCAGCGCTGCTGGTTGGGCAGCAAGGTTTTCGCAGTGTCGACGCAACCTCTCAGTTAAGAGAAAACAGCCGTTTTGCGACAGAATTAATGCGAAGAGTTATTCTTCAGACAGGTTATCTTTCTAGTGAATTTGCCATATCTAAAAAACATAACTTCAACATTGAATCGGATGTGGAGCCTAATATAAAAGGTTTCAATAATGCAATTTATTCGCAAAATCTTGCAACCGGCGTAAGCAACACTGCAAGTGCGAACTCAATGAATGGGAGTGACCTTCTAGTACTTCGTTACCAAATATCCAAAATCAACCGAAATACAGAAGCAGCTTCTGATCTAAGCATTATCAATTGTGCTGGCCAAGCACAAAAGACAGTACCTACCAGCGCAGAAGAACGTACTATCAGTGTTCTCCACATCAGCATGTCCAAAGGCGAGCCTAGCTTAATGTGCACTTGGCGCAATGAAGAAACAGGAAAATGGAGTACCGAACCTATTATACCTGGCGTGGAGAGTTTGCAATTTCTTTATGGCGTGCACGACGTTACACCTAATAGCAGCCCAACTCCAATTTCCGAAACGAGCGTCACTCCGGCACCCCAAGTTTATCTGCGCGCGAATCAGATGGTTGTAGCGAGTAACTCAACAGCCACCAATGCAAATTGGTCCAGGGTTCGCTCTGTTCGTATTGGTATGATTTTAAGAGGCCCACCTGGATCTGCTCAGGAAAAGAGTACACCAATTCAATATGCATTTGGTGAGGATTCTGCCTTCAACTCAAGCAGCGATAGTGGGACTATTGTTGCCGCGCAAAACGATGGACGCTTGAGACAAAGCGTGACCTTTACAGTGCATCTTAGAAATTCCCAAGGCCTGTAATGAATTTATTAAGAACCAAATCAATAAATAAGCAAAAGGGCCTTTCCTTGATTATCGTGCTTATTTTGCTTTCCATTACTATGCTACTGGGAATTAGCGCTGTTAATATTTCACTAATGGGGGAGCGCACGGCACGCAACGATCGCGACTATCAAATTGCCTGGC
Organism: Comamonas sp.; assembly: GCA_015478895.1. Taxonomy (GTDB): domain Bacteria; phylum Pseudomonadota; class Gammaproteobacteria; order Burkholderiales; family Burkholderiaceae_C; genus Comamonas. The sequence goes on along the minus strand of JADMKK010000020.1, from coordinate 27,392 downwards.
AAAGCGCCGAAGCGGGCCTGCAGGATGCAGAGCTTGATATTGACATCAGTAATAAAGGCACGTCATCGCGCCTATCAAACACGAGCATATTCAATCCCAACGACATTATTAACTTCCCTGCATCTGGATGTATAGGCCAAGGTAATTACAAAGGAATTTGCGCACTCGAAGGCAGCGATGCCGGTCCTTTATGGTTCACAATAGATCTAACTTCTGAAAGCTCGCCCGCAGTTGTTTTTGGGAGCTTTACAAACCGCACTTTCTCCAGCGGAGAAGGGGGATTAAAACCTAGAAAAAGTCCACGCTATATTATAGAAGCCCTTATAGACACAGCCCCCGGATTAGATGCCAGTGCCAGCCAGGAAAAATATTTATATCGTATAACATCCTTGGGCTTTGGCCCTCGCGATGATATTCATGCAGTTACTCAAAGTATTTTCAGGAAATAAAGAAAATGCAAAAAAAATATTTATTTTCTTTTTTTATAATTTCAGTATTGTTTTTTACACCAAAAAGTAATACCCAAGCGCAGAGTGGTTTTATAAAACCAAATGATGCAAACATACACCCTGTCAATCTTTCAGCCGACCCTCTCTACTCGCAAGGTTCTGGACACAAGCCCACTCTAACGCTAGCCTTGTCCGTAGAATACCCAACAGTTGGTGCTCAATATCGAAACTCTTTTAGCGAAAATACTGAATATCCTGGTTATTTTGATAGCAAAAGCTGTTATAACTATACAAAAAACTCAGATGCAGCACAGCGTTATTTTATGCGCATAGGTGCCACCGCCTCCACCACAAAATTTGAGTGTAATGGCAATGGTTTCAGTGGAAACTTCATGAATTGGGCCAGCAGCTCGTCCATTGACATTTTAAGACTTGGCTTAACTGGCGGCGACAGAATCATAGACACGGAATCTCTAACTGTATTACAAAGAGCTGTCTTAATGACTAGTTTTTTCAATGACAGCAGCGTCTTTCCCCAAAAAAAAGTTCCTGCGGTAATTGCCAAAAAATATCTGCCAAATAGCATGTTTAGTTCAAATAGCGTAGCTTCAAACAAAGAAGTACGCATTAGTAACTGCTTAGATAGAATTTACTTTTTTGTGAACGGGAGCAATTCGTTAGCTACTGGCAGTTCAGGGTGCCAAGATATCCCACCCTATTTTTATGAAAATAAAGGTACTCCTTCTAACCCTGAAAATACTAATTTCGAAACGCATAGTGGAAAAAATTTAGATCAAACAAAATATAAATTTTGCGCTGCTGACGGCTCAAATTCTACTTGTGTTATTAACGAGCCAGTAGAAATGTTATTTGGCACTGCCAACAAATGGATTAGCTTCTATACAAATACTAGCATGCCTTGCTACTGGTCTATATTGGGAGACCCTGCTTCAGGCCAAGGAAAATCTTGCTACATAAGAAAAATTTCTAGCGTTCCAGAACTGACCAAAGATGTGGCAACAACCGCAACGGGTAACTTCACAACCAATTCAGATAACTTTTACTATACTCGTTCCCGGGTTTGCGAATCAACCAACTCTAGTTTAACTGACCCTCGCACTCAATTGTGCCAACGCTATCCCTCAGGCAATTACAAGCCAATCGGAAATCTTCAAAAATATAGTGACCGTTTGCGTGTAGCTGCATTTGGCTATTTGATGGATAGTGGGACGGCGCGTTATGGGGGAGTGTTGCGTAACCCCATGACTTATGTAGGCCCGCGCAATTACGATGAAAATGGTCAATATTTAACCACCCAAAATCCCTACCTCGAATGGAATACCAGCACTGGTGTATTTAATATAAACCCCAGAAAAACTGCCGATGGAAAAAGTGGAGTTATTAATTACCTTAATACCTTTGGCCGTACAGGTACTTATGGAATGTACAAAAGTAATGATCCTCTGGGCGAACTCTATTATGAAAGCTTGCGCTATTTACAGGGTTTAAGCCCTACACCACAAGCCTACTCAGGAGTAAGTGCAGACGGGATTTTAGACACAAAAAAAGACGGCTTTCCTGTATATACAACTTGGACAGACCCATTCGCAGGTATTTCAGCCTCCGGAAATTATTCTTGCTTAAGAAATAGTATTCTTACTATTGCCGACAAAAACACCCACGCGGACAAGTCACTCCCAGGTAATGACAGGACATCCAATAACGACTTTGCCAGAAGTGCTGATAATTCTGCCAATTTACCAGATTTTAAATTCTGGACCAAAGTTATTGGAGGCTTTGAATCAGGAACTGAAGTCAGTTATACGGATGGAAGCGGAAACTCTCGAAAAACTCCCATCCGTACAGAAAATATTAAAACTAATCTTGAAAACATACATACTGCCGACACTGGTGCCGGTCAAGCTGCTTACTACATTGCAGGGGCAGCCTATTGGGCCAATACACACGATATACGTGGTTCTCAATGGTCTGAATCTAGCAAAAGGAGACCAGGCCTTCGGGTAAAAACCTATGTTTTAGATGTTAATGAGGGAAGTGCCAGCGATATAGACAGTACACGGTGGAACTCACAGTTGTTCATAACAGCAAAATATGGTGGTTATTCATATTCCAGCGACGATAGTGGAAACCCTTTTTCTGCGCAAAATCGCTGGAATAAAGATGCTCAGCCCACTGAAGCAAAAACCTATTTTTTAGCAAGTGATGCCCAAGCCGTATTGACAGCACTTAACGATATCTTTATTGCAGTTACCCAGGCAAGCACTTCTATTGCAAAACCGGCGCTATCAAGCAGCCAACTCACAACTACTGATAGTTATATATATCAAACTGATTTTAATCCTGAATATTGGTCTGGTGATGTAAGACGCCGAAGCTTAAGCTCTACAAGTACCGATGCAATTATCATGGGCAGTTTGGACAGCGCAGTATCTGCGGCTAATAAGTTAGATGCGTTATCAACGTCTGCACTCAATAGTAGGAACATAATTATAGGGAAATCTACAAAGATAACAGAGCCTATTGCTACCGAATTTAAGTGGGACTCTCTTGAAGACGGTACAAAGGCTTTTCTAAATCAAGCAGACCCCATAGAATCTCCCCAAGCCCTCCCTGACAACTTAGGAGAGAAGCGTCTCGAATATATCCGCGGTCATAGAAACTACGAAAGCAATCCTTTTAGAAATCGATCCTCACGTCTAGGAGACATCGTTAATTCAGGAGTCGTTTACTCAGGGGCCCCTACGACACGTTATAGCGATACAAGCTATAAAGAATTTTATGAAAATAATAAAAATAGAACGAAAGCTATTTTCGTAGGCGCTAACGACGGCATGCTGCATGCCTTCAATGCAGAAAGCATGGAAGAGATATTTGCCTATATTCCAAGTTGGTTAAGCCCAAAACTTTCTAGATTAACTTCATCTGACTACAACTCCAGCCGGCACACCGCTTATGTTGATGCGACGCCTACCGTAGCAGAAGCGCAACTAGGCAACAATTGGAAAACAGTATTGGTTTCAGGCACTGGCGCTGGAGGCCAAGGAGTTTTCGCACTTGATGTTACCAACCCCAGGCAGTTTTCCAAAGACAAAGTCCTTTGGGAGTTTACTGATGCAGACGATGCCAGCCTTGGCAATGTAGTAGGACAACCTAAAATTTTTAAATTTAGAACCAGTGCTCCAGAAAGTAAAAGTATTTCTTATAAATGGTTTGCTGTAGTTGCTGGAGGCATCAACAATTATATGCATGATGGCATTAACAATTACAGCACGACAGGGGAGCCTGCTTTATTCCTGCTTGATTTGAGCAAATCAAAAACTGCATCGTGGCAACTCGGAGTTAACTATTTCAAAATAACAACTCCTATCTTTAAAAATCTCGCAGATCAAACTGCAGATAGCAATGGCACCGCCATTCCAAGCGGAATTATAAATTTTGACGCGACTTCAAATATCGACGGCTCCATCCAATATATTTACTTTGGTGATTTGCACGGTCAAATGTGGAAACTAGATATGGCAGAAGCTAATTTTAGTAGCAGCTCTGAAAGTGCTTGGAACTTAGCGAAACTTTCATATTTTAAAAAAAGTGGCTCTCCAAAACCTTTGTTTGTGGCCAGAACCTCGTCAAGCACTACTGCGCCTATCCAACCTATTAGCATGGTTCCCAGCATTGCTCATGGCCCCAATCAATCCTATATAATTTCTTTTGGCACTGGAAAATATCTAGAAGCATCAGACAATTTAGTAAACAACGCCATTAAAAAAGAATCTTTTTATGTTCTTTACGATTTACCTGAAAGTACTCTAGACACTGCCGGTACTGGTGATTCCGCAAGAATAAGAAATAGAGATCGTTTGCAAGCCGCCTCCATTTCCGGTAATGCGATTAGCGCGGCGAAATTTATCTGGAGCAAACCTACTGATGCTCAAAATACACCAGTAAACAAAAAATCTGGCTGGTATATTGACTATCCACTCAGTGGCAGCTCCGGTGGGGAAAAGCAAATTACACAAGCCGTTTTATTTGGAAAAAATATTTACTTCAATTCAATTTTGCCACCTACTGCAACTACCAATGCCTGTGGTGGTGGATCTAGCCGCAGCTACGTTGCTGAATTAGCTTCAGGTATCGGCACGGTTTCAGCCTTAACTAATGGCGCACTGGGTGCACCCATTCTCTTAAATTTAAGCTCTAAATACAGCGCATCGGGCAGTACTGGTGATCGGATCAGGACAGACAGGGCAGGAATTTACAACCCATCCAGCACTGGAAAAACAGAACCATATGAAATACAGGAAGCCTACTCACTGACAGGAAGAATTAGCTGGCGCCAGATTCATAATTATCAAGAACTGAGAAGGAAATTTAATGTTAACCAGTAAAAAACATCAAGGCTTTACCCTCTTAGAGTTAATGATTACCATTGCTATTATCGGAATTTTAGCTTCTATAGCTTATCCTTCTTATCAAGAATATGTAAGAAAATCCAAAAGAGCCGAAGGACGGGTTGCCTTAATGGAATTAATTCAGCAACAAGAAAGATATATGACACAAAATAATAAATATGCCTCTTTCTCAGAAACTGCTACTGACCAACCTTTTAAGAACTTTACAGGAGTTTCGCGCCTTACAGCTGCTTTCTTGATTGGGGCGCGTGCTTGCAACAACCAGAAAATTGAAGACTGCGTAGAGCTTTACGCAAAACCTAGCAAATACAATGACCCTTTTATTGAAGAAATCACACTGACTAGCACAGGTGTAAAAAGTTGTTCTGGTAGCAAACCCAGCGTTTGCTGGAAATAAATATCCATGCCTAAAAACAATGGATTTACGCTGCTTGAGCTAATGGTAACTTTAGCTCTTCTGGCTTTATTAAGCACATTGGCGGCTCCAAGCTTTATTGACCAAAGACGCAGTTCAGAGCTGACCAGCGTTGCTAATGAATTTATTGCTTCTATTTATGCTGTACGCTCCGAAGCGATGAAACGTAACATGAATGGTCTCTTAATGCCAAAAAATCAAGATAATAATTGGAATTCTGGTTGGATTGCTTTTGTGGATGTAGATTCAAGCGCAACATATAATTCCGGCGATATTCTCATAATGGAGAGTGAAGCCGTTAGTAGCAATATCGCAATTGACTCTACCGGCACCGCCAAAGATAATCCAGCGTATTTGTTTTATAACGGCTCTGGGTTCATCAAGGATAAAAATGGCGCATCTGCACAGACTACGATTCAGATGCAGCGAAAAGATAGTGCTACGACCAGAAATACGCGGCGTATCATAATTGCTAAAACTGGGCGCGTGCGCATTTGCACCCCCATGCACCTCACCACTGATACCGATTGCTCAAAGAGCGATACTGAATAGAGTGATCACACCTTTCATGCTCCAAGCGCTTGACCTTGCCCGTCAGGCGCTTTTTCTATCCAACCCTAATCCTCGCGTGGGCTGCGTCTTGGTGTCACCAAGTGGCTCTGTCATTGGTCAAGGCTTTACCCAGCAGGCGGGTGGCCCCCACGCAGAGGTGATGGCACTGCGCGACGCTGCCAGCCAGGGCTATGACACACACGGTGCTACAGCCTATGTGACCTTGGAGCCCTGCTCCCACACCGGTCGCACGGGGCCGTGCTGCAACGCCTTGATCGATGCTGGCATTGCCAAAGTAGTGGGCGCCATTCTTGACCCGAATCCGCAGGTGGCAGGGCAAGGTTTTGCCAAACTGCGGGCAGCGGGGATTGAAGTGGAAATTGACCACGCCGCAGGCCACCTCTCGCGTGAACTCAACCTTGGTTTTTTCAGCCGCATGGTGCGCGGCACCCCTTGGGTGCGCATGAAGGCCGCTACTTCTCTGGATGGAGCGACAGCCTTGCACAATGGCCAAAGCCAATGGATTACAGGCCCTCAAGCGCGGGCTGACGGCCATGCCTGGCGCGCACAAGCTTGTGCTGTACTCACCGGCATTGGAACCGTGCTGGAAGACAACCCCCGTTTGAACGTCCGGGAGGTAGAAACGCAGCGGCAGCCCAAGATTGTGGTGATAGACAGCAAACTGGATATACCGTTGGACGCTCACGTTTTAGAAGCACCAAGCGGTTGCACTATCTACACATCAAGCATAAACTACCGTAAAACTGAGGCATTACAAGGGCGAGGCGCTACAGTTATTGCACTACCGAATGCGCAGGGCAAAGTGGATTTGGCCGCCATGCTGCGTGATTTAGGTGCTCGCGGCACCAATGAATTGCATGTGGAGGCAGGGTTCAAGCTCAATGGTTCCTTCTTGCGAGAAGGTTTGGTCGATGAGTTGCTGCTCTATATGGCGCCGAAGCTACTTGGGGCCGGTGGGATGGGGATGGCCAACTTTGGGCCTCTAGACACGCTCAAGCAAGCCGTTGCTCTTCAACTGCATGACGTGCGACGCTTTGGGGAAGATCTGCGCATCATTGCCCGCGTGGCAGAGCGGGATCAGTTTTAGCTGCGCACTGCGGGTTAAAGGCTCTGGCGTCTGACGTTTTGACACACCTCGGCTCGCATATAACCAAGGTCATGCCCCCATCTACCTATGCATCTGTTCTGAGCACGCGGCTTTTGCGCACTACGTTTTTGTGTGCATTCCTCTGTGTCTACGCGTTGATGGTGAGTGCATGCAGCGGTTTGCCCCCGATGCAGAACTACCCCAAAAGCTCGGCACTAGAGATGCCGCACACCACGCATCTGGGCCAGATGGTTCAGGTACAACGCCAAGCTGCAGGCACCGCTTACGAAACTGGCTTTACCTTGCTCGGCGGTGCAGAATTCGCCTTCACCAGCCGTTTGGCCTTGGTGAATGCTGCCACTCAGACACTTGACCTGCAGTACTACGCCATCCATGCCGATGCCAGTACCGCCCGGCTGCTGGAAGCCGTGGTGCAGGCTGCCCAGCGCGGCGTGCGCGTGCGCGTGTTGCTGGATGACTTTCATGGCGCAGGCAAAAACGCGCAGGTGATGCGCTTGGCATTTGTGCCGGGCATTGAAATGCGCATGTTCAATCCGCTGACTGGCCCGCGTGGGTCTACCGTCATGCGTGCGTTGTCTACGCTGATGGATTTTCAGCGCGCGCAGCAGCGCATGCACAACAAGCTGTTTATTGCGGATAACAGCATCGGCATCACCGGCGGGCGCAATCTGGGCGATGCCTACTTTGATGGGCTGGACAGCGACAATTTCATTGATCTGGATGTCATGGCTGCGGGCGCCATCGTGCGCCAGCTCTCCAGCAGTTTTGACCGGTATTGGAACGACGAACGTGCCTACCCGGTCAGTGCCTTGATTTCTGAGGAAGCGCTGTTGAAGCTCGGCTCACGGGCCGTGCAAACCAGCACCGAGGGTGAGCGCATGCAAACGGCCATTCAGGCCAGTAAGACCGCCTTGCTGGAGCCGATGGATTTGCAGGCCGTGAAATGGATTTGGGCTCCCGCATTGGTTTTGGTGGATGCGCCCAGCAAAATCCCAGCGCCGCCTGAAGACAGCCCGCCCCTCTCACTCACAACAGATGCAGAGGTAGAAGCTGCAGCAACAGTGGAAACGGCCACCCTTGCTACGCCCAACACTCTGGCCCCAGATTTACCGCGCAACCTGACGGCGCAAGCCACCAAAGGCACGGCATCCTCCAACCGGCAGGCGTTGCGCGAGGTCATGGCGCCAGTGGTTGAGCAAGACAATGTGGTCAATGGCTTGCTGGCGTTGATTGACCAAAGCACCACCGATGTCCTGATCGTCTCGCCCTACTTTGTACCGGGCGACGACATGAAACAGGCTTTTGCCCGAGCGAAGGCACGCGGCGTGCGTGTGCGAATTTTGACCAATTCGCTGGCGTCCAATGATGCCCCGCTAGCGCACGCGGGCTATGCGCGCCACCGTGAAGAATTGCTGCATGAAGGTATTGAGTTGTATGAGCTGCGTAGCCTGCAAGACGGGCAGATAGGCGCGGGCACCTTGCGCAGCACGGCGGGCTCCATTACCGGCTCCCAGGGTGCATCGCGGGCCATGTTGCATTCCAAAATGCTGGTGCTTGATCACAAACTGACGGTGATTGGCTCCATGAATCTGGACATGCGCTCGCAGTTGCAAAACACCGAAATTGCCTTGCTGATCGCCTCGCGACAGATGGCGAAACAAGCGACACAGAACATCGAAGCCAGCTTGCAGGAAGCCGCCTGGAAAGTGCAGCTCACGCCCAACGGCCTGGTGTGGCGTTCACCCGAGAACAAAGACTGGGGCGAATCCACCACCGAGCCCGACGCCAGCCTGCCGCTACGTTGGATGATTCGGCTGATAGGCCCTTTGGCACCAGATCACTTGCTATGATAACTGTAGCAACTAGCCTTGATCAAGGCTTGCATTGCGAATGATTTCACCTTGAGGTGATTGATGCTCATAGGCAAGCAGCTCTTGTTTTTGCAGCACAAAGTCCGCGCCAAAGCGTGCGCACTCTTGCTCTAACCAGTCGGCCACCAAGCTTTGCTGCGTCAACACACGCACGCTCTGGAAAGCCGCTTCCGCTTCAGGATAGCGGCGGCGCATCAGGTTAAGCCACTGTTTGAGGCGCCCTGCACGCTGGTTGGGATTGAGATCGCGGCACACCAGCAGCCAAAAACGCTGTAAGTGCGGCAGCATCTGCGCCCAGGTCACAACCGGTGCCAGTTCCGCCGCTACAGCCTCTGAGTGCGGCACGCCCTGCGCCATCGCTGCACGCAGTGCGAGTGCCAACCCAGGATCAGCCACGCTGCCACGGCCCAGCATCAAGTCGCTGCAACCGGATTGCTCCCGGCAGCGCAGCGCTTCCTGCACCGTCCAGATCTCGCCGTTGGCCACCACGGGCACGTTCACAGCCGCAGTGATCTCAGGGATCAGCTCCCAGTACGCGGGCGGGCGATAGCCCTCCGCCTTGGTACGCGCGTGCACGACCAGTTCGCACGCGCCGTTTTCCACCATGGCCTGCGCGCATTCGCGCATCAGGCTTTTGTCGTTAAAACCCATACGCATCTTGGCCGACACCGGCAAGTGCGCAGGTACGGCCTTGCGCACGGCGGCCATCAATTTGGCGATGGCTTCTGGGTCTTGCAGCATGGAGGCTCCGCCGCCGTGGCGGTTCACCGTTTTGGCCGGACAGCCAAAATTCAGATCAATGCCTTCAGGGTTCAAGCGCGCCAGATTGGCGGCGTTAATCGCCATCCATTCCGGGTCAGAACCGAGCAGCTGCGCACGCACCGGCACGCCCGACAGAGTTTTGCTCCCGTTAAGCAGCTCTGGCATGTAGCTCAAAAACACCCGGTCCGGCAGCACTGTGCCGCTGACGCGGATGAACTCGGACACGCAGCGATCAACCCCGCCCACGCGCGTGAGCACATCGCGCAGGACGAAATCGAGCAAACCCTCCATGGGGGCTAACAGCAGTCTCATGACAATTCCAGCATGGCCGTTATGCTCTATCAATGAAATACAGCTCTAGCCTTTATAGGTAAAGGGCCAGTAGCTATATTTTCAGTGAACAAGACAGCGCGAAATGAATTTCAGACCTTGGCCTTCAGGCGCCACAGCGAAGTCACTTCTGCCGAGCGTGCAGCATGCAGCGGGTCGGTGCTGTCTTGCGCCTTGCCATGGGTCGGCGCGGTATCCATGCGGTAGACCACGTACAGGCCCGCAGCATCGATCCAACCCATCAGCTCTTCACGGCTGCGCAGGCCCAGGTGCTCGGCCAGATCCGACAAAATCAGCCAGCCTTCACCGTCTGGCAGAAGGTGGTCACGCAAGCCATCCAGAAAACCGCGCAGCATGCCGCTGTTTTCGTCGTACACCGCATGCTCCAGCGTGGTCACCGCACGTCCGGGCACCCATGGCGGGTTACAGACGATCAAGGCGGCTTGGCCTTCGGGGAACAAATGGGTCTGCTGCAGCTCCACCTTGTCGCTCAAGCCCAGACGCTCCATATTGTCCTGGGCACAGGCCAAAGCACGTGCCGATGTGTCGGTGGCGATCACGCGCTTGACGCCGCGTTTGGCCAGCACGGCGGACAGCACGCCCGTACCCGTACCAATATCGAATGCCAGATCGCGCATGCCAAAGGCCAAAGGTGCTTCGTTGACCATGGCCACATACTCGCCGCGCACGGGCGAATACACGCCATAGTGCGGGTGAATGCGCGCATTCTTGCCCAGCAAAGGCATGTCCACGCCCTTTTTGCGCCACTCGTAAGCACCGACCACGCCGGTCAATTCACGCAGCGTCAGCACTTGCAGGCCCGCATCGGCCGCAGGTTCACCCCAGGCTTCGGTGCAGGCTTCGCGCCAGTCGGGCGCACGGCGCAGTTTGATGGAGTAGTCGGGCTGGAGCACCACCAGCACGCTGTTGAGCACGCGCGCACGCTGGCCTTGGGCCATGCGGTGCAAATGGAAGGTTTCTGCAGCCGTAGGCTCAGGCTTGTTACTAACGCTGCGCAACTGCTTGCGCGCCTTGGCGGTGCTTTTGCCAGCGGGCTTGTCCAGACGGCGCTTGAGCGAGTCAATCAGCAGGCGGGCATTGTGAAAGTCACCTTGCCACAGTAATGCCGTGCCTTCACACGCCAGACGGTAAGCGGTGTCAGCAGGCATGGTGTCATCGGCCACCACCACGCGACGCGGTGCGGGCAGGCCGCTGTCACTGCGCCATGCAGCTTGATGGTCAGTGCCGTGGTGTTGCCATTGCAGCATGAGAAATTCCTTGGGGAACGAGAGAGAAAAAAATTGGCCCGCCGAAGCGGGCCATGAGCAGCAGTTAGTTTAAGGGACGCTTTAAGCGTATTTCCTCAATCTTGATGCTACCGACAGGGGTTGTTTTAGCTGTCGACATTTCACGTTTGAAGCCAGCCAGCTCATGAAAACGCAAAGCGCGTTCATTGCGCAGCGGCACCCAAACGGTAACGTTGGTGCAACCTTCTTCCAGCAACCCTTCACGGGCTGCGTCCCACAGCGTCACGCCGACTCCCTTGCTCCAATGTGTGGGCGCTGCATAGATAGCCCATACCTCACCAGTGGTCTGGCGAGACTTTTCATCACGGGAACGGTCAAAGCCTACAAAACCCACAATCTTGTCGCCATCAATGGCCACTTGCACTTGGGGTTCTGAGTATTCAATCGCTTCACGCCAGTAAGCCTGGCGTTTTTCGACAGAAGACATGGCTTTCAATTGGTCGTCAGGCACGATGCCACGGTAGGCTTCCAGAGCAGAAGCGGTGTGGATTTGTGCAATCGCCTTCGCATCACGAAGGGTTGCAGGACGAACCTGGTAATTGGACATGGAGAAACCGAAACGGAAACAGGTGTTGAAAACGAAAGTCGGCAATTGTCAGTGAAATCGCGTTTTTCGCTTGCGCCTAGTTCCTGTAGCCATTTGGGTGAGTACGGCTGTCAAAGGTTTCTTGCCCGCACAAAAAGGATGTGCTAGGCCTTGCGCCAAGCCGCCTCCGACCGCTTCTTGCAAGCAGTTACTCACTTTTAGGTAGCAAGCGATCAAGTCAATCGCTTGAGGAGCGTCATGATGCGCTCAAACTTGGCACCGTACGGGGGGTACAACCAAGATGCAGGGCTCCATTTTGCTTGCAAAAAGACCGACTTTTGGTGAGAAAAGCGTAAAAAACCATGCTTGCCATGGTACGCACCCCAGCCGCTGTGCCCCACTCCACCGAATGGCAGATTGTCATGCGCCACATGCATCAGGGTGTCATTGACGGTCACGCCACCACTGACAGTGCGGCGCAACACGCTATCGCGCAGCTTGTCGTCATGGCCAAACCAGTACAACGCCAACGGCCGCTCGCCTGCGTTGATGGCTTGAATCACATCGTCCAGCCGGTCATAGCTGATGACCGGCAGCAAGGGGCCAAAAATCTCTTCACGCATGATGGCCATGCCGGAGTGCACATTCCAGACCAAGGCCGGCGTCATCTGCCGCTGCATGGCATCACCCCAGCCTGGCGCTGCGGAGCCAGGCTGCGTCGTTTCAGCACCATCAAGCCACTGGACATGCGCGCCTTCAGCCTCGGCCTGCTGGGCCAGACTGCGCAAGCGGTTGAACTGTTTTTGATTGATGATGGCGGCGTAATCTGGGTTGCCTGCCAAACTGGGAAACAACTGCGCCACCGCCTTGCGAAAAGCTTGCTCAAACGCCTTTTCCCGGCCCCGCGGCAGCAACAGGTAATCGGGCGCAATACAGGTCTGCCCAGCATTGAGCAATTTGCCATGTGCAATGCGCAGCGCAGCCAGTTCCAAATCACAGTCGTTGCTGATGATGCACGGTGACTTGCCGCCCAACTCCAGCGTCGTGGGTGTCAGGTGCTGGGCTGCGGCAATCGCCACCTTGCGACCGATGGCGGTGGAGCCGGTAAACACCAAGTGATCGAAAGGCAAGCCCGAGAACTGGCTGGCTACCTGCGCGTCGCCCTGCACGACACAAAACTCTTCGGGCGAGAAAAACTGTCCGATAACGTGGGCCAACTGTGCGGAGGTATGGGGCGTCAGTTCGCTCGGTTTGAGCATAACGCGGTTGCCAGCAGCAAGGGCGGCAATCGCCGGGCCTAGGGCCAACTGGATCGGATAGTTCCACGGAGCAATGATGCCGACCACGCCCAAGGGCTGGCACTCGATGCGCGCTGAGGCAGGGAGCAGGTGCAGCGGTGTCCAGACCCGGTTGGCCCGCATCCATTTGCCCAATTTGCGCAGGGTATCGCTGAGCATGGTGCGCAGCACCATCAAATCTGCCATTTCAGTCAGCTGCGGTGAACGCACACCAAAATCAGCCTGTACTGCGGCAGCCAAAGTGGCGCCATGCTCGTGCAGCATTTTTTGCACGCGCAGTAATCGCTCCCGGCGCAGCACCAGTGGCACCTCCACCTGTGTACGGCTGGCGTGGTGCTGTTGGTCAAAGAGTGAGCGCAGATCGACGTGGTTCATACCTTGCATGATAGAGGTGTGAACTCAAGAGCCGCCTTAGTTTCATCCCTTTGAACAACACGTTACAACGCCAGCACCAAGCATTTCGCCTCAAATACTGGGGACCGTGCCAAACAATGGCTTTGTGTTTCGCGCACGCACCGTGACAAAGAAAAAGCAGGCACGAGGCCTGCTTTAGAGGGGTGGAATCATGCGAGCAACAGTTATCGCACTTCGCGCGCCTGCACGTCGCTGACCTCAGCGGCGGCGTGGGCCAAAATGCCGCCGCGCTTGCTGCCGGCACTGGGCGCAAAAGGAGTAATGTCTTCCTGCGCGGAGGCTGTCGTTGCTGTTGCAGCACTGCCCATGCCGCCAAACTGACCAGCGCGCTGGTACTTGCTGGCCCAGCTGCTGGCGGTGCGCAAAGGCATCACCCACGGGGCTATAGGTTGCCCAGTGATCTTGGCCCACAGCGCGCGCAAACCCCACACTGCCGCCAATACGCACGCCAAGCTCAACAGGCTCAAGAAAAACACGACACCGACCATGAGCAGGACCAGACGGACTGTCCAGCGGCTCACCACATTCAAAAAATCGTTCAAAACAAGGCCTTTCTCAGTGCTGCTAACCCACAGGCTAGCAGCCAAGGCTTAAGCGGCGCTGTCAGCATTGCCTAAACCAAAGTTAAAGACTCCGGGGGCCTGCACGGGGTCCACCGAAACCTCAATCACACTCTTGGGTGGGAATTTACCTTCCAGCAATAAGCGCGAGAGTGGATTCTCAATGCGCTGCTGAATCGCCCGTTTCAATGGGCGCGCCCCAAACACAGGATCAAATCCTACTTTAGCCAATTCAGCCAAAGCCGGCTCGCTCACGTGCATTTCCAGATCCATTTTTTCGAGGCGACGCTGCAGCAACTGCAACTGGATCTTGGCAATCGACTCGATGTGCGCCGCATCCAGACCATGGAAAACCACGGTTTCATCAATGCGGTTCAAGAATTCGGGTCGGAAATGGGTTTTTAGTTCCCCCCACACTGCTTCTTTGATGTCTTCCCCGTCCTGACCGACCATCGCTTGAATCAAATGCGAACCAATGTTGCTGGTCATGACGATCACGGTGTTCTTGAAGTCCACCGTGCGGCCTTGGCCGTCGGTCAGGCGACCATCGTCCAGTACCTGCAGCAGCACGTTAAACACGTCCGGGTGGGCTTTTTCCACCTCATCGAGCAACAGCACGCTGTAGGGCTTGCGGCGCACAGCTTCCGTCAGGTAGCCGCCCTCCTCATAACCCACATAGCCCGGAGGCGCGCCAATCAAGCGTGCCACGCTGTGCTTTTCCATGAACTCACTCATGTCGATGCGCACCAGATGGTCTTCGCTGTCGAACATGAAACCGGCCAGCGCCTTGCACAGCTCTGTCTTGCCCACGCCGGTGGGGCCGAGGAACAAGAAGCTGCCCAGCGGCTTGTTGGGGTCAGACAAGCCCGAACGCGAACGGCGGATGGCATTGGCCACAGCCGAGATTGCTTCATCCTGCCCAATCACGCGCTCATGTAACTTCGCTTCCATCTTCAGCAGCTTGTCTTTTTCGCCCTGCATCATCTTGGACACTGGAATGCCTGTGGCGCGGCTGACCACCTCGGCAATCTCTTCGGCACCCACATGGGTGCGCAGCAGCCTGTGCTTGGGCGCAGCGCCACCGGCTTCGCTGTCTTGCGCTTCCTTGAGTTGTTTATCCAGTGCAGGCAGCTTGCCGTATTGCAGCTCAGCCACCTTGTTGAAGTCGCCCTTGCGCTTCAAGTCTTCAATCTGCGTGCGGATTTGATCGATTTCCTTGCGGATTTGCTCTGAGCCTTGGGCGCTGGCTTTTTCGGCCTTCCAGATTTCTTCCAGATCGGCGTACTCGCGCTCTTGCTCCAGTAATTCGTCTTCGATCAGCTGCAGGCGCTTTTGGGAAGCCTCATCCTTTTCCTTTTTCATCGCCTCGCGCTCGATCTTGAGCTGGATCATGCGGCGCTCCAGCTTGTCCATCACCTCGGGCTTGGAATCGATCTCGATCTTGATCTTGGCTGCCGCTTCGTCAATCAAGTCGATCGCTTTATCAGGCAGGAAACGATCAGTGATATAGCGATGGCTCAACTCCGCTGCAGCAACGATAGCGGGGTCGGTAATGTCCACGCCGTGGTGCGCCTCATAACGAACCTGCAAACCGCGCAAGATGGCAATGGTGTCTTCCACCGAAGGCTCGTCCACCAAAACCTTTTGGAAACGGCGCTCCAAAGCCGCATCTTTTTCGATGTACTTGCGGTACTCGTCCAGCGTGGTCGCGCCAATGCAATGCAATTCGCCACGCGCCAGGGCGGGCTTGAGCATGTTGCCCGCATCCATTGCGCCTTCACCCTTGCCAGCACCCACCATGGTGTGCAGCTCGTCGATGAACAAGATGATGCGCCCCTCTTCTTTGGACACATCATTCAACACGGCTTTGAGGCGCTCTTCAAACTCGCCCCGGTACTTGGCACCGGCCAGCAGCCCCGCCATGTCCAGCACCAGGACGCGCTTGTCTTTGAGTGACTCGGGCACTTCGCCTTCGACAATGCGCTGCGCCAAACCTTCGACAATCGCGGTCTTGCCCACACCGGGCTCACCGATGAGCACCGGGTTGTTCTTGCTGCGGCGCTGCAGCACTTGAATGGCACGGCGGATTTCGTCGTCGCGGCCAATGACCGGGTCGAGCTTGCCCATGCGGGCGCGCTCGGTCAGATCCAGCGTGTATTTCTTCAGCGCTTCGCGCTGGCTTTCGCCCTCGGCGCTGTCCATGGTCTGGCCGCCACGTACGGCGCTGATGGCAGATTCCATGGCCTTGCGGGTCAAGCCGTTGTCTTTGGCAATTTTGCCCGCCTTGCTGTCGCTGTCAGCCAGCGCCAGCAGGAACAATTCGCTGGCGATGAACTGGTCGCCGCGCTTGATGGATTCTTTTTCGGTGGCTTGCAGCAGCTTGCCCAAATCAGGGCCCACTGTGACTTGGTCTTGCCCTGTCACCTGGGGCAATTGCTTGACGGCATTTTCTGCTGCGGTGGTCATGGCAGCCACGTTGGCGCCCGCGCGCTGCAGCAGCGCCTTGGGACCATCGTTTTGGCGCAGCATGGCGGTCAGCAAATGCAGCGGGTCAATATAGGCGTGGTCATTGCCCAGCGCGAGGCTTTGTGCGTCGGCCAGGGCTTCCTGGAATTTGGTGGTGAGCTTGTCGATGCGCATGGTTGTGCTTCCTTCAACAGCGGTGAATTAATTCCTCAGAACCTTAGGGCTTTCCCCGCATTTTCAAGACCCGCACTTCCGCAAAGATGCGTATTTCTTAGACATCCACGATCCACACGAGATGCAGCGCCAGCCATAAAAGTTCCTTGCAATGGTTTGAATCCTGTCGTCAATCCCATTGAATGACGTGGCTTCGTGCGACTCCTACACTGTGTGCTTATCTCACAATACCCTCCCCATGCCTGCTACTGCTGCCCCGCGCTACACCTTTACCGCCATGTTTTTTCACTGGTTACTGGGCCTTGGGCTGATCGGCCTGCTGGGCTTTGGGTGGTACATGGTGGGACTGCCGTTTTCGCCCACCAAGCTCAAATACATCAACTGGCACAAATGGGCCGGCGTGACGATTTTGACTTTGAGCGTGCTGCGCTTGCTGTGGCGCTTGACCCACCGCCCACCAGCTTTACCTGCAAAGATGGCCGCTGCCATGCCCGGCTGGCAGCACGTCGCGCATAACGGTGTGCACTATCTGCTGTATGCGCTGTTTTTTGCTGTGCCGCTGATGGGTTGGGCCTATAGCTCAGCAGCGGGTTTTCCCATCGTCTGGTTTAGCGTGTTGCAGTTACCGGACTTTGTGAACCCTAACCCGCAACTGGCTGAAGCACTCAAACCGTGGCACATGTGGCTGGCTTACACCCTGGCGGCGCTGATTGCGCTGCACATTGCCGCCGCGCTGAAACACCAGTTGATCGACCGCGATGGGCTGCTGCGCCGCATGTGGCCCGGTCGCGCCTGATTTATGAAGGAATATCTAATGACTTTCACCCCCACCTTGCGCACCGCCGTCTTGGCCAGCGCTGCTTTGCTAGGCACCGCTGCCATGGCCCAACAGGCTTTGGTACCGGCACAAAGCAGCATTGAATTCACTGCCAGACAACTGGGCGTGCCCGTCAAAGGCCACTTCAAGCAGTTTGCAGCGCAAGTGCAGTTTGATACGGCCAAGCCCGAGGCCAGCAAGATTCAGCTGAGCATTGACACCGACAGCGCCACCATGGGCTCCAAAGAGACGGACAGCAACCTGTTCAGCGCAGACTGGTTCAACATTGCCCAATTTCCCAAGGCTACGTTTGACTCCACCGCCGTCAAGCCGCTGGGCAATGGCAAGTACCAAGTTGATGGCACATTGACCATCAAGGGCAGCGCGCAAAAGGTGTCGGTGCCTGTGCAGCTGACGCAAGCGGGCAATGCCACCACGGCCACGGGCAGCTTGCCGATCCAGCGCTTGCCCTTCAAGATTGGCGATGGCGACTGGGCCGACACGTCCATGGTGGCCAATGACGTCACGGTGAATTTCAAGCTGGCGTTGACCGGCGTGGGCAAGCTGTAATTTATTTTTTGTAGCACTATGCCCTTTTGGTAGCTTGTTTTCAACAGCTTTTAATGCTGAAAGCATGCAATGGCTAGGGCGTGCTGCTCATCTTTTTTTCAATCTGCTTTCTCTATTTCACTTTCAGGAGATTTTTTATGCGCTCTACCTTGCTTGCCCTGGCCGCCACCGGCCTGTTTGCCACCGCCGCCCAAGCCGCCCCTGCTACTTACGCGATTGACCCCACACACACTTTTGCGACGTTTGAGATCGACCACTTTGGCGCCTCCACCAACCGCGCACGTTTTGACAAGAAAAGCGGCACGGTGCAGTTCGACAAAGCGGGCAAAACCGGCAAAGTGGAAGTGACGCTGGACATAAACTCCATCAACTCCGGCACTGCAGGCTTTGACAAGCACCTGAAGAGCGCCGAGATCTTGAACGCGGAAAAGCACCCTGAAGCCAAGTTTGTCTCCGACAAGTTTGTGTTTGACGGCGACAAGCTCAAGCACGTGACTGGCAAGCTGACGATGAACGGCCAGACCCACCCCATCACCATCCAGTCCAACAAATTCAATTGCTACGAAAGCCCCATGCTTAAAACCGAAGTGTGCGGCGGCGACTTTGAAGCCACCATTGACCGCACCCAGTGGGGCGTGAACTACGGCATCGACTGGGGCTTCCCGAAGGAAGTGCGCCTGGTGCTGCAAATGGAAGCCGTCAAGCAATAATCTGCCATTGCGCTGAACAAAAACGGGCCTTTTCGGGCCCGTTTTTTTGTGCTGCAAGCTGCTACTTTTGGTGCGACTCCAGCACCTTCAGCATGGCTTCGTTGAACTGCGGCAAATCTTCCGGCGTGCGGCTGGTAACCAGGCGGTTGTCATCAATTACCACGGCACTGTCCTCGAACTGCGCACCGGCATTTTTCAGATCAACGGCAATGTTCTTGACCGAAGTCATCTTGCGCTCCTTGACCACCCCGGCGCTGATCAGCAATTGCGGCCCGTGGCAGATGGTGAAAATGGGCCGCCCTGTGGCGTCGAAGTCCTTAACGAACTGCGCGAAACGGTCATCTCCGCGCAAGGCATCGGGCGAGTGCCCGCCAGGAATCAGCAGCGCTGCGTAGTCGTCGACCTTGGCATCGCCAATTCCCAGATCAATCGTTACCGGAGTCTGGTCTTTCTTGCCTTTGACCACGTTGTTCTTTTCTTTTTCGATATTGAAGATGGCATAGCCTGCTGAACGCAGGGTATCGACTGGCTTCCAGTATTCGCTGTCTTCAAACTCATCCGTGACCAGCACGGCAATGGACTTGCTCATCAGAAAACTCCTTGTCAGGGCTGTTGCAATGAGCACCATCGTGCAGCAAGATCAGGCTGCCGTCTGTCGGCCAAGCCCAGCCTTGGCTGTCGCTCATGCCTGACGCAAAAAACGTAGCACTCTGCCATGCAGCAACAAGGCTTTCAAAACAATAGCAGCTTGAAAAGCTTAATTGGTAACGGCAAGCTGCTATTTAATTGCTAGCACCTTCCCAGCGCGCCAAGGCTGTCTCGTCGCTCACACGGGCATCCACCCAGCGTGCGCCTTCGGGGGTTTGCTCTTTTTTCCAGAAAGGTGCTTCGGACTTCAGATAGTCCATGATGAATTCGCAGGCCTGAAAACTCATGCCACGGTGCGCGGACGTCACCGCCACCAGCACGATCTGATCCAGAGGCTGCAACGGGCCGACACGGTGAATCACCTTGGCACCATAAATGCCAAAGCGCTCGACGGCACGATCAATGATGGCTTCAATGCTTTTCTCGGTCATGCCGGGGTAGTGTTCCAGCTCCATGGCCGAGACGCTGGCGCCTTCATTGCGGTCGCGCACAGTACCCACAAAGCTGCACACCGCGCCCACACGCGCATCGGCGTGGCGCAGCTGGGCCAGTTCGCGGGAAACATCGAAATCTTGGGTCTGGATCAAAACACGGGCAGCAGTCATGGGCACGATTGTCGCAGCAGGTGATGGCCCACATGCCCCCATGCGCATGAAAGCCAGCCTGATCGCGCTAGCATTGTCGCCCGCTAGATATTGCCCCAAGCACTCATTTCCTCGTATGGCCACCACCACAATTGACACCCCCGAATACCTGCTCTACCCCTCGCCACGCAACGAGCACCGGGTGGTTTTTGAGCACCAGTGCTTTGTGCTCTATCCCTACGAAATCATCCACCTGCCCGATTTCGACTTTGAAGGCCGCGCCACTTTGTTCACGGCGCGCCGCAAGGCCGATGGCAAGAACGGCCAGCTGGTGACCTGCGAGCTGGAAACCGACATCCTGCGCTTTGAGCGCCTGTTTGACCCCGAATAAGGCCACCGCAGATGGACGACACCAGCCAGATTCAGCCGCCCGACAGCTTTGCTGACCTGTTTCGCAGCCGCGCCGGCATTTTGAAAACGCCCATCGCCGAGGTGGTGGCACGGTACGAGCTGTGCGAGGACCTGGCCTGTCACCTGGTGGAGCAAGCCCAGACCATCTACCACGCGGGCAACTCGTCAGAAGAAGGGGTATTGCAAGGCTTCTACACCGCCATTTCAGGCGATGGCTCTGCCGTCAACACCAAGGAAGCGGGCTGGATCATCCAGCGTCTGGCGGAATTGCTGGAATGGAAAGCGCCGCAATTGCCTGCCGCAGAATAAGCCTCCAACCAGGTGTCATAGCGCAGTTTGGGCCCAGTCCGCATAGCGGTTCAAGATGCGCTGCACTTGCCCATGCGTCCACAGCCCACCTTTGGCCGCTGCAATGCCGCGTTCGTTGAGCGCTTCGGCCATCTTGCGGTGCGTCAGGCCCTGCGCCAAGAATTCGGCAAACAGCGCTTCATGCTGCTTGGCAAAGGCATCGGCCGCGCTCTTGCGCTTTTCCACGGTGGCACGAATATTGTCCGCCCCGGCCTTGCCCAATTGCACGCCCCGGGCCTTGGCTTCGCTGAGCGCTTGGCGCGTGCGCTGGCTGATGGCGGTGTCGATTTCAGGTTTTCTATCGCTCATACCGACCACTTAACCGCCAGTGACAGGCGGGAAGAAAGCCACTTCATCGCCCGCTTGAAGCGCCACATCGCCCTGGCACATGTCTTGGTTGAGCGCCATGCGTACGGCCTTGCCGTGGGCCAAAGCACTCGCTGCGGCTTCGCTGCGGGCCATCAATTCTTCACGCAAAGCGCCGACGGTGGTGGCCGTCGTGGTCAGCGCTTCGCTGCCAGTGCCCATGACTTCACGGATCGAAGCAAAGTAACGCACGGTGATATTCATAGAGTTTCCTTCGCCGTTCACATCAACTCAGTAAATGGAATAAAGCGCACGGTGTCGCCCGGCTGAATGGGCGTCAGTGGTGGGTTGTCGATCAGGCCATCGCCCCACACGGTCGATGTCATCACGCCCGAGCCTTGGTTGCCAAACAGCGCCAAACCACCATGACCGGTGTGGCGCGCACGCAGAAATTCGCGACGCTTTTCTTTCTTGGGCCAGTCGAACTGTGCGGTCACTTCAATGGCCTTGGGTGCCACATCCTGCATGCCTTGCAGGCGCAGCACAAACGGGCGCACCAGCAGCAAGAAGGTAATAAAGCTGGAGACCGGATTGCCGGGCAGGCCCATGAAATGCGTAACGCCCGCAGACGCATCTTTGCCGTTGCAAAACACCTTGCCATAGGCAAATGGCTTGCCGGGCTTCATGGAGATCATCCACAGGTTCAGTTCGCCCTGCTGCTCGACAGCGGGCTTGACGTGATCTTCTTCACCGACCGACACACCGGCGCTGGAGAGCACCAGATCACAGTCTTGGGCTACGGTGCGGATGGCTTCAACGGTCTGCTCGCGGTTGTCCGGCAAGATGCCGCCGTCCACTACCTCACAGCCCAAGCGCTGCAGCAGCGCACGCAGAAAATAGCGGTTGCTGTTGTAGATATGGCCGGGGCGCATGTCTTGGGGTGCCACGGTGCCGGGAACCACCAGTTCATCGCCCGTGGAGAACAGCGCCACACGCGGCTTGCGGCCCACGGGCAACTCGGCCATGCCAATGCTGGCTGCTAAACCGATGGCAGCAGGTGTCAAGCGCATGCCGGCAGCCAGTACGGCGCTGTTCAGGGCAATGTCTTCACCGGCGCGACGAATGTTCTGGCCCAGCTTGGGCACGGCGTTGAACTGCACGCGGCCATCATCGAGCACTTGCGTGTCTTCCTGCATCAGCACCGCGTCGGCACCTTCGGGCACAGGCGCGCCAGTAAAGATGCGCGCCACGCTGCCCGCAGCCAAGGCTGTGCCGACATGGCCGGCGGGAATGCGCTGGCTGACTGGCAGCGCCACGCCAGCGGCGGAGATGTCAGCCACACGCACGGCGTAGCCATCCATCGCTGAGTTGTCTTGCGGCGGCACTTGCAAGGCCGAAACGCAGTCTTGCGCCAGCACGCGGCCATCGGCGTTGAACAGATCGACGTGTTCCGTGCCCAGCAACTGGGCCTGCGCCAGCACGTGGGCCAGTGCGTCATCCAAAGTGGTCATTGCAGCCATCAGGCGTTGTCTCCTCGGTATTCAAAACGGGCGGCATTCGCCAGCATCCAGTCGGCCATCTGCGCCGGCTGGTTCAAATCTAAAACGGCGATGTGCGCGGGCGGCTGCTCGGACAGCGCGGCCACATCGTCGGTGGCCAGCGCCACCACGTGCGGATCATCGGGAAAGCGCAACGGTTTGGCGGGCTTGCCAGAGGCAGGATCGGGCGCGCGCCAGATTTCCACCTTGGGCAAATCGCCGTGCTTGAAGCCTTCAATGAGCACCCAGTCCACATCGCTGCGCAATTCGGCCAGCATGGCATGGACATCCAGCTCTTGCTCAGCATCAAACTCGCGCACCAGCGCTAGGCGCTTGTCGCACACCAGCAGCACTTCGGCGGCACCGGCCTGGCGGTGCCGCCAGCTGTCTTTGCCCGGAATATCGATGTCCACATCATGGTGGGCATGCTTGACCGTAGACACACGCTGACCACGCTCGCGCAAGGCGGCAATCAGCTGCTCCAGCAGCGTGGTTTTACCCATGCCGGAATAAGCGGCAAAGCCCAAGGCTTTCATGCGTTTTTACTCTCTTCCAAATAGCAACCGGCGCTTGGATCACAAGCGCCGGCAACATTTTGCAGAACAGGAATTTGCAACAAAAGGAGCAAGTCGCCCTAGTGAAACCTCATATTGCAAGCACTTTCATGCCCAATACAAGACTACACAACGACCTGTAGCTCTCATTTTTATGCAAGCCCTTCTTCCATTTCAATCACAGTGCTGCTGGATATAGGCCTTGACCTGCTCCACATCGGCTGCCATCACCACCACGCGCTTGGGCAGAGCTTCAATGCCTTCAAACTTGGCGGGGCGCTCGGGCTGGCGGTTCAATGCCTCTTCGATGGTCGCCGCAAACTTGATCGGCAGCGCGGTTTCCAGCACCAGCATCGGTTCTGCGCGCAAACGCTCGCGGGCCACCTTCACGCCATCGGCGGTGTGGGTGTCGATCATCTGGCCAAAGCGCTCAAACGTGTCTTTAATGGTAGCCACACGGTCTGCGTGTGTGCTCTTGCCGCTCACAAAACCGTAGTTGCCAGCAACGTCTTCAAAGCAGGCGTCCTGACTCAGATCGAACTTGCCGTCACGGCTCACGCCTTCGGCAAACAGCTGCTTGGTGCGTGCGCCATCGCGGCCTACCAGATCAAACACAAAGCGCTCAAAGTTGCTGGCCTTGGAGATGTCCATCGACGGGCTGGAGGTCTCATAAGTGTTGGCCGAGCCACGTACCTGGTAAACACCGGTGCGGAAGAACTCATCCAGCACATCGTTTTCGTTGGTGGCTACCACCAGTTGCGCAATCGGCAAGCCCATCTGGCGCGCCACGTGGCCCGCGCAGATATTGCCAAAGTTGCCCGAAGGCACGGTGAAGCTCACCTTCTCTTCGTTGCGCGTCGTGGCTTGCAGGTAACCGGCAAAGTAGTACACCACCTGGGCCAGCAGACGCGCCCAGTTGATGGAGTTGACGGTGCCGATCTTGTACTTGGCCTTGAAAGCGTGGTCGTTGCTGACCGCCTTGACGATGTCCTGGCAGTCGTCAAACACGCCTTCGATGGCGATGTTGTGAATGTTCTCGTCCTGCAGGCTGAACATTTGCGCCTGCTGGAAGGGGCTCATGCGGCCGTGCGGGCTGGTCATGAACACACGCACACCCTTTTTACCGCGCATGGCGTATTCCGCCGCGCTGCCGGTGTCGCCCGAGGTGGCACCCAGAATGTTCAACTCTTCGCCACGGCGCGTCAGCTCGTATTCAAACAAGTTGCCCAGCAGCTGCATGGCCATGTCCTTGAAGGCCAGCGTGGGGCCGTTGGAAAGGGCTTCAATCAGCAAATTGCCGTCGAGCTGGCGCACGGGCACGATGGCCTTCGTGCCAAAGACTTCCTGGGTGTACGTCTTGTCGCACAGGGCGCGCAAGTCGTCGGCAGGAATGTCGTCGATGTAGAGCGACAGGATTTCAAACGCCAGCGCAGCGTAGCCCTTGGAGGCCAAAGTTTCGCGCAGTTGCGTCAGCTTGGCATCGTCGATTTGCGGGTACTCAACGGGCAGGTACAGGCCACCATCGGGTGCCAGGCCTTCGAGCAGAATGTCGCAAAAACGTTTGCGGTCGGCATGACCGCGGGTGGACAGATACAACATCAGTTCAGCTCTTCCTTACGGATGCGTGTGATGGGTGCCAGCACGGTCCCCAAACCTTGGATTTCGGCCAGCGCCTTGTCCATATCACCTTCACGGGTGTCGTGCGTCAGGATGATCAGGTCGGTCTGGGTCGAACCTTCGCCACCGATTTCATCGGCTTCGCGCTGGATCACGGCGTCGATGCTGATACCGGCATTGGCCAGCAGCGAAGTGATCTTGGCCAGCACACCGGCTTCATCCGCCACGCGAATGCGCAGGTAGTAGCTGGTGACCACGTCAGCCATGGGCAGCACGGGCAGCTCACCGCCCGCAGCCGCCAAGCTGCTGTTTTGGAACGCCAATGGCGGCACGCTGTGCGACAGATCAGCGCCGTGCAGGCGGGCAATATCGACCAAGTCCGCAATCACTGCCGAAGCGGTGGGCTCAGAGCCCGCGCCCTTGCCGTAGTACAGCGTAGTGCCGACGGCATCGCCATGCACCACCACGGCGTTCATCGCGCCTTCGACGTTGGCAATCAAGCGCTTGGCGGGGATCAGCGAGGGGTGCACGCGCAACTCCACACCCTTGTCGGTGCGCTTGGTGATGCCCAGCAGCTTGATGCGGTAGCCCAGCTGCTCGGCGTACTTGATGTCGGCACCGGCCAGCTTGGTGATGCCTTCGACATAGGCCTTGTCGAACTGCACAGGGATACCAAACGCAATCGCGCTCATCAGGGTGACTTTGTGGGCGGCGTCCACGCCTTCGATGTCAAAAGTAGGGTCTGCTTCGGCATAACCCAAACGCTGCGCTTCTTTGAGCACCACGTCAAAGTCCAGGCCCTTGTCACGCATTTCTGACAGGATGAAGTTGGTCGTGCCGTTGATGATGCCGGCCACCCACTGAATGGAGTTGGCAGTCAACCCTTCGCGCAGCGCTTTGATGATCGGGATGCCACCGGCCACCGCCGCTTCATAGGCCACGATCACACCCTTTTCAGCCGCAGCCTTGAAGATTTCGGTGCCGTGCACGGCCAGCAGCGCCTTGTTGGCGGTAACCACGTGCTTGCCCGCAGCAATCGCTTCCAGCACCAGCGCCTTGGCGACGCCATAGCCACCGATCAGCTCCACCACCACATCGATCTCGGGATTGGCAATGACTTCACGGGCATCGCCCACTACCTTGGCGGAATCCCCCACAACTTGCTTGGCGCGCGCCGTGTCCAAGTCGGCCACCATGGCAATCTCAATACCGCGACCCGCACGGCGGCGGATCTCTTCTTGGTTGCGCTGCAGCACGTTGAAAGTGCCGCTACCCACGGTGCCAATGCCCAACAGGCCTACTTGGATCGGTTTCATAAGTCTCTTACAGTTCTACGTCAAAAAGGGCTGCAGCGCTTATGGAGTCTGCGCTTGCAGCTATCAGAAAATTTTAGGCGGCAACGTGCAGCTTGGTCTTGCCTTTGCCTGCGGCCTTGGCGACAGCCAGCTTGTCGGTGCCGTGGCGCTGGCGGTACTTGGCCAGGAAGGCCGCCAGACGGTTGATGGCTTCACGCAGGTCCGCCTCATGGGGCAGGAAGACAATGCGGAAGTGGTCGGGATGGGGCCAGTTAAAGCCCGTGCCTTGCACCAGCATGACCTTGGTGTCTTGCAGCACTTCCAGGAAGAATTCCTGGTCGTTCTGGATGGGGTATACCTCGGGGTCCAGACGCGGGAACATGTACAGCGCACCCTGGGGCTTGACACAACTCACCCCGGGAATGGCGTTGATCAACTCCCACGCCAGGTCACGCTGCACGCGCAGACGGCCACCTTCGCACACCAGATCCTTGATGGACTGGTAGCCACCCAACGCGGTCTGCACCGCCCACTGGCCGGGCACATTGGCGCACAGGCGCATGTTCGAGAGCATGTTCAAACCCTCGATGTAATCCTTGGCCGGCTTTTTGTCGCCAGAAATCACCATCCACCCAGCGCGGTAGCCGCAAGAACGGTAGGCCTTGGACAAGGAGTTGAAGGTCAGCGTCAACACGTCTTGCGACAGGCTGGCCATGGGCACGTGCTTGACACCGTCGTACAGCACCTTGTCGTAGACCTCGTCGGCAAAAATCACCAGTCCGTGTTCGCGCGCAATCTCGATGATCGCCAGCAACAGCTCGGTCGAATACAGCGCACCGGTCGGGTTGTTGGGGTTGATGACCACAATGCCTTTGGTGCGCGGCGTGATCTTGGCGCGGATGTCCGCCAGATTGGGCATCCAGCCGTTGTCCTCATCGCACATGTAATGCACGGGCGTGCCGCCGGACAGGCTGGTAGAGGCCGTCCACAGCGGGTAGTCGGGTGCTGGTACCAGCAGCTCGTCGCCGTTGTCCAGCAAGGCGTTGGTGGCCAGATTGATCAGCTCTGAGGCGCCGTTGCCCAGGTAGATGTCGTCCAGCGTCACGCCCTTGATGCCCTGGTGCTGGGTTTCGTGCATCACGGCTTTGCGCGCCGCAAAAATGCCACGACTGTCGGAATAGCCAGCCGAATTGGGCAAGTTGCGGATCATGTCCTGCTGAATTTCTTCCGGCGCATCAAAACCAAATACGGCCAGATTGCCGATGTTGAGCTTGATGATCTTGTGGCCGTCTTCTTCCATCTGTTTGGCCG
>JADMKK010000019.1 GCA_015478895.1 Comamonas sp. | reverse complement strand
GTCTCCATCGCTTTGATTTGCGAACACCTGCGGTAATGTGAACACGCCCTAGCCATTGCTATACAAGGGCTAGAGGCCGATTTAATGCATAAAAACCCGCAGGCGCCGGCGCCAGGCGGGTTTTTTTGTGGGTCGCTTTGGGCCGTGCCCGATGCAGAAACGGGTCGGCATGGGCTATTTGTCAAGCGCCTGCCATGTTGGCAACCACGGCTTGCCACGGGGCTCGACTGCGGGCAAGGGGCACTCGCACAATCGCGTCCATCTTTGGCTCTGGAGTGCCCTGTGCAAACTCAACGCTCGTCGCCCGCCCTGACGCTGGCTGCGCTGGGGGTGGTGTATGGCGATATCGGCACCAGCGTGCTGTATGCGCTCAAGGAAGTGTTTGGCTCCGGCCATGTCTCGTTGACTACAGAGCACATCTACGGCGTGCTGTCGCTGGTGGTGTGGACGGTAACCGTCATCGTCTCGATCAAATACGTGATGCTGGTGCTGCGCGCCGATAACCAGGGCGAAGGCGGGCTGGTGGCCATGCTGGCACTGGCCTCCAAGGCGGTGGCCTGCCACCCCCGACTGCGCAGCGTGCTGATGGTAGTGGGCATTTTTGGTGCCTGCCTGTTTTATGGCGATGGGGTGATTACGCCGGCCATTTCGGTGCTGTCTGCGGTGGAAGGGCTGGCAGTGCTGTCGCCCCAGTTGTCACCTGCGGTGGTGCCGCTGACGCTGGTGATTTTGCTGGCGCTGTTTCTGGTACAAAAGCGCGGCACAGCGGGCATTGGCCGCTGGTTTGGGCCGGTGATGCTGCTGTGGTTTGTGAGTCTGGCGGCGCTGGGGCTGTGGCAGATTGCGCAGCAGCCGCACATTCTGTGGGCGCTGAGCCCGCACCACGCCGTGCTATTTGTGCTGCAAGCGCCGGGCACGGCCTTTGTGCTGCTGGGCGCGGTGGTGCTGTGCGTGACAGGGGCCGAGGCGCTGTACGCCGATCCGCCAGGCGTGGTTTGGCGTGGCCATGCCGGCCTTGCTGATCAACTACCTGGGTCAGGGCGCTTTGCTGCTGGAGCAACCGCAGGCCGTGGGCAACCCGTTTTTTGCCATGGCTCCCAGAGAACTGCTGCTGCCGCTGGTAGCGCTGGCCACAGTGGCCACGGTGATTGCCTCGCAAGCCCTGATTACGGGGGCTTTTAGCGTGACCAAACAGGTGATCCAGCTGGGCTACCTGCCCCGTCTGCAGGTGGTGCACACCAGCGAAACAGACCGGGGCCAGATCTACCTGCCTATGGTCAACTGGGGCCTGTGCGCCGGTATTGCGCTGGCGGTGGTGTTCTTTCAGTCCTCGGGTGCGCTGGCCGCAGTCTATGGCGTGGCGGTGACGCTGGACATGCTGATCACCACGGTGCTGACGTTTTTTGTAGTGCGCTGGGGCTGGAAGTACCCGCTTGTGCCGGTGGCCACCGTCACGCTGTGCTTTTTGGCGGTGGATGTGGCGTTTTTTGCATCCAATTTGCTCAAGCTGGCCGATGGCGGCTGGTTTCCGCTGGCCATTGGCGGCGGCATGTTTGTGCTGATGCGCACCTGGCAGCAAGGGCGGCTGCTGATGCAGCGCGCCATGGAGCACCACGCGCTGGCGCTGCCGGATTTCTTGCGCAGCCTGCGCAGCGACAGTGTGGCGCGCGTGCAGGGCACGGCGATTTTTCTGTCCTCCCAAGTGGGCACGGTGCCCAGCGCCTTGCTGCACAACCTCAAGCACAACAAGGTGCTGCACCAGCGCAATCTGTTTGTGACGGTGCACTATCAGGAGCTGGCCCACATTGCCCCGGCACAGCAGGGCACGGCACTGGAACTGGGGCACAACTGCTGGCAGGTGGTGTTGCATCTAGGTTTCAAGGATGAGCCGCATGTGCCGCGCCTGCTGCAGCGTCTGTCCAAGCAGGGTGCTTTACCGTACATCCCGTTGATGGAGACCAGCTACTTTCTCTCGCGCGACATCGTCGTGCCACAGCGCGCTGCAGGCATGGCACTGTGGCGTGAAAAACTGTTTGCGCAGATCTACCGCAATGCCAGTTCTGCCGCAGACTTTTTGCACCTGCCGCCACGACATGTGGTGGAGCTGGGTAACCAGATCGTGATTTGAGGGCTGCCAGAAGCACTAACGGTTTTGATAGCTGCCAACCCAAGCTACATCAGGGCTAAAGAAAAAACCCCGCAGCTTATACAGCCTGCGGGGCTTGGGGTTAGTGCCTTGCGATCAACTGACCGTGATGGTCTTGATGGCTGTCAGGGTGTGACCCTGGTCATCTTTCCACAGCATGGTCAGATCGCCGCTTTGGCGCGCCTTGAAGGTGAACTCGACGTATGGGTTCTGGGAAATTGAAGTGCCCAGATCCCAGACAAAGATCAGCTTGCCCGCCATCTTGGCTTCAAAGTGGTTAACGATGTGGCGGGGGCGGGGCTGGCCGGTGGCCGGGTCGTTGCGCAGGCCGGTTTCCATCACGTGTTCCATCTGCGCGCGCACGCGCAGGATGTCGCCGGCTTTGGGGGCTTCGTTGCTGACCCAGACGCGGGCAGGTTTGTTCATGCTCATAAATCGCGCTCCTGCCTTACATGCCGCAGCCGCTGGCGGCCACGGTCACCATCTGCTTGCCTGCCAATACCTTGCCGCTTTTCATGCGCGCCAGTACATGCACGGCTTGCGACTGGCTCAGGCGAATGCGGATGGCCGCTTCCGCCGTGCCGGTATCGGCCATGAACTTGATGCGACACGCCAGCGGGGTGGGATTGAGCTCGGCCACCACCATGAGTTCCTCGCACCAATCGGTATCCGTGATCGGCAGTGTCACCTTGGCTTTGACGGGCACGGCGCTGGGGTTGTCGGCCAGCACCGGAATGTCCAGCTGCAGGCCTTCAGCTTGTGGCTTTGCACTGCCGATGAACTGCTCCATGGTTTTTTTAAATTCCACGGGGTTGGGTGCTAGAGGGCCGACCAGTGGGACGGATGGCTGGATCTGTGCCAGGGCTGGCAGGGCCAAAGTGGCCCCAACTGCCGCAGCGCCCGCCACCAACTGGCGGCGCGTCAGGGAGTAAGAAGGTGTGAGGTTCATGGCTTAGATGCCCAGGAAGTCGCTGAACTTGGAACGGGCCCAAGCAAAGTCTTCCTTGACCAGGTCGGACGTACGAACGTCCATATCGATTTGCGTTTGATGCACGTTGCCAGAGGCCGCGTCGATCTCGTACTCGAACTTGACCGAGATTTCTTCCTGTGGGTCGCCATTGACCATCATGTAGCACAGGTTGTCGGGCAGCAGGGGCGTGACTTCTTGGCCGGCCACGCGCTGCGCAATGTTCTTGGCCACGATCTGGCCAATGTAGTTGGCCACGTGTGCGCTCTTGGGGTAGTGACCAAACTGGGGCGAGATCGCGCCCATCAAGTCGCCCACAAAGTAGACGCTGTCGTCCGTCTTGGCAGTGAAGTAGCGGTTGTCCATATCAGCCCAGCCCGTGGGCTTGCCGGTTTGGGCATCTTTGCCAATCAGGTCGGCCCACCACACCATCTCAGCGGCCTGGTGGGGTGGCATCAAGATGGCATCGTCAAACTTGAACTCGCCGGCAGCGGTCTTGATCGTCTTGTTGAAGGGGTCGACCTCTTGCACGCGGGCATTGGGCACGTGGGTGATGATGTCCGGATACAGCTCGTCAAACGCTTGCTTGTAGCCCACGCCAATGGGTGCGATCTTGGGCTTGGGATCGAGGATGACGATCTTGCCGGGGATCTTGTTTTTCTTGATGTGCCAGGCGATCAAGCAGGCGCGCTCATACGGCGAAGGGGGGCAGCGGTGCGGTGGTGGTGGCAGCGTCATCACCATGGTGCCGCCCTTGAAGTTCTTGACCTTGTTTTTGAGCGCATGCATTTCCTGGTTGGGAATGTACGCATTCGGAAAATGCTTGCGCGTGTAGTCAATCGCCTTCTGGTCATTGCCAAACCAGGCTTCGTAGTCGTTGCGGATACCGCCCGACAGGATCAGGAAGTCGTACTCGATCAGGCCGTGGGCCGTGCGCACCAGTTTTTTGTCGCGCTCAAAGCCGGTGACTTCAGTTTGCAGCAGGTGGTAGCCGTACTTGTTGGCCGGGTGCAGCATGTCGTGGTTGACGAAGTCGGTGTTGACCACGTCAATCAGCCACTTGTTGCTCATGGGGCCTGACCAGAACGTGGGGTTGCGCTCGAGCAGCACCACGTCGGAGTTGGGGATCAGCTCGCGCAGGTAGCGCGCAGCGGTCATGCCGCCCCAGCCACCACCGCAGATCACAATGCGCGGGCCTTTGCCGGTACGGGGCAGGATGCGCGATTGCGGGGTCATGATGGCAGGGGCAGCCAGCGTGGCAATCGGCGCTGCAGCGGCAGCTGCGCCCAGCGCCATCGCGGGCGGGGTCATCAAAAAGTGGCGGCGTTGCATGTGGGGATTTCCTCCAAGTCATTAATAAGCCGCAGCACCACCGTGGTGGCTGGCGCGTGCGGAGATGTCATCAAGACCAGCGCTGACCTGCTGTGTCCAATGCAAAGCTTGCAATGGCGATAAGAGCAAAGGGAAGCGAGTATGCGATGCCCCCGAAGGGCTGCACATCCCATGCGCTCAACAGAACTCAAACCAAGACGGGCTTGAGCGTTGATGTGTGACGGGGAACAAACCACATCACACAGGCATGGATAAGGGGGAGAATCCCTCTTAGCCGACACGCGGCACAAGCAGAGCTGTCTGCGGCGGATTCTAGATGAATGCGTTATATCGATAGCCAACTCGCACCAAGCGGGTGCGAATTGGCTGTCAGCGCGGCAAGACTTTGAGTGCAACCCACGCGCCCAGCAAGATGCCCAGTACGGCGGGCGCTGTCGCCCACGCCAGGGTGGTGATACCGGTCAAACCCTGGCCGATGGAGCAGCCTGCTGCCAGCAAACCGCCAAAACCCATCAGCCAGCCGCCGATGGCGCTCTTCGCCAGATGTGCTGGCCCGTTAAAGCCCTCCCAACGTGCAGTGCGGGTGATCTGCGCGGACAAAAAGGAGCCCACCAGCACGCCCAGTACCAAGGCAGAAGCGGCGGCAAACTCACGGCCCACGGCCACTTGCACGTAAAGCAGGGTTTCGGCAATGGGGGAGATAAAGCTCAGGGAGGTGAGTTTGGCGGGCTCAAATTCGTCCACCCCCACATGTGCACTGATCCACCAGCCCAATGCCACCAAGCCGCCAATCACCACGGCACTGATCCATTGCGCCGGGCTGCGGCGCAGGGCCGGGCGGTACAGGGCGTAGGCTGCCAAGAGCAATGCAGGAATAATAGCTATCAGCCCATACGCAGCAAGGGCTGAGTAGCCATTTGACATTAAATGCTGCTGCACCGTGGCGTGCTCCAGCGTGCTTGGCGCAATGCCCTGTAGCCACTGCCGCAGCGGCACCAGCACGCCGGTAGAACTGGCCTGCGCGCCCAGCGCCAAAAACACCACCGTGACCAGCGAACGCAGATTGCCGCTGGCCAGCAGCACCAGAGAGCGCGCGCCGCAGGCATTCGCCAGCACCATGCCCAGGCCAAAAATGGCACCACCGATCCACACGCCCACCACTGAGAAATTGGGACGCACGATCTGTGCCTTGCCCAAGTCCACCACTTCAGCCAGTTGCAGCCCTTGTGAAGCCAGCAAGGCTACGGCCAGCGCCAGCGCAAAGGCTTGCAGCGCCGACGCGGTATCCCGTGGCTCACTGCTGTCTAAACCCATTGTCTGGCGCAGCCCGCGCAGCAGGCAAAAGCGCCCCCAGCGTGCGAACACCCCGAAGGCCAGACCCAAGAAAAATGTAGACCACAACAACATAAGGACTCCTTCAGCAGCGCGCATGCTAAACCAGCGCCCCGGCAGTCAAAAGCCCCGCACTTGAATACATCAGGTGCGGGGCTTATAGGCCAAGAGAAGGCCGACAGCCTTCTTGGGTGGCAGATCAGCGGTCCCAGATGTCCGCGCTGATGGCCTTGTACCAGGCTGCGCCGTAGTCGGCCTCGGCCTTGCGAAAACCTGCATCGGCATTGGCGGGGCTCACGCCACCAGAACCGGGCACTTCAATCATCTTGCCGCCTTCGGAGCGGTAGACGCCGGCCACAGAGATACCGTAGTCCGTGCCAATCAGGCTGTAGCAGGTGTTGGCGAAAGCGCCGGTCGATATGGGCTTGCCCGTCAGCTCAGCCGCAATGGCCGCGGCAGCCACCTTGCCTTGCGTGTTGGCTGCAAAGCCAGACTTGGGCATGGGGGCCGCCTGCGTGGCATCGCCCAGCACATACACGTCTTTGACCTGCTGCGATTCAAAGCTCTCGGCCTTGATGGGCACCCAGCCGCTGGCGTCCGTGACACCTGCGCGGTCGGCAATAAAGCCTGCCTTTTGCGGCGGGATGACGTTGAGCACATCGGCCTTGTGCTTGGTGCCAAAAGCGGTTTCCACTTCCAGATTTTTGGCATCCACACGCACCACCTGGCCGTCGTCCGCTTGTTTGACCCATTCGATCATGTCGCCGTACAGCGCCTTGTAACCCGACAGGAACAAGCCCTGTTTGGAGAACGCGTCCTTGTTGTCCAGCAGCAAAATCTTGCTCTTGGGTTTGTGCTGTTTGAAGTAGTGGGCCACCATGGCCGCGCGCTCGTACGGGCCGGGCGGGCAGCGGAAGGGGTTGGCGGGAATCACCATCACCAACTTGCCGCCGTCAGGCATGGCGTCCAGCTGCTTTTTCAACAACTCGGTCTGCACGCCCGCCTTCCAGGCGTGTGGCGCCAGTTGCGCTGCAGCCTCGTCATAGCCTTCCAGCGCATTCCAGCGCATGTCGATGCCGGGCGACAGCACCAGCCTGTCGTAGCTCAGGGCCTGACCGGTGGACAGCAGCACGCGTTTGCCCGATGTGTCTACGTTGTCCGCACGGGCGTGGATGACTTCAACGCCCGCTTTGCGCAGACCGTCATAGCTGTGACCAATGCTGTCCCAGGTGCGCAGGCCGGCCAAATACAGGTTGGAGAAAGGGCAGGTGTAGAAAGTTTGCGCGGGCTCAATCAGCGTGACGCGCACCTGCGGCGCACGGGCTTTGAGGTAGCGCGCCGCAGTGGCGCCGCCAAAGCCACCACCTACGACGACCACATGGGCAGAACCGGCTTGGGCACGCACGATAGAGGGCAGGGCCAAAGAGGCAGCACCGGCGACAGCGCTACCCAGAACAGTGCGGCGATTGAAAGACATCGACATTATTTGGCCTCCTGGCTGAACCACTGGGCGAGGGCTTGAATCTGGGCATCGTCATAGCCCTTCATCAAACGGGTCATGACCGTGGCATCGGTGGCGGTGCCGGCCTTGAAGGCCTGCATGCGGGCCAGCAGGTGGCGTTCATTCACGCCGCGCAGGCTCGGAATGCCGCCGGTGCTGCGGCCATCCGGGCCGTGGCAGTTGGCACAGGTGCCTGCAATCAGCGAAATATCTTGCACAGTGGGGCCAGCAGCAGCGGGCGCAGCAGCGAGCGCAGCAGCGGGCGCAGCAGGTGCTGTCTGGGCCATGGCCGCGGGGGTCAGCAAAGCTGCGGCCAGGCACAGGGCGGGGCGCAGAGTGCGTACGGGTGACAAAGGCATGCGGTCTCCTAATCGATCGCGTGCCGGTGGGCGGGTGGTGCCGCGCATCCGGCGATGTCAACGTGGGGTGCCAGATGGGGCACGGGTGTGGTGTGCCATCCCAGCAAGTTAGAGCGCCGAATTCTAAGTAACGCCTTGCAACGATGGGTTAGAAGCATCTGCATCCTGCATATAAGCACCGCTGATCGTGCCTGTTGGCAAGTCCTGGCGGTGCCCAAGATGCAGTGCTTCAGGAGCGCTCAATATCAATAGATGAGCTACTAGCCATTGCTGCATAAGGGCTAGAGGCTAAAA
Source organism: Comamonas sp. (assembly GCA_015478895.1). Taxonomy (GTDB): domain Bacteria; phylum Pseudomonadota; class Gammaproteobacteria; order Burkholderiales; family Burkholderiaceae_C; genus Comamonas. Next base: position 24,528 of record JADMKK010000019.1, on the reverse strand, counting down.
AGGCTTGCAATCTTCAGCAAGAACGCAAGCCTTGGAGTGGGCGCGAAAAGAGAGCTTAGACAGCTTGTTTAGCGATGCGGGTCAGATCAACGGTTGCCATGACCTAGCTTGCACTGCATACAGCGCGGCGCTTAGTCCTCGGTTTCTTCGTCATCGTCGAGCAATGCATCAGCAGCTTTGCCGACCCCTTTGCCGACAATTTTGACCGTGCCCACTGCGGCATCCACAGCCAAGCCCGCCACGGAGGCAGCGGCGCTGACCACGGTGTAAGTAATGCAGCCTGTGAGCAGCAGGCATGAAAAAGCCCCCACGGCCAAAAGACGCAGGGGCTGGTGTACGCGGTGCAGGCGTTGCATGCCAGGCATTAGCCGATGCGCATGCCGGGCTGCGCGCCGGGGAAGGGCTCCAGCACATAGATGCCGGGTACGGCCTTTTCATCAGCGTGGCTGGCGGCCAGCACCATGCCTTCAGAAATGCCGAACTTCATCTTGCGCGGTGCCAAGTTGGCGACCAGCACGGTGAGCTTGCCTTGCAGATCTTCGGGCTGGTACATGCTGGCAATGCCGCTAAACACATTGCGTGTCTTGCCTTCACCAGCATCCAAGGTCAATTGCAGCAGCTTGGTGGAGCCTTCAACGGGCTTGCACTCGACGATCTTGGCAATGCGCAAATCGATTTTTGCAAAGTCATCAATCGTGATGGTGGGGGCGATTTCTTCGCCACCGGGCTTCACAGCTTCCACCACGGGGGTTGCTGGGGGCTCAAACAAGGCATCGAGCTGCTCAATCACCACGCGCTGCATCAGGTGCTCGTATTTGCCAATGCCGTGGCCAGCGCCCAGCAGGGTGTCAGCATCGGCAAATTGCAGGGGGGCTACGTTCAAGAAAGCTTCGACTTGCACGGCCACGGCGGGCAGCAGAGGCTTCAAGTAAATCGTCAGCAGGCGGAAGGCTTCGATACAGGTGCTGCACACGTCTTGCAGGCGCGCATCCATGCCTTCTTTTTTCGCCAGCTCCCAGGGCTTGTTGGCGTCGACATAGCTGTTGACCTTGTCGCACAGGGCCATGATGTCGCGCGCAGCGCGGGCCGAGTCGCGGTTTTCGTAAGCCGCCACAATGCCGTCTTTGGCAGCGCGCAACTGCGCCAGCAGGGCCTGGCCATCTTCCGATACCGCGCCCAGCTTGCCGTCAAAGCGCTTGGCAATAAAGCCGGCCGCACGGCTGGCAATGTTCACGTACTTGCCGATCAGGTCAGAGTTCACGCGCAGCATGAAGTCTTCGGCGCTGAAGTCGATGTCTTCGTTCTTGCCGTTGAGCTTGGCGCCCAGGTAGTAGCGCAGCCACTCGGGGTTCATCTTGAGTGCCAGGTACTTGAGCGGGTCCAGGCCGGTGCCGCGGCTCTTGCTCATCTTCTCGCCGTTGTTCACGGTCAGGAAGCCGTGCACGCAAATCTTGGTGGGCGTCTTGCGGCCGCTGAACTTGAGCATGGCCGGCCAGAACAAGGTGTGGAAAGTGACGATGTCTTTGCCGATGAAGTGGTACTGCTCCAGTGCGGGATCGGCCATGTAGGCGTCGAAATCTTCACCGCGCTGATTTAAAAGGTTCTTGAGCGAAGCCAGATAGCCCACGGGCGCGTCCAGCCACACATAGAAGTACTTGCCCGGCGCGTCAGGAATTTCAATGCCAAAGTAGGGCGCATCGCGGCTGATGTCCCAGTCGTCCAGGCCTTCGCTGGTCGTGCCATCGGGGTTGGTGCGCACGCCAAACCATTCTTTGACCTTGGCGGCCACTTCAGGCTGCACATGCTTGCCGTTTTGCGTCCACTCGGCCAGGAATTCGACCGCGCGCGGGTCAGACAGCTTGAAGAAGAAGTGCTCCGACGTACGCATCTCGGGCTTGGCGCCCGACAGGGCCGAGAACGGGTTGATCAAGTCCGTGGGTGCATACACCGCGCCGCAGGACTCGCAGTTGTCACCGTACTGGTCTTTGGCGTGGCACTTGGGGCACTCGCCCTTGATGAAGCGGTCGGGCAGGAACATGTTCTTGGCGGGGTCAAAGAACTGCTCAATCACGCGAGTTTCGATAAAACCAGCCGCCTTCAAGTCCAGATAGATCTGCTTGGACAGCTCATGGTTTTCCGGGCTGTCGGTGTTGCTCCAGTTGTCAAAAGCAATGTGAAAGCCATCCAGGTACTGCTTGCGGCCTGCGGCAATGTCGGCCACGAACTGCTGGGGCGTTTTGCCCGCTTTTTCAGCCGCAATCATGATGGGCGCGCCGTGGGCGTCGTCCGCACCGACGAAGTTGACTTGGTTGCCCTGCATTCGCTGCGCACGCACCCAAGTGTCGGCCTGGATGTATTCCATGATGTGGCCGATGTGGAAATTGCCGTTGGCATACGGCAGGGCGGTGGTGGCGAAAATCTTGCGTGGGGACATGAGGGGTCTTCTCGTTGGGCTAAGCAAAGCAACCCATGATTTTAGAAGCCCTGCGCGCCTTGTGCAGCCAATGCGGCAATGTGCCTGTATTGGCTTGATTTTCAGGAGCTGCTAACGCTGCATAGATGCGGGCTGGCAGGCCTTTTGGGCATACATCTGTTGGTCGGCATGCTTGAGCAGGCTTTGCACGTCCTGCGCATCCTGCGGGTACAAGGCAATGCCAATGCTGGCCCCCAGATGCACCACCTCACCTGCTGGAATACCTTGCAGCGTGGTCAGCGGCAGGCTGATAAGTTCCACCAACTTGTCGCTGGCCGCCTGGGCGGTGTCCATGCGGTCTATGCCGCGCAGCACCACCACAAACTCATCACCGCCCAGGCGGGCGACATGGTCGCCAGTACGGACATGGCTGCGCAGGCGTTGCCCTACCTCCTGAAGTGCCAGATCACCGTTGTCGTGGCCCCAGCGATCATTGAGTAGTTTGAAAAGATTCAAATCCATGAACAGCAGCGCAAAGGCCTCGTGCGCGCTGTCGTCTTGGGCAGGTGCGGTCAGTGCCGTCAATACGTGATTTAAGGCACTGCGGTTGGCCACGCCGGTGAGCTTGTCGGTAAACAGTTCCTGGCGCATATGGCCAAAGCTGCGGGCCAGATCGCCCACTTCATCGACGCGGCTGGAATGAAAACTGGTGCTGATATCGCCCTTGCCCACACGGCGCACGGCCTTGGACAGGGCGCGCACATCGTCGGCAATGCGGCCAAACAAGCGGATGCCAATCACCAAGGCCAGCAGCAGGCACAGGACACCCGCCACCAGCACCCACTCCACCAGACGGGAGACGTCAGCCAGCAAGGTCGCGCGCGGCACCGCCACGACTGCCATCCAGTCCAGGCCTGCGTGGTCAGTCACACGCACAAAGGCCGCATGCACGGGCTGACCGTCCGCATCCTGGAAGTGCATGCTGTGTACGTTGGAGAGAAATTCGTGGGTCTTGGGCGCAGCTTCGTTGAAGTGCTGGCGCGTTTGCAGGTAAATACTTTGAACCAGTGCGTGGTCTGCGGTGTGAGCGGTCAGCCGTTCAATGCGTCCGGCATCGGCAACGCGCACATTGCGCATGCCGGAGATGGCCACCAGTTGGCCGTTGGGCTCAATCACAAAGGCCAGGCCCTGGACGCTGCTGGCCAAGTCTTCCGCAACGTCGTTGAGCGCACGCAACGGCACATCGGTCGCCACCACGCCTTCAAATTTTCCTTGGGCGTTGAGCACGCGGCGCGCACGCGTCAGCACCAGGTCTTTCAGGCCAAAGTCAATGTAGACCGATGTCCAGGTATGGTGATCCACTTGGGAGGCCAGTTGAAACCACGGCCGATTGCGCGGGTCAAACATGGCGCGCTCGGTGCGCATAAAGCGCTGCTGGCCGTCAATAGTGTCCAGGCTGTAGTACCTGCGGTGCTGGCGCCCCTGGCTGCGTACGCGCAACTCGGCGCTGCCATCGGCCAAGCGTTTGAGCCCGACGCCCTGACCCGCTACGTTGCCGTAGTAGACATAGTCATTGGTGCGTGGGTGCAGCGTGGTGGCCGCCCACAGGCGGCTGCGCAGCGGCTGCCAGTTGCTGAGGATGTCTGGCGCGGCAGCCATGCCGGTCGGGAAAGCTGCTTCCAGCACCCCAGCCGAGGCGCTGACATGGTGCTCAATACTCTGGCGCATGCGTGCCGCCATTTCCTTGAGCATCTGATCGGACAGGCTGGTGACAGTGTGGGCCCCGGCCAGGTACGTCATACCACCCAGCACGCCGGTGAGCACGACGATCAAGGCGGCATACGGCAGCAGCAGACGCAGCTTGAGCGAGCGCATGGACAAAAAGGCAGGCATGGCGGTGGGCGTTAGGTGGTGGGGCTAGGGCCTAAAGCTAGAGCTTTGAGCGCGGGCGATCTTAAGTTACATCAAGTAGCACTTTTGAAAAAAGCAAAAAAAGAGCAGCTTGCCCTTAGTTTCAAAGGTTTTGAGCATGGTTTATTGCTCAAGTCTTCTGAAAATAAGGGCAAGCTGCTCTCTATTTGATAGAGGACTGCCGCGCAGACTTATTCTGGCTGGGGCATGAGGGACTTTTGCAGCAGCGTGGCCAGCGTCAGCTCGCTGAGTACCGCAATGTGCTGCGCGTCCGCAAAGCGCTGGGCCGTATCTTGTAAGGGGGCGATGCACACATAGGCGCATTCGTCGGCTTGGGCCGTCTGCATGGCCTGGTGCAGCGCGCGCAGGGGCTCGATCCCGTGGGTGCCCGCTTTCCAGCGCTTGGCCGCTACCAGCGTGGTTTTGCCGTTGCGACGCAGTACAAAGTCAGCGGCCGCATCTTTGCTGCGTTCGACTTCATAGCCTTCCACCACCCAGGCACGTTCCAGGTGCTGGGCAAACTCACCCCAGTTCTTGCTGGCAGCGTCTTTCAGAATGGCTTGCTGCTGCAGCGGCGTGGGCTGGTCGTACTGGCGAACAAAGGCAATAAAGCCCAGTGCCCAAAAAGGCAGTGAGCCCAAAATGGCCACTATTTTGTAAGGCTGTGGCACCAAGGCTGCTGCCAACAACGCCCAGACTGCGCCCACAGCAAAGCTGATCCACCAGCGCGAACGCAAGAGGATGGCGAACAGGGAGTTTTCGGCCATTTTGAATTTCATGGCGGGACAATCTTTCAGAGGGAGAACGAGGGTGCGGCGAACCGCAGGAACAAGCACCTGCAACCGGCATGGGTTGCAGTGCTTCGATAGACTTGATGGCTCATTTTCTCAGACCCTACCCACTACAAGTACAAATCCCATGTCACTCACCGAACAAAGCTTGTTGGCTGCGCTGGCCAGCGTGATCGACCCCCACACCGGCCAAGATTTTGTCAGCACCCGCGCGGTGCGTAACGTGCAAATTAGCGGCGGTGACGTGGCGTTTGACGTGGAGCTGGGCTACCCCGCCAAAAGCTTGTTTCCTGAGTTTCGCAAGCAGTTGATTGCAGCGGCCAAAACCCTGCCCGGCGTAGAGAACGTCTCGGCCAACATCACCATCAAGATCCAGTCGCATGCGGTGCAGCGCGGTGTGCAGTTGCTGCCCGGTGTGAAGAACATCATTGCCGTGGCCTCGGGCAAGGGCGGCGTGGGCAAGAGCACCACGGCCGCCAACCTGGCGCTGGCCCTGGCTGCCGAAGGCGCCCGCGTGGGCGTATTGGATGCCGACATCTACGGCCCCAGCGTGCCCATGATGTTTGGCGTCAGCGGCAAGCCCGAGAGCAGCGATGGCAAGACCATGGAGCCGCTGGAGAACTACGGTGTGCAGCTGATGTCGATTGGCCTGCTGCTCAATAACCCCAATGAAGCCATGATCTGGCGCGGCCCCATGGCCACGCAGGCGCTGGAGCAAATGCTGCGCTCGACCAACTGGAAGGATCTGGATTACCTGGTCATCGACTTGCCACCTGGCACGGGTGACATTCAGCTGACGCTGAGCCAGAAGGTGCCCATGACGGGCTCGGTCATCGTCACCACGCCGCAAGACATCGCTTTGCTGGATGCCAAAAAGGGCATCAAGATGTTTGAAAAGGTGGGCGTGCCCATCCTTGGCTTGGTCGAGAACATGGCCATGCATGTCTGCAGCAACTGCGGTCATGTAGAGCACATCTTTGGCCAAGAAGGCGGCAAGAAGCTGGCGGCTGAATGGAACATGGACTTCTTGGGTTCTTTGCCCCTGTCCATGCAAATCCGTGAGCAAGCGGACAGCGGCAAGCCCACCGTGGTGGCCGCGCCCGACAGCGAAGCCGCGCAGATCTATAAAAAGCTGGCCCGCGATGTGGCGGTGAAGATTGCCCACAAGGCCAAGGACTTCTCGGCCAAATTCCCCACCATCACCATCAGCAAGAACACCTGATGCGTGTAGCGCAGGCGGGTATCAGCCTGTAAAGCACCGAGACAAAGCGCCGTGTCCCTGACATGGCGCTTTTTTTTGCGGCATGCTGTGCGGGTTTTGTGTTGTGCAACCCCCGCGGGATTGCCATTTGATCGTGCAAGAACCTGAGTCCCATTCATCCCTTGGCGCCGCGCGCCGCAGCCTGCAGTCGTGGGCCCAACAAGCCGCAGTGGGCTACCAGCGGCTGCGTGCCTGGCGTTGGCAATGGGCGGTGGCGCTGCCCGCCGCAGGCATTCTGTATGTATTGCTGCTGATTCCGTTCACGCCAAGCATCAGTGACATCCGCAAGGCCAAGCTGGAGCAGCCCGCACTGGTGCTGACGGCGGACGGCAAAGAGATGGCGATTTTTAAGCGCAGCAACCGCCAGTGGGTGGGGCTGGAGCAGGTGTCGCCCCCTGTGATCCAGGCGCTGATTGCCACCGAAGACCACCGTTTTTACGAGCACCACGGCATGGACTGGTGGCGCACGGCAGGTTCGGTGGTGCACACGCTGCGCGGCAACACCCAAGGCGGCTCCACGCTCACGCAGCAGCTGGCGCGTAACCTCTATCCGGAAGAAATTGGCCGCGCAACCAGTTTGAACCGCAAGCTCAAAGAAGCGATCACCGCCTTCAAAATTGAGGCGCTGTACAGCAAAGACGAAATTCTGGAGACCTATCTCAATACCGTGCCCTTTCTCTACAACGCATGGGGCATTGAGATGGCGGCGCGCACTTACTTTGACAAGTCGGCCGCCAAACTCTCGGTGATTGAGGCCGCCACGCTGGTGGGCATGCTCAAAGGCACGAGCTATTACAACCCTGTGCGCAATCCCGAACGCGCCGTACAGCGGCGCAACACCGTGCTGTCGCAAATGGCCAAGCGCCAGGTTTTGCCCGCGCAAGAGCTTGCGGCCTTGCAAAAGCGCCCCTTGCGCCTGAACTTTGAGCGCCAGGAGGCGCCTGCGGGCATGGCGCCGCACTTTGCGCAGCAGGTGCGCAAATGGCTCATTGATTGGGCCGACAGCCAGGGCTACAACATCTACACCGATGGGCTGGTGGTGCATACCACGCTGGATGCCCGCATGCAAAACCAGGCGCTGCAGGCCGTGCGCAAGCACAGCCAGACCTTGCAAGGCATTGCCAATACCAACTGGAGCAAGGGTGATGGCTGGCGCACAGACAACCCCTTGGTGCACAGCCTGGTGCGTGAATCCACCGCCTATGCCAGCTTGCTGGAAAAAGGCCAAAGTGCGCAGGATGCTTTAAAAACGCTGCTGGCCGACAAAGCCTTTATGCAGCAGCTGCGCCAAGACAAAACCCGCATCGAGGCCGGCTTTATCGCCATGGACCCCGCCACTGCGGCCATCCGCGCGTGGGTAGGCAGCCGCGACTTTGCGGTGGATGCGTTTGACCACGTACAACAAGCGCGCCGCCAGCCCGGCTCCACCTTCAAACCCTTTGTGTATGGCGCTGCGCTGCAAGAAGGTTTGCTGCCCGACGACACCCGCGTGGATGAAGCCGTGGAATACCAGCTGCCCGGAGGCGAAGTGTGGCGTCCCACCGATGCCGCTGCGCCCACAGGCCAATCCATGCCGCTGCGCGATGCCTTGGCCTATTCCAAAAACACCATCACCGCGCAGCTGATGGACGAAGTAGGGCCTGCCAAGGTGGCGCGCTTGGCGCGCAATCTGGGCGTGCGGGCCAGCCACTTGGATGCGGTACCCGCCTTGGCCCTGGGTGCCAGCCCCGTCACTTTGCTGGAGATGACCAATGCCTACGGCAGCCTGGTGCGCGGGGGGCAATACCGCTCCCCCATGATGGTCACGCGCATTGAAGACCGCAGTGGCAAGGTACTGGCTGAGTTTGCGCCCTATGCCGCAGAAAAGGCCATGGACGAGGACGACAGCTACGCCTTGATCGACATGTTGCGCGGGGTGGTGGACAAAGGCACAGGCCGCGCCATTCGACAGCGTTATGGCATCAAAGACGATGTGGCGGGCAAGACCGGCACCACACAAAACAATGCCGATGGCTGGTTCATCCTGATGCATCCGCACTTGGTGGCGGGTGCATGGGCGGGGTTTAACGATGGCCGCATCACCTTGCGCAGCGACCACTGGGGCCAAGGTGCGCGCAGTGCGCTGCCCATGGTGGGTGAATTCACCGCCCAAGCGCTGCGCAACCAGGGCGTGGATCGCCACGTACGTTTTGTGGAACCTGACACCTCACGGTGGTGGAGCGAACTGAGCCATGGGGTGCGCAGCCGCTGGGAATCCCTGTGGACGCCTGACCGTGAAGACAAGCCCGCACTGCCAGTGCCTGCGGCCCCGAAGCGGCCACAGTCCGCCGCTGAAGCGCCCAAGGCGACAGTGGGGGAGTCTGAGCGAGAGATTGAAGAGTCGATCCCGGCCTTCCCCCTGCCTGCTGAACCTGCCGTGCCACCCGTGCCCGTGCAGGGCGATGCGCTGGATACGTGGATGGAACAATGGACTGAACCCACTGCGCCGTCTGACTCTGCGCCAGATTACGAAGCCTTGCCGCCTGCGGTAGTGGGGCAGCCACCTGAGTCGATTTAGGTATAAAAAACGCTGCAAGTGCTTGTCACGCTTGCAGCATTAGCTATTAAAGATGAACCCTATCGGCAGGCAGCGCTGCGTTCACGATACGGGGGCAAGTGCGCAGGGGAAAACTTAGAACGCCAGCTTTCAATTTTCACACGGCTGAAAATTTCCAAACTCAACGAGATTGCACCAGCATATTGCCGTTGATTTCAGACACGCTTTTCACACTGGTTAGTGTCATTGCCACGCGCATTTCTTTTTCCAGGAGATCCAGCAGATGGCTCACGCCTGTGCCGCCTTGAGCTGCCAGCGCATAGATAAAGGCGCGGCCAATCATGGTGCAGTCAGCACCAAGGGCCAACATACGCACAATATCCAGGCCGTTGCGAATGCCGGAGTCGGCCAGTATTTTGATTTGCCCCTTGACTGCATCAGCAATAGAGGGAAGGGCACGCGCTGAGGAAAGCACCCCATCGAGCTGTCGACCACCATGATTGGAGACGATGATGCCGTCAGCACCAAAGCGCACAGCATCTTTAGCATCTTCAGGGTCAAGAATGCCCTTGATGACCATCGGACCTTTCCAAAAGTCACGAATCCACTCCAGATCGCGCCACGAGATGGATGGATCGAAGTTCGCTCCCAAGTAACCCATATAGTCTTCCAGGCTGACATTCTTGCCCATATAGGTCGATATGTTGCCCAGCGTATGCGGGCGGCCCAGCAGGCCGACATCCATCGCCCACTGCGGATGAGTGACCGATTGCAGGTAGCGACGCATGGCGGCATTGGGGCCGCTCATGCCGGAATGTGCATCCCGGTAGCGTGCACCGGGTACGGGCATGTCCACCGTGAACACCAAGGTGGTGACACCCGCTGCCTGGGCTCGTTCCAGCGCATTTTTTAAAAAGCCGCGATCTTTGAGCACGTACAGCTGGAACCACATGGGGCGCTGGAGCTTGGGCGCCACTTCTTCGATAGGGCAGACCGACACGCTGGACATGGTGAAAGGGATACCCTTTTTGTCGGCGGCAATCGCGGCCTGCACTTCACCGCGGCGGGCAAACATACCCGTCAAACCCACAGGGGCCAAGGCGACGGGGATAGAGAGCTTTTCGCCGAACAGTTCGATGCTGGTATCCAGCTGACTCATGTCTTTGAGCACGCGCTGGCGCAGCGCCACATCGGCCAGATCCTCCACGTTGCGCGCCAAAGTTTTTTCGGCATAGGCTCCACCATCGATGTAGTGGAACAAAAACGGAGGGAGTCTCTTTTGTGCGGCGGCACGGTAATCGGTGGTGGATGAGATGATCATGGTGTTGATTTCAATGCAGAAGGTGTCAGGCGGTCCAGGCGCTGGCGCCGTGCAATATCGGCATCGGCTTCAGACAGTTTTGCCAGCACAAATGCCAGGTGCTCGGTAATGACGCAGCGGGCTTCTTCAGGCTCGCCCGCCACAATGGCCAGCACCAAGCGATGGTGCTGCATGGTCAGTTGCTCCAGCACTTTGGAGCTGTTGTTGATGAACATCATGCGCCGGTTCTCCGCCACGGTATTGCGCATCAAGTCAAATAGGCTGCGCATCACTTGAACGACTACGGCGTTGTGCGATGCCTCGGCAATCGCCAGGTGAAACTGAGCGTCGGCCAGGGACGCTGCTTCGGTGTTCTGAATGTGTTGATAGTGCAGCAGCTCATCAAAACGGCGCTGTATGTGTGACTTGTCTTGTGCTGTCGCACGGCAAGCAGCGTGCCATGCGGTATGTACTTCCAGCATTTGCCGCGTTTCCAGTACGTCGTACAGGTACTGCGGGTCATGGCGCATCAAGGGCACCAAAGGCGCAGTGAACTGAGCATGCAAACTGGATGTCTGTGTCGGCAGGTTGTGCACAAAGGTGCCAGCCCCCATGCGGCTTATCAAAATGCCTTGGCTGCCGAGCTTTTGAATAGCTTCGCGCAAGGCAGTGCGTGAGACGCCCAAAGCTTCGGCCAGCTGCCGCTCAGCGGGCAGTCGATGGCCGGGTTGCAGTTGGCGGTCACGCACCAGTTCAAGTAGTAGATCGGCAACTTGATCGGAAATGCGCATGGCAGAAATGGTCATGGGTGGCAGCCCCGTCAAGTTAGCCGATGGCTTGGGCTTTTTAGTTGGCAGCAGCCAAAGGCTTACCCTTCGCAGCAGACAGGCCCAAGATTACAGCTACCAGCCACACGGCGGCCGCAGCCCACCATATGACGTTGCCCGTAATCAGCGCCTGGCCAATCAAGCCAGCTTGTACGCAGTAGTAAGCCATCGGCAGCAAGGTCTTGCGGATGACTTCGCCTTCGCGGTTCATCAAGCCGACCACAGCACCGGCAGCCACCACGTTGTGCACGCAGATCATGTTACCCGCTGCACCACCGACCGCTTGCAGCGCCACCACAATGGCCGATTGGTCCAGATTCAGGCCAATTTGCTGCGCAGTAGAGAACTGGAAGTAGGCAAACATCATGTTGCTGACGGTGTTAGAGCCCGCAATGAAGGCACCCAGGCTACCCACCCAGGGCGAGACGTTGGGCCAGGCGTCACCAGCCAGCGCTGCTGCGCCCTGCGCCAGCATCACCGGCATGCTGGCCATAGAGCCGTCGGCAGCGCCAGAGTTCACAAACACCTGCACCATTGGCACTGCCAACAGCAGAGCGGGAGCGGCTTCGACCATGGTGGCAGAAGAGCTCTTCATAGCACGGCCAAACTGGCCCTGCTGCATGCGGAAAATGAAGATGCAGGCCACAGATGCCAAGATCAAGATGGTGCCGGGTGAGTACAAGAATTGCGCAGAAGCGGCAATGTTGGTGCCAAAAAGTTCAGTGAAGCGCAGCGTGGTCATGGGGCCCGTCAAGAAGGCCTTCAAAGGAGCCACTGTACGGGTCAAGATCAGCAGCGCAATCACCAGCACATAGGGCGAGAAAGCACGCAATACCGAGAACTTGGGGGTTGCCGTTGCAGCGCCATCATCGGTGTCAGTCAGAGTGCCCAACCATTTCTTTTCCCACTGTGCACGGGGCGGGAAGTCAAACGTTTCCTTGGGCAGGAACAAGCCCTTCTTGGCGGCAGTCACCACAATGATCAGACCTATGATGGCGCCGACCATCGAAGGGAACTCTGGGCCCAAAGTGCGAGCGATCAGCAGGTAAGGCACGGTGAAAGCCAAACCTGCAAACAGCGCAAACTTCCAAGCCTTCAAACCTTCTGTGAAGGACTGGCGTGCGCCGAAGAAGCGAGTCAGCATGCCGCACAGGATCAGCGGAATGACCACGCCCACCATGGCATGAATCAGTGCCACGTCATTGACGATTTGCAGCAGGTAATCCCAAGGCTGGATGGGGGCCAGCAATTCAGCCACATCGGTTTTGTTGTCAATACCCGAGCGCACGCCCACCAGCATAGGGGTACCCACAGCACCGAACGATACGGGGGTGGACTGGATGACCAGCACGGCCATGACCGATGCCATGGCAGGAAAGCCCAAGGCCAGTAGCAAAGGCGCGCCCACAGCAGACGGTGTGCCAAAGCCTGAGGAGCCTTCAATCAGCGAGCCGAACAGCCAAGCGACGATGATCACTTGCACCCGGCGGTCAGGCGATATGTCCATAAAGCCTTGGCGAATGGCCAGCAGTGCACCGCTTTCTTTGAGCGTGTTGAGCAGCAGCAAGGCACCAAACACGATAAAGAGCAGCGTAATGGCCGTGACGATGCCGTTGACCGAGGCCGCAGCAACTACGGCGCCAGAGGCTTGCCACACAAAAAGTGCCAGCAAAGCCGTGACCACATAGGCCACGCTCATCGAGAGTTTGGCGGAGCGTGCAAGCACCACCATTAATAAAAACACCACCGCAACGGGGGTGAGGGCTAAAAGCGTATGTCCAACGTTCATGCCTGTCGTCTCCTAAAACTGGCACAGGTTTGACAGGGCCCATGTTTTAAGTAGGCTCACATCGAATCTGCGCCTCTTACATTGGTATTACCAATTTAAAAAATCTGGCGGGTACAAAATGTTAGAAACAGACGTACATAGGGAGATAGGAGGTTTTCCCTTGGAATGTTGAAAATAATTGGTATGACCAATTTAATAAAAACTGGCATTCAATGGCTATGAAAAAGTCACCTTGAGGTTTTTCCAGGGCTGTAGATCGGTGGCAGCCACCTTGCGTTGGCGCTGACCGAGCGCTGATCTCGATGGGCTAGCACCAGATTTCTCAGTAATAAAGTGTGCGCACACTTATTTTTTCTGAGCTTAAAGGCGTAGCGTGAAAAATGCGAAGTGCAAGCTGCAGCATTCGTGCCTCTGTGATGGGTTCCCGTTTCAACGCTGATCCAAGCGCAATTGGCTTGGGGTTGATCGTTGCGTTAAGGTGCGTGGCATGACGATGAGCTTTATGCAATTAGGTTGGCGCACCTTGTGGCGCGATGCGCGTGCTGGCGAATTACGTCTGCTGTGGGTGGCGGTCACGTTGGCTGTGGCCGCGTTGACCTCGGTCTCTTTCTTCGCCAACCGCTTGGAAGCAGGTCTGGAGCGCGATGCCCGGCAGTTACTGGGCGGCGATGTGGTGATTGCCAGCAATGACGGCAAGCTGCAAATTTTTGCCGATCAGGCCCGGCAAGAAGGCCTGCAGCATGTGACCACCTTGGTCTTTCCTACCATGGGGCGGGCCCCCGATGCGCGCGGCGGCATAGCGCGGCTGGTGGCGCTCAAAGTGGTAGAAGAAGGCTACCCGCTGCGTGGCACGCTGCGCGTGTCCGAGGGCAGCGGGCAACCCGATGCCACTACCGCGGCTATTCCCTCTGCGGGTGAGGCATGGGTCGATGCGGGGCTGCTTGCGGGCTTGGAGCTGCGCGTGGGAGATAGTTTGCTGCTGGGCGATGCCAGCCTGCGCATTGGCAAGCTGATCACCGCCGAGCCCGATCGGGGCGCCGGCTTTATGAGCTTTGCGCCGCGCGTCATGATCAACGCCCAAGACTTGGAGGCCACCGGCTTGGTGCAACCAGCCAGCCGTATTACTTGGCGGTTGGCTGTGGCCGGGGACGATGTACAGGCCGTGGCGCGTTATGCAGCATGGGCCAAGGAGCAGGTGGGTGAGAACGGCAGGGGAGGCCGCCGGGTGGAATCGCTGGAGAGCGGCAGCCCTGAAATGCGCCGCACGCTAGAGCGCGGAGAGAAGTTTTTAAGTCTGGTGGCACTGCTCGCTGCCTTGTTGTCGGCAGTGGCCGTGGCGCTGGCTGCACGCGCTTTTGCACAGCGCCATCTGGATGCCGCCGCCATGCTGCGCGTGCTGGGCTTGCGCCAATCCACCATTGCGTGGGCCTATGTGGTGGAGTTTGCTGTCGTGGGCTTGCTGGGCAGTTTGCTGGGCGTTGCGCTGGGTTGGGGCGTGCACCACGGCTTTGTCTGGCTGCTGTCAGGCCTGGTGGCGGAAGGTCTGCCGCCTGCCAACTGGTGGCCCGTGGGTTTTGGGGTGGGCATGGGCATGACCCTGCTGTTGGCCTTTGGTCTGCCGCCGGTGCTGCAACTGGCACAGGTGCCACCGCTGCGCGTGCTGCGTCGCGATGTGGGCGTACTCAAACCGGTTTCTGCAGGGGTGCTGGTGCTGGGGGTGTTGGGCTTTGCGGCGTTGTTAATGGCAGTCAGCCGTGATGCCGTACTAGGCGGCATTGCAGTGGGAGGCTTTGCGGTGGCCACGCTGCTGTTTGCGGGAATGGCATGGCTGGCTGTCAAGCTGCTGCGTACGCTGGTGCGCGAAAACACGTCCCCGCGCTGGCTGATTCTGGCCACGCGCCAGTTAGCGGCGCGTCCCGGTTATGCGGTGATTCAGGTCAGCAGTTTGGCCGTGGGCCTGTTGGCGCTGGTGCTGCTGGTGTTGCTGCGCACCGATCTGGTCAGCAGCTGGCGCCAAGCGACACCGCCTGACGCGACCAACCGTTTTGTCATCAACATCATGCCGGACCAAGGCGAGGCCTTTCAGGCCAACTTGCGCGCTGCGGGCGTGACCACCTACGACTGGTACCCCATGATTCGCGGGCGGCTGGTGGAGGTCAATGGCCGCGCCATCAGCCCCGATGATTTTGAGGATGGCCGTGCCAAGCGCATGGTGGACAGGGAGTTCAACCTCTCCAATGCTGAAGAAATGCCCGACAAGAACACGATTACCGCTGGGGTTTGGGGCGGCGGCGATGCAGAAGGTGCCAGCGTGGAAGAGGGGATCGCCAAAACCTTGAACCTGAAGCTGGGCGACACGCTGGTGTTTGACATGGGTGGTGTACGCCACAGCGCCCGGGTGACCAGTTTGCGCAAGGTGGACTGGGGCAGCATGCGCGCCAACTTCTTCATCATCTTCCCCGTAGCGCAACTGCCCGATGTGCCCGCCACCTATATGGCGGCCTACCGTGCGCCGCCGCAGTCTGGTTTTGACAATGCGCTGCTGCGCCAATTTCCGAATGTGACCAATGTGGACATGGACAGCACCATTGCCCAGGTGCAGCGCGTGCTCAGCCAGGTGATTCGCGCGGTGGAGTTTCTGTTTGTGTTCACGCTGGCTGCCGGCCTGGTGGTGCTGTTTGCTGCCGTCACCGCCACGCGTGAAGAGCGGGCCCGTGAGTACGCGCTGATGCGCGCCATGGGGGCGCAAAGCCGTTTGCTGCGCCAGATACAGCGGGCAGAGCTGGCCGGCGTGGGTTTGCTGGCTGGCTTTCTGGCCAGTGTGGTCGCCATGGCCGTAGGCTGGGCACTGGCGCGCTGGGTGTTTGAATTTGCGTGGACTGCGGCGTGGTGGGTGCCTGTGGCCGGGAGCATCGCTGGCGGCGTATTGGCATGGCTGGCGGGCTGGTGGGGGTTGCGAGAGGTGCTGCATCGCCCGGTGATGCACAGCCTGCGCGGCGCTGCCGAATAAAAAGTAGAGCTACTCGCCCTTTACCTATAAGGGCTAGAGGCTGTTTTTGCTCATAAACCATATTCGGATGTGTCGCAGTAAGACATGCAAAAGCGCACAGGCCCTACTGGACAGCCGCTGACAAAGGCGCATGCTGCACGCTATGAACACATTGACCCACACCCAACGCCAGCAACTCCAAACCAGCCTGGAGCAACGTCAAACGCAGCTGCAGCAAGAGCTGGCCGCTGTGCAACAAGAGCAAGAGCAACACGCCGAAGACACGGAAGATATGCCGCGTGAGCCCGATGCCAACCAAAGCCGTGACACCAGTGATCGCGAAGTGCGCCACGCCGAGTTGCTGCGCGACCAGCAAGAACTGCAAGCCGTGAAAGCAGCGCTGCAGCGGATGGAAGATGGCAGCTACGGCGAGTGCGTGAGTTGCGGCAAGAACGTTGCCCCCGAACGCCTGCAAGTCAGCCCGGCAGCAGCACGCTGTATTCAGTGCCAGACCAAGGCCGAGGCGCAGCCTTAACCTCAGCGCTGCAGCAGCGTCATGCTGCTGGCACACTCGCACTTTTCCACCCGCCTGCTGGTCGCTGCCGCAGGCTTTGTTTTGTGTAAGCCATGCAGATTGAAGAAAAACCACCGTTTGACACTTCCTTTGAATGGATCGGAGGCGAGGAGCCCGTGCGCCGTTTGGTAGATCGTTTTTATGATCTGATGGATCTGGAGCCTGGCTACGCTGCGCTGCGCGCCTCGCATGGCAGCACCCTGGAAGAAGCGCGCCAAAAGCTATTTTGGTTTTTGTGCGGTTGGCTCGGTGGGCCGGATCACTATGTGGAGCGCTTTGGCCATCCGCGCCTGCGCATGCGCCACATGCCTTTCAAAATCGGCGTGGTAGAGCGCGATCAATGGGTGGCATGCATGAACCAGGCCATGCAAGAGACCGCAGTGCCCGAAGTGCTGCGCCTGCGCTTGAATAACAGCTTTATGCAAACTGCCGACTGGATGGTCAACCAAGGCACCGTGCAAAAAGTAATGTGATAGCGGGGGCGTCCTCAATGCGATCCATTGTTTTTGCTATCGCTGGAAGATTGCAGGTTGCTGAGCTTGCCGTCAGCTTCTAAAAACATGCAGCGCATGTCTGCCAGGCTGCAATCAGCTTCGCGCAATGCCGATTCAATATCGTTGCGCGAGACACGGTGCTTTTTGCGCACCGCATCAAAAATTTGACCATCACGTCCAATCAAGACCGCCTCACCTTCCAGAAGCCGCTGTGCCCAGAGGCTGCGTGCTGACAGCATGCCCATCAGCGTGTTCAGTGCAATCAAGATGGCGCACACGAGCAAGCCCCCTTGCACCGATTGCTCGTCACCCGTCATGGAGGTGCCCGCTGCCTCGCCCACCAGCATGACCACCAGCAGGTCAAAGGGTGTCAGCTGGCCCACCGTGCGTTTGCCCGACAGGCGCATCATGACTAGCAGCGCGGCATAGACCAAGACGGCGCGTAGCACCAGCTCGCCCCCACTCACATTCATCTGCCACATGCGATGGCTCCTTGTGGAAAACCAGTGCTACCGTCTACCGCCCCGCTTTGCGGATGGAGCACTTGAATACCTGTTGGAGCTGGCGCAGGGCCTGCTCCTTGCGTTGTGGTGACTCTGCGGCGGTGCAGTCGCTGGGTACCCAGACGCGGTAGCCCAGCATGCGCGCATCGGTCGCGCTGAGCAGGACACACATATCAGCGGCAAAACCAACCATGATGATTTGCTGCGCCTGAATTTGCGTGAGCAAGTGCTGCAGCGGCGTGGAGTGAAACGCTGAATGCATGGGCTTCAAAATCACCAAATCTTCCGGGGCAGGTGCCAACAAGCGCGCCATGTCGCCGCGTGGGCCTGGTAACTCCTGGCAGGCGCGCAATATGTCACTGAACTCGCTATGCCAAGTGCCATAGTTGTCATTGGCATAAATGCACACCGTGCCCTGGCGAAGCAGACGCTGCTTGAAACTGGCGATGGCCTGCGCTGCCCGCAGGGCAGAAGGCAGCAGCTTGTGCGCCGTGGGGAAGTCCAGCGGGTTGATGACATCCACCAGCAACAACACGTTCTTGCTGCGCGGGAACTCGGTGGCCGACAGTTGGTGAGAAGAAGCCATGGAATCAGCGTGCACCCAGCCGTGCGGTGGTTTTACTTGGGCGTAGCACCATCGGCTTGAGAAGGCAGCGTATTCGGGCCGCCACCCTGCGGGCCTTTTTCTTGCAATTGCTGGCTATTGGCTTTCTCTTGCTCGCGCTGCGTCACGTCCACATGCGAGGCGCGCGGAGCGAATTTGGGTTTGCCGTTGGGGAGGGAGGCGTCTTCATGCTTTTCCATGGAAAGAACCTTTCAGGCGTGCCGCCTTGCAATAGATGCTGAGATGGTGCTTGTGCAGCATGGCCGGTGGTGTAGGAGTACAGCCGTTCGTCGGATCAGCACTCTAAGCAGCTGGCTTGGTGAAAGAGGAGTGAACCGTTTGTCGGGCCTGTTCCCATGTGGCTTTGGGCCTGTCTCCCACAGACGGGGCAGGGCCAGCGCGCTACTGTGAAAAAACTTTTGCTCCTGCATCAGTTCAGGGGCGGTTTGCTTTTTAAAGGGAGCTACCAATATGCAACAAAACCTCAATTCTCACACCCGCATGGTGCTCGATGAAGAGCGCCTAGAAGCTGCCAAGCAAAGCTTGGATCAGGGTGCGGTTACGCCGGAGATGACGCAATGGCGCGATGACATCGTCAAGCTGCTCAACGATGCACTGGCCACAGAAATCGTGTGTGTGCTGCGTTATAAGCGCCACTATTTCACCGCTACAGGGCTGGAGTCACCGGCGATTGCCGAAGAATTTCTGGTACACGCCAACGAAGAGCAGGCGCACGCTGACAAAATTGCCAAACGCATCGTGCAGCTGGGGGGGGAGCCAGACTTGAATCCCGACACCCTGACGCAGCGCAGCCATGCTGACTACAGCCCTGACAGTGATCTGCGCTCCATGATTCGGGCCAACTTAATTGCTGAGCGTGTCGCGATTGAGGCCTATAGCCAGATGATTGAACTCATTGGTGACAAAGACCCCAGCAGCCGCCGGCTGATTGAGCACATCCTGGAACAGGAACAAGAGCACGCCGATGAACTTTCCGACTGGATGAAGCACGCGACCTGAGCTTTCTTATTTGTTGGCTGGCGTGGGCCGTGCTTATACACCCCAAGCCAAGCTTGCGCTGCGTCGGTTCAAGGCCCGTGCTCAGAGAGTCTCCATATTTTTATAGGTCAAACCAGGCACAAAACAAGGCATGCTGATTTCAATACAGCGTGCGCTTGCCCGGTTGCAGCAAAACCACCAAGGCGCCGGCACCGCCTTCGGCCGGGCGTGCTTGCACAAAGGCCAGAATTTCTTTTTTCTGCACCAGCCATCGCTGAACCTTGGACTTGAGCACCGGAGTTTTACCAGGTGACCCCAGACCCTTGCCGTGCACGACGCGCACGCAGCGCAGGCCTGTGCGGTGTGACAGCCGAATGAATTGGCCTAGCGCCTCCCGTGCTTCGTCGGTGCGCAGGCCGTGCAAATCCAGTTGGCGCTGAATGCTCCATTGACCCGAGCGCAGTTTGCGCGTCACGTCGGTGCCAATGCCAGTGCGCCGAAAGCTGAGCTGGTCATCGACGTCCAGCAGCGTGCTCACATCAAACTCATCGCTCATTGCTTCTTGCAGCACCCGCTGCTCGTCCAGCTCCAGTTGCAGTGGTCGTGGCACGGGCGGCTCTTGCGCAAAAGTCACGCGGTCTTTGCTGGGAAGCGGCGTCACAGCCCCTATAAAGTGGGTGAACAGATGGCGTTCGCGATCAGCTGCAGCCTGCGCTTCTTTGCGGGCTTTTTCAGCGGCTTCCCGCCGCTCGCGCTGGGCTTTGAGCTCTTTGGAGATACCTCCCAGGGCATGTAAGCCCTGGTGACGAAAGGCTTGGCTCATAAGCAGCCTTCTTCCGCCATCGATAAACTGGCACCTTGCGCCACGATCACGTGATCCAGTACGCGCACATCCAGCAGGGCCAAAGCGCTTTTTAGTGTTTGGGTCAGGGATTTGTCTGCGGGGCTGGGCTGCACACTGCCGCTGGGATGGTTGTGCGTCAGGATCAGCGCAGCAGCATGGTGGTGCAGGGCACGCAAGGCCACTTCGCGGGGGTAAACCGAAGTCTGGGTTAGCGAGCCTCTAAACATTTCTTCCATAGCAATCAATCGGTTCTGGCTGTCTAAAAACAGCACCGCAAATACTTCGTGCGGGCGGTGTGCCAAATGCATCTGCACATAGTGTTTGACGGTCTCGGGGCTGGTAAATACCTCGCGTGCTTGCAATTGCTGGGCGGTGGCCCTTTTGGCCAATTCCATCACGGCCAGCATTTCTGCACGTTTGGCGGGGCCTAAACCTTTAAAACTGGCCAGATCTTGAACACTGGCGTTGAGCAGTCCGGCCAGTCCGCCAAAGCGCTCCAGCAGCAGTTGGGCCATTTGCAGCACGCCGCAACCGACAAGCCCGGTGCGCAGCAAGATGGCCAGCAGTTCCGCATCGGAGAGCGCAGTGCTGCCGCGTGCCAGGAGTTTTTCGCGGGGCAGGGTATCAACTGGCAGATCTTTGAAAGCCATGGTCTTGGTGCTGAAAGTGGGATAAACAGACGCCAAGGGCGCGGGGGCATGCCTGGGTTTCTACAATAGGGGTCAGTTTATCGGGACTTCCATGACCAATACCGCGCCTTCGACCACGACTTCTGTGCCCACCGTACAAGCGGGCTCATTCCTGACGCTGCATTACCGCCTGGCTGGCCCAGCAGGTGATGTGATCAACACTTTCAACGAAAAGCCTGGCACTTTGACGCTGGGTGCGGGCGAGTTGTCGCCTGCGCTGGAAGCCCTGTTGATCGACCTGCCCGAAGGCACGCGCAAGACGTGGGAGCTGCCTGCAAGCGCCGCTTTTGGCGAGCGCAACCCCGAGATGCAGCAGTGGGTAGCCCGCAAACTGATGAATGAACTGGGTGACCCCAGCGAGCAGTACCAAGCGGGCGATGTGGTGGAGTTCCCTACGCCAGACGGTATGGGTAGCTATGCCGGCTCGGTCGTGCAGGTGCGCGAAGACGGTGCCGTGCTGTTTGACTTCAGCCACCCGCTGGCGGGTCAGCCGGTGACGTTTGAAGTCGAAATCATTGGAGTGCTCTGAGGTGGTCAACTCCAAGGAAATCCTGCTGGCGGAACCGCGCGGCTTTTGCGCTGGTGTGGATCGTGCGATTGAGATCGTCGACCGCGCGCTGGAAAAGTTCGGCCGCCCCATCTATGTGCGCCACGAGATCGTGCACAACACCTTTGTGGTCAACGATCTCAAAGAGCGCGGCGCTATCTTTATTGAAGAGCTGGACGATGTGCCCGCTGGTGCCACCCTGGTATTTAGCGCCCACGGCGTGAGTCGAGCCATTCAAGAAGAGGCCAAAGCGCGTGGCTTCACGATTTTTGATGCCACCTGCCCCTTGGTCACCAAAGTGCACGTGGAAGTGGCCAAGCTGGCCAAAGAAGGCTACGAGTTCCTCATGATTGGCCACAAAGGCCACCCTGAGGTCGAAGGCACCATGGGCCAACTTAACGAAGGCATTCACCTGGTGGAAGATGAAGCCGACGTGGCCACCGTCCAGCCCCGTCAGACCGACAAGCTGGCCGTGGTCACGCAAACCACGTTGAGTGTGGATGATGCAGCAGGCATCAAGGCCGCGATCAAGGCGCGCTTTCCGAATGTGCGCGAGCCCAAGCAGCAAGACATCTGCTACGCCACGCAAAACCGCCAAGATGCCGTCAAGGTGCTGGCGCCGCAGGTGGATGTGGTGATCGTGGTGGGCAGCCCCACCAGCTCCAACAGCAACCGCCTGCGTGAGCTGGCCGACCGTCTGGGCACGCCCGCGTACATGGTGGATGGCCCCGAAGAGCTGCAGCATGAGTGGTTCGACACCGCGGGCCGTGTAGGTTTGACCGCCGGTGCTTCGGCCCCGGAGGTGCTGGTCAACGGCGTGATTGCCCGCATCAAAGCGCTGGGCGCCGTCTCCGTGCGCAAGATGGACGGCGTGCAGGAAACCATGAAGTTTCCGCTGCCCAAGGGTCTGAAGAGGATCGATCCGGCCACGGGCCTGGAGATTGAAGTGCGCAAGGCGCCCGAAACCGGCGCCTAAAGCAAGCATCAAATAAAAGAGCACCTTGCCCTGGTGTTTCAAGGACTTCAGCAACTAATCTTTCTGAAGTCTATGAATATCAAAGGCAAGGTGCTCTTTTTTTAAGAGTGCAGCGCTGTGCTTAGTTAGCTCCACAAATCCAGCGGTGGATCGCTGGTGACGGCGCGCAAGATATCAGTGCGGCTGACAAATCCGCTCAAATGCCCCAGGTCGTCGGTCACGGGCAGGCCCGGCAAGCCGGTGTCCAGCAGCACATGGGCCACGCGGCGCAGGTCAGTGGTTTCTGCCACCGCAGGCACGGGGGTAATCATGACCTGCGACACAGGGCGGCGCGCCATGGCCATGGCCTCATGGATGGCACCGGGCTCGGGCAGCAACTCCAGCGGGGCCATATCGGCGCGCAGCAGCAAACCAATCACACGGCCCTGAGCGTCCAGCACGGGTGCCTGAGCAATCTTTTGGCTTGCCAGCACCTGCCACGCTTGCTTGACTTGCAGCTCAGGCGTGACGGTGACAGCGCCACGCGTCATCACATCGCGCACGACATAAATTTGGCGGCGCTCTTCCTTCGGCCCCTGCTCGGTGCCGAGGTAAGCCGAGACAGCGCCTTGCGCACGCGCTGTCAGCTTGCTGTGTGCTGGCGGGTTGCGCACTTGGGCTTCTTGGCCTTCTACACCGGAAGCACCAGCGCGCAGCCCACTAGGCCGCTGCACGCCGCGCACGGCCGTGATGTGGCTCAGGCGATCAGCGCCGCCTTGGAACATGGGGCCGTTGATGCCAAAGACATAGAACATGCATGAATCTCCTGGGGGGTAGGGTGCAGCAGGTGCACAGCTTGGGGTCTTTCCTTTGTATCGGCAGCAAAGCCTGCAACTGAACAGCAACTGCCGCACAATGTCGGGAGGACTACGGTGCCAACGCCTGTTTGGCCCGCCACATTAAAATTGCGACCATGCTAGACATTCTTCTTCTCCGTAAAGACCTCGCCTTGGCCATTGCGCGCCTGGAAACCCGTAAAAAGCCTCAAGCGTTCCTGAATGTGGAGGCCTTCCAGGCCTTGGAGGCTGAGCGCAAGTCGCTACAGACCCGCACGGAGGAGCTGCAAGCCCAGCGCAACCAACTCTCCAAGCAAATCGGCATGCTGATGGGCAAGGGCGACAAGGACGGCGCAGAAGCCGCCAAGTCGCAAGTCGCAGCATCCAAGACCGAGCTGGAAGCTTCCGACGCCCGTTTGGAACAAATCAAGGCGGAACTGGAAGCCATGCTCCAAGCCGTGCCTAACCTGCCGCATGAATCTGTACCCGTGGGCGCTGGTGAAGACGACAACGTAGTGGTGCGTACCTGGGGCACGCCCAAGACCTACGGCTTTGAAGTCAAAGACCACGTCGATGTCGGCACGCCCTTGGGTCTGGACTTTGACATGGGCGTAAAGCTCTCGGGCTCACGCTTTACCGTCATGAAGGGCGGCATCGCCCGCATGCACCGGGCGCTGTCGCAGTTCATGCTGGATGTGCAAACCGAGCAGCACGGCTATACCGAGTGCTATGTGCCTTACGCCGTCAACGCCGACTCCTTGCGCGGCACAGGCCAGTTGCCCAAGTTTGAAGGCGACCTGTTTGCGGCAAAAAAGGGTGGGCAAGATGCAGAGCCCGTGCCCGATAACCAGGCGCTGTACCTGATTCCTACGTCGGAAGTGCCCTTGACCAACTTCATGCGCGATGTCGTCGTGCAAGAAGCAGAGCTACCCATCAAGCTGACCGCGCACACCCCGTGCTTCCGCTCCGAAGCAGGTAGCTACGGCCGCGACACGCGCGGCATGATTCGCCAGCACCAGTTTGACAAGGTCGAAATGGTGCAGATCGTGCACCCCGAAAAAAGCTACGAAGTGCTGGAAGAAATGACCGGGCATGCCGAAGCTATCCTGCAAAAGCTGGGCCTGCCTTACCGCGTCATGAGCCTTTGCACCGGCGACATGGGCTTTGGCGCCACCAAGACCTATGACCTGGAAGTCTGGTTGCCAGGGCAGGCCAAGTACCGCGAAATCAGCTCCATCTCCAACTGCGAAGCCTTCCAGTCACGCCGCATGCAGGCGCGCTTCAAGAACGCCAAGGGCAAGAATGAACTGGTGCATACCTTGAATGGATCGGGCTTGGCCGTGGGCCGTTGCTTGGTCGCCGTGCTGGAAAACTATCAGCAAGCCGACGGCTCAGTCATCGTGCCCGAGGTGCTGCGCCCTTACATGGGTGGTCTTGAAAGACTGTCTGCGTAAAAAGTTGCGGGTTCCTCAGGAGTCTTTTAAAACACTGCTACAATAGATGCTTCGGCACACAGGAGAGGTGGCAGAGTGGTCGAATGTACCTGACTCGAAATCAGGCGTACGTGCAAACGTACCGTGGGTTCGAATCCCACCCTCTCCGCCAAAAAATGCGGCTGTAGCTCAGCTGGATAGAGTACTTGGCTACGAACCAAGGGGTCGTGGGT
>JADMKK010000018.1 GCA_015478895.1 Comamonas sp. | reverse complement strand
GCCACGGCTGGGTTTGGGGAAGCTCGCCCTGAAATTGATTTATGCAACAACGCCCCTGATCAATAGATTTCGGTGTCGACGTATCTGGCATAGCCAGAGATTTCTGTGCAGAGATTCTGAATACTTTCTCCTTTTCTGGTGAACTCATATCCAGCCATGCCCCAAGACGAGTTTTTCCGGACCCGTTGGCTCCAACGAAAAGCAGATTCTTCCCAGTTGTGATTATTTGGTGATCACCTTCAGGACGTGGAAGTGTGATGGATTTGATAACTGAAATTTCTGACATAAAACTTTTCTGTTCTGGTTTTTTCCCACCAATTCAAGTAGGGACTGTTATTCAGTGAAAAAAGCATCGACTAGATAAGCATCAAAGCGTAACAGATTGATCCAATGAACCTTTTGACCTTAGGCTGGGAGTAGCCAACGTAATATCAGCAGTGACCGCTTTCAGGCCACAAACCTCCCTGTTCCAAGGGGTCGCAATGGGTCGTTAGCAGCCACCCATCACAAAAACTGATACCCCCATAGCTTTCACCCCCTGCCTGCAATCCTTTTGACTTCCTACAGTCCACATTCCCCACGAGTGAGACTGCAAGGAGAGAGATTGATGGACACCGATGTTTTGGTCATCGGTGGTGGCAACGCCGCCCTGTGCGCCGCCTTGATGGCGCGCGAAGCAGGTGCCCGCGTGCTGCTGCTGGAGTCCGCACCGCGCGAGTGGCGCGGTGGCAATTCTGGGCACACCCGCAATCTGCGCTGCATGCACGATGCCCCGCAAGACGTGCTGGTAGAGGCCTACCCCGAAGAGGAATACTGGCAAGACCTGCTCAAGGTGACCGGTGGCATCACCAACGAGCACCTGGCGCGCATGGTGATCCGCGCGTCTTCCACCTGCCGCGACTGGATGCGCAAGCACGGCGTGCACTTTCAGCCGCCGCTCTCAGGCGCACTGCATGTGGCGCGCACCAATGCGTTTTTTATGGGTGGCGGCAAGGCGCTGGTCAATGCTTACTACCGCAGCGCAGAGAAGCTGGGGGTGGAGATTCGCTACGAATCGCCCGTAGATCGCATCGAGATTGAGAACGGTGAATTCAAGGCAGCCTATGTCAACGGCCAGCGCATTACCGCAAAAAGCTGCGTGCTGGCAGCGGGCGGTTTCGAATCCAACCGCGAATGGCTGCGCGAAGCCTGGGGCCAGAACGAGCGCGGCGAATGGCCGGCCGACAACTTCCTTATCCGCGGCACGGCGTTTAACAAAGGTGTGCTGCTCAAGCACCTGCTGGATGACCACAAGGTCGATGGCATTGGCGACCCCACGCAAGCGCACATGGTGGCCATTGATGCGCGCGCGCCGCTGTATGACGGTGGCATTTGCACGCGCATTGACTGCGTGTCGCTGGGCGTGGTGGTCAACCGCGATGCCGAGCGTTTCTATGACGAAGGCGAAGACTTCTGGCCCAAGCGCTATGCCATCTGGGGCCGCTTGGTGGCGCAGCAACCGGGGCAGATTGCCTATTCGATCATCGACAGCAAAGCCATTGGCCGCTTTATGCCGCCGGTGTTCCCTGGCGTAAAGGCCGACAGCCTGCCTGAGCTGGCGCAAAAGCTGGGTCTGGATGTGGACACCTTTATGCAGACCTTGGACGCCTATAACGGCGCTTGCAAGGTGGGCAAGTTTGACCATACCGCGCTGGACGACTGCCACACCGAAGGCGTGGCTCCGGCCAAAACGCACTGGGCGCGCCCGATTGATACCGGGCCGTTCTACGGCTACGCGCTGCGCCCCGGCGTGACCTTTACCTACCTGGGTCTGCAGGTGGATGACACCTCCGCCGTGCGCTTTGCCAACCAGCCCAGCCGCAACCTGTTTGTGGCCGGCGAAATGATGGCAGGCAATGTGCTGGGCAAGGGCTATACCGCAGGCGTGGGCATGTCGATTGGCACGGCCTTTGGCCGCATTGCCGGGCGCAACGCGGCGCTGGCCGCAGCTGGCAAAGACGCCGAACACGGCGCAGTGAAAGATGAGGTGTAAGCCATGAGCATTCAATCCTTTGAAGAGCTGGGCCAAGAAGCCCAGGCGCTGGCCAGCGGCCACAGCGGCAAAGTCATTCCCATCATTTCTGCCAGCGCCATGTCGGCGGCGGAAGAAGAAGTAGCGCGTGCCTTGCAAATTTGCAATGCCTGCCGCTACTGCGAAGGTTTTTGCGCGGTGTTCCCGGCCATGACGCGCCGTCTGGAGTTCCTCAAGGCAGATGTGAACTACCTGGCCAACCTGTGCCACAACTGTGGCGCCTGCCTGCACGCCTGCCAGTACGCGCCGCCGCATGAATTTGCCATCAACATCCCCAAGGCCATGGCCGAGGTGCGTGGTCAAACCTATGTGGACTACGCCTGGCCAGCGGCGCTGGGCAAGCTCTACCAGCGCAATGGGCTGACACTGTCACTGGCGCTGGTGGCCGCACTCACGCTGTTCCTGGTATTGGGTGCCGTGCTGCAAGGCGGTGGCATCGGTGCACTGTGGGGCGCCGATTTGGGTGCCAACTTCTACAACCTGTTCCCGCACAACCTGCTGGTGAGCATGTTTGCGCCAGTGTTTCTGTTTGTGGTGTTTGCGCTGGGTATGGGTGTGCGGCGCTTTTGGAAAGACATCAAGCCTGCCACCAGTGGCGCAGATGTGAGCGCCCCCGCCGCCACTGAAGCCACCAGCGATGTGCTGCGCCTCAAATACCTGGGCGGCGGCCATGGCGACGGCTGCCACAACGAAGACGACGCCTACACCTTGAAGCGCCGCCGCTTTCACCACCTGACCTTCTACGGCTTTTTGCTGTGCTTTGCCGCGACATCGGTTGCCACGCTCTATCACTATGTACTGAACGTGCCAGCACCGTATGACTTGCCCAGTCTGCCCAAAATTTTGGGTGGTGTGGGCGGCGTGATGCTGTCTGTGGGCACGGCCGGGCTGTGGATGCTCAACCGCAGCCGCCACCCGCTGCACGGCGATGCCAAGCAAAAACCGATGGACTTGGGCTTTATTGCGCTGCTGTTCTTGGTGTCCACCAGCGGTTTGGCGCTGTGGCTGGGGCGCGGCACGCCTGCATTGGCGCTATTGCTGTGCGTGCACTTGGGGGCCGTGATGGCGCTGTTTGCCACCTTGCCCTACGGCAAGTTTGCGCACGGCATTTTCCGCACCGCTGCGCTGCTGCGCCACAACACCGAAAAACGCCAACCCAACCCGATTGGGCTGGGCGCTGACTAAATCGATCACGTTGAAAGAATACCTCTATGAATACCTCAAACATTCCTGGTGTTTTACGAATCCCTTCCATGCGCAACCAATGCACGGATACAGAGTGGCAAGCGAGAGTGGACTTAGCAGCCTGCTACCGCTTGATCGAACACTACGGCATGGCCGACATGATGGCCAACCACATTTCCATGCGCGTTCCAGATGAAGAAGGTGCTTTTCTAATAAATCCCTACGGGATGATGTACGAAGAGATCACCGCGTCGTGCCTGATCAAAGTGGATCACGATGGAAATATTCTTTCGCAACCTGATTTTGGCGAGCTTAATTACGGCATCAATAAAGCTGGCTATGTGATCCACAGCGCTGTGCATGCTGCACGACCTGAAGTCGACTGCGTGATCCATACACACAGCTGGGCTTCGATGGCAGTTTCCTCGCTGGAATGCGGTTTGCTGCCGATCACGCAAACGGCAATGCGTTTTCTCAAGATTGGTTATCACGACTATCAAGGGGTGGTACTGAATCTTGATGAGCAGCAATCCATCATTGCCGATCTGGGTCAAGGCGAAGCACTGATTTTGCGCAACCACGGCGCAATGACCGTAGGCCGTACGGTGGGTGAAGCCTTCAACTGGATGCACCGCCTCGAATTAGCCTGCCGCTCACAGCTAGCTGCAATGGCATGCAACGCCCCCCTGCAACCAGTATCCGCAGATGTCTTGGAAGAAACCTGGAGCAATTACCAACCCGGTACCCGCCGTCCTTATGGGCTGATGGAGTGGCCCGCCCTGCTACGCAAGCTAGATCGTATGGATCCCAGCTATCGCACCTGAGTTGCGCACGCGCCTTGTGCTCGCCCCCCCTTGTATCTGTCATTGCTACAAAACCCATAAAGGAGACAACAATGGACAATCTGAACCGCCGTACCGCACTTGCTGCACTGAGTTTGGCCTGCTTGGCAGCCAGCAGCTTTACTGCTTCAGCGCAAAGCAATAGCTACCCCACTAAACCCGTGAAAGTAGTAGTTGCTTTTACTGCAGGAGGCACCACAGATCTACTCGCTCGCAGCATCTCCCAAAAGCTTTCAGAAAAGTTAGGGCAATCCTTTGTGATTGAAAACCGTCCAGGTGGGGGCGGCAATATCGGAACTGAATCCGTTGTCCGTGCAACCCCTGATGGTTATACGCTCATCGTTAACTCGGTCGGTCCCATCTCGGTTAACCAAAGCTTGTACAAAAAAATGAGCTACGACCCGCTCAAGGATTTGGTGCCAGTCATACAAATTGCCGATGTCCCTAACGTATTGGTCGTCCACCCTTCTCTTCCCGTTAAAAGCTTTGATGAATTTTTGACTTACGCGAAGACCAATCCCCAAAACTTCAACTATGGCTCAACCGGGATCGGCACCTCCTCCCATCTTTCTAGCTTCATGCTGATGCAACAACTGGATGTCGAGGCCCTGCATGTCCCTTACAAAGGAGCGAACGCACTCAATGATCTTTTGGCTGGCCGCTTGCAATTCATGTTTGCAACTATTCCGTCCGTGATAGCCCATATCCAGGCAGGCAAACTCAAAGCAATGGCTGTATCAAGCTTATCTCCTTCCAGATCACTACCCAGCATTCCCACCGTTTCCAGCAAAATTCCTAATTTTGAAGCAGGTTCTTGGTTCGGATTTTTTGCGCCAAAAGGAACGCCGCAACATGTCATTGACCTGCTCAACAAAGAAGTCAACGCATTGCTACCGCAACTGAGCGAACAAATGATTCGGGAAGGCGCTGATCCAGTCGGAGGCACTCCTGAAAATTTTGGCCAGTTCACACAGCGTGAATATGTGAAATGGAAAAAAATTGTGGCGGCGTCTGGCGCCCAAGTGGAATAAATCAGGGTTCTACCAATTAACTACTCATTCCATAAGCATCAGAGGCCAACGGTCTCTGATGCTGACTAAAGCATTATTAATCCGAAGGAGTTTCGAGTGGCCCTCTGAAATATTCCCCAGCTCACTCCTCGACCCAGTACACCTTGGCGCCACTCCTCGGCCAGAAAACCCATGCACGACCAGCCTTTGAAAGTTCTTGTTTCCGTTAGCACTGCACAAAATATCGGGGCCAGCATTACGGCTCAGGCTGCCCCTCTGAAAGTGCAGTTGCTCACACCAGAAAACGCCCGCCCCGGAGATGCTGTTGACATAGCTTTCGTATCCCGTGATGTCACCGGTCTATCCACCAAACATCAAACGCTGCCCGATACGCAGCACTTTTATAACTTGATGACACAAGCGCCTAAACTGCATTGGCTACATGTGCATTCGGCTGGGGCGGATCGACAAATTTATCTGGATCTGCAGGCTCACGGTGTTCAAGTAACAACCTCTGCGGGAAACAATGCGGAAGTCGTTGCCCAAACAGCGGTCGCTGGTTTACTGGCAATCGGGCGACGTTTCCCCGAGCTTTGGCGAGCACAGCAGCAACGTATGTGGTCTCCCCTAATCCGGCGCGCCTTACCTCCGGATTTGCATGGACAGACTGTCACGATTGTTGGCTGGGGGGGCATTGGCAAAAGCATTGCTCGTATCTTGCAGGCGATAGGCTTACAGATTCAGGTCGTGCGTAGCAGCTCGACGCCCACAGAAGAAGGTTTTCCGTGTTGCGCTTATGAAGATATTGACACGGTACTTGCCAACACCCAATGGCTGGTCTTGGCCTGCCCTTTGACACCACGCACACGCTATTTGATTCATGGAGAAAGAATGGCTTTACTTCCTGCGGGTGCAGGTATCGTCAATGTAGCTAGGGGAGATGTCTTGGATGAAGCTGCCTTGATCGCATTACTGCAATCGGAGCATCTTGGCGGTGCTTACCTCGACGTTTTTGCCCATGAACCACTCTCCGAAAACTCTTTGCTGTGGTCATTGCCTAATGTCATCGCGACACCTCACAGCGCAGGCTTTTCTGCGGGAAATGCACAACGAGTCACGCAAATGTTTCTCGATAATCTCCACGCGTTCGCTCATGAAAAGCCATTACGAAATATTGTGACATCCCATGTCCAGAAATAGCCCTCGGCGGGCTTTTAAATCTGAGCATTAGTACGACGCATACGGTGTTTCCTGGCGCTCAATCTAGAAGTGTCATACCTGTAACCACCTTGGGATTGGTCACTGTATTCACGTAAAGAGCACAAGGCGGCGACAATATGCAGCTTGCTTAGCGCTCCAACGCGTATTTGTATTGCGGCGTCCCGTCGCCCTGCTGGCCTGCCCTTCCCCCATGACCTCTACTGCCACCCGCGTGCTGTCGCTCATCCCTCCGATGACGCAGCTCAACACGCCCTATCCTTCCGCACCCTATCTGACGGGCTTTTTGCGCTCCCGCGGAGTCGATGCCGTGCAAGAAGATTTGGCGCTGGCACTGGTGCTCAAACTGCTGTCGCGCGACAGCTTGGCGCAAATTGCCGACTTGGTACAAGCCCAGTACAACGAAAACCCAGAGCGCCCATTCAGCACAGCCGTACAAAGCTTTATGGGCCAGCGCGAGCTGTACCTGGGCTCCATCAACCGCGTGATTGCCTTTTTGCAAGGCAAAGACAGCACGCTGAGCCACCGCATTGTGAGCCGCGCTTGGCTGCCTGAAGGCCCGCGCTTTAACGCGCTAGAGCACTATATGGACGATGGCTCGGGCGACCCCATTGGCTGGGCCTTTGGCGCGCTGGGCCAGCAAGACCGTGCCAAGCACTACGCCACGCTGTATTTGAACGACTTGGCCGATGTCATCCGCGATGCGGCCGATTCCCGCTTTGAGTTTGTGCGCTACGCCGAGTCACTCTCGGGCAACCAGCCCACGTTTGAGCCGCTGGCCGCCGCCCTGGCCGCGCCCCTTACGCTGGTGGATGAGGCCCTGGTGGATCTGACACGCAAGGCCATCTGGCGCCACCGCCCGACCCTCGTCTTGCTGTCTACGCCTTTCCCCGGTTCGGTGTATGCGGCCTTCCGGATTGCACAAACCATCAAGGCCGAGTTCCCCCACATCCAAATGGTGCTGGGCGGCGGCTTTGTGAACACCGAGCTGCGCGAGCTGGCCGAGCCGCGGGTGTTTGATTACTTTGACTTTGTCACGCTGGACGCCGGCGAGCGCCCCTTGCTGGCGCTGCTGGAGCACATCCAGGGCGAGCGCGGCCAGTCGCGCCTGGTGCGCACCTTTGTGCGCGATGCCGACAGCGGCCAGGTCAAGTACATCAACATGATGGAAGCCGACATTGCCTTTGCCGAAGTGGGCACGCCTACGTGGGATGGCCTGCCGCTGCACAGCTACCTGTCGCTGCTGGACATGCTCAACCCCATGCACCGCATGTGGAGCGACGGGCGCTGGAACAAGCTGACCATTGCGCACGGCTGCTACTGGAAAAAGTGCAGTTTCTGCGATGTGAGCCTGGACTACATCAGCCGCTACGAAGGCGCCAGCGCTGCCGAGCTGGCCAACCGCATCGATGCCATCGTGGCCGAAACCGGCCAGACAGGCTTTCACTTTGTGGATGAAGCCGCACCGCCCAAGGCGCTCAAGGCGCTGTCGCTGGAGCTGATTGAGCGCGGCACCGAGATCAGCTGGTGGGGCAATATCCGCTTTGAAAAGACGTTTACACCGGAGCTTGCCGAGCTGATGGCCGACAGTGGTTGCATTGCCGTCTCGGGCGGGCTGGAAGTGGCCTCTGACCGCTTGCTCGATCTGATGAAAAAAGGCGTGAGCGTCGAGCAAGTAGCCCGCGTGACCAAGGCGCTGACCGATGCCGGCATTCTGGTACACGCCTACCTGATGTACGGCTTTCCCACGCAGACCGTGCAGGACACGGTGGACGCGCTGGAATACGTGCGCCAGCTGTTTGAAAACGGCTGCATCCAGAGCGGCTTTTTCCACCGCTTTGCCTGCACCGTGCACTCGCCCGTGGGCCAGAACCCGCAGGACTACGGCGTGATCCTGCCCGAGTTGCCCAAGGCCACCTTTGCGCGCAATGACATTCCGTTCATCGACCCCACGGGCGTCGATCACGACCAGCTGGGCGTGGCACTGAAGAAAGCCATCTACAACTTCATGCACGGCATTGGCGTGGAAGAAGATGTGCGCAACTGGTTTGACTTCAAGGTGCCCAAGCCCACCGTGCCGCGCAACAAGATTGCCAAGGCGCTGGCAGCCAAGCACTGAGATTTGAATATTTTCATAGCTCCTTGCCCTAGTGAAACCTCGACTTCAGATATAAAACATCTTGAATCCTTTAAAGCACTTGGGCGAGTAGCTCCTAAAACAATAAATTACACGGCACCTATCTTGCTTGAAGCGCTAGAGCGACCGCCGCTGCCATCACAACATCCGGGAGGCCCACCATGAAAACCATCGACGAAATGCTGCACCTGGACTTGCTGACCGCCGAGCAGCACCACGACATCAGCGCCTGGATTGCCCACGCCGACAGTCCCCAAGACATTCTGAAAATGCCCACCCCGCTGTGGCAGGCGCTCGAACGCGCCAGCGAAACAATGGGTGTCAACGCTGACTTACTGCGCCCACCCGCGCTGGATGCGGGCAATCTGGTGCTGGAGCCTTCAAGCCTGTAAAGCCTGCCATTCAATACCCCTTTTCCAGCAAGAAGATTGCGGCCCTTCAGAGGGCTATCCAAACCGCCATGAAAGCTTTTGCTGGCGCGTGCTTACGCGTTTTCCATGCCCTGAACGCTTGATCTAGGCCAACTTGAAAACGCCCAAGTCGCTAGAATTGCCAGCTTGTTGGTGCGCTCAAGAAAAGTCTTTCGCGAGCGTTAAACGGGAATCAGCAGGAGCCGTCAGGCCCCAAGCTGAACTGCCCCCGCAACAGTAGGTGCGGTGATCTGCAACGACAGTTGCAGCAAAGCATCACTCACAGCCACTGAAGCAATTGCTTTGGGAAGGCGTGATGCCCATACCCACCAGTCTGGATACCGGCCAACTACGCCGTTGATGCCCAGCATTGACACGTTCTTTTACCGTACAGGCGGGGTCGCCTGGGTGGCTGCAAGTGCTTTTACTTCCGTCATTGATCGACATGCTGCACCGGCAACGCATGGGCGTCTGCCATTGCTGTGCATGCTCGATCCCTTCAAGGCCCCAGCGTCCTGTACGGCATGTTTTTTACAGGTCTCATGGTCAAAATTTTCTCCAAACCCCAATGCGTTCAATGCGCAATGACACAGCGCACACTGGACCGCCAAGGCGTCTCCTACGAAGTGGTCGATGTCTCCAAGGACGCTGTGGCTGCCGAGCAGCTGCAGGCCTGGGGCTACCGCCAAGTGCCTGTGGTACAGGTGGGTGAAGAGCACTGGAGCGGATTCCGCCCCGAGCGCTTGGCCAGCATTGCCGCCAACGCCTGAGCGCCCCCATGACCGCGTGGGTCTACTACTCCTCCAAAACAGGCAACACCGCCCGGCTGATGCAGCAGGCAGGCCTGCGGGCGCTGCGCATCCCCACCCAGGTGGATGCGCCGATGCCGGAGATCACCCAGCCTTTTGTGCTGGTCACGCCGTCGTTTGGAGACAGTAGCGGCAAAGGCGCCGTGCCCAAAGCCGTCATCCGCTTTTTGAATGCCCCCGAGCGCCGCCAGTGGCTGCGCGCCGTGGTGGCCTGCGGTGACCGCAACTTTGGCACTGGCTTTGCCCAGGCCGGCGATGTGATTGCCCGCAAATGCCAGGTTCCGCTGCTGCACCGCGTGGAAATGGCCGGCGTCTCCAGCGACTGGGCGCGCCTGCAAGCGATTGACCAGACCCTTTCCTCCACCCTTTTAAATCGGCAGGTGACGGCATGACCGTGACCGCCTTTGCTATGACACTGCCTACCCATTCCCAACTGGATTTCCACGCGCTCAATGCCATGCTCAACCTGCCCGATGCCCAAGGCAAGGTGCAGTTTGAGGCCGACCGCATGGCCGCACGCCAGTACTTTTTGCAGCATGTGAACCAGAACACCGTGTTCTTTCACTCGCTGGAAGAAAAGCTCGATTACCTGCGCAGCGAAAACTACTACGAAGGCGCTGTGCTCGATGCCTACACACCGGCGTTCATTGACAGCATCTTCAAGGCCGCGTACGCGAAGAAGTTCCGCTTCCCCACCTTTTTGGGTGCTTACAAGTACTACACCGCCTACACCCTCAAAACGCGTGACGGCAAGCGTTTCCTGGAGCGTTTTGAAGACCGCGTGGTGATGACTTCGCTGGCGCTGGCACGCGGTGATGAGGCGCTGGCCATGAAGCTGATGGGCGAGATCATTGCTGGGCGTTTCCAGCCCGCTACCCCCACGTTCCTGAACGCCGGCAAGAGCCAGCGCGGCGAGCTGGTCTCGTGCTTCTTGCTGCGCCTGGAAGACAACATGGAAAGCATTGGCCGCGGCATCAACTCGGCCCTGCAACTGTCCAAGCGCGGCGGCGGCGTGGCCCTGCTGCTGAGCAATCTGCGCGAGCAAGGCGCGCCCATCAAGGGCATCCAGAACCAGTCCTCGGGCGTGATCCCGGTGATGAAGTTGCTGGAAGATGGTTTCTCCTACGCCAACCAGCTGGGCGCACGCCAGGGCGCAGGTGCCGTGTACCTGAACGCGCACCACCCGGACATCATGCGATTCTTGGACACCAAGCGCGAAAACGCCGACGAGAAGATCCGCATCAAGACGTTGTCGCTGGGCGTGGTGATTCCGGACGTGACGTTCGAGCTGGCCAAGAAGAACGAGGACATGTACCTGTTCTCGCCGTACGACGTCGAGCGCGTCTATGGCAAGCCGTTTGCCGATATCTCCGTGACCGAGCACTACAAGGCCATGGTGGACGACCCGCGCATCAAAAAGACCAAGATCAAGGCGCGCGAGTTCTTCCAGACGATTGCGGAAATTCAGTTCGAATCCGGCTACCCCTACATCCTGTTTGAGGACACGGCCAACCGCGCCAACCCGATTGCCGGGCGCATCAACATGTCCAACCTGTGCTCGGAGATCTTGCAGGTCAACACCCCTTCGGTGCTGGGCGAAGATCTGAACTACGAGACCATTGGCAACGACATCTCCTGCAACCTGGGCTCGCTGAACATCGCCACCGTGATGGACAGCGGCTTGTTGGGCAACGCGGTGGAAACCGCCATCCGCGCGCTGACGGCGGTCTCCGAGATGAGCGCGGTGAACTCCGTGCCATCCGTGCGCCAGGGCAATGACGACAGCCACGCCATTGGACTGGGGCAGATGAACCTGCACGGCTACCTGGCGCGTGAGCGCGTGCACTACGACAGCCCCGAGGCGGTAGAGTTCACCAGCGTCTACTTTGCTGCCGTGGCCTACCACTGCCTGCGCGCCTCGTGCCTGATTGCGCAGGAGAAAAAGCAGCAGTTCGTGGGTTTCAGCCAGTCCAAGTACGCCACGGGCGAGTACTTTGACAAGTATGTCAACCGCGACTGGCTGCCCACCTCGGCCACCGTGCAAGCCCTGTTCGACAAGAACGGCATGCAGCTGCCTACGCGCGCTGAATGGGAACAGCTCAAACAAGACGTGATGGCGCACGGCCTGTACAACCGCAACCTGCAGGCCATTCCGCCCACCGGCTCGATCAGCTACATCAACAACTCCACCTCGTCGATCCACCCGATTGCCTCGCGCATCGAGATCCGCAAAGAGGGCAAGATTGGCCGCGTCTACTACCCGGCGCCATTCCTGAACAACGACAACGTCGAGTACTACCGCGATGCCTACGAGATCGGCCCCAACGCCATCATCGATGTGTATGCCGCTGCCACCGAACACGTGGACCAGGGCCTGTCGCTGACGCTGTTCTTCCCCGACACCGCCACCACGCGCGACATCAACCGCGCGCAGATCTATGCCTGGACCAAGGGCATCAAGACCATTTACTACATCCGCCTGCGCCAGCTTGCGCTGGAAGGCACGGAAGTCACCGCGACCTGTGTGTCGTGCACGCTGTAAAGCACGCCTGCACCGCCCACGCACTCGTCTGATTGAAAGATTGCTATGACACTGCTGACCCAAGCCATCAACTGGAACCGCATCGAGGACGACAAAGACCTCGAAATCTGGAACCGCGTGACCGCCAACTTCTGGTTGCCCGAGAAGGTGCCGTTGTCCAACGACATCCAATCCTGGGGCACGCTGCGCCCTAACGAGCAGGAGCTGACGATCCGCGTGTTTACGGGCCTGACCTTGCTGGACACCGTGCAAAACCAGGTCGGCGCGCCTTCGCTGATGCAAGACGCCGTCACGCCGCACGAAGAGTCGGTGTTGTCGAACTTCACCTTCATGGAAGCGGTGCACGCGCGCAGCTACTCGTCGATCTTCTCGACGCTGTGCTCGACCACCGAGATCGATGAGGCGTTTCGCTGGTCGGAAGAAAACCCGTGGCTGCAAAAGAAGGCCGAACTCATCTTGAATGAGTACAACGCCATGGAGAACCCCTTCAAGAAGAAGATCGCCTCGGTCTGCCTGGAAAGCTTCTTGTTCTACAGCGGTTTTTACCTGCCTCTGTACTGGAGCAGCCGCGGCAAGCTGACCAACACCGCCGACTTGATCCGCCTGATCATCCGCGACGAAGCGGTGCACGGTTACTACATTGGCTACAAGTTCCAGCTGGCGTTTGCCAAGCTGCCCGCCGATGAGAAGGAAACCATCAAGGCTGAGGCCTACGCCATGCTGTACGACCTGTACGAGATGGAGTGCCACTACGCCGCCGAGCTGTACGACCCGGTCGGCCTGACCGAAGACGTCAAGCGCTTCATGCACTACAACGCCAACAAGGCGCTGAGCAACCTGGGCTTTGAGGCCATGTTCCCCGAAGACATGTGCCAGGTGAACCCGGCCATCATGGCGGCGCTCAGCCCCAGTGCCAACGAAAACCACGACTTCTTCTCGGGCTCAGGCTCGTCCTACGTCATCGGCAAGGCCGTGGCGACCGAAGACGAAGACTGGAACTTTTGATCTAAAAAAATAGCAGCTTGCCTTTGAAATTTCTAGATTTCCGATAGATAACTATCCGAAAGCTTTGAAATACCACGGCAAGCAGCTATCAAAAACAAAGCCCGCGCAATGCGGGCTTTGTCGTTCATGGCACCAATGGCAGCGTTACGTGATCAGTGCCCGCCCTCGCCCGGCGCCACCACACGGCTGGGCTTGGGCGCTAGCCAGATCACGCAGGCGGCAAACACAAAGCACACGGCAATCACCAGCATCACCTGGTTGGTGGCCAGCATCACGCTTTGACCGGTGACGATGCCATCCAGCGCGCGCAGCGCCGCTTCGGGCGCCATGCCGGAGGCTTCCAAGCCGTGCAGCACTTCGCCGGTGCGATCCGTCAGCCCCACCAGCTCGGCGTGGTTGCGTGTAGTGGCGTTTTCCCATCCGGTATTGACCAAAGAGACTGCTGCCGCGCCTGAGAGCGTGCGCAAGAAGTTCATCAGCCCGGCAGCGTTGTCCATCTCTCGGGGCTCCACGCTGGCCAATGCCAGGCCGGTGGTCGGAATGAAGAAAAACGGCAAACCCCAGCCCATGAACATCAGCGGCACGGCAATACTCCAGTAGCCCATGTCGGTGGTGGAGAACGTGCGCCAGAAGGTCACCATGCCCAGCCAGATCACGCCCATAAAAATGAGCTTGCGCGGGTCCATCTTGGCTGACCAGCCTGCCGCCATCGGCGCCACCATCAGCGCAAACAAGCCCGTCCACGCGGTGGTCAAGCCCGACTCAGTGGCGGTGTAGCCCATAAAGCTTTGCAGCCACAGCGGCGTGAGCACATTGGCGGCAAAGAACGCCGCAAACGTCAGGCTGATGGTCAGCACACTCATGGTGAAGCCCCGATGGCGAAACACCCGCAGATCCACAATCGGGTGCTCTTCGTGCAGCTCCCAGATCAGAAAGGCCACAAAGCCCACCACGGCTACTACGGCCAGGCACACGATCAGCGGCGAGGCAAACCAGTCCAGCTGCTTACCTTCGTCGAGCATCAGTTGCAGCGCGCCCACCCAGATGAACAGGATCAGCAGGCCGATCTTGTCGATGGGGTTCTTGAGCAGCGGCAGCTCATAGCGCTTGAGCAGCTTCCACGCAGCAAAAGCGCAGCCCAGCGCCACGGGGATGTTGATCAAGAAGATCCAGTGCCAGCTGTACTGGTCACAGATATAGCCCCCGACGATGGGCCCGAGCACCGGCGCAATCAGCGTGGTCATGGACCACAGGCCAATGGCTGCAGGTGCCATGTGCGGCGGAAAAATGCGCAGCAGCAGCGTTTGCGACAAAGGCATCAGCGGCCCACCGGCAAAGCCTTGCAAGATGCGCGCAAACACCAGAAAGCCCAGCGAATTGGCCAGCCCGCACAGCAGCGAAGCCACGCCAAACAGCCCCATGGCCGTGGCAAACACGCGCACCGCGCCAAAGCGCGCAGCCAGCCAGCCGGTCAAGGGCACGGTAATCGCCTCGGCCACGGCGTAGCTGGTAATCACCCAGGTGCCTTGGCTGGTGGTGGCGCCCAGATTGCCGGCAATGCTGGGCACGGAGACGTTGGCAATCGTCATGTCCAGCACGGCCACAAAGTTGGCCGCCGCCAGTACGATGGCCGCCAGCCACAGCATGCCGCCTGTCAGCGGCTTACCGCCGATGGTCAGCGGTCCAGAGTTGGTAGCTCCCATGGATGACTCACTGCGCAGCGGCAACAGGGCTGCTCATGCCGACGGCGTTGGCGTCGCCCGTGCGGGTGTCGATGATCACGTTCATCGACAGGCCCACGCGCAGCGGATGCGCCGCCAACTCTTGCGGGTTGAGCTGCACACGCACCGGCAGGCGCTGCACCACCTTGATCCAGTTGCCCGTGGCGTTTTGCGCGGGCAGCGCAGCAAAGGCTGCACCCGAACCACCGCTAAAGCCCACCACCGTGCCGGTATAGGTCACCTTCTTGCCGTACAGGTCGGAGTACAGCTCAGCCGTCTGACCAATGCGTACCTTGTCCAGCTGCACTTCCTTGAAGTTGGCATCCACATACATGTTCTGCACCGGCACCACCGACATCAAGGGCGCGCCGGCCTGCACACGCTGGCCCAGTTGCACGCTGCGCTTGGCGACCACGCCATCGAGCGGCGCGCGCACGGTGGTGCGCTCCAGATCAATGCGCGCTTGGTCAGCACGGGCTTTGGCCAGCATGACTTCGGGATTGGTGTCCGAGGTCGTGCCCTCAATCAAGGTGGCGTTGACCTGCTTGGCGCCAATGGCCGCCTGACGGTTCGCCTGTGCCTGCGCCTGCGCAGCCTGGGCCGAGGCCAGCTGCGCCTTGGCCGCCGCGAAGGCGTTTTGCGCGTGTGTCAGCTCATCGCCCGAGACCGAGCCGCTCTTGGACAGCGCTTCACGGCGCTGCAGATCAACGGTGGCGCGGGCCAAGTCGGCCTGGGCCGAGGCCAACTGCGCAGCAGCGCGCTTTTCGTCCGCCTCGCGGGCGGCAATTTGCGCCTGCAGGCCGCCATCGTTGGCCACATAGCCCTTGACGCGGCGGGTGGCTCGCGCCAGCTCGGCCTCGGCTTGAGCCAGCGCCAGCTGGGCATCCGTGGGGTCAATGCGCACCAGCACATCGCCCTTTTTCACGCTTTGTGTGTCGCTGACCAGCACTTCCAGCACGGTGC
This sequence comes from Comamonas sp., assembly GCA_015478895.1. Classification (GTDB taxonomy): domain Bacteria; phylum Pseudomonadota; class Gammaproteobacteria; order Burkholderiales; family Burkholderiaceae_C; genus Comamonas. Next base: position 16,759 of record JADMKK010000018.1, on the reverse strand, counting down.
CGCCCACCGAGGGCGTGACCTGTGCCACTTCAACGGCGGCATAGGCGTTGTCGGTAGAGACAAAGTTGGAAGCATGCAGCTGGTAGTAAACCGTGCCCGCAATCCCTGCGATCACCACCACACCAACCAGACCCAGCAGCATTTTGTTGCGGCGCTGTTGGCGCGCCACGGGGTTGCCACTTGCGGGCGTTGCGTTATCAGTCATGAGAAAACCTTGGATATTTTGAAATGCTTAAAGACGTAGCCAGAGCTAGTGCGCAGCTTCACCGTGGGAGGCAGCAGCCTGCTGCCAGCCACCGCCCAGGGCGCGGTGCAAACCAATATCGAGCGACAGCGCGCGGCTTTGCACCTCCACCAACTGGCGCACATTGGCCAGCAACTGGTCTTCAGCACTGAGCACTTCCAAATAGTTGGCCAAGCCACCTTCATAGCGGTTGCGCGCTACGCGGTGCGCTTCGGTGGCTGCCTGCACGGCGTCTTGCATGGCCTGCAATTGCTGCTGCAGCGCGCGCTGGCTCACGGCGTTGTCAGCCACTTCTTGCAGCGCGCGGTTCAAGGTGCTGCGGTACAGGGCCACGGCCTCGTCGTACTGTGCGCGTGTGGCTGCCAGTTGGGAGCGCAAACGGCCCCCGTTAAAAATGGGCAGGCTGATGGCCGGGCCCACGCTGGCAATGCTGGAGCCGCCCTTGGCCAGCATGTCTATGCCCAGCGACTGCACACCCACCAAGGCGCTGAGGTTGATGTCCGGGTAAAACTCGGCCTCTTTCGACGCGGCACGCGACTCCAGTGCCTGCGCCTGCAGGCGTGCTGCCACCACGTCGGGGCGGCGGCCCAGCAGATTCATGGGCAGGTGCTCGGGCAAGGCCCATTGCTGCTGCCAGGGCTGCTGTAAGGCATTAGTTGGCACCGTGATCTGCGCGCCGCGCTCTGGGCTGGCCCCGATCAGCGCGGCCATGCGGTTGCGCTGCAAGCCAAGTTGCTCTTGCACCTGCACCAGCTCGGCCTGCGCGCCTGCCAAGCGTGCCTTGGCGCTGTGTACGCTACCCAGGTTTTCCAAGCCATTGTCAAAACGCTCCTGAAACAGTTGCGCCGTCTTGGCGCGCAGCGCCGTTGATTGCAGCAGTGTTTGCTCATTGGCGCTCAGGCGCACCAAGTCGGCGTAGGCGCTGGCAATGCCACTGGCCAGCACCAGGCGGGCCTGCGCAGCATCGGCCTGGCGCGCCTGCAGCTCGCCCTGCGCAGCCGCAATGGCGGAGCGGTGCTTGCCCCACAGGTCCAGCGACCACGACAGATCCAGCGTGGCGCGGCCATAGTCCTGCATGCCACGTGGCGTCATGGAAGCTGGGGTCAGGTGGTTGTAGCTGAGCTTGTCGCCTTTGACATTGGCGTTGGCCGACAACTGCGGCGCCGTGGTCGATTGGCTCAATCCCAGCATGGCCTGCGCCTGCTGCACGCGGGCGGCAGCGGCCTGCATGTCAGGCGCACCTTGCAAGGCTTCGGCGATCAAGTCGTCCAGCTGGGGGTTGCCATAACGCTGCCACCACTGCGCCTGTGGCCAGTCCGTGGTTTGCGCAGTGGGCGTTGCCAGCAGCGCGTTGGGGGCGGCGGGCTCCAGCGCCGCTTTACCTTGCCAGTCGGGCAATTGCGCACAGCCGGCCATCAACAATGGCAACGCACACAACCACCAAGGAGCGCGCACGGGGCGATATTGCCCCGGCCCGGATGCTTTACGTGTTCTCATGAAATTTTTTATAGTGAACTGTACGGTACGGTTTTAAACGTCGAGCGCGACTATGCCGACGGCTACACTAAAAAACAAGCAATTTTTTGAGGACCTTGAGCGCCTTATGCGGACCAAAACGGAAGAAAAGCGTGAAGCCATCCTGGCAGTGGCCGCCGCCACGTTCAATGAACTGGGCTTTGAGCGCACCTCCATGTCCGAAATTTGCAGCCGCCTGGGCGGCTCCAAAGCGACGCTCTACAACTATTTCCCATCCAAAGAAGCGCTGCTGCTGGAGGTGATGTTTCGCGCATCCAAAGCAGACTTTGAACGCACCTTGCAGGCACTGGACGCACTTGATCACGACGTAGGCACGGCGCTGCGCAACTTTGGCCAGCGCTTTTTGGGCATGCTCTACGACCCCTGCGTGCTGGCCGCGCGCCGCCTGCTGGTGGCCCAAGCAGGGCGGGCCGAGCTGGGCAAGCGCTGCTTTCAGCAAGGCCCGGCGCGCTCGCACGCCTGTGTGGGGCAATTTTTGCAGCAGTCCATGGACCGGGGCCTGCTACGCCCAGCCTGCACACGCTTGGCTGCACAGCATCTGCAAGCGCTGCTGGAGGCCGAGCTGATCACCGGCTTTCTCTTTCAGCATGTGCCCGTTCCCACCACCGAAGAGATCGCGCAATGCACCGACCGCGCGGTCGATGCGTTTTTGCACTTGTACGCACCCACTGCTTCGTGAAAGATAGCTATATGCCAAGGCTACGCTTGGGCAAAATGGCATTTTTAATGCTGGACTACGCACCCTCGGCGTGATACCAACGCTCTGGGTCAATCGGTCTGACTGAGACGTGAAGCACTGCGCAGTCGCCCACATGCTTCAACAACAGGGTTACTACCGTTTGTCGGCATGCATTGTGCTTTTACCGTGATATCGATCAATTTGATCGATGCATTTCACAAAGCACAAGGGAAATATCACATGGTGAACCCATCTTCTGGCGCATCCACTCTGCCCCCGATGAGATTTTTAAGCATTGCTGCCGTCGTAGCCCTGACACTCACGGCGTGTGGCGGTGGAGACGATGCACCGGCCACCCCGGTCACGCCAGTCGATCCTCCCGTGGTGAGTACCGCCTGTGAAGTCACTACGGCGGACGGCAGCGTCACCGTCGGTTCAGGTCTACCCGGGGATCCGGCTGCGCCAGAGCTGGCATCGGGTTATCGAGTCGGTACCAAGGCCGTCAAAGCCCGTGAATACATGGTCGTAACCGCCAATCCGCTGGCCTCCAAGGCAGGCTGCGAAGTGCTCAAATCCGGTGGTAACGCCATCGACGCCGCCGTGGCCGTGCAGATGGTGCTGGGTCTGGTGGAACCCCAGTCCAGCGGTATCGGCGGCGGTGCGTTCATGCTCTACCACGATGCAGCGACGGGCAAAGTCACTGCCTATGATGGCCGCGAAACTGCGCCCGCTGCAGCGACCGAAAACTACCTGCGCTACATCGACGACGCGACGGACACCACCACGCCCAAGCCCAATGCCCGTTCGAGCGGCCGCTCCATTGGCGTGCCCGGTGCCGTGCGCATGCTGGAGCTGGCGCACAAAGACCACGGCAGCGCTGCCTGGAAGGCACTGTTTAATCCCGCCATCAGTCTGGCCAGCAATGGGTTCCCCGTCAGCGGCCGCATGGCCTCTGCACTGGCGGGTGCCGAAAGCAGTCTGAAGCACGATGCGGAAGCTGCCGCGCTGTATTTCAATGCCCAAGGCAAGACCTGGCAATTGGGCGAGAAGTTCGTCAATGCGCCGTACGCCAGCGCCCTTGGCAAGATTGCCGAAGGCGGCGCTGATGCGCTGCACAAGGGTGAATTGGCACAGGCTATCGTGGACAAGGTGGCCAGCAATGCCAGCGTGTCCGACGGTAGCCCGATTACGCCCGGCAAGATGACGCTGGCCGACTTGGCCGGCTATGAAGCCAAGCGCCGTGAAGCGGTCTGCACCACCTACCGTGCCACCTATCGCGTGTGCGGCATGCCGCCCCCATCGTCGGGTGGTCTGGCCGTGGCCCAGAGCCTGGGCATTCTGGGACACTTCAACTTGGCGCAGTACAAGCCAACTGCCATAGATCTGGAAGGCGGCAAGCCCACGGTGATGGGTGTGCACTTGCTCAGCGAGGCCAACCGCCTGGCCTATGCAGACCGCGACAAATACGTGGCAGACACCGACTTTGTCTCACTGCCCGGCGGCTCATGGGCCAGCATGCTCAACCCTGACTACCTGCGCCAGCGTGCAGATCTGATTTCGCTGACCCAGAGCATGGGTGTGGCCAAGGCTGGCGATCTGGGTGCGGTGCCACTGGGCGTCGTTCCGGTTAAGGAAGATGGAACTACGCATGTGAGCATCGTGGATGCCAAGGGCAATGCCGTGTCGCTGACGACCACCGTCGAAGCAGGCATGGGCTCCTACCACGTCACCAACGGCTTTGTGCTGAACAACCAGCTGACCGACTTTGCAGCCACGCCCACCACGGCAGATGGCCCAGTCGCCAACCGCGTACAACCTCTCAAGCGCCCGCGCAGCTCCATGGCACCGACGCTGGTGTTCGATCTGAATGCTGACGGCAGCACGGGCGCCTTCAAGATGGCCACCGGCTCACCCGGTGGCGCCACCATCATCCAGTACGTGACCAAAACTGTGGTCGGCGCACTGGATTGGGGACTGGATGCACAGCAAGCTACGTCGATGGTTGATTTTGGTGCCAGCAACAGCGCCACGACCAACGTGGGCGGAGAGCATCCGAACATCTCAGGCGCTGACGATCCGCTGGTGGTCGGCCTGAAGGCCATGGGCCACACCGTGTCTGTCAATGCGCAATCGAGTGGTATTGGAACCATTTTGCGCATTCAAGATGCGGGCAAGGATGCACTGGAAGGCGGTGCCGATCCCCGCCGTGAAGGCTTGGTACTGGGTGATACGCTGAAGTAAGCGGTCCACGCTCTGCACCAAAAAAGCCCCGCGCCTGCGTACAGGAGCGGGGCTTTTTTATGAGCTTGGACTCTGCGGGACTATGGACTATGGAAGCCTCCTTGCCACGGCATCAAGGTGCTGTAGCTGCGTCCTCCACCAGTACGGCATCAACGTCTGCCGCCGTCAAAGTGCTCAGGTGCATGGAAGACGGCAGCATGCTGTCCAGCCAGCCCGACGCCCAGCCCAGCAATACCAGAGCCACGACGACAACCCCCAGCCACATCCAGCGCTGGGTGTAGTTTTCTGCATAGGGGTCGTGCAGCATGCGTTTGGCTACTGCAGGCACCTTGGCGGTTTGCGACAACGAGCGGCCCAGTGGCAAATTGATCTTCATGCGCCCATTAATGGCCCAGCCGCTGGCATCCAAAATCGGGCCCAGGCTGCGTTCGCGCAGTTTGAGCCAGGCAATCAGCATGCTCGGGCCAGAGACAGCCAGAATCAGACCGACCAGGGCCACCGGAATCCAGGGCCCCAGTTCAATGAACTTGCCAAATATGCCCACCAGCACCGTGCTGATGGAGCCCAGCGCTACACCAATGGCGGCCACCGTGCCCACATCGGTCTTGCGCCCACCTGCGCTGGCGACAGCGGGTATCGCAGGGGCTTTGGCCAGCTCGGTGAGCTTGGCGGCTTGGGTATCGAGCCCGGCAGTCACCGTGGCATCCTTGGCTGCTGCACGCTTGGCCACCTGCTCTTCGACCATGCGCACAAACTTTTTGTAGGGCGAGAAGAAGGCTTGGCCAATGCTGGTGGGGTTTTCAATCAGCTTGGTGATGGTGGCATCCCAGTCATGACCATCGCGGTCATAGAAGATACCGTTGCGGCCCACGAACAAAAAGTCCACATCGCCGGCCGTAAAGGCCGCCACGATGTTGCGCTTGACACCGTTGCGGCGGCATTCACAGTACGCCAGATACACCTTGGCCATGCCTGCCAGCGTGGCGTGTCCGGGGGAATCGGTCACGTCCACCGTCAGATCGCAGCTGCGGCCATCGAGGAACAAGGTACCGGCCTGGAACGCAGCGCCACGGCGGCTGTAGAAGTGCGAGAACGAGACAAAGTTATTGAGCAGCACCAGCAGATCGCGCTGAAAGCGGATCAGCTTTTCCAGCGCCACGGCCTGGGCGCTGTGCTGCAGCTCATCTTCATCGTGCTGAATAAATTGCTGCAATCGCGTCTGCATGTCGCTGGCCATCAGCGCCTGCGCTTCTTGCAGGGGCACATCGCTCAGGGGCGACTGGGGCTTGGCTGCCAGCCACGCCTGGCACGGGGCCAGCAGTGTTTTGAGTTGCGTCCATTGCGCTGCGCTCAGTGCCTCTAATTCACCCAGCAGGGGCAGCACCGCGGCTTGGCGCAGCGTCTCCATGGCATCGGCCCATGCGGGGTTAAGACCTTGGCGCAGCGGCAGATCACCATTCGCTACCACAGGGGCCAGTGGCAAAGCGGCAATCGCAGCGTCTTGCTGACTCAGCACCTGCTGGCCCAGCACGGCATAGCCTTCGACGCTGGGGCTCATCGGCACCAGTGCATTGGCATCAAAAGCGGCCAGGCGCGTGCGCGCAAAAAAGTCTTCGATCTTGACTTGGACGGCGTTGAGCGCCTGCACCGCTGCCACGGCAGCTTCGTGCGAAGGCAGGCCGCAGTGGTTGGCGGCTGCGTCGGCATGCCAGGCCGCGATGGCACTGACGTCGGAGAAGAAGTTATCGAGCTGTGCCCGGCCCAGGCCGGGTTCACCGTCGCTGCCTTGGATGGGGCTGTAGGCCTCCATGATGCGCGAGGTCAGCGCTGCCAGCTCAGGATGTGCAGTTAACGTGACGGGGTTCAAAATGCCGTCCCCGTTGAAAGGCATGGCGTTCAGGGAAGCCAGGCGGCCCTGTACCTCCGCCAGCGAGACGCTGTCGGCCTCTTCACGCCCTGCCATGCTCAAAATGCGCCGCGCTTCCACCAGCAAGGCCTGCCCCTCGGGCGTATCGCTGCGAATGCTGGAGAGCATCAACACGTCCGAACCGCTGGCCAGCACTTGCGGATCGTTGACCTGTGCCACAGCCCATTCACACGCGGCCACCAGCTCCGGGGCACGAATACGGCCGTCCGAGTCGGTGTCAATCAAATCCAGTGTGGTGCCGTCAAATTCAATGCCCCGCGTGGGGCAGGCCAGCGCGACCCACAGTTTTTGGTCCAGGTTACCAATGTTTGCGATATCCGCACCCGTGCGGATTGCCACTTGGTCCACCCCTCCGGCACGGAAGAACTGCCACTCATGTTGTTGTTGCATGACACACAATCTATGTGCAAACCTCTCAAGGTCTGCTTGCTACGAAATGGCCCGTCCAGCGGCTTGAAGCCAACACCACAGGCCTTCGAAAAGCGCAAGTGTAAAAGGGCGCTAGGCACCGCCCTGGCTGCCTGGCCTTGGGACTACGCCGTGCATGCCTTTACACACATTGTTTAACATTCACCCTGCAGTAGGGAGGCTCAGCAAATGCCCATGCCACAATCGCCTGCATGTCTGTGAATTCGCCACGCTCCAACGCCCACAACGACGCAGCCCCTTCCGGCATGCAAGCCAGTGGCGGCATCATGCCTTCGCTGTACCGCTTGCGTATCGGGCATGTCAACACAGCGTATTACCAGCAACACTTTGACCGCTTTGAGTCGCAAGGCAAGGCCTCACCGACGTGGAACCATGGCGCCGCTTTTTTCACGCTGGCGTGGCTGCTTTTTCGTCAAATGTTTCGCCTCGCCATGTTCTACGCGGGCTTTTTGCTCACCTTTTTATTACTCTGGTGGGCAATGCATGGACGGGTGCCCCTGCCGGTGGAAGTGAGCGTGGTCGTACTGGCGGCATTGCTGCTGTTCTTGCTGCCCGGCTGCATGGGCAATGCGCTGTACTACCACCATGTGCGCAAGCACACCTTGGATGCGCTCACTACAGCGCGCACCGTTGCACTGGCGCAGGTACAGCTTCAATCTGCCCCCGTCACCAGAGAGCGGCTGAACCTCGCCATTGCAGCCCAGGCCGTAGCCTCACTGACGATTGCGGGCCTGCTGGCCAGCCAGACAGATTGGTCCAATCTGCGCTTTGCCTCCAGCGCGCCAGAGCGCCCGGCCTCCGGCCCGCCGGATCTGGTGATTCCCTCACCCAGCAGCGTCACCCCCATGCAGCCACCAACCTTGACGCCCGAAATGCCGCTGCCTTCCCCGCCAGCGCAGACACCCTCGGCCCTCACACCCGCCGTGTCCTCAGTGGCCGCAGTGGCTGAGAAGGAGCAGTTGTCCATCGTTGCTCTGGCGCAAGTCATTCCCGCGCAGGCAGCGGCCAAGCCGGTGACAGCGACAGCGACAGCAACAGCAACAGCATCTGCCCCAGAACCCAAAGCAACCGTTGCTGCGCCAAAGCCTGCAAAGACTGCCGTCCAACCACCAGCAAAACCCGTGGCACCAGTACCGGTTGCAGGCGGCTTGGTGCCGGGCAAGTTTTATTTGAATGCAGGCGTCTATGCGCAGACTACCAATGCCGAACGCTCCGCCACCGCGCTCAAAGCTGCGAAGCTTCCAGTGCTGCGCCAGACGGTGAGCAGCAACAAGGGCGAAATGACGCGCCTGCGCATTGGCCCCTATGACACACGCGCACAGGCAGACAAAGCAGCTGCGCAAGCCAAGCTGCTGAACTTTGAACCCAGCGTCTTTCAGCAGCCCCAGAAGTGACCCAGAAGTAATTCAGTCAACCAGCGTGGAATTTGGCTGACACCACAATCACTCACAACTTCGGCACAGTAGTAACACAGCTTACTGCTAAGGTCACAACGTCTTGCAACTGAGAGAGGTCTGGAAATTTATGCGTTCATCTGTACATCTGCTTTCTTTGTGCGCCGCTGCGGTACTGGCGACAGGTTGCTCGGTCATGTCACCCCACAGCGGACAGGGCTCCAGCACCAGCGCCGGGAGCAAATCCCCCGCACCTCGGGCTGAACAACGTTGCAATCAAACCGGTGCGCAATGGGCCGTCGGCAAAAGCAATACTGAAAACAACGTGGCAGAAGCCCGCAAGCGCTCAGGTGCCTACATGGCGCGGGTGCTGCGCCCCGGCCAGCCAACGACGCGTGAATTCAACGCCGAGCGCCTGAACCTGGAAGTGGACACCACCGGCCGCATTGTTGCGGCACGCTGCGGTTAAGCCACGCAAAAACATAGCTAGAAGCCATTGTTCCTGAAGCGTTTCAGCATCCAACGTCTTTGAAAACAAGAAAACACCCGGGCAGGGTGCTTTCTTTTTGGTAGCGCTTAATTAAGGTTCAGCTTCAATTTAGCTTCAGGCGTCACCCAAGAACAATTCTTGGAGATCATTCAAAAAGTCAAACCCGCGCTCTGTCGGCACCACGTGCGTGGCACTGCGCGTAATCAGGCCTTTGTGTTGCGCGGCTTCCAGCGCTTTGGCAATGGTGCTGATCGGCAAACCCGTGCGATCCAGATAATCTTGCACCGCAAAGCCGCTGCGCAGGCGCAGTGCATTGAGCATGTATTCAAACGGCAAGTCCTTGCGCCTGACGTCCTCATCGCTGGCCAGCGCACGGCCTGCCAAAGCAGCCTCCATATAACGCTGTGGATCGCGAATTTTGACTTGCCGCACCACGCGGTGCGCAAAACTCAGCTTGCCATGCGCACCCGCGCCAATCCCCAGGTAATCGCCAAACTGCCAGTAATTGGTGTTGTGAAAACACTGGTGCCCATCGCGCGCATAGGCCGAGATTTCATAGCGCTGCATGCCGGCCACGCCCGTCATGGCGGTGATGCGGTCGAGCATGTCATAGGCCGTATCGTCCTCTGGAATCACCGGCGGGAACTTGGCAAAGTAGGTATTGGGCTCAATCGTCAGGTGGTAGATCGAGATATGCGGCGGCTGAAAGCTCAGCGCCGTCTTCAGATCTTTCACCAGATCCGCCTCGGTCTGCCCCGGCAGGGCGTACATGATGTCAAGGTTGAACGTCTCAAACGATTCCGCCGCCTCCTGCACCGCAGCACGCGCTTGCTCACCGTTGTGCACCCGGCCCAAGGCCGACAAAAAGCGGTCATCAAAGCTTTGCACGCCAATCGACAGGCGCGTGACGCCGGCGTGGCGAAACGCCCTGAAACGGTCTTTCTCGAACGTGCCGGGGTTGGCCTCCATGGTGATTTCGCAATCGGGCTCCATGCGCAGGCGCGCACGCAGGCCAGAGATCAATTGGTCAATCGATTCCGGGCTGAACAGGCTGGGCGTACCGCCGCCGATGAACACGCTGTGCACGGTGCGCCCCCAGATCAAAGGCAAGCTGGCCTCCAGGTCGGCCATCAACGCATCCAGATAACGCTGCTCCGGAATGCCAGCCATGCCGCCGTCACCCCGGTGCTCGTGGGAGTTGAAATCGCAGTACGGGCACTTTTTCAGGCACCACGGCAGGTGGATGTACAGCGACAGCGGCGGCAGCGCCGGCAAGCCCAGCGTGCCTGCGCGCATGTAGTGCTGCACGTCTTTGGGGGCCTGGCCCACACTCTGGTCAGCCCCTGCAAGGTGAATCGGAATGCTCATGGTCTTACGCCAGCCACGAAGTGCGCAGCAACTCCATCATGGCGCGCGTGCTGCGGCCACGGTGGCTGTGGTCGTTTTTGAATTCGGGCGCCATCTCGGCAAAGGTCTTGCCGATCCCGGGAATGATCAGCACCGGGTCAAAGCCAAAACCGTTGCTGCCTCGGCCCTCTGTGGCGATCTCCACGTTCACACGTCCCACTGCAATCAAAGGCTCTGGGTCTTTGGGATGGCGCACGCCCACCAAGGTACTGACCATGGCGGCCTTGCGGTTAGCATGCGGCGCCAAATTTTCCAGCAAACAGATCACATTGTTGGCATCACTTTTTTCGTAGCCGTAGTGGGTGCAGTAGTAGGCCGTGTCCACGCCCGGCTGGCCGCCAAAGGCGTCCACGCACAAGCCGGCGTCGTCGGCAATCGCGGGCAAGCCTGTCTTTTCAGCGGCAAACCGGGCCTTGCTCAAAGCGTTTTCCACGAAGGTGCCAAAGGGTTCCGGCGCTTCGCCTTCAAACAGATCGCCTTGGCAGATCAACTCGACACCCAGCGGCGCAAACATGGATTGCAATTCGGCCAGCTTGCCGCGGTTGTTGGAGGCGAGAACAATTTTCATGGGTCAAATCACACGCTAGCCCTTATACATAAAGGGCTGATAGCTATTAATTAAACAATTTTAGTGGTTGCAGCCTTGGAGCACACTTGTGCAGCGCCACCCCAATGCGAAGTGCCAAGTGTGCGGCAAAGCACAAGCCCGTACATCCCCAAGCCTCCCGAGGCGCCTGCACACGCTGCGGTGATCGCCAATGATTGTGCTGGCAGCCAAGGAGGCTGACCGAATGGCCGCAAGGCGTTTTGTTCAGGTAAATCTCAAGGTCAGTGCGGAAATCGGATAATCAGCAGATTGCAAGTAACCAAAGATAAGTCCAATGCCAGTTCACAGCATGACCGGATACGCCAGTGTCCAGCACACACCGGCCACACCTGAGGGCAGCACCGCTGCACCCAACGTGCGCGTTGGCTTGGAAATTCGTGCGGTCAACAGCCGCTTTTTGGACCTTACATTTCGCCTGCCCGATGAGCTGCGCAGCCAAGAGCCTGCGTTGCGCACACTGCTGACCTCGCGCCTCAAGCGCGGCAAGGTGGAAGTGCGTGCTGCCGTTGATGTGGATGCTTCCTCTTCGCTGCCGCAGCCTACATCGACCTTGCTGCAGCGTATGGCTGCCGTGCAAGACTTGGTGCAAGCGTGGTTGCCAGATGCCAAAGGCTTATCGGTTTCTGATGCGCTGCGCCTGGCGGGCAGCGGCAACGCGGTGCAAGTGGACTGGCAAGAGGTCATCCCCAACCTGGCCAATGATGCGGTCACCGCGTTGATTGATGCGCGCCAGCGTGAAGGCAAGCGCTTGGCTGAAATGCTGCAAGACCGCCTGCAACAGCTGCGCACATTGTCTGCACAAGCCGTTCCGCTGGTGCCCCAACTGGTCGAGCAGCAACGCCAACGCTTTTTGGAGCGCTGGCAAGAGGCCATGGGCCTGACCGAAGGCCAAGTAGCCCCAGAAGCCGCCCGCGAGCGCGCCTTGTCGGAAGCCACGGCGTTTGCCATCCGCATTGATGTGGCCGAAGAAATTACCCGCCTGAGCTCGCACCTTGACGAAGTCGAGCGCCTGATCAAAAAGGGTGGCGAAATCGGCAAGCGTCTGGATTTCTTGATCCAAGAAATGCACCGCGAGGCCAATACCCTTGGCTCCAAATCAGCCGCTCTGGATTTGACACGCATCAGCGTGGACATGAAAGTGCTGATCGAGCAAATGCGCGAACAAGTTCAAAACATCGAATAACCACCGTTAAAACCACAGGGCGCGCAAGCGCCCTTTTTGCAAGGGTTGCGTTCAGCGCCTGAGTTTTTTTATGCAACACCCTGGAAATCTTTTTGTCGTCGCAGCTCCCAGCGGAGCCGGTAAATCCAGCCTGGTCAAAGCGCTGCGTTCTTTTGACGCACGCGTTTACCCGTCTGTCTCGCACACCACCCGTGCGCCCCGTGGCCAAGAAAAGCATGGCCGTGAATACTTCTTTGCGTCCGAGCAAGAGTTTGACGCCCTGGTCGCCAACAATGCTTTTGTCGAATGGGCCAATGTGCACGGCAAGCGCTACGGCACCACCAAAAAAGGCATTCAAGACCGCATCGCTGGCGGCGAAGACGTACTGCTGGAAATTGACTACCAAGGCGCGCTGCAAGTGCGTGAGTCCTTTCCTCAGGCCGTCTTGATTTTCATCCTTCCCCCGAGCTGGGATGAGCTGCGCGCTCGCCTAGAAAATCGCGGCGAAGATGCGCCCGATGTGATTGACCTTCGCATGAAGAATGCCGAAGTCGAGATGGCGCAGGTTGAAAAGTTCGACTTCGTTATAATCAATGAGTTATTTGAGAGCGCATTGTTTGACCTGAAGACGATCATCCACGCCCATCGTCTGAAGTACGTGTCACAGCGCCGCTTGCGCGCCGACGTGTTCGAATCGCTCAACCTTTCCTGAATTCCCCCGGAGTACCTACATGGCACGCATCACTGTTGAAGATTGCTTGGAGCAAATCCCTAACCGCTTCCAGCTTGTGCTGGCCGCCACTTATCGCGCCCGCATGCTCAGCCAAGGCCACACCCCAAAGGTGGAATGCCAGAACAAGCCTGCCGTAACTGCCCTGCGCGAAATCGCAGCAGGCAAAGTCGGCCTGGAAATGCTGAAAAAAGTTCCAGGCTAAGCGCCAACTTATTTCAGAATTTTTCTGTTACATCAGGCAATAGAAGCACCGTATGACGGTGCTTTTTTTTTACTATGTCGATCACTGCTTTCCCGCGATACATTTAGGGTATGAACGCGGCCTTCAATTCAAAATCAGACGACACCCCCCGAACTCTGTCAGAGCCCACTCTTGATGAGCGCCTGGAGATCGCCGCGCGCGTCTCCGCTGCGCACTTTGAGGTGATGCTCGACCACATTGCCTACCTTCCGCCCGAAGGTCAAAACCTGGTGCACCAAGCTTGGCAATATGCCGACAAGGCCCACACCAACCAATGGCGCAGCAGCGGCGATCCTTACATCACCCATCCGATTGCCGTCACCACCATTTGCGCCCACTGGAAGCTGGATGCCTCGGCCCTCATGGCGGCCCTGCTGCACGATGCCATGGAAGACTGCGGTATCACCAAACAGGATTTGGCCGCAAAGTTTGGCCCGGTAGTTGCGGATTTGGTGGATGGCCTGACCAAGCTGGACAAGCTGCACTTCAACACCCGCGAAGAGAACCAAGCCGAGTCATTTCGCAAAATGCTGCTGGCCATGGCCAAGGATATTCGTGTCATCCTGATCAAGCTGGCCGACCGCACCCACAACATGCGCACCATGGGCGATATGCCGCGCAGCAAGTGGGGCCGCATCGCTTCTGAAACTCTGGAAATTTACGCGCCGATTGCGCACCGCCTCGGTTTAAATCAGACCTACCGTGAGCTGCAGGATTTATCGTTTCGGCATCTGCGCCCTTGGCGTTATGAAACACTGCAAAAAGCGCTGACCAAATCACGTGCACGCCGGCGCGACCTCGTGCAACGCGTACAGCAAGACATTGACGCCGAGTTTGACCGCCTCTCTATGCCCATCCGCATCGCCGGTCGTGAGAACACGCTGTACTCGGTCTACCAGAAGATGCTTCGCCATCACCTGTCTTTTGCGCAGGTGACTGATATCTACGGCTTTCGGATCATCGTGCCCACGACGACGGACTGCTACACCACGCTGGGTGTTCTGCACCAGATGTACAAGCCCGTGCCTGGCAAGTTCAAAGACCACATCGCTATTGCCAAGAGCAACGGCTACCAGTCGCTGCACACCACCCTGGTAGGGCCTTCCGGTGTCAGTATCGAGTTTCAAATCCGTACCGAGGCCATGCACATCGTGGCAGAAGCCGGCATTGCCGCCCATTGGCTCTACAAAGCGCAAGGTGGCCAGGACACGCTGAACACCAAGTGGCTGCAATCGTTGCTGGACATTCAGACCGAGACCAACGACGCCACCGAATTCTGGGACAACGTCAAAGTCGATCTGTTCCCCGACTCTATCTACGTATTCACACCCAAGAGCAAGATCATGGCCATGACGCGGGGCGCCACCGTGATCGACTTTGCTTATGCCATCCACAGTAACGTGGGCCACCATGCGGTGTCGTCGTTCATCAACGGCGAGCCCGCCTCGCTGCGCACCGAGCTCAAAAGCGGCGATGTCGTGCAAATCGTCACAGACGAGAATGCCAACCCCAACCCCGTGTGGCTGGGCTTCGTCAAAACAGGCCGCGCGCGCTCGAAAATTCGCAACTACCTCAAGACCGCCGCGCACAGTGAATCGATGGTGCTCGGCGAAACCCTGCTCACCCAGGCATTGCGCGAAGAAGGCATTGCCGCCATTCCTGACAATGAAGAGGCCAACCAAGCCTTGTGGGCCGAGGTTTTGCTGAAGGCCAAAAGCAAGAGCCGTGAGGACTTGCTGACCGACATCGGCATGGGCCATCAAGCCGCAGGCTGGGTCGCACGCCACTTCATGGCACAGCTGGTCAGCCAGGGCCAGCGCCCCAATGCCGTCTTGCTGTCGCAAGAGCGTTTTTCCAGCGCCGGAAAGATCAGCCAGAGCACCGTGGTGCTGGACGGCAGCAACAACTCTTCCGTTCGCTATGCACCCTGCTGTCGCCCGGTGCCCGGCGACCCGGTCATGGCTTATCTGGGCCGTGGCGATGGTCTGCAAGTGCACCATGCGCAATGTGTCAATGCCAAGCGCCTGCAAGCCACCGACAGCGAGCGCCTTGTTCCCGTGGAATGGGCGGAAGACGGAAACCAAAAACTCTATGACAGCGGCGTCTCTGTCACCATCCACAACCAAAAAGGCGTACTGGCGCGTGTTGCCACCGAGCTGAGCAATGCCAATGTCGATATTCGCCGCCTGGAGATGGACGACGAAGCCGCCATGCAAACCATGGAGCTGCGCTTCATCTTGTCCGTGCATGACCAGCAGCACCTGGAAGCCGCTTTGCGCGCCCTGCGCCGCATTACGACCGTGGTGCGCGCTAATCGCATTCTTCCCACGGAGTAAGGTCTCTGCGCTCGCGCAGCGCATACAGCTTGCGGTGTAGATGCCGCACCGCTGTAGAGCATGCATAAAAGTGAGCTACTTCCCCTAGTCAATTCATGCTTTCAGACTGATATCTATCTGAAAGCATTGAACGACAAGGGCTAGTAGCTCATTTTTTTTATGCCTTTCAAGACAAAGGCACTGGATACTGCACCTCCAGCACCTCCAGCGTACGCACGCCAGCCGGCGTCACCAGCGGTACTTCATCGCCCACCCTGGCCTTCAGCAGCACACGGGCCACCGGGGCAATCCAGCTGACTTGCGACTTGCTGCTGTCGGCTTCATCGATGCCCAGAATGGTGATGCGGCGCTCTACACCCTCGTCATCCACATAAGTGACCGTAGCTCCAAAAAACACCTGATCGCTGCCATGGTGCAGGGAAGGATCGACCACTTCAGCGACTTCCAAGCGCTTGGTTAAAAAGCGGATGCGCCGATCAATCTCGCGCAACCGCTTCTTACCGTACAGATAGTCACCGTTTTCGGATCGATCTCCATTGCTGGCGGCCCAGTGGACGGTTTCCACGATCTTTGGACGCTCGTTATCAATCAGCTCCAGCAACTCTGTTTTGAGCGTCTGGTAGCCTTGTGGGGTCATGTAGTTCTTGCTGCCCTTGGGCAAAGCAGGCAGGCTGGGCAGCTCGTCATCGTCGTCCTGCCCATCGGTTTCCTTGGTGAAGGCCTTGTTCATGGGCTGAATCTTCACACAAAAGCGGCTCCACCAAGTTGTGGCAGTGCACAAACCAAAAAGTCCTGACACCTTTCGGTATCAGGACTTTAAATTGGTGCGGCTGGCAGGAATCGAACCCACGACCCCTTGGTTCGTAGCCAAGTACTCTATCCAGCTGAGCTACAGCCGCTAAGCTATCGATTATAAAGTAAGTAATTACCCTAAATTCGAAGTTGGCTAAATTTCTTTAGCCGAAAGCTTGATTTTTCATGACGCTGAAAAAGCAAGGCTTTCATAAAAAGACAAAAGCCTCAGAAACTTTCGTTTCTGAGGCTTAGATCTGGTGCGGCTGGCAGGAATCGAACCCACGACCCCTTGGTTCGTAGCCAAGTACTCTATCCAGCTGAGCTACAGCCGCTAAGCTATCGATTATAAAGTAAGTAATTACCCTAAATTCGAAGTTGGCTAAATTTCTTTAGCCGAAAGCTTGATTTTTCATGACGCTGAAAAAGCAAGGCTTTCATAAAAAGACAAAAGCCTCAGAAACTTTCGTTTCTGAGGCTTAGATCTGGTGCGGCTGGCAGGAATCGAACCCACGACCCCTTGGTTCGTAGCCAAGTACTC
>JADMKK010000017.1 GCA_015478895.1 Comamonas sp. | reverse complement strand
GCAAAAACTTGGTCTAACCGCATAAAACCAGTCCAAGTTTTTATCCGCATCCCCGCCGGAGGCTAGTGGGTCACTTCTGGATGGAAATCAACATGCCGTGTGGGGGGCGATGAGTTTGTCATCCTGTGCCAAGGGCGTTCTGTCGCTGAAAGTTCGGTATTTGCACAGCGCTTGCTGGAATGCGGGCGTCAGGCACTCCAGCCCTACGCCACCGAGCAATCCACGCCGGGGCTGAGTGTCGGCATTGCGCATTTTTCTGCAGCAGACGGCAGCATGGAAGACATCATGCGCCGCGTCGACCAAGCGATGTATATCTCTAAGACCCAAGGGGGCAGCAACTGAGCACCTTGGCCGCAACCGAATAGGGCTGCAAAACTGCCCGAAGGCAGTGTGAAGGGCGCGGCTCTATGCTGCGATTACTGCGTTGTTAAGCGCCCAACTGCTGCGCATGGTGGCGCAGGTGGTCTTCGATAAAGCTTTGGATGAAGTAGTAGCCGTGGTCATAGCCGCTTTGGCGGCGCAGTGTCAAAGGCTGGCCGACCATAGTGCATGCAGCTTCCAAAGCTTCGGGCAGCAGTTGCTTTTCGTGCAGAAATTTGTCTGCCATGCCCTGGTCAATCAAGATGCCTGCGGGGTAGGGCGCTTTGCCCTGCTTTTGCATCAGCAGCGTGGCATCGTGCTGTGCCCAGGTGGCTTGGTTATCGCCCAAATAGCCGCTGAAGGCCTTCTGGCCCCAAGCGCACTGGCTGGGATTGGCAATTGGCGCGAAGGCCGAAAGGCTCTTGAACTTGCCCGGGTGGCGCAGTGCCAGTGTCAGGGCGCCGTGGCCGCCCATGCTGTGGCCGGTGATGCCGATGCGCTGCATGTCCATGGGCAGATAGCGGCCCAGCATGGGTAGCAGCTCATCGATGATGTAGCTTTCCATGCGCCAGTTGCGCTCCCACGGCATTTTCTGTGCGTCCAGGTAAAAGCCTGCGCCCACGCCAAAGTCCCAGTTCTCGGCTTCGCCGCGCACATTGGCCCCGCGCGGGCTGGTGTCGCAGGTGATCAGCGCCATGCCCAGCTCCGCAGCCAAGCGCTGTGCGCCGGCTTTGACCATGAAGGTTTCTTCGGTGCAGGTCAGCCCCGCAAGAAACAGCAGCGCGGGTACCTTCTCGCCCAGGATGGCTTGGGGTGGCAGGTACACGGAGAATTTCATGGGCAAGCCAATCTCGCGCGATTCGTGCTGGTAATAGCGTTGGGCACCGCCAAAACAGGTGTGAGCGTTGAGCAATTCAAAGGGCGTGGACATTCAATACTCCTGAAAAAATAGCGGTATGCCGTTGATGATGCTTGATTTCAAAGCTATTTATGCCTGAAATCAAGTAAACACTAGGGGATGGTGCTCATGTTTTATATGTTTGGCGAACACGCACAAGCATACAAGGGTGCCGGGAGCCCGCATGGGGCTGCGGGCTTTGCTTT
Source organism: Comamonas sp. (assembly GCA_015478895.1). Lineage (GTDB taxonomy): Bacteria > Pseudomonadota > Gammaproteobacteria > Burkholderiales > Burkholderiaceae_C > Comamonas. Next base: position 3,789 of record JADMKK010000017.1, on the reverse strand, counting down.
CAGCGCAGAGCGCGCAGTGGCACATGAAAAAAGCCTCGCGCTGTGGCGAGGCTTTGGGTGTTACGCGTTCTGGTCGCCGTTGGCGGCTGCCGCACGCAGCTTGTCTTTTTTGCTCATGCGCTTGCCCTTGATGCCGCCGTTGTTGCCGTCCTCGTGCGGCTGGCGCTCCGGGGCAGTTTCGGTGACGGGGTACTTGGGCAAGGTTTCCAGCTCCAACTCCAGTGCATTGCGCTTGGCAATCAGTTGCCAGTGCGCCAGCGCGTCGGGTGAGACAAAGCTGATGGCCGTACCACTCAGGCCTGCACGGCCGGTACGGCCAATGCGGTGGGTGTAGTCGTCAGGCGAGCGCGGCAGGTCGTAGTTAATGACCACGGGCAGCGCATCGATGTGGATGCCGCGCGAGGCCAAATCGGTGGTCACCAGCACTTGCCATTGGCCGGCTTTGAATTCGCTCAGGACCTTGTCGCGCGCGCCTTGGCTCAGTTCGCCGTGGAAGGCGGTGGCGTAAATCTTTTTGCCATACAGCTTGTTGGCCACATGCTCGGCACTGTAGCGGCTGGCCACAAACACCAGCACGCGCTGGCCGGGGTGCTGCTCGACCAGTTCGCGTAGCAAGGCGCTGCGGCGCGCAGCATCAATGTGGATGGCGCGCTGGGCAATCGTGGCGTCGTGCTGGTGGGTGGATTCAATCTCGATGCTGTGGTGGCCGTCGCGCAGCAATGGGCCAACCAGCGTTTGCACGCTGGGGCCAAAGGTGGCCGACAGCAGCAGCGTCTGGCGCTTGTCTTTAGCGGGCAGCAAGGCCAGGATTTGCTCCAGCTCTTCGGCAAAGCCCAGGTCCATCAATCGGTCGGCTTCGTCCATTACCAAGGTTTGCAGGGCGTTGAACTTCAGCTGGCTGTGTGCCACCACGTCCAGCAAGCGGCCGGGCGTGGCAATTACCATGTCCGCGCCACCGCGCAGGGCCATGAGCTGAGGGTTGATGGAGACACCACCGGTCAGCACCGCCACTTTGGGGCGATTGCCCATGGCTTCGCCGACGTAGTAGATCAGCTCGGCCACCTGCGCAGCCAGCTCGCGCGTGGGCACCAGCAGCAGCACTTGGGTAGCACGCGGGCCTTGGCGCTGGGCGGCGTCGCTCAGCATCCACGCTTGCAGCAGCGGCAGCACATAAGCCGCTGTTTTGCCCGACCCTGTGGGCGCGCAGGCGCGCAGGTCTTGGCCATCCAAAATTGCAGGGATCGCTTGGGATTGCACAGGCGTGGGCGCAATCAGGCCTCGGGAGGCGGCAGCGTGGGCCAGCGAAGGTGCAAGGCCAAGGGCAGAAAAGGACATGGGCAACAAAAGCCTAGAGCAAGAAAGGCAGTGATTGTCGGGCTTGTGGCGGCTTTGTGTGCGCCAAGGACTTTTGCAGGCCCATCTTGCATTTAGGTGGAACCTTCAGGTGCGAGGGTGCTCCACCTGTCCTTTGGGCAAAGCTTGCGCGTGGGTGCTACTTTGCCCGGTTTGTTAACGATAGAAGGGAATGACAACGGATGGCTGCTTTATGGAAAGCCGTAGCAACTTTGGGTTTGCTGCTGGGTGCTGCACAGGCACAAGCGGAGTTTGTGAGCATCAAGGGCAATCAAGTCAATATTCGGAAAGCTGCCTCGACCCAGTCTGAAGTGACGTGGGAGCTGACCAAGGGCTACCCCATGAAAGTGACGCAAAAGCGTGGTAACTGGCTCAAAGTCAAAGACTTTGAAGGCGAGCTGGGTTGGGTGTACAAGCCGCTGACCCAAAAGACAGCGCACCACATCGTCAAGGTGCCCACGGCCAATATGCGTTCTGGCCCAGGTGTGCAGCACAAGAAGCTGGGCACTTTGCAGCAGCACGATCTGCTCAAAACGCTGGACAAGAAAAACGGCTGGGTCAAAGGCCAGGCCGACAATGGGCAAGTGGGCTGGATCTCTAAAAAACTGCTCTGGGGCTGGTAGTCCGCAGCAGGCTGAAAAAAGCGCTCTAAAAAGAGCGCTTTTTTGTGGCTAAGCCGCTGCTTAGTACTTGATGACCGAGCGAATGGATTTGCCTTCGTGCATCAGATCAAACGCTTCGTTGATCTTGTCCAGCCCCATGGTATGGGTCACAAAGGGTTCGAGCTGGATCTTGCCGCTCATCGCATCTTCCACCATGCCGGGTAGTTCGCTGCGGCCCTTGACGCCACCAAAGGCGGTGCCCATCCATTTGCGGCCAGTGACCAGCTGGAAGGGGCGGGTGGAGATTTCCTGACCCGCACCGGCCACGCCAATGATCACGCTCTGGCCCCAACCACGGTGCGCACACTCCAGTGCGGCGCGCATGACTTGGGTGTTGCCAATGCACTCAAAGCTGTGGTCCACGCCCCAGGTGGTCATCTCAACGATGACTTGCTGGATTGGCTTGTCAAAGTCCTTGGGGTTGACGCAGTCGGTGGCACCAAATGTGGTGGCCAGATCGAACTTGCTGGGGTTGGTGTCCACGGCAATGATGCGGCCAGCCTTGGCCAGCTTGGCACCTTGGATGACGGCCAGGCCGATGCCACCCAGACCGAACACGGCCACGGTGTCACCTTCTTGCACCTTGGCGGTGTTTTTGACAGCGCCCAAGCCGGTGGTTACGCCGCAACCCAGCAGGCAGACCTGCTCGGGGTTGGCGTCGGGGTTGATTTTGGCCAACGAGACTTCGGCCACCACGGTGTACTCGCTGAACGTGCTGCAACCCATGTAGTGGTAGATGGGTTCGCCGTTGTAGCTGAAGCGGGTCGTGCCGTCAGGCATCACACCCTTGCCTTGGGTGGCGCGCACCGATGTGCACAGATTGGTCTTGCCGCTTTTACAGAACAAGCACTCGCCGCATTCGGCGGTGTACAGCGGAATGACGTGGTCGCCGGGTTTGACGCTGGTCACGCCTTCGCCCACTTCCACCACAATGCCCGCGCCTTCATGGCCCAGCACCACGGGGAACAGACCTTCTGGGTCATCGCCGCTCAGCGTGAAGGCGTCGGTGTGGCAGACGCCGGTGTCGGTGATGCGGATTAGGACTTCGCCCGCTTTGGGGGGGGCAACATCAATCTCCACAATTTGCAGAGGTTCTCCGGCCTTAAAGGCCACGGCGGCACGAGATTTCATGGGAAATAGCTTTCAAAAAGAGGGGTGCACAAAGGCGCAGCAACATGGCGCTGGGCCTGGCGAAGCCTTGAATGTAGGCCAAGGTAAAGGCTTTGTGATTGCGTACTTATCGCAATCCGGGTCTTACAGCGCGGGTACTTTCCATTGCGCCAACAGCTCGGCGAACTCTTCCGCCATGCAGGGGGGAGAGGGTGCCAAAAGTTCAGAATTTTTTATTAAGTTGGGGACTTGCACCGGTGCCTCTGGCAGCAGTTGCAGCAGGTTCAGCGAGGGATTTACCAGCCACAGGCACATGACATAAGTAGCGGTGGCAATGGCTGGGTCGCCGCGCTCCAGACGTGCCATGGTGGGCTGGGAAATGCCGAGCATTTGTGCCCACTGCGCCTGTGTCTCACCGCGGTTTTTACGCGTTGCCACGATGTGCAGCGCTACTTGTTCTATCTGCGAAAGAATGAACGGTGGAAATTTTGCAGGGCAAGTGTTCTGACGGGGCATGCAGCGATGGTAGTAGCGTTCACCGAAAGCTTTTGCAAAGTCTATGAATATTTTGATGGCGGCTATACATCAACGTTTCTGTAATTTAACCGGTGAATCGACCAGCCTTTCCTAGACAGCTTTCAGCCTCATGGAATTGCGTCTCTCG
>JADMKK010000016.1 GCA_015478895.1 Comamonas sp. | reverse complement strand
GCCTGACTTTTGGTGGCTCGCTGATCCGCCCCGAAGCGACCGGCTACGGCACGGTCTACTTCGCCCAGGAAATGCTGGCCACACGGGGCCAATCGTTTGAAGGCAAAACCGTTTCGGTCTCTGGCTCGGGCAACGTGGCGCAGTACGCGGTCGAAAAAGCCATGCAGCTGGGTGCCAAGGTGGTTTCTGTGTCCGACTCCTCGGGCACCGTGTACGACAAGGACGGTTTCACCGCTGAAAAGCTGGCCATCCTGATGGACATCAAGAACAACAAGTACGGCCGCGTCAACGACTACGCCGCACAAGTGCCTGGCGTGGAATTCATCGCCGGTGTACGCCCCTGGAACATCAAGGTCGATGTGGCCCTGCCTTGCGCCACGCAAAACGAGCTGGATCTGGACGATGCCAAAACCCTGATCGCCAATGGCGTGCTGTGCGTAGCGGAAGGCGCGAACATGCCTTCGACCATTGAAGCGGCCAAGGCTTTTGAAGCCGCTGGCGTGCTGTATGCACCGGGCAAGGCATCGAACGCGGGTGGCGTGGCTACATCGGGTCTGGAAATGTCGCAAAACGCAGGCCGTTTGAGCTGGACGGCCGAAGAAGTCGATGCCCGCCTGCTGCAAATCATGCAAGGCATCCACGCCGCTTGCCTGAAGTACGGCAAGCGCGCCGATGGCTCGATCAGCTACATCGACGGCGCCAACATCGCCGGCTTTGTGAAGGTGGCCGATGCGATGACTGCGCAGGGCGTGATCTAAGCCGCAAACACGGATCAGAAAGTACAAGAAAAGGGGCTTCGGCCCCTTTTTCTTTGTGCATCGAATATGCATTCAGCCCTTATGTAACATGCACCAGCAGCTTCCAATATCCTAGCAATTTAGCGGACAGGGAAAACAGGCTATAAATGCGTCCGGCTGGCCACAACACGCGTGTGTGTTGCTGGCTTTTTTGCTTTGTTTGATTGTGATTTGATCGTGAATTTTTCTGTGAACAAGATTGTGGCCGCTTGCGGTCTGGTGGCAGTTTCCACTTGCGCTTTGGCTGACTCCAGCGTGAACGTGTATGGCCGTATCGATGCCTCTATTGCATCGGTCAAGGCTGGCGGTGAGCGCACCAACCGCGTGGACAACGGCGGCTCCTACTTCGGTTTCAAGGGCGTGGAAGCGCTGGGCAATGGCCTGAAGGCTGGTTTCATTCTGGAAAGCGGTTTTGATGCGGACACTGGCGCCAACACCGACGCCACCAGCTTCTTCAACAACCGCAGCGAGTTGTTCCTGCAAGGCAACTTCGGTACCGTGCGCATGGGCCGTTTCCTGAACCCTTCGTACTACGCCGTGGCCGACCGCGCCAGCCTGCACAACGAAGACTACGGCATCACTTACGACCAGCTGTACGTCTACCAAGGCTCGGACGCCAACCGCGTGGCTTACACATCGCCCGTATTTAGCGGACTGACTGTGGAATCGTCGGTCAGCCTGCACGAGCGTGCTGCCGGCAGCAACAACAAGAATGCCTATGACCTGGCCGCCAACTACGACCGAGGCAACTGGTCGTTTGGCGCTGGCTACGGCGAGCACGGCGATGACCAGCAGTACGCCCTGCGTGCGACCTGGACACAAGACGCCTGGACCGTATCAGGCTACCACCAGCGTAGCGAAGAGATGGCTGGCGGCTTCAAGGCCAAGACCAACGTGACACGCGCTGCCGTGGCCTACGCCATGGGCGCGGGTGAAGTGCACGCCAACTACGGTCACGCCAACGCTGCGGGCGCAGCCGAAGCCAACCAGTGGACCGTGGGCTACAACCACCACCTGAGCAAGCGCACCAAGGTGTACGCTTTCTACAGCCAGATCCAGAACAAGAACGGCGCACAGTTCGGCGACGCACTGATGGCCAACGAAGACCAGAAGTCGTTGTCTGTCGGCGTTCGCCACAACTTCTAAAGCTTCGGCTTTCAGAAAACAAGAAGCAGCCCGCGTGGCTGCTTTTTTATTGCGGTGAATGGCTGCCAAGGCCAAACTCATAAAACAGGAGCGTCTTGCCGTTATAAATAAACGCTTTCAGATAGAAAGAACACTGAAATCATTAATTGACAAGGGCATGCCGCTCTACTTTTAAGCAGCCATGCGTTCGAAGCAAGCATCCAGCTGCTGCACCCAGGCCGCTTGCTGTGCCGCGTTGGCAAACGTTGCCTCCAGGCTGTTACGTGCCAGCTGGTAGGCCTGCGCAGCGCCCATGCCCGTTGCGGCAAACACCTGCAGGTAGTTCTCGTTCACGTAGCCGCCAAAGTAGGCCGGGTCGTCCGAGTTGACGGTGACATTCAGGCCAGCCTCCAGCAGGCGCGGCAGATTGTGGTCACGCAGATCGGGAAATACGCACAACTTCTGGTTCGACAGCGGGCAGACCGTGAGCGGCATGCGCGTTTGCGCCAGGCGCTGCATGAGGGCTTGATCTTTTTCAGACTGCACACCGTGGTCAATACGCTCAACCTTCAATACGTCCAGCGCACCCCACACATAAGCGGGCGGCCCTTCTTCACCGGCATGCGCCACCAGGTGAAAGCCCAGCGTTTTGCACTGCGCAAACACACGCGCGAATTTCTCGGGCGGGTTCCCCAGCTCCGCGCTGTCCAGCCCAATGCCAATGAAATGCTCGCGGTACGGCAGTGCTGCCTGCAGCGTTGCAACAGCGGCCTCTTCGCTCAGATGACGCAGGAAACTCAAGATCAATACCGCGCTGATACCCCACTGCGCCTGCGCTGCTTGGCAGGCACGGGACAGGCCCAGAATCACCGTCTCCATCGGCACGCCGCGCTCGGTGTGCGTTTGCGGGTCAAAGAAGATCTCTGCGCGCACCACGTGGTCTGCCGCAGCCCGCTCCAGATATGCCATGGCCATGTCGTAAAAATCCTGCTCTTTCAGCAGCACACTGGCTCCGGCGTAGTAAATGTCCAGAAAGCTTTGTAGATCGGTAAAGGCATAAGCGCTGCGCAAATCCTCCACGCTGGCGTACGGCAGCGCCACACCGTTGCGCTGTGCCAGGGCAAAGATCAGTTCGGGCTCCAGCGAACCTTCAATGTGCATGTGCAGCTCGGCTTTGGGCATGGTGCGCAGCAGTTGGGGCAACTGATCGGCAGGAATGCGCTGGGCAGCGGCAGGAATCACAAAAGTCATGGCATTACACTTCCAAAAAATATTGCAGGGCGGAGCGGCCCAACAGCGCCGCATGCGGGCGCATCTTGGCAAAGAAAAGGGCTGCCCACAGGCAGCCCACACAGTAACCCAGCCTGAGACAAGCTCAGGCATGCCTGCACTTATTGGCCTGGCACTTTGCCTTCTACACCTTGCACGTAGAAGTTCACACCCGCCAAGAAAGCATCATCGGCCACGGCACCGTCGGCCAGAATTTCCTTGCCTTCATTGCCAAGCACAGGGCCCTTCCAGATCTGGAATGTGCCGTCCTTCAAGCCAGCGCGGACTTCGTCCACCTTGGCCTTCAGTTCCGCAGGAACGTCTTGCGCCACCGACACCAGATCGATCGCGCCTTCCTTCACACCCCACCAGCTATTAGGGCCTGTAGCCCAGGTGTTGTTGAGCATGTCGCCCACAGACTTGGAGTAGTAAGGCTGCCAGTTGATGACGGCCGAGCCCAGGTGCGCCTTGGGGCCGTAGGCGGTCATGTCCGAATCCCAACCGAAGGCGCGAATGCCTTTTTCCTCAGCCGTCTTGAGCACAGCGGGCGAGTCGGTGTTCTGGAACAGGATGTCTGCGCCGCCGTTGATCAGGCTGGTGGCCGCTTCGGTTTCCTTGGGTGGGCTGAACCACTCGTTGACCCACACCACCTTGGTCTTGATGTTCGGGTTCACCGACTGCGCGCCCATGGTGAAGGAGTTGATGTTGCGAATCACCTCAGGAATTGGCACCGAGCCCACCACGCCCAGCGTGTTGGACTTGGTCATGCCACCGGCGATGATGCCGGCCATGTAGGCGCCTTCATAAGTGCGGCTGTCGAAAGTGCGCACCGTCTCACCAGCCTTGTAGCCTGTGGCGTGTTCAAAACGCACGTCCTTGAAATCGGGCGCAATCTTTTGGATGGTGTCCATGTAGCCAAAAGTGGTGCCAAAAATCAGCTTGTTGCCCTGGTTGGCCAGGTCACGCAGCACGCGCTCAGCATCCGGGCCTTCCGGCACGCTTTCGACATAAGAGGTCACGATCTTGTCGCCAAACTCTTCCTGAATCTTTTTGCGTGCGCTGTCGTGTGCGTAGGTCCAGCCGCCATCACCCACCGGGCCTACGTAGGCAAACGCCACCTTCAAAGGTTCAGCCTTGGCAGGTGCTTCAGCAGCAGGCGCCACTGCGGGTGCAGGAGCGGCCTCCTCTTTCTTGCCGCAAGCAGCCAATGCTGTCACGGCCAGCGCCGAGATAGCAGCCAGTTTGAACATGGAACGTTTGTTCAGATCAGTCATGGATCATCCTTATGGATAGGGTGTAAGCAGGCTTTGACAGCAACACCAGCCTGCCAGTTTCAAGGCCTGTCAGTGTGCATTCGTCACCATCAAAGGCGTGATGGTTGCACAAATTCAGTGCTATTTTTTCAAACAGCCATATCCTAGCCCGGCTGTTTTAACGAGCTAAGCGAATTCAAGGCCAGCGCGTCAGGCAAGTGTTGCTTTGATGCTTATGAGCAAGAGGTGTGCCATCGTGCACCAACGCTGTATACATTCGTGCCCCCAAGTCTCTTTCGGTGCGGCACAAAAAAGCCTCCCGTACCTGGGAGGCTTTTGTTTCAGCACTGCCGCTGCGGTGGCAGTGGGGCGCTTTACTTGGCGCCGGGCACGGTGCCTTCGATACCATCCACGTAGAACTTGATGCTGGTAATGAAGGGCATGTCTGCCACCGCACCATCAGCCAGCAGTTCATTGCCAGCGTTGTCCTTCAAAGGGCCTTTCCAGATTTGGAAAGTACCGTCCTTCAGGCCTTGACGCACTTGGTCTACCTTGTCTTTGACCTCTTGCGGCACGTCGTCCGAGATCTTGATCAGGTCCATCGCGCCCTCTTTAACGCCCCACCAGAAGTTCTGACCGTTTTCAACCTTGCCATCCAGCGCGTCTTGCACCACTTTGGTGTAGTAAGGCGTCCAGTCAATCACGGCAGAACCCAGGTGCGCCTTGGGTGCGTAGGCACTCATGTCGCCGTCCTTGCCAAATGCATAAACACCACGCTCTTCGGCAGTCTTCAATACGGCAGGTGAATTGGTGTTCTGGTACATGACGTCCACACCGCCATTGATCAGGCTAGTAGCGGCTTCCGCTTCCTGGGGTGGGCTGAACCACGAGTTCACCCACACCACCTTGGCCTTGATGGTGGGATCCACGCTTTGTGCTCCCAGCACAAAGGAGTTGATGTTGCGCACCACTTCAGGAATTGGCACGGAAGCCACCACGCCGATGGTCTTGGTCTTGGTCATGGCACCGGCCACGATACCGGCCATATAGGCACCTTCAAACGTCTTGGCGTCGTAGGTTGCGCTGTTGGCAACGCGCTTGTAGCCAGTGGCGTGCTGCAAGTTCACGTCGGGCAGATCCGCGCCCACCTTTTGCACATATTCCTGGTAGCCAAAGCTGGTGGCAAAAATCAGCTTGTTGCCCTGGCCGGCCATGTCGCGCATGACACGCTCGGAATCTGGGCCTTCAGCCACGCTCTCGACGAACGATGTCTCGATCTTGTCGCCAAACTTTTCCTGCACAGCTTTGCGGCCCAGCTCATGCTGGAAGGTCCAGCCGCCATCACCGATGGGGCTCACATAGACAAAGCCGACCTTCAACGGATCGGCTTTGGCAGGTGCTTCTGCTGCAGGTGCTACGGGAGCAGGCGCGGCTTCTTCCTTCTTGCCGCAGGCAGCCAAGGTGGCAACGGTGAGGGCCGACAAGGCCACCATCTTCAACACGGTGCGTTTGTGCAGTTTGGACATGTGTATTTCCTCGACATGGATGTAAAAAAGGCGGACTTGGAAAGCCCGCCTTGCGCCTCATGTGCTCCGACCAGGGCACAGCGTCATGGTTGTTGTAGCTCCATTAGGAGCCTGGGTAAAACGGCTTTCCAAGCGAAGCCGGCATGTTCGCACGAATCCATGCAGGGTTGCGCGAAATCAGCACCAAAACGACGATCGTTGCCACATAAGGGAGCATGCTCAGTAACTGACTTGCAATGTGAACACCAGTCGCCTGCAAGTGGAATTGCAGCATAGTGACCCCGCCAAACAAGTAGGCGCCCAGCAAGATGCGGCCAGGCCGCCAAGTGGCAAACGTGGTCAATGCCAAGGCAATCCATCCCCGGCCTGCGACCATGCCTTCGACCCACAATGGTGTGTAAACCGTTGAGACATAAGCACCTGCCAAACCACACAAGGCGCCACCGGCCATGACCGCGCCCAAGCGGATCATGCGCACGTTGTAGCCCAGCGCGTGCGCTGACTCTGGCGACTCTCCCACCGAACGCAGCACCAAACCGGCACGCGTGCGGTACAAGAAATACACCAGCAGTGCGGCAATGATGACCGCGCCATATACCAGTGGATGGTGACGGAACAAAGCGGGCCCCACCAGGGGAATATCGGCCAGATAGGGAATGGCAAACTTGGGCGACTCCGGCATCTTGGCTTGCACATAGTTCAAACCTGCAAACGCTGAAAAGCCACCGCCAAACAGACTCAATGCCAAACCCGTGGCCGACTGGTTGGTGTTCAGCCAGATCACCAGCACACCAAAGATAGCGGCCAACAGCGCGCCAGCCCCCATGCCGGCCAGAAAGCCCAGCCAGGTACTGCCGGTGTGCACCACCGCAGCAAAGCCTGCCAGTGCGGCGCACAGCATCATGCCCTCTGCACCCAGATTAATAACTCCGGCTTTTTCATTGATCAGCAGCCCCATGGCAGCCAAAGCCAGTACCGTGCCCGCGCTCAGCGTCGAGGCCAATAACAATGCATACGCGTCCATTACTGGGCTCCCTTCACTGCAGGTTTTGCAGCCACCCAGCGCACGCGGTAGGCAATCAATGTGTCACAGGCCAGCAGTGCAAACAGCAGCAGGCCCTGAAACACGCCGGTCAACGACTTGGGCAAGCCAAGGCGCGACTGCGCCAGCTCACCACCGATATAGAACATGCTCATCAAAATGGCCGAGAAAATCATGCCCACAGGGTGCAAACGACCCACAAAGGCCACGATGATGGCCGCAAAGCCGTAGCCAGCAGGCACATACGGAGTCAGCTGCCCGATAGGGCCGGCCACTTCCAGCGCGCCCGCCAAGCCTGCTGTGCCACCGGAGATCAGCAACGCTGTCCACAACGCACGGCGCGAAGAAAATCCTGCATAACGTGCGGCAGCCGGAGCCATACCGCCCACTTGCTGGGCAAAACCGGCCTTGGTGCGAAACAGGAAAACCCACAGCGCAGCCACACCCAGTAGCGACAGCAACGTGCCGATGTGCACACGCGCACCTTCAATCAGCTTGGGGATTTGTGTGACGCTGTCAAACGCCTTGGACTGCGGGAAGTTGTAGCCCATCGGGTCCTTCCACGGGCCAAAGACCAGGTAACCCAAGGTCAGCGTGGCGATGTACACCAGCATCAAACTGACCAAGATTTCATTGGCGTTGAACTTGTCACGCAGGAAGGCCACGATACCTGCCCACACCATGCCACCGGCCACCCCGGCCAGCAAAATGACAGGAACAATCCAGGGGCCGGTGTTTTTATCCGCCAGCAAGGCAACGCCGCCGGCGGCCACCGCGCCAATGACAAACTGCCCTTCTGCGCCAATGTTCCAGATGTTGGAGCGAAAGCACACAGACAAACCCAGCGCGATCAGCAGCAAGGGCGTGGCCTTCATCACCAACTCACCCAAGGCATAACTGGTTTTGATGGGTTCCCAGAAAAAAGCCTGCAAGCCTTTGACGGGGTCTTTGCCCAAGGCCACAAACAGCGCCACCCCAATGGCCACCGTGATCAACAGCGCCAAAATGGGCGCGCCATAGGTCCAGAATTTGGAGACCTGCGGACGAGGTTCGAGCTTAAACATGCTGCGTGCCTCCGTGCTGTACTTCTACTTGGGCCAAGTGCTGCTGCACATCGGCGTTCCACAAGCCACTCATCCATTCGCCTACCAGTTGCAGCGTCGCATCTTTGCGTGCCAGCGAGGGGCTGAGCTGCCCCTTGGCCACCACGTGCAGACGGTCGCTGATTTCAAACAATTCATCCAGCTCTTCGCTGAGTACCAGCACCGCGCAACCGGCGTCGCGCAGCGCCAGGATAGCCCCGCGAATTTGCGCGGCAGCGCCCACGTCCACGCCCCAAGTGGGTTGCGAAACGATCAGCAGCTTGGGATTGGCATCAATCTCGCGACCCACAATGAACTTTTGCAAGTTACCGCCGGATAGCGACTTGGCGGGCGCATTCGGGCCGCCTGCTTTGACGCCATAGCGCTGAATAATGTCGGCCGCGTGCGCTTGCAGCTTGCCCAAGCTGAGCCAGCCGAGCTTACCCACGGCATCGTCCCGCGTGAGCAGCATGTTGTGCGCCAAGCCCATGGTGGGCACAGCCCCGCGGCCCAAGCGTTCTTCGGGCACAAAATGCAGCCCCAGGTTGCGGCGTTGTTTAGGGTTCAGGCGGCCTGCCGCTTTCCCTGCAACCCGAACCATGTCGGGGCCTGCACGCGTATCTTCACCCGACAGTGCATACAGCAACTCGCGCTGTCCATTGCCCGAAACGCCGGCAATACCCACCACTTCACCAGCACGCACTTCAAATTGCATGTCGATCAGATCCACGCCGAACTGGTCTTGTTTCTTCAAGCTCAGACCATTGACATGCAGCACCGTGTCGCCGGTTTGAACCTCGCGATATTGCAGCGCGGGTGGCTCGGCACCAATCATCAGCCGCGACAGCGAGGCATTGCTCTCTGCTTGCGGATTGCAATAGCCCGTCACCTTGCCACCACGCAGTACCGTGCAAGCCGTACACAGCTCACGAATCTCATGCAGCTTGTGGCTGATGTAAATGATGGAGCAGCCTTCCGAGGACAGCTTCTTGAGCACCACAAACAGTTTTTCCACGGCCTGCGGGGTCAGCACAGAGGTGGGCTCGTCCAGAATCAATACGCGGGGGTCAGTCAGCAAGGCACGGATGATTTCCACGCGTTGCATTTCGCCCACCGACAAGCTGTGCACAGGGCGCGCAGGATCAATGTCCATGCCGTATTCGGCGCCCTTGGATTCAATGCGCGCTGTCACCTCTGCCAAGGACATGCTTTTGTCCAGGCCCAGCCAGACGTTCTCTGCCACGGTCAGCGTGTCAAACAGGCTGAAGTGCTGAAACACCATGGCAATGCCCAATTGGCGCGCCTCCTGGGGGTTGCGGATATGGACCGCTTTGCCGTTGAACAGCACACGGCCTTCGTCAGGCTTGACGGTGCCGTAGATGATCTTCATCAGCGTGGACTTGCCAGCGCCGTTTTCGCCCAAGAGGGCATGGACTTCGCCAGGCTGCACCGTCAGCGACACTCGGTCGTTGGCCACGACAGCGGGGTAGCGTTTGGTAATGCCCTCCAGCTGCAATCGCGGCGGCGCTTCACCGGGCACGGGGTTTGGTTGGGGGGAATTCATGCGCGAGATTGTCTCAGTTTCAAAAAAAGTCTGATTAGGGAAAGCGGCTATACAGCCGCTTTAGCTTCGATTCAAAGCTATATATTTCATAGCTTTAGGGCAATATTCTTAAAAGCTTCACGCAGCCACAGGCCTGCGCTACTGTGGTGGGTGCGGTCATGCCACAGCTGGTAGTACGTCATGGCGGGCAAAGCCACAGGACACGGCAAAATTTCCAGCGACAGCTGGGCGGCGTAGCGCTCGCAAAACTGGCGTCCGGTGGTCAGAACTAGCAAGCTCGATGCCACCATCTGCGGCATCAAACCAAAATGGGCACAGCGCACGGCAATATGGCGGCGCATACCCTGGGCTTCCAAGGCATCGTCCACTACGCCTTTGGCGCCAGGGTGGGTGGGCATGGGCGCAATGTGCTCCGCCTCCAGCCATTCTTGGGCAGACCAGCCGCGGCGCGCCGCAGGATGGTTCTTGCTGACCAGGCACACCACGTCATCCGCAAACAATTGCGCCATGCGCAAATCTGCCGGAGGCTGGGGCCAGTTGCCAATCACCACATCGACCAAGCCGTGTGCCAGTTGCTCGGCATAGTTGCTGTCATGGCTCAGCGCCATGATTTCCACCGAGCACAGCGGTGCCTCACGCTTGAGATAGGCCACCACACTGGGCAAGAACATGGGGTCCAGATAGTCACTGGCGGCAATGCGAAAGCTGCGCGTGGAGCTGCGGGGATCAAAGGCCCGTGCATCGGTAAACAGGCTTTCTGCTGCCTGCAAGATGGCGGCCGTGGGGGCCAGCATGCGCAGCGCCGCATCGGTGGGCTGCATGCCGCTGCCAGAGCGCACCAAAATAGGGTCGCCCGCCAATAGCCGCAGCCGCTTGAGTGCGGTCGACACTGCAGGCTGGTGCATACCCAGACGCACAGCAGCGCGTGACACGCTGCGCTCGGCGATCACCGTATGCAACACACGTATCAGGTGCAGGTCGATTTTTTCAAAGGGCGTGGTTTCTCGCATAAAGAATAAGGGCCGCCAAAGCGACCCAGTATGCCAAGACAGCAGTGCCTGTGAAGGCAGGGATTATTCGGTTCGGTCAATGCTGTTGAACAGCTTCTCCGGTCAATGCGGCTTCGTCCAGCTTGGCCTGCCAGTACGCCAACCTGGCGTTGTGGCGAGCCATGATGGCGGCGTCAATGGCTACTTTGTGGGTGTCGGAGTAGTCCTCCATTTCATCCACCAATTGCAGCATCTTGCGCTCCATCAGGTCCATCTGCTCCATCAACTGCTCCTGCGGCGCGATGTCGGTGCTCAAGGGGTTGGCCAAAATTGCGAGCAGCTTGCTGTTTTGTGCAGCATCTTCAGCGTCCATGTCGCGGCACGCTACGTCATAGGCAGCTCGCACCGTGTTGAAAGCATCCATGCGCTGGTTAAAGCCTTCGCTGAGCACTTGCTTTAAGCGCACTTCAGTCTGCAAATAGACTGCATGGCAGCGCTGCACCTCGGCTTCGCGTTGCAGGCGCTCAGCGCGCGTGCGCGGGCCTTCCAGGCGAAACAACGCCGCAAAAATCAGCACAGCCACAGCGCCATACCAGAGCAACCACTCAGTAGGTACTTCAAAGCCCCCCCAAGCCAGCAACGCCGTACCTGTCCACGCCCCGATATAGACCGCTTGACTCTCTTTGCGCACCTCGCGAGGTACCGGAATCGGTGCCAGCTTCACCAAGGAGTGAAACTGCGCAGGCTCTTTCGGCGCGGGAGCCGTCAGCTTGGCCACACGCTCGGCAACCTGGTCAATCTGAAAATCGGGGTAAGCAGGTTCGGGCTGCTGCGCTGCAGACCAGAACTTGAGGGAACTCTTGGCGCGTCGCAGGAAAGAAGAAAAGTTCATCAGCGGCAAAAGTTCAAGAAAATCAGGAGCGAATTTTATCCATTGCCTGCATTTGTCAACGGGTAGTCAATTTGCACAGAAATTGCTTACAACTCCATATACCCCTTAAACACACGTAACCCCTCGTCACGATTCGGTTTTACCTTATTGCAAAACTGCAATGAGGTTCATACAAAAGACCATATGTCGCGCCCAGGTACGGGTGTCTTAATTAGCTCAATACCTATTGCGAAGCTTCTTTATGTCCTCACGCCCTCTTCATTTTCTGCGTCGTGGCCAGCCTGTCACGCTGCATGACATCCCTGCCGATCGCACTTTGCTGGAAGTGTTGCGCGAAGACTTGCACTGCACGGGCACCAAAGAAGGCTGCGGTGAAGGCGATTGCGGAGCATGCACCGTGGTGCTGGGCGAGCGCGTCACCGATGCGCAAGGCCAGGCGCAATTGCACTACAAGGCCATCAACAGCTGCATCCGCCTTGCGCACTCCATTGATGGTATGGCGCTGTGGACAGTGGAGGACTTGACCCAAGACCCTGACATTGCCCTGCCCGCAGGCAAAGACCTCCACCCTGTGCAGGAAGCGCTGGTGCAGTGCCACGGCACGCAATGCGGGTTCTGCACCCCCGGTTTTGTGATGAGCATGTTTGGCATGTACCAAAACCATGCCTGCGGCAGCGCGCTGGATCGCCAAGGTGCGCAGGAGGCGCTGTCTGGCAATCTGTGCCGCTGCACCGGCTACCGTCCCATTCTGGATGCTGCGCAGTACATGGCCAGCTTGCCAGTGGCTACGGTAGATGCACCCACGGTTATTCAAAAACTAGAGCAGCTTGCCGTTGCAGCTACTCAATCTCAAGATAAAAACACTTACAAACGCCCAGACAGCCTGGGCGAGCTGCTACAAATTCGTGCGCAGTACCCGCAAGCACAGGTGGTGGCAGGCTGTACCGATGTAGGCCTGTGGGTCACCAAACAGCACAAGCGCCTGGAGATGGTGCTGGATGTCACGGCAGCCGCAGAACTCAAAGTCATTGCCCAAGACAAAGCCCAAGGCCAACTGCGCATTGGCGCCGCCGCTACGCTGGAAGAAGCCTTTACGGCGCTGCAATCTCACTGGCCGCAGTTGCACAAATTTGCCACACGCTTTGCCGGCTTGCCCGTGCGCAACAGCGGCACACTGGGCGGCAACGTGGCCAATGGCTCACCCATTGGTGACTCCATGCCGCTGCTGATCGCCTTGAATGCGCAGGTGGTTTTGGCCAGCGTGCGCGGCGAGCGCAGCCTGCCGCTGGAAAAGCTCTACACCGGCTACCGCCAGAACGTGATGGCGGCCGATGAGTTGGTCGTTCGCATCGACGTGCCGCTCCCAAAAACTGGCACTACCACGCAGCAGCTGCGTGCCTACAAAATCAGCAAGCGCCAGGATGACGATATTTCCGCCGTGTGCCTGGTGATCCATTTGGGCATCGAAGACGGCATCGTCCAGACCGCCAGCATTGGCGCGGGCGGCGTGGCTGCCACGCCTGCCCGCGCGGTACAGACAGAACACGCCCTGATCGGCCAGCCCTGGAACGCGGCCACCGTGCAAGCTGCCCAGGCGGCCTTGGAGGCTGAGTTCCACCCCATCTCCGACATCCGGGCCAGTGGCCACTATCGCAAGCACCTGCTGGGCAGCTTGCTACAGCGCTTCTGGCTGGAAAGTCAGGGCCACACCGGCGTATCGCTGGAAGATATTCGCGTAGAGGTCTCCGTATGAATGCCGCCATGATGCACAGCCCCATGACTACCGGCGTGGTAGGTCAGTCCAATATCCACGAAAGCGCGCATGCGCAGGTACTGGGCGCTGCGCCCTATCTGGACGATCTGCCTGAGCTGCGCGGCACGCTGTATGCCGCGCCCATTCTTTCCACCGTCGCCCACGGCACCCTGCATGGCGTAGACAGCAGCGAAGCGCTGGCCATGCCCGGCGTGCGCGGCGTGGTGCTGGCCGCCGATATTCCGGGCGACCCCATTCTTGCGGCTTTTGGCCACGATGAGCCGATTTTTGCGCTCGACAAGGTCTGGCACGTCGGCCAAGTGATTGGCCTGGTGGTGGCTGACAGCGTGATGGCCGCCCGCCGCGCTGCGCGCAAAGTGCAAGCTGATATCACGCCGCTGCCAGCGATCATGGATACCAAAACCGCCATCGCTCAGCAAAGCTTTGTGCTGCCACCGGTACACGTCCAGCGTGGCAATGCCGATGCTGGCCTGGCCCGCGCCGCGCACCGCCTGCAAGGCACGATGCAAGTGGGCGGGCAAGAGCACTTCTATCTGGAAGGCCAGATTGCCTACGTGATTCCGGCCGAGCAAAACCAGTGGATCGTGCACTCCAGCACCCAGCACCCAGGCGAGGTGCAGGAGTGGGTGGCGCACGCGCTGGGCATTGGTGCGCACGCGGTCACCGTGCAGTGCCGCCGCATGGGCGGTGGGTTTGGCGGCAAAGAAACGCAAGCGGGCCACCTGGCCGTGTGGTCGGCGCTGGCCGCGCGCAAGTTTGGCTGCCCGATCAAACTGCGCCTGGACCGCGATGATGACTTCATGGTCACCGGCAAGCGCCATCCGTTCGATTACGAATGGGATGTGGGCTTTGACAGCCACGGTCTGATTACCGGCCTGAAGCTGGAGATGGCAGCGCACTGCGGCTTTAGCGCTGACCTGTCCGGCCCGGTGGCGGACCGCGCCATCTTCCACGTGGACAACGCTTACTTTTTGTCAGACGTCAGCATTACGTCTTACCGCTGCAAGCTCAACACGCAGAGCCACACCGCCTTTCGCGGCTTTGGCGGCCCGCAGGGTGTCATCGTGATTGAAGCCATCATGGGCGACATTGCACGCACGCTGGGGCTGGATGCGCTGGAAGTGCGCCGGCGCAATTACTACGACGCCGATGTGCAGTCAGGCCGCGCCGTGACCCACTACCAGATGGCGGTGGAGGACAACCTCCTCGTGCCAATGACACAAAAACTAGAGCTAGATGCCCGCTACCAGCAACGGCTAGCGGCCATTTCGGCTTGGAATGCGCAAAATGCGGTGCTGCAGCGCGGCATGGCGCTGACCCCGGTGAAATTCGGCATCAGCTTCACCGCCACCCTGTTCAACCAGGCCGGCGCGCTGGTACATGTCTATACCGACGGCACGGTGCAGGTGAACCATGGCGGCACCGAAATGGGCCAGGGCCTGAACACCAAGGTGGCGCAGATCGTCGCCGATGAACTGGGCGTGCCGCTGGCGCAGGTGCAAGTGACGGCCAGCGACACCAGCAAAGTACCCAACGCCAGCGCCACCGCCGCCAGCAGCGGCACCGATTTGAATGGCCGCGCCGCGCAATATGCAGCGCGCTCGGTGCGCGAGAACTTGGCAGCCTTTGTGGCGGGTCTCGACCACTGCGGTGCCGGTGCCGTGACGTTTTCGAGCGGGAAAATCCACACCGCGAAAGGCTCACGCGAATTCAACGCCGTGGTCAAAGCAGCCTATGCCAACCGCATTCAGCTGTGGAGCGATGGTTTTTACCGCACGCCCAAAATTCATTACGACAAAACCACGTTGACTGGCCGTCCGTTCTATTACTTTGCCTACGGCGTGGCATGCACCGAAGTGGCCATCGATACGCTGACCGGCGAATCCAAGGTGCTGGCCATTGATGTGCTGTATGACGCGGGCAAAAGCATCAACCCAGCGATTGACATTGGCCAGGTAGAAGGCGGCTTTGTGCAGGGCATGGGCTGGCTTACTACTGAACAACTGGTATGGAACGACAAGGGCGTGCTGACCACGCATGCCCCCAGCACTTACAAAATCCCGGCCACGGGTGATATTCCAGAACACTTCAAGGTGGAGCTGTTTAACGAGCCCAACTTTGAAGACAACGTAGGCGGCAGCAAGGCTGTGGGCGAGCCGCCTTTTATGCTGGCCATCAGCGTGTACGAAGCGCTGCGCCACGCCGTTGCCAGCGCACGCGATCAGCAAGGTAAAAGCGGTGTGGTGCAATTGCAGGCGCCTGCTACTGCCGAGAACGTACTGGCAGCGCTGAGCCGGTGAACTGGCACGGTCTTTAGAGCGGCTCTTAGTGGTCGCCTGTGGTGCGCGGCGCCACCACTTGCCCCACTGCCACCTGGCAGCGGCCGCGCCGCTTGGCTTCATAGCACGCCATGTCGGCCGTGCGCAGCACATCATTGGCAGCGTGGCGCAAGGTATCTGCAGCCACCACGCCAATGCTGATGCTGACCCAGTGGCGCTCACCGCCCCAGTTGGGTTGCCAGCGCCACAAAGCATCGCACAAGGCCTGCGCCACGCCTTGTGCATGGGCCAAGCTGATGCCGGGCAACAGCACCGCAAACTCATCCCCGCCCAGGCGCGCTACATCGCCCAGCGGCTGCGTATAACTGGCAATCAAGCGCCCCACGTAGCGCAGCACTTTGTCGCCCATTTCTCGCGATGTGATTTCATTGATCATGCCCAAGTGGTCCACATCCGCGAACAAAATGCAGCCCTGCGCAGGCATGGAAACACAGTGGGCGGGGTCAGCCACTTGGGATGCGGCCATGCTTTCGCTGGTCCACGACTGCAAGCCCCAGACAAATGCTTCACGGTTCGGCAGGCCAGTCAGGAGGTCGCGCCAGGCTTGAGGGTCGCCCGGTAAAGGGGCCACCTTGCGCGAACGCCAAGGCAGGCGCAGCTGCCAGACGGTGGCGCTGGGCAAACTGGAAGGCGTCCACGCCAGCGCATCAAGCTGCACCGTATCCCCATCGCGTTTTTTCAACCCGATCAAACCTTCAAAACTGCCATGACTGACCAATTCGTCCCTGATTTGCTGGAGCACTTGCGCGTCGGCAAAAAAGCGAGCAATCGGCATACGCTCCTGATCCTCCAACATATAGCCCAGCACCACCGCTAGCTGCGCGGTCGCCATACGCACCTGGCCATCTTGCTCCAGCATCAGCGTGGAGGGCATGGCTTCCATCATGGCCATGGCTTGGGCCTGCACTTTCAGCAGCGGCTCTGCACTTTCCTCTTGCGCTGGAGAGTGCGCAGTCACAGCGATATCATCTGCGGTGCCTTGGCTGCTCAACAGCGAATCAAGGGGGTCATTAGGCTCTGCCCTGGGGTCTATCCAGCGCCATACCAAGTACCAAGCCAGCAGCGTTAAAAAAGCTGCTGCCAGGCCCAGCATCCACCACAAGCTAGTTGGAAAATGGTGGATTACGCCGTCCTGCGACATATCCCTTAACACCACGGCCTGCCACTGCGGCAAAGGCAGGCCTACCCGCGTCGCCAGTACTTGACCCCACAGGCGGGTATCAGCGTTGGCGGTAGAAGGCCCTGACAGCGCCTGCCATTCCTCCCAGTTGCGGCCCATGACTTCTTTCATCGACAGCCATCGCTGCCCCGCCTCAGAATGCACCAGCACCACACCATCACTGCCCACCAGCATGTATTGCACATCTTTGGAGAGGCTCACTGGCTCGGGTAAAAGCGCAGCCACTGGCAATTTGACGATGGCGGCCAAAGCCCCGGAAATATGGCCTTCGGCCTGGCGCAAAGGTACGCTCAGCAACACATGCAGGTGCTGGGTATCGTCCACTTGCTGCATATAGACCACGGTGGGTTTACCTTCGTTGACGGTACGGCGCAAACCATCGCGGCCTGAGCTGTCCAGCTCTACCGGCGCACCGACCTGACCGTGGTGGCTCAAACTGCCATTGGGCAGTGCAACGTGCAAGCTTTCGAACAGGCGCAGCATGGAGCCGTCTTGCTGCATCAGCGCATCCAGCACTGCAGGCTTGTCTAACAAGCTCGAATGCATGCCTTGGGCAATGGAGGTCAGCAGCCGCTGGTGCGCCTCCATGCGGGCGGTGAGCATGCGCGCCCAGAGATCTGCTGTGGAGGTTTGTTGCGCGGTAGTGGTGGCCTGGCTGCGCTCATCGAAAAACTGTGCCATTACAAAGCCTGCAGTCAGCATGGCTGCCACCACAAAACCCAGCAAGATGAGCAGCAAACCACGCAGACCACTGCCCCCAACGCCGGGCGGCCTCAACCGCTGTAGCTGCTGGCTATGGAAGGATGGAAAGGTAGATTTCTTGGAAAGACGCACATCCGACTATAGGCAGGAGCGAGGTGCGTTTTACACGGGTAGAACCCTTGAAAGACACCGCCTCAAAGCGGTGTACGTTGCAAGCACTACTCGAAATTAAATGCCTGCAACGGTTTGCAGCGCAGAGGGCTGGGGCAAATTGAGCACATTGCCCGTGCCCGCAATCAAGCCATGCTCACGCAGGTGGCGCAGAACCCGGGAAAAGGTTTCTGGCGCAATTCCTAACTGGGCGGCAATGGTGCGCTTGCGCTGGTTGAGGGTAACGCGCAGAGTGCCGTTGTCCGCATGCTGGGCGTGGCGCAGCAGCCATTGTGCGCAGCGCGCCTCTGCATCTTGGGCCAGACGACTGACGGCCGTTTCTGTCTGCTGGCAGTAGCCTTGGGCCATGTCGCGCACCAACGCGGTCACCGTATCTGGCAAAGCGTTCAGACCGTCTTGAAAAGATGCCAGCGATACCCTGCGGACGCGAACACGCGAATCCGTCACCATATCTACGCAGCAGGGTTTGCCAGCCAGTACGAATGCCGCATCCAGCCATGCCGGGCCGTTGACGATGCCCAACTGGTGGCGCATTTGCCCCTCATCGCGCACACCCAGCACCACGGTGCCGCTGTCCAAGTACAGAACAGAGTCCGGATGCGCGCCGCGCTGACGCAGCAGTTGCCCCGAGGAAATTACCTCTGCCTGGGCCAAGGGGTCAAATGATGGGATGTGGAACATGGGTACGGACTGTGCCGCAGCGCCTGCCCTAGCGTGTTGAGCCATGTCAATAATATGATGTAGTTTTGAGCAGCCAAGCCTTATCCCACAAGCCTTTCCACCCAGTTGCAGTCTTTCAAAGGCCTTGGTTTTCCCCATAAAAAAACCCGCAGCGCCCGACTGCGGGTTGTGGGGAAATAAAGCCCTGTCAGTGGATGGGGGCACCGCTTTCGAACCACTGTTTGAAAGATGCACGTTCGGCATCGCTGAGCGCGCCGGGGTTGCCAAATGGCATCTTGCGCAGCATCACGACCTGTTGGTAGATGCCTTGGGCGTTTTGCTTGATTTCTTCGGCGGTATCGAACTTGACGTTCTTTTGCGCGATGGTGTTGGCGCTGTGGCACACCACGCAGTGCTGCTGCATCACCGTGTGAATATTTTCATAGCTACCTGCCTTTGCTGTGCTTGGGTTTTCAGCCATTTCGGCCATATTTTTGGCTTCTTCGCCTTGCAGCACAGACTGGCCCACAGGTGCAATCACGGCGGGGTGCACTGCCACAGCAGCGGGCGGCACGGGTTTGAGCCAGGCAATCACGCCGATCAGCACGGCCACGCCCACGGCTGCGTACTTCCAAGGATGGGGGTTGCGACCCAGCTTGTAGCCGTGGCGCATGACGAAGAACTGGCGAATCGCGGCACCGGTGAACATCATCAGAATCAGCACCAGCCAGTTCATCTCGTGTGAATGCAACCAGCCATAGTGGTTGGACAGCATGGCAAACAGCACTGGCAACGTGAAGTAGGTGTTATGCACACTGCGCTGTTTGCCACGTTTGCCGTGGATGGGGTCGACGGGTTCACCTGCCTTGATGGCCGCCACGACCGTCTTTTGGCCAGGAATGATCCAGAAGAACACGTTGGCGCTCATGGAAGTCGCCAGCATGGCACCGATCAGCAAGAACGCTGCCTGGCCGGGGAACAACTGGCAGGCCACATACGAAGCAATACACACCAGCACCAAGACCAGTGCGCCAACGATGCCGTCTCCACCCTCTTTCTCTCCAAAGAGGCGGCAAATGCCGTTGTACAGCAGCCAGAACACGACCAAGAACGCCAGCGCTGCCCCAATCGCCATGCCACTGGACATGACGGGATTGGCGGGGTTGACCAGATAGATGTTGGCGTTCCACAGGTACGACACCGTCAGCAGCGCAAAGCCGGACAGCCACGTGGTGTAGCTTTCCCAGTAGAACCAATGCAGGTGCTCAGGTAGCTTGGGCGGCGCGCCCGCAAATTTCACAGGATGGTAGAAACCGCCGCCATGCACGGCCCACAGCTCACCACTGACACCTTGTTTTTTGAGATCGTCGTCGACGGGCGGCGTCAGGCTGCTGTCGAGAAACACAAAGTAAAACGACGAGCCCACCCAGGCAATGGCGGTAATGACGTGAAGCCACCGCAACAGCAGGTTGGCCCAGTCGAGGATATAGCTTTCCATAGCACTCAACTCCGGCAGCGCAAGGGCTGCCTAAGGATCAAACCTGCTCACCACTGCGGGCGCTCTGAGCAGAAGAAGGGGTCGCGCACCTGGGTTGTCAAAACCATCCTGGGCACCGCTGCGACCTGTCTTTCATCAAAGTGTATGCAGTTTTTGTCGCCAATCGTGCAGAAAATCGCTCGATCTAGGGCAACTACGTAGCCGCGTCAGTGTGATGAAAGCTGCTGCCCTCGCAGCTGCAATAACTGTGCCGCAACCGAGATGGCGATTACTTGCGGCTCTTTGCCCGGCACATCGGCAATCCCAATGGGGCAGGTGATGTGGGCAATTTCCTCGGGCGCAAAGCCGCGCTCGACCAGGCGTCTTTGAAACACCGCCCATTTGGTGGCACTGCCGATCAGGCCAATAAAAGGCACGTCGCCCCGCTCACGCTGGCGGCGCAGGCAGGCACTGATGATGTCCAAATCTTCGGCATGGCTAAAGCTCATCACCAGCACCAGCGATTGCGCGGGCAGATCGCGCACGGCGTCGTGCACAGGCACGGAATGCTCACACTGCACTTGCGGCACGGCGACAGCGGGGAACATGTCGTCGCGGCTGTCGATCCATTGCACGGTGAACGGCAAAGGCTGCAGCACGCGCACCAGCGCATGGCCAACATGCCCTGCACCAAACAAGGCCACCGGCGTGCGCGCGGGTTGCAGGCGCTGCTGGAGTGCACCGACGTTGTGCGTGGTCACGGCACTCAAACGCATCTCTACCGCCCCACCACAACACTGCCCCAGCGACGGGCCCAGCGCCAGACGGTGGAGGCGTGCATCGCCCGGCAAACCTTGCCGCAGCCAGTCCCGTGCCAGGCGAGCAGCTTCCCATTCCAGATGGCCACCACCCACAGTGCCAATTTGCTGACCAGCTTGTACCGCCATCCACGCGCCCGCACCGCGCGGTGCAGAGCCTTGTGTGGCCACCACTTCCACCAAACATACCGGCGCATGTACCACTGCCGCATGCAGACGTTCCCAATCGTTCACCCGAAGACCTTTCTTGCGTTATCAGCGACACAGCAAGCACAAGCCTTGCCACTTTTGTCCGCTGGCAGATCGCGCTAAGCTTGCCGCATGTCTGACCAGCCTCGCCCTACTTCGACCGCCCATCCTAAGCGCCATTGGCTGTGGGGCGGCCTAGCCGCCGCAATGGCTGCATTGCTGGCGGCCTGCGGTGTTAAACCCAGTGTGCCCCCGGGCAGCAGCGCAGCTGCAGCGGGCGCATCCAGCGCCACCTCGGCGCGCGCTTACCGTCAGGATGCCGCCAAACACTTGTATGCCCAAAACACTGCACGCATTTACCAGGGCCGACTGCCGCCCATGCTGTATGCCGTGGGCACCCTGGAGGTGAACCTGGGGCGCAAAGGTGAGGTGCGCAGCTTGCACTGGATGCGCGCACCGCGCCATGCACCCGAAGTGATCAAGGAAATTGAGCGCACCGTGCGCGCCGCTGCACCATTTCCAGTCGCCAGCAGGCTGGGTTATGTGACCTATACCGACACTTGGCTGTGGGACAAATCGGGCAAGTTCCAGCTCGACACCCTGACCGAAGGCCAGCGCGACGGCATGTAGACGCCTCAACAAAAAGAGAGCGGCTGGCCCTTGTTTTTTATAGGTTTCAGAGATAAAACTATCTGAAATCCAGCAAATACGAAGGCCAGCCGCTCTCTTTTTTGTTTTAACTGTGCACCATTTACGAGCCGCGGTAGGTCGAATAGCTCCAGGGGCTGACGAGCAATGGCACGTGGTAATGCTGGTCGGTGTGCGCTACCCCAAAGTCCAGACTCACCACATTCAGAAAATTAGGCTCGGGAAGTTGCACGCCTTTTGCTTTGAAGTAGCCTGCAACATCGAAAGACAAGCGGTAAGTGCCCACTTGGAGACTCTGGTTGTCGAAAAGTGATGCATCGGTGCGGCCATCGTGGTTGAGCGTCAGGCTTTTCACCAGTGTGGCGGTATCACCTTGCGTAGCAAACAACTTCACCTCCATGCCAGCTGCAGGGCAGCCGTGCATGGTGTCTAGAACGTGGGTACTCAAGCCCATGGGGGTAACTCCTTAATGTGCTGTGGCTGCCTTGCAGCCGCTTGTTTACCAAAAGTGTATACAATTTTTGCTCAAACGCATCTATGATGATCCCTATGGAAACATCCTCCACCAGCGCCATTGCCGACGCACTCACCCGCGCCATCGTCGAGCACAAGTTGCTGCCCGGCACCAAGCTGGCGGAACAAAAGCTGGCCGACCACTTCGGTGTCTCGCGCACCCTGGTCAGGCAAGCTTTGTTCCAGCTTTCGCAAAACCGCCTGGTCACGATGGCCCCCGCGCGCGGCGCTTTTGTGGCAACACCGTCGGTCGATGAGGCCAAACAAGTCTTTGCCGTGCGCCGCATGCTGGAAGCCGAAATGACCCGCGCCTTTGTGCGGCAGGTCACGCCCAAGCAGATCAAAGCGCTCAAGCACCATATTGCCGCCGAGAAAAAAGCCATGGAGCGCAATGACGTGGGCCAGCGCACGGAGCTGCTGGGCGACTTTCACGTGGTCATGGCCGAGCAGATGGGCAACACCGTGCTGGCGCAAATTCTGGGCGATTTGATCTCGCGCTGCGCCCTCATCACGCTGATGTACCAGAGCACCCTGGCCGCCGAGCATTCGCACGAAGAGCACGAAGCCATCGTGACAGCCTTGATCGATAAAGACGAAGACACCGCTGTGCGCCTGATGCAGGAACACCTGGAGCATGTCGAGCAAGGGTTGACCTTTGACCGTGACATGCCTACCAATGATTTGTCCATGGCGCTGTCCAGCGTCACCCTTTGAGTTTGTTCCGGAAACCATGACCTACAACGCCTGCGCCCCCTACCCCCGTGATTTGATCGGCTACGGCCGCCACACACCGCACCCGCAATGGCCGGGGCAAGCGCGCGTGGCGGTGCAGTTTGTGCTCAATTACGAGGAAGGTGGCGAAAACTGCGTGCTGCATGGCGATGCCGCCAGCGAGCAGTTTCTGTCGGAAATGTTCAACCCTGCCGCCTACCCCGAGCGCCATATGAGCATGGAAGGCATTTACGAATACGGCAGCCGCGCCGGCGTGTGGCGCATCCTGCGTGAGTTTGAAAAGCGCGACCTGCCGTTGACCGTATTTGGCGTGGCCACGGCCCTGCAAAAGCACCGCGATGTGGCACAGGCCTTTCACGAACTGGGCCATGAAGTGGCCTGCCATGGTCTGAAATGGATTCATTACCAAGGCGTGCCCGAAGAAATTGAGCGCGCGCACCTGGCGCAGTGCATGCAGATCTTTGAAGAGATTTACGGCCACGACGGCGACCACGGTCTGGGTTGGTACACCGGGCGCGATAGCCCCAATAGCCACCGCATCGTGGCCGATGACGGCCGCTTTAGCTACGACAGCGATTACTACGGCGACGACCTGCCGTTCTGGATGACCGTCGGCAAGACCGACGGCAGCCAGCACCAGCAATTGATCGTGCCGTACACGCTGGACTGCAACGACATGCGCTTTGCGCTGCCCCAGGGTTACTCGCACGCCGATCCGTTCTTTCAATACCTCAAAGACACGTTCGATGCGCTGTACGCAGAAGGCGATCCGCAAGGCGACAACGCCCCCAAGATGATGAGCATTGGCATGCACTGCCGCTTGCTGGGTCGCCCCGGCCGCATCACGGCGCTGCAGCGCTTCCTCGACCACATCCAACAGCATGACAAGGTGTGGGTAGCGCGACGGATTGATATTGCGCGCCACTGGGCACAGCACTTTCCAGCGCCAGCTTTGTAATCAATATTTAAGTCAAATTAGCCTCTAGCGCTTATCCAGCCTGCGCAAGCAGCTCTTGTTTTAGATAGGAAGCACCATGGCCCTGACCTTGGAACAACTCAACGCTGCGGACACCGCAACGGCCGTGCAGCTGCTCGATGGCCTGTATGAACATTCGCCATGGATTGCTGAGGCCGCACTGGCCCAGCGCCCGTTCAAGTCGCAGGCGCACCTGAAATACGCCATGGCGCAGGTTCTGGACAAAGCCGGGGTGCAGCCGCAACTGGATTTGATCCGTGCCCACCCGGAGCTTGCAGGCAAAGCCATGGTGGCCAAGACGCTGACGGCGGAGTCCACCAACGAGCAAAAAACTGCGGGCCTGACCAGTTGCACACCCCAAGAGTTTGCGCAAATCCAGCAGCTCAACGCCGACTACAACGCGCGTTTCGGCTTTCCCTTTATTGTGGCCGTGCGTGGCCCGCGTGGCACGGGCCTGACCAAGCAGGACATCATCGAGACATTCGCTCGGCGCCTGAACAACCACCCCGACTTTGAGCGAGCCGAAGCCATTCGCAACATCCACCGCATTGCCGAAATTCGCCTGAACGACAAGTTTGGCTACGCGCCTACCTTGGGCAACGATGTATGGGACTGGCAGGAAAAACTGGCCCAGCATAGCGAGCCGGGCTACGTCGAAAAAGGCCAGCTCACCGTCACCTACCTGACCGATGCCCACCGCGCCTGCGCCCAGCGCATCAGCCACTGGATGCGTGACTGCGGCTTTGATGAGGTTGAGATTGATGCAGTCGGCAACGTCGTGGGCCGCTACCGACCGGCGCAAGAACAAGGTAAGTATTTATTGACCGGTAGCCATTACGACACCGTGCGCAACGGCGGCAAGTACGACGGCCGCCTGGGCATCTTTGTACCCATGGCCTGCGTGCGCGAGCTGCACCGCCAAGGCAAGCGCCTGCCTTTTGGCATTGAAGTGGTGGGCTTTGCCGAAGAAGAAGGCCAGCGCTACAAGGCCACGTTCCTGGGCTCTGGCGCTTTGATTGGCGACTTCAAGCCCGAGTGGCTGGAACAAAAAGACGCCGATGGCATCACCATGCGCGAGGCCATGCAGCATGCAGGCCTGTGCGTTGACGACATTCCCAAAATCCAGCGTGATGCCGCGCAGTATCTGGGCTTTATCGAGGTACACATTGAGCAAGGCCCGGTGCTCAATGAGCTGGACATTCCGCTGGGCGTGGTCACCTCCATCAACGGTGGTGTGCGCTATGTCTGCGAGATGATTGGCACGGCCAGCCACGCAGGCACCACCCCGATGAATCGCCGCCGTGATGCCGCACTGGGTGTCGCCGAACTGGCCCTGTACATGGAGCAACGCGCTGCGCAAGATGGGGACAGCGTGGCCACCATCGGCATGCTGCAAGTGCCCAACGGCTCCATCAACGTGGTGCCCGGCAAGTGCATGTTCACGATGGACATGCGCGCGCCGACCGACCCGCAGCGCGATGCCATGGTCAAGGACGTGCTGGCCAAGCTGGATGAAATTGCCACCCGCCGAGGTCTGCAAACCAAGCTGGAACTGGCCATGCAAGCAGCTGCTGCACCGAGCGACGCAGCGCTGCAGGCGCGTTGGGAAAAGGCTGTAGAGGCACTGGGTGTGCCCATCTACCGTATGCCCAGCGGCGCAGGCCACGATGCCATGAAGCTGCACGAAATCATGCCGCAGGCCATGCTGTTTACGCGTGGGCTGAACAGCGGCATCAGCCACAACCCCCTGGAATCGACCACCAGCGACGACATGCAACTGGCCGTCGATGCCTTCAGCCATGTGCTGCAGCAACTGGCCGCCGACTAACAACTGATTAAAGAGACAAGCACATGACCCAAGACCGCCAAGCCACCTACGCCGCGCTGGATGCGTGGATTGATGCCCACTTTGATGAGCAGGTGCAGTTTCTGCAAGCACTGGTGCAGGTGCCCACCGACACCCCGCCCGGCAACAATGCGCCCCACGCCGAGCGCACGGCGGACCTGATTGCAGCGTTTGGTTTCAACGCGGAAAAACACGCCGTGCCTGAGCAAGAGGTGAAAGACTACGGCATGCAGACCATCACCAACCTGATCGTGCGCCGCCCTTATGGCACACCGGGCGATGGCGGCAAGACCATTGCGCTGAACGCCCACGGTGATGTGGTGCCACCCGGAGAAGGCTGGAGCCATGACCCGTATGGCGCCGTCATCGAAGACGGCAAGATGTACGGCCGCGCCACAGCGGTAAGCAAGAGCGATTTTTCCAGCTTCACCTTTGCGGTGCGTGCGCTGGAAGCTGTAGCCAAGCCCACCAAGGGCGCGGTGGAGTTGCACTTTACCTATGACGAAGAGTTCGGCGGCGAACTGGGCCCCGGCTGGTTGCTGAAAAAAGGGCTGACCAATCCTGATTTGATGATTGCCGCCGGTTTTAGCTATGAAGTGGTCACCGCCCACAACGGCTGCCTGCAAATGGAAGTGACCGTGCACGGCAAGATGGCCCATGCTGCCGTGCCCCACACTGGGGTGGACGCATTGCAAGCGGCTGTCGCAATCATGAATGGCTTGTATGCAGAGAACATGAAGTACCAGCAGGTGCTGTCCAAAGTGCCTGGCATCAAGCACCCCTACGTGAACATTGGCCGCATTGAAGGCGGCACCAACACCAATGTGATCCCCGGCAAAGTCATGCTCAAACTCGACCGCCGCATGATTCCCGAAGAAAACCCGGTGGAAGTGGAAGCCTCGATGCGCGCCGTAATTGCCAAGGCCGTGGAGCACTTCAACACCGAGCGCGGTTATCAGGGTGAGGACGCCGTGCGCGTGGACATCAAACGCCTGCTGCTGGCCCATGCCATGACGCCTTTGGCAGGTAACCAGCCGTTGGTAGATGCCATTCAAACCCATGGCGAAGCGGTATTTGGCGAAAAGCCGCCCGCCGTAGGCACCCCGCTGTACACCGACGTGCGCTTGTATGTGGAGCGCGGCATTCCCGGCGTAATTTACGGTGCAGGCCCGCGCACCGTGCTGGAGAGCCACGCCAAACGCGCCGATGAGCGTCTGGACCTGGAAGATTTGCGCCGCGCCACCAAGGTGGTGGCCCGCAGTCTGGTGGACTTACTGGCTTAAAGCTGGCACAGCCCCTTCGGGGGCTTTTTTATTGCCGCCCGCACACCACCCGTGGTGCGTGGAATACCGGGGCCATCGGCCACCGCAACGCCTCGAAAAAAAATATTTCACATCGGGTGCATCCAAACACAGCGCTGGCGGGTAGTACCAGTAGCAGCACCACAAAGCTGCGCGGCCCTCATCCCATCACCTTGTTTGGAGAATCACGATGACTACCTCAACTGCACTCCGTTTTGCGCCCCTGGCCCTGGTTGGCGCCGCAGCAGCCTTGCTGAGCGCCTGCGGCGCTATGTCGCATTCCACCGCCCACCATAGCTTCTCGCAGCAGGGTCTGCCTGCATCCATTCAGGTGCCCGCCGGCCACAAGGTGGCCTGGGAAACCGTGGGCAGCGGAGACATCACTTATGAATGTCGCGACAAAGCCAATGCACCTGGACAAACCGAATGGGTATTCGTCGGCCCCGATGCCGTGCTCAAAAGCCGCGACGGCAAACAAGTAGGCCGCTATTACGGCCCACCTGCGACCTGGGAAGCAGCAGACGGCTCCAAGCTCACAGCCACACAACTGGCAGTTGCCCCATCGGGGGCAGGCCACTTGCCCTACCAATTGGTCAAGGCCAATCCGGCGATGGGACAAGGCGATCTGACAGGTGTCAGCTACATCCAGCGCGTGGCCTTGCAAGGCGGCGTTGCCCCCAGCGACAAACCTTGCACCTCAGCCACCAAAGGGCAAAAAGCCATGGTGAAGTACCAGGCCGACTACATCTTCTGGAAGCCCATGTAGGCCTGCACTACACTGGGGGGAGGATTGCTTTTCCACCCTCCCCCTACGGGCTTGCCTGTGCCAACTTTGAACCCCGCCGCTGACACCGCTTTGGATCATGACGCTGAGTTGCAAGCCTGCGCACGTGGCGACCGCGTGGCCTTGCAGCGTATTTACGAAAGCGAAGCGCGCTACCTGCTGGGCGTGGCGCTGCGCATTGTGCGCGACCGGGCCACGGCAGAGGATGTGCTGCACGATGCGTTTCTTGCCATCTGGCGCGGTGCTGCCAGTTTCGATGCCCGCCGCGGTGCGGGCCGAGGTTGGATTTACACCGTAGTGCGCCACACGGCCCTGAACCGCATGCGCAGCAGTGCACGCGCAGTCACACTGGATGAACCCGCTGCAGCCGCACGCGATGCCCAAGCCGCCATCGAGGCTTGGCATGACAGCAGCCATGATTTGACCCACCAAGCGGCACTGGGCCGCCTGGGCCTGTGCCTTGAAGGGCTGGAGCCTGCCCGCCGTGCCTGCCTGTTGCATGCCTATATAGACGGCTGCACGCACAGTGAAATTGCGGCACGGGTGCAAGCACCACTGGGCACCGTCAAAGCATGGATTCAGCGCAGTCTTCGCTCCCTGCGGGAATGCATGCAATGAGTACCGAGAGCCACCTGCCGCCGCCATCGAACGATGATGGCAACTACGACGATATCGATACACAGGCTGGCGAGTATGTGCTGGGCACACTCGATGGCGCCGAACGCCATGCCATGCACATTCGCCTGCCGCACGACCCTGCTTTGCGGGCCGCCGTCGATGCCTGGGAGGTTCGGCTGCACCCTTTGACTCGTGGAGTGGCGCCAGTCCAGCCCTCTGCAGCGGTGTGGCAACGCATTGCAGCCAGTACCGCACAAGCACACCCCAGCTCTTCCACGCGCCAAGCGGCAGCACCGCGCTGGTGGCAGTGGGACAGTCTGGCCCTGTGGCGCGGGCTGGCTGGCACGGGATTGACGGCGGCAGCCGTGCTTTGCGCGATGCTGCTCGCAGGCCCGGCACCACAGCCCGCTGCAGCCCGCTATTTTGTGGTGCTGGCCGCACCGCAAAATCAAGCACCAGGCTGGCTGGTGCAAGCCCAGGCTGCAGGAAATCTGCGCTTGGTACCGCTCAGTCCTGACGTGATTCCTGCGGAGAAATCATTGCAGTTCTGGACCAAGGCAGACAGCTGGTCTGCCCCCGTGTCACTGGGCTTGGTCACACCGGGCCAGGCCATCGAAGTGCCGGTTGATCAGCTTCCCCCGCTGCAGCCCAACCAGCTGTTTGAGTTGACGCTGGAGCCTGCCGGTGGCTCGCCCATTGACCGCCCTACTGGCCCAATCCAATTCATTGGCCGGGCTGTGCAGCTGTAAGACTCAGCCAGCAACGCCTGCCGCACAGCGCACTTAAGCGCCAGGCCAGCCATGCACAACAGGGTTTTAACGGAGGGTTCTTGCAGCCGCTTTGTATACACTTTTTGTATGGATATATGTACATCTGAGATGCAGCATTGCCCACCTCATCGCAAAAGCCCCAAGGAAAGCCGCTATGCCCAACACCGTGCACCCCGTTGATGAAAAACTCCCTTTAGGTCGCGTCACCGCACTGGGTTTGCAGCATGTACTGGTGATGTATGCCGGCGCAGTGGCCGTACCACTGATTGTGGGGCGGGCATTAAATCTGCCTCCTGAGCAAGTCGCCATGCTGATTTCGGCCGACTTGTTTGTTTGCGGGGTGGTCACATTGATTCAAGCCATGGGCTGCACGCAGTGGTTTGGCATCAAGCTACCGGTGATGATGGGCGTGACCTTTGCTGCTGTTGGCCCCATGGTGTCGATGGCGCAGTCCACAGGGGGGCACGCTGGCGCGGGGCTGATCTTTGGCGCGGTCATCGGGGCAGGCATTGTCTCCATGCTGATCGCCCCCATCATCAGTCGCTTGCTGCGCTTTTTCCCGCCGGTGGTCACCGGCACCATCATCACGGTGATTGGCATCAGCCTGATGCGGGTGGGCATCAACTGGATTTTTGGCAACCCCGTAGGCCCGACTGCCCCCAGCGTTCCCAACCCCGAACATTTGAAGTGGCTCTCAGAAGCGCAAGCCATGGCCGGTGCGCCCGGCACCTCGCTGCCGCCCGTACCCGCTGGTTTTGCAGTAGTTCCCACTATTCCCAATCCCAAATATGCAGACCTGACCGGCGTAGGTATCTCCGGCGTTGTGCTGCTGACCATCTTGCTGGTGGCGCGCTTTGGCAAAGGATTTTTTGCCAATATCTCCGTGCTGCTGGGCATTATTGTGGGCGGCGTGATTACAGCGGCCATGGGCCTGATGGACTTTCACAAAGTGGCCGAAGCCAAGTGGTTCAACCTGGTATTGCCTTTTGAAATAGCCACACCGGTGTTTGATCCGATCCTGATTTTGACCATGACGCTGGTAATGATTGTGGTGATGATCGAATCGACCGGCATGTTCCTGGCCCTGTCCGACATGACTGGCAAAAAGATCAGCCAAACCGAACTCACGCGCGGTCTGCGCACCGATGGCCTGGGCACGCTGATTGGCGGCATCTTCAACACTTTCCCCTACACCAGCTTCTCGCAAAACGTAGGCTTGGTCGCGGTCACCGGCGTCATGAGCCGCTGGGTGTGCGTGGCAGGCGGCGTGATTTTGATTGTGCTGGGCGTGCTGCCCAAGATGGCAATGCTGATTGAGTCGCTGCCCACCGTCGTGCTGGGCGGCGCAGGCCTGGTGATGTTTGGCATGGTGGTCGCCACCGGCATCCGCATCTTGTCCAACGTGGATTTCAAGCACAACCGCAACAACGCCATGATTGTGGCCGTATCGATTGGCGTGGGCATGATCCCGCTGGTAGCGCCGAACTTTCGCCAATGGATGCCACACGCCATCCACCCGCTGATTGAATCCGGTATCCTTTTGGCCTCGCTGGCGGCCGTACTTTTGAATGTGTTTTTCAATGGTACCCGTGGCGACACCCAAGCTGTAATCAATGCTGCACGCCAGGCAGACGCCCACTAACGCGTTGTGTCTTTGGTCTTTGCCTGGTCATCACTGGGCCCTGTCAAACCCCTTGGCTATCGCGCAAGGGGTTTGTGCCTGAGGCTTTGTACATTGCAGCGGACAAACCGTTCATCCCTTTGACATACAAGACCTAGGGTAAGCTCCGAGGTCAACAAGCCCGTGGGGCTTGATTTGCCAGATTCACGAGATATTTTTGTATGACGCAAACTCTGTCCACCGCTGAACAAGCCCTGCGCGATGCAGCGCGTGAGTACCACTCCACCCCTAACAAGGGCAAGATTTCCGTTACCCCTACCAAGCCGCTGTCCAACCAGCGCGACTTGTCGCTGGCGTACTCGCCCGGCGTGGCTTACCCCTGTCTGGACATTGAGGCCGACCCTTCCAAAGCCCATGAGTACACCTCGCGCGGCAACCTGGTTGGCGTGATCACCAATGGCACTGCCGTGCTGGGTCTGGGTGATATTGGCCCGCTGGCTGCCAAGCCGGTGATGGAGGGCAAGGGTTGCCTGTTCAAGAAGTTTGCGGGTGTGGACGTGTTCGACATCGAGCTGGCCGAGCGCGATCCCGACAAATTGATCGACATCATTGCCTCGCTGGAACCCACCTTGGGTGGTATCAACCTCGAAGACATCAAAGCACCTGAGTGCTTCTACATCGAGCAAGAACTGTCCAAGCGCATGAACATTCCGGTGTTTCACGACGACCAGCACGGCACGGCCATCATCTCCAGCGCAGCTTTGCTCAACGGCCTGGAATTGGTCGACAAGAAGATCGGCGAAGTCAAAGTCGCTGTTTCTGGCGCGGGCGCTGCGGCGATTGCCTGTGTGAACGTGATGGTGGGCCTGGGCGTCAAGCAGTCGAACGTCTTCATGTGCGACTCCAAGGGCGTGATCTACAACGGCCGCCCCGGTGGTTTTGACGCATCCAAGGCCGTCTACGCCCAGGACACTGAACTGCGCACACTGGCTGATGCGGTCAACGGCGCCGACGTATTTTTGGGCTGCTCAGCACCTGGCGTGTTGACCGCAGAGATGGTCAAGACCATGGCCGACAAGCCCATCATCTTGGCGCTGGCCAATCCAGAGCCCGAAATCCGCCCTGAGTTGGCCAAGGCCGTGCGCCCGGACTGCATCATGGCCACCGGCCGTTCGGACTACCCCAACCAGGTCAACAACGTCCTGTGCTTCCCCTACATCTTCCGCGGCGCACTCGATTGCGGCGCCACCAAGATCACAGAAAGCATGAAGCTGGCGTGCGTGCGCGAAATCGCTGCCCTGGCCAAGCAGGACGTGTCGGACGAAGTCGCCGCCGCCTACCAAGGCAAAGAACTGAAGTTCGGCCCCGACTACCTGATCCCGACACCGTTTGACACCCGCTTGATCTTGCGCATTGCGCCTGCCGTGGCGCAGGCCGCTGCAGAATCCGGTGTGGCCACACGCCCCATCGAAGACATCGAAGCCTACCGCGAGAGCCTGTCGCGCTTTGTCTACCAGACCAGCATGTTCATGCGCCCCGTGTTTGCTGCCGCCAAGAGCGATGTGCAACGCGTCGCCTATGCCGAAGGTGAAGACGAGCGCGTACTGCGCGCCGTGCAGGTGGTGGTGGAAGAAGGCTTGGCCAAGCCCATCTTGATTGGCCGCCCCGCCGTGATCGAAGCGCGCATCGCCAAGGCTGGATTGCGTCTGCAACCCGGCGTAGATGTCGAAATCTGCAACCCTGAAGACGACCCGCGCTTTCGCCAGTACTGGGAGGCTTACCACCAGCTCATGGGCCGCGACGGCATCACGCCAGAGACCGCCAAGTCTGCCGTGCGTCGCTCCAACACCCTGATTGCGGCACTGATGGTCAAGCTGGGCGATGCCGATGCCATGCTGGCCGGTTTGATGGGCCGCTTTGACCGTCACCTGGACTACATCGAGACCGTGCTGGGTCACAAGCCCGGCGCTGACCGCCTGGCAACCGTAAACGCGCTGATGCTGGAAGGCCGCACCCTGTTTATTGCAGACACCTACATCAACGAAGACCCCAGCGCGCAAGAGCTGGCCCAGATCGCCAAGCTGGCCGCCGACGAAGTGGCACGCTTTGGCTTGCCGCCCAAGGTGGCCTTCCTGTCGCATTCCAACTACGGCTCTTCCACCCGCAAGTCGGCATTAAAGATGCGCGAAGCACGCAACCTGTTTGCAGCTGCCAACCCCGGCATCGAATGCGACGGCGAAATGCATGGCGACGCGGCACTGGACGAGACGGTGCGTGAGCGCTCCTTGCTGGATTCAAGCCTGACCGGCGAAGCCAACATCCTGATCTGCCCGAACCTGGATGCGGCGAACATTCTGTTCAACGTGCTCAAGACCACGGGCTCACACGGCACCACCATCGGCCCTATCCTGATGGGTGCCAACGCAACGGCCCACGTGCTGACCCCGTCCTCCACCGTGCGTCGCGTGGTGAACATGACGGCCTTGTCGGCAGCCCAGGCACAGGCCTGCAAGGCGTAATCACCCCAGCGCAGTCGAAATGAAAGCCCTTGGCAGAAATGCCAAGGGCTTTTTTTGTGCATGAACTTCAAGATTCATAGCTGCGTGCCTTAGTGAACCCTAGGTTTCCCATATAAAACATCGTGAAATCTATGAAATACGTGGGCTCACTGCTCTGAATAAATGCATCTGCACGCGCATTCTTTCGCATTGGAACCCGCGATCTCCGCCCCGCTCAGAACTGCCGACGCAGGTGATAAAGATCACTGTTGACGCAGACATCAAAAAGTGGGGCGAAGCAGTTAAAGCTGCGGGCGCCACTTCTGACTAAAAGGCTTGTCTGAACCGCCCCAAAGAAACCGCCTTTCGGCGGTTTTTTTACGCGGTCGCTGCGAAATAGATAGCTACCTGCCTTTGAGTCTCAATGAATCCAAAGTCATTTGGCATTGAAAGCGTTGAGAAACAACGGCATGCAGCTATCTTATTCAAAAGCTCAAGCCGCCAAACGCTGCTCCAGCAGCGCCACGGCATCGTGCGCATTCATCGCTTTGGCACAAGTCAGTGCTGTGGTGCCTTGGTGATCTGCTTGCCCAATGCACGCCCCGCGCTCCAGCAGCAAATTCACGATATCCGTGCGATTGAACATGGCCGCAAACATCAGCGGCGTACGGCCATCGGGCGAAGGGCCATCCACCTGCGCACCGTTGTCAAGCAACAGCCGCGTCATCTCTGCATCGCCCTTGAATGCAGCCCCTGCCAAAGGCGTCTGTCCACGGCCATTCACCTGCTGCGCATCTGCGCCATGTTGCAGCAGCACCTTGGCAGCCTCAGCATGACCGTAATAGCTGGCCAACATGATCAAACTATCGCCCTTGGCATTGCGCAACGTAGCAGGCAAACCATTTTCTAGCCACAGCTTGAGCTGCGCCGCATCACCTTGTCGAGCGGCATCGAACACGCGCTCTGCAAACTCCAAGGTTGCGTCGTCCAAAGGTGGGATAGGTTCACTCATAGATCAATGTCCTTATATATACACGCCACAATATTCAGAGTGGACCGCTGCAGTCAGTGTAGATAGATACAACAAAACTATCAATTTCAAAATTTAGATAGTCAAAATTAAACAAAACTATCCGACCAAATTTTTTATAGATTCAAAAAATTCACTCCATTGGACCTCGTTCTCGCGAAGGGAAATGAGCGGCTAAACCTTGTGTAGAATATGCAGCTTCCGGAGGTTTGGGTGAGCGGTTTAAACCAGCAGTCTTGAAAACTGCCGACTCGCAAGGGTCCGTGAGTTCGAATCTCACAGCCTCCGCCACATTGAACTAAGTTATTGAAATCGCTTCATATGAAGGAGTTTTACTCCTGAAGTGGTACAAATGACTGGTACACAGCGGCAGCAAGGGATTCGGTCAGCCAAGGACGCTGACATGCCAACCTACATGCGCAAAGACGACCACGTGTTGATTTCCACGCAGAACTGACCCGCCGGGCATGCGGACAAAAACTTGGACT
>JADMKK010000015.1 GCA_015478895.1 Comamonas sp. | reverse complement strand
GCAAAAACTTGGTCTAACCGCATAAAACCAGTCCAAGTTTTTATCCGCATCCCCGGCGGGTCAGTTCTGCGTGGAAATCAACAGAGCAAAGGCCCAAGAAGTCACTGGGTGGATTGACGCCGGCAGCTTACGCACAGACCTTGAAACAGAAAGCGGGTAAATTAACCCCGGACTCTAAAGCTGGGTGCTACTGAAAACGGGGTGACGTCGCTTTTAAAGCTGTGGCCAGAGAATTCCATACGACCAAGGCAGATAGCTGGAGTGCTGGTCACTCCATGCGCTGGATGCGGAGCATGGAAAAAGATGTGTTTCCAACGGTCGGGGGAGGATGCTTCTGCCAGATGTCACGGCACCGGTGATGCTGACGGTGCTCCGAAAGGTTGAATCCCGAGGTGCGAGAGAGACGGCAAGCAAGCTCAAGGAGCAGTCTGGCCAAGTGTTCAGATACGGCATTCGGACTGGCCGCTGTGCTTCCAACCCGATTCCTGATTTATCCGGAGCTTTGGCGCCAGTGGTTGTGAAGCACATGGCCGCAGTGCTGGAGCCCAAGGCGGCAGGTGCTTTGATGCGTGCAATCGACAGCTACCAAGGCCAGCCTTTGACGCGTGCTGCCCTGCTGCTCTCTGCTTTGCTGTTCCAGCGCCCGGGCAATATCAGGGCCATGGAATGGGCTTGGATCGACTTTGATGCTG
Organism: Comamonas sp.; assembly: GCA_015478895.1. Taxonomy (GTDB): domain Bacteria; phylum Pseudomonadota; class Gammaproteobacteria; order Burkholderiales; family Burkholderiaceae_C; genus Comamonas. The sequence goes on along the minus strand of JADMKK010000015.1, from coordinate 35,982 downwards.
CCATGATGACCATCCCTGCAGCCAGCATGAAGCGAACGATTGAGGGGAAGATTAACGGCCGGCCGCACTTTGTACCGCTGGCTGCCCAAGCAATTGCAGTCCTCAAAGAGATTCATCCACTCACAGGCCATGGCCGGTATGTGTTTCCAAGCGCGCGCACTGGTGAATGGCCCATGAGTGATGCAACAGTGGGTGCTGCCTATGACTGTGCATACTATATTGAGCAGCGTCGCCAGCTCATGAGCATCTGGGCTAATTACCTTGATCAGATCAAGAATGGCGCAGAGGTCATCCCGTTCAAGCAGGCGTGATCTCCACGGCGATAGCTGAAGAACAGATTTTCTAATTTGTCTTGCTGGTGCTTAAGCAGCGCTGGCTTTTTGTGCCCCTTGATCTTTCGGAATCTCAGCACTGACCCCGGCTACGGTTATAGATTTTTGCTGCCTGGCATTGCAATGGGTTCTGTGTTTTTGAGATACATGGAGCCCAACGTGAACAACACTGCCAACCTGCTGCCCTTGCTATTGCGCGTGATGGCGCTGCAACATGGGAATGGCGCTTCAAGCCTAGCTACTACGAGGCGTTGGCGGGCATTACAGGCACAACCTATACGGGGCACTCGAACGGCACGCCGGCCTTGTATGGCGCGATCACTGACAAATGGGTCTACGCCTGTCTACTGCCTGATGAAGTGCATGCCGAGCTGAAACTGCGCCGCAATGGCTCACAGAAGATGCACCAGTGGCTGACGCATGGTGGCCAGGAGCGGCTGGACAAGCAGATCGACCTAGTGCAGAGCATTGCCAGCACTTCCACCGACGCCCGTGACTTTGATGCCCGTATGATGAAGTTGTCAACAAAGCGCGGGCAGCTGGGTTTTGTTTACCCCAAAGCTGCGTGAGGCCGTAGCAAGAGGTACTAAAAATTAGAGTGCTTGTTCCGTCTCCCGGAGCTATCAGCCCTCTTTTTACCCCTCCCTCTGTTCCGTCCCACGGACACCATCTAGAGAAGCCATCTATTGTCAGTTTTGAATCCATGACCAGAGCAGCCGGAGCAGGTCAAGGCCAGGTGGTGGTGACGGGATGAATCGACGGCCAGGACAAAAACAAGCAAGCCCTCGAAGTGAGGGCCTTTTTGTTGGCGAAATGCGGCTGAATTTTCAGCGTTCCCTTTGCTACGATGCAGCCAGATTGGAGACTTATTTATGTTCGGTTGGCTTCGCGAGCTATTTGCAAACGCAAAAGAGCACGCCGCTATGTTGGAAATGTTGGAGAAGCAGGCCAGCACAGCGAAAGAGCAGTTAAACCAATCACTTCAGCTGGCTCATAGCTCAACAAGCGCTGAGGTGAAAGTCTTGCACCTGGAATTTGCCAAATCAAAATTTGCAGAGTTGCAAGCTGTTGCCGCAGTGCATCCAAGGATGCGGCTAACAAACGAGGAAGAAATCGATGCCGCTATCAAGCAGATGGAGGATGAATTTTCTCGAGCTGGTTATTACGCAATGGCCAGACAGTCTGCATCAGCGCATGTCAGTCTTAGCTCAAAGGCCAAAGAGCTGTTGCGATAGCGGAGGCGTGATGCATCAATGAATAAAGCCCTCGAAAGACGGCATTTTTGTTGCTGGCTTTATGCAGAGGTTCCTTCGCTACTTGTTCAAAAAACCAGAGCCACTTCTGGTTGTCGTTACCACGGTTGAAACCGCTTTATGCAGAGCATCCCTAGCGACTTTCAATGGCCGTGGCGTAGCGGCGCACCTGCGCCAGCAGCTCATTGGGTGCATAAGGTTTGGTCAGGTAGGCCTGCGCACCCAGCGCGATGGCTTTTTGGCTGATGGGGCCAGCGGCGTGGGCGGTCAGCATCACCACCGGCAGGCGCTTGTAGCGCTCATCGGCACGCAGGCGGCGCAGCAACTCCATGCCATCCATATCGGGCATTTCCACATCCACCAGCAGCATGGCGGGCGGATCTTCTTGCTCCAGCAAGGCCAGCGCCTCCAGCCCATCGGCGGCGGTAATCACGCGGTAGCCATTGCTTTGCAGCAGGTGCTGTGCCAGACGGCGCACGCTCATGGAGTCGTCGGCCAGCAGCACCAGTGGGCGCACGGGTTCGTTGTCATGGCTGGATGAGGGCAATGGCTCGGCGGTCTGGTGCAGCAAGCGCGCTTCGTGCGCGCACAGCACGGCGGCGGGGTCATACACCTGCAGCACCTGGCCCGAGGCCTGCGCTGCGGTGCCCAGCAAACCGGGAATCGGTACGGTCAAGTTGGTGGCGGCCTGCAAAGTGACTTCTTGCGTGTCCAGCACTTCATCGACCACCAAGCCCCAGCGGGCGGTGTCGCCGCGCACCAGCAGCAAGCTGCGCTGGCCGTCGAGCGCGGTTTCGATGCTGCGCGCCGATTGCTGCCAGACGGCTCCAGCCCAGTACACAGGCAGGGGCGCGCCGGCCTTGTCGTGCCAGATGCCTTGCTCCAAAGCCTGTTGCACAGTGGCAGCAGGCAGGCGGCGCACTGCTTCAACGGCGCGGGCGGGCAGGGCTACGCGCCAGCTACCAGCGCGCAGGGCCAGCACTTGCTCAACCTGCGGGGCGGCGGGCAGCGTCATCATGGTGCGGCAGCCCTTGCCGGTGCGCGTTTGCACGCGCAGCGTGCCGCCCAATTCGCGCACGGTCTCGGCCACCACGTCCATACCAATGCCTCGGCCTGCCAGCTCGGTCACGGTGCGGGCAGTGCTCAAACCGGGCTCCAGAATCAGCGTGGCGGCGCGCTCGGCATCCACCACTTCATCAGCTTGTATCAAGCCCAAAGCCAGTGCTTTGCGGCGAATGCCTTCCAACGACAAGCCCGCGCCATCATCTTGCAAGGTCATAACTTGCTGGCGGCCCTGATTGGACAGGTGAAGGCGCACCGTGCCCTGCACGGGTTTGTTGGCGACGCGGCGCTGGGCGGGCGCTTCAATGCCGTGGGCCACGCTGTTGCGCAGCATGTGCTCCAGCGCCGGGGCCAAGGCTTGGGCCACGCTGCGCTCCATCAGCACTTCACCGCCGTGCAGCTGGAACACGGCCTGCTTGCCGGTGTCTTTGAGTGCCAGATCAAACGTGCTTTGCAGGCGCGCTTGCAAATCGCTCAGCGGCACCAGGCGCGCATACAGCAAGGTTTGCTGCAAGCCGCGCAAATGGCTGGCGTGGCTCTGGAAGGCATCGTGTGCATTGACCAGACCGTGCTGCAGTTGCTGGTGGGCGGTGCCCAGATCGTCGGTGCAGTCGTTGAGCTGGTGCACCAAACTGTTGAGCTCTTCGTGAAATTCGTAGGGCAGGTCCAGCCCGCCGTGCAGCATCAAGGTGTCGGCCCATGCCGCGCAATCGGCAATCTGGTTGCGCAGGCGCTGCAAGCTGGCGTGGATTTCACCGACAGACAATTGGCTCGCAGTCAGGGCAGTTTGGCCGCTGTCTTGCGTGCTCCACAAGGCTTGGGCGTAGCGGGCCACGGTTTCCAGCGGCTGGGTGCTGCGCCGCTCCGGGTGGCGGTCGGCCATTTCTTGCTGCAAGGCGACAAAGGCGATGCGCAAGGCCTCCAGGGGCTGCTGCAAAGTGCCTGGGCCTTGGGGGCCGGCGTTGTTGGGCACATCCAGCGCCAAGCTCTCCAAAGCATGCACTTGGCTGCCCCACGCCATGGCGCCGGCCAAGCGCGCGCTGCCTTTGAGGGTGTGCAGGCAGCGCAACACGATTTGGCGCGCTGCGCGGTCGCCGGGTTTGTGCATCCACTGCTTGAGTGCCGCTTGCAGCTTGGGCCACAGCGACAGCATCTCGTCGGAGAAGACCGAAAAATGCATGGGGTCCAGCGGGGCAGGGGCGCTGCGGTAAGCCGGCTGGAGCGCTGCCGGTTGCATCTCCGGAGTGATGGATGCGGCAAGCTCAGCAGGTGCAGGCACCGTTTCCTGCGCGGTTTCTGGCGTTGTTTCAGGCCGTGGAATTTCCAGCACCATCGGCTCGGGCAACTGCGCGTAGAGCTGGTGCAGCGCATCCATCACCTGCGGGTGGGCACGGCGCATGAAGCCCGCAGCAAACTGGTGCAGCAGACGGTGAATTTCTTCGCTGGCGTGCTGGCAGGTGCTGCGCTGAGCAGGCGTAGCGTCGTCCGGCATGCGTTGCAGGCAGCGTTCGAGCTGGTTGGCTAGGGCTGCAATTTCGGTGCAGCCGTAATCCCACGCTAGGCGCGACAGGGCATGCGCTTGTTGATGGATGTGAGGGTCTAGCGCGGCGGTCTCGTCACTGCGCCATGCCTGAATGCGTTGGCCGAGTTGCTGCGAGATGGTTTCCGCAGACTGCAGAAAATCCGCATCTGGCTCGATCTGTGCCACCGTGGCCAGCCCTTGCAGCAAGGTGCTGGTTGGCTCAATGGACGGGGCAGTGGCAAATTCCGGCAAGGCGGGGGCCAAGGGCGGGGGCGCCAGGGGCAACGCCGCGCTGTCTGCGGTGGGCGCAGCGGCTTTGGCACCGGGCTCTGGTGCTGTGCAGCGGGTGTGCACCTGCTCCAGCAGCGCAGGCAGTGGCGCGGCGATGCGCTGCGCCCCATGGCTGGCTTGGGCGCAGAAGAACAATAAATCGCGCAGCAAGTCAGGGTGGGCCTGGTAGTTGCCCTTGGTCAGTTGCGCATACTGAATCAGCAGGCGCGACGCCAGGCGTTTGGCGTAGATATCCAAGTCCAGCAGCTCGGCCGTCAAGCCGTCAAGCCACGCGGCGGCCAGTTGCCACACAGTACTGTCCGCGTCTTGCGTTTGTACATAGGCGGCCAGCCCCAGCACCGATTGGCGCAGCGCATTGCAGGTGGTCAAGTCCGGTGATTTCAGCAGGCCCAGCACCTGCTGATCGAGCTGGGCGCGCAGGGCGGCGCTGGGTGGCAGTGGCGCAATGGTGCTGGTGGCGGGCAGTTGCGGCACGGGCCACGGGGACTCCCACAAATCGGCGGGGTGGGCCGTGTCTTTGCCGCCCAGCTTGGTCAGCGCGCGGTAGCTGGCAAACAGGGTGTGTGCGTCGGGCGGCTTACTTAGATAAGTTTGCACATCGCGCGCGGCCAGATGCAGCAATTCCCCCGTTTTTGGGGGCGCAGGCTCGGTCGCTGTGGCATAGGGCTGCAGCTGCGCATCCATGGTCTTGAGCAACTGTTGCAGGCTGTGCAGGTGCAGCACTTCGGCGGCCATCTGCATTTGCTGCAGCAGTTGGCGCACTTGCACGGCCTGCACCAGGCTGGCGGGTGGCAGCATGCGCACCAGATCGTTCACCATGGCTTGCATGGCGGGCAGCAAAAGTTGCCGGGAATCGATGGAAGCGGTAGTGGCAGGCTGCTGCACGGTGTCTGTCATGTCAGGCGCAAAGGCGAAGTAACGCGAGGGCTCTGAATATAGAGCGCATTTGCGGTGTCACCTGTTACAAATGGCGCGCTTATTCGACGAAGCGCCCGTTTTCTTTGCGCCGCTCACGCACACCGGTGCGAATGAACAGATCCACCTCCGAGAGCGTGACAAATGGCTGTTTCATGTCAGAGGCCACGTGCGCGGCAAGGCGCTCAGGCAGCTGTGCCAGCAGCGCTTTGACAGTAGCAATGTGCTCACTGTCGGTCACCTTCTGCGTGCTGAGAAAGTCTTCCAGATAGCGGCGCACTTCCACTTCCAGTTGTTCCAGCGTGGCGGGAACGCCCACATATTCAGCGCGGGCACTGCCGTTTTCAGTGCCATACACATAGCAGCCAATGTAGTCGCGGAAGGTTTCGCCCACGTTGGGGCCTTTGGTGATTTTGCGCAGCAGGTCAGACAGCCACATGGCAGCAGGCTTTCAAGAGAGGGTGTGCGCTCGCAAAAAAGAGAGCTGCGTGCCCGTATCAATTAACAGTTTCAAGGCTAAATGTACCGCAAAGCCTTGAAATACCAGGGCAAGCTGCTTCGCTTTTATGCAGTACAGAAATCTTCAATGAGCTGTGCCACGGCTTGCGGCTGGTCGTGGTGCAGCATGTGGCCTGCATCCTCAACCCGCGCAATCTGGTGCTGGGCAACGGATTGCAGGCGCTCATGGTACTGCTTCAGGCTGTAGGTACCCTGGCTCCATTTGGCAATGCTGTCGTCACTGGCTTCAATCGCCAGCAAGGGGGCGGTGATCGTGGCATAGGCCGCCAGCACTTCATCAACTCGGAACAGCTGCGGGTTGACCACCTTGTGCGCAGCGTCGCCCAAAATCGCCCAGCGGCCATCGGCCCCGGCTTGCGCCCATTGCCCGGCCAGCCAGAGCGCCTTGTCTTGGGGCAGGCGGTGGTTGGTTTTTTGCAAACGCTGGGCCACGGCCTCCTGGCTGTCGTACGTACTCAGTCGAATCTCACCGCTGTGCAGCTGGCGCAACTCGTCCAGCCACTGCGTCAAGCGGGCAGGCGCTTGTGCGGGCTGGGTGGCTGCCATGCCAAAGCCTTCCAGATTGACCAGACGGCGTATGCGGGCAGGGCGCGCTGCGGCGTACAGCATGGCGATATTGCCGCCCATGCTGTGGCCGACCAAGTCGACGACCTGATCGCCGGGGGCGTAGTGGTGCAGCAGGGCGTCCAGATCACCAAGGTAGTCGGCAAAGGTATAGTGATCGCATGGCGAGGCCGGCATGCTGTGGCCAAAACCGCGCCAGTCGGGGGCGATGATGAAGCGGTTGGCAAAAAATGCGGGCGAAAACGCATCCACCACAAATTGGTAGGACGCGCCCACATCCATCCAGCCGTGTGCCAGCACCAGCGGTGCCGTGGTGGCGTTGGGCTGCCCCCAGGTGCGCACGCGGTAAGACATGCCGCGAATTGGAAGATCAACTGGAGTGCTGGGGCGCAGTGGTGTGTACATGGCGCAATTATTGGTCGCCGATGGATATGACCGCAGTCAAGGCGGTGACGCTACACTTTTGCCCCATGAACAATGCAGCGATGAACCCTGTGCGGCTGGGCCGCAGTGATTTGATGGTCAGCCCCATTTGTCTGGGCACCATGACGTTTGGTGAGCAGGTCAGCGAGGACCATGCCTTTGCCATCATGGATCGCGCCTTGGAGCGTGGCGTGACGTTCTGGGACACGGCCGAGATGTACGCCGTGCCTGCGCGCAAAGAAACCTATGGCACCACCGAGGCCATCATTGGTCGCTGGTTCGCCGCCCGCCCCGGTGCGCGTGAAAGCATCGTGCTGGCCAGCAAGGTGGCAGGCCCATCGCGCGGTATGCCGTGGATTCGGCAGGGCAGCGGCATGACGGCGGCGGACATCATCGCTTCGTGCGAGGGCAGCCTGCGCCGCCTGCAGACCGATGTGATTGATCTGTACCAGATTCACTGGCCCGAGCGCCACGTGCCCGCTTTTGGCAGTCTTTACTATGACCCGGCCAAGGAAGTCACGCAGACTTCCATCCAGGTGCAGCTTGAAACCTTGGCCCAGCTGGTGCAGCAGGGCAAGGTGCGCGCTATTGGCCTGTCCAACGAAACTCCGTATGGCGTGCATGAGTTTGTACGCCTGGCCGAGCAATATGGTTTGCCGCGCGTGGCCAGCGTGCAAAACCCGTACTGCCTGATCAACCGCAGTTGGGAAAACGCCCTGGACGAAAGTTGCCACCGTCTGGACGTGGGACTGTTGGCGTATTCCCCGTTGGGCATTGGCTTGTTGACGGGCAAATACGATGCCAGCGGCATCACCGGGCCCGAAGCGCCGCAAGGCACGCGCCTGTCGTACCCCGGCGTGCAAAAACAGCGCTGGGGCCGCCCTGAAGCACTGGACGCCGCGCGCCGCTACAACCAGCTGGCACGCGAGCATGGCCTGACACCTGCGCAGCTGGCGCTGGCCTTCTGTTATCGCAGCTGGCGTGTGGCCAGCACCATTATTGGTGTCACCAGCCTGGCGCATCTGGAGGAAGCGGTGGATGCATGGGCGGTGCAACTGTCGCCCGAACTGCTGGCCAGCATCGATGCGCTGCGCTGGGAGTTGCGCGATCCGGGTCAGTAAAGCGAGCAGGTGCAACCATGGCCAAAAAAGACAAAGTCCATGTCAGTGAGACCCCCGCCACGCAAATGCTCAAAGCGCACAAGGTCGCGTTCACCGAGCACCCTTATGAGTATGTGGAGCACGGTGGCACCACAGAGTCTGCGCGCCAGCTGGGGCTCGATGAGCACGCCGTAGTCAAAACCTTGGTGATGCAGGACCAGGATGCCAAGCCCCTGATCGTGCTGATGCATGGCGATTGCACGGTCTCCACCAAAAACCTGGCGCGCCAGATCGGTGCCAAGAGTGTGGAGCCGTGCAAGCCGGAGGTGGCCAACCGGCACAGCGGCTTTTTGGTGGGGGGCACCTCGCCGTTTGGCACACGCAAGGCAATGCCGGTGTATATCGAAAAAAGCATTCTGGCGCTGCCGCGCATTGCTATCAACGGCGGGCGCCGTGGCTTTCTGGTGCAGCTAGACCCGCGGGTATGTGTGGAGCTGCTGGGAGCCCAAGCTGTGCAGTGCGCGCTGGCACAATAAGGTTTTGGCGACCAAATGCCGCCACCTCACTCATCACAAAGATTACAAAGCCTGCTATTGAAGGCAGGCAAGGATTCCAGCTTTGAACGCGTTACTTCCCTTCTTGGCCACCGTGGTGGCCTATTTAATTGGCTCGCTGTCGTTTGCGGTCATCGTCAGCTCCATCATGGGTCTGAACGATCCGCGCACTTACGGCAGCGGCAATCCCGGGGCCACCAATGTGCTGCGCTCCGGCAGCAAAAAAGCTGCAGCCTTGACGCTGCTGCTGGACGCCGTCAAAGGCCTCATCCCCGTATTGCTGGTCAAGTACATCGGCCCTGACTATGGCTTGCATGAAGGCACGCTGGCACTGGTGGCGATAGCCGCTTTCCTGGGCCATCTGTTCCCTATCTTCTTTAAATTCAAAGGCGGCAAAGGCGTGGCCACTGCGCTGGGCGTGCTGCTGGGTTTGAGCGGCTGGCTGGGTCTGCTGGTGCTGCTGACATGGTTGCTGGTGGCGCTGACCAGCCGGTACTCGTCGCTGGCCGCATTGATTGCGGCCATCATGGCCCCCGTGTATTACGTGCTGCTGGGCGGCGTGCTGTGGGACTATGACAAGCCCGTGTTGTTGACAGTGATTGCCATGTCGGCCTTGCTGCTGTGGCGCCATGCAGAAAACATCAACCGCTTGCTCAAAGGCCAGGAAAGCAAAATTGGTAGCAAGAAAGACAAGGCAGGTAAGGGCTCAACGGTAATTAAACCTTCAACTAAAGCCAAACGCAACAGAAAAAGCTAAGCGTTTCCTGCTGCAACCGAAAACATAAATTTTATTGAGGAGACATCACATGCACCCATTTCGACGTTCATTCTTGGCGTCCTGCGCCGTTACTGCGCTCACGCTGGCAAGCGCCACCACGGCTTGGGCTGCGGGCAAAGAAATCAAGCTGGGCTACGCGCTGGCGCAAAACTCGCACTTTGGCGCGGCGGCGCTGGCCTGGGCCGGTCACACCGAAAAAGCCTTGCCCGGCGTGGTGACGTTCAAGCACTTTCCCTCCAGCGCGCTGGGTGGGGAGCGTGAGCTGATCGAAGGCCTCCAGCTGGGAACGGTCGAAGCGGCCGTAGTTTCTACCGGCGCTTTGAGCAACTTTGTGGGCGATGTGGGTGTGGTAGACATTCCCTTTTTGTTTCGTGACACCGCGCACGCCCGTGCGGTGCTAGACGGCGCTTTTGGTCAGGAGTTGCTGGCCAAATTCAAGCAGCGCGGCCTGATAGCCCTGGCCTGGGGTGAGCAAGGCTTTCGCCACCTGAGCAACAACAAGGTCTCGGTCAAGAGCGTGGCCGACATGAAGGGCCTGAAGATCCGCGTGACGGAAAACCCGGTGCACATTGCCGCATTCCGTGCACTGGGTGCATCGCCTACGCCCATGTCCTGGCCCGAAGTAGTCAGCGCGCTGCAGCAAGGCACGATTGATGGTCAGGAAAACCCGATCTCGGTGCTGACTTCTGCCAAGCTGTGGGAAGTGCAAAAGCATCTGTCGCTGACTGCGCACGTTTACGCCCCCATGGCGATGCTGGTATCACCAACATTTTGGGGGGGCTTGAACGACGCGCAAAAGGCCGCGTTTCTGGAAGGTGCCAAGCTGGGTGCCAAAGCCTCGCGTGACTTTGTCGATGAGGTAGAGCAAAAAGGCGTGGCCCTGGCCAAGCAGCACGGCATGACGGTGGTCGAGCAGATTGACCGCGCAGCTTTCCGCACTGCGCTGGACAAGACGTACCAAGACTACGCGCGCAAGTTTGGCCAAAAAACGCTGGATGCCATCGCCAACACCAAATAAGCCGCAAGCAGCTCTCGCGCTGCGGTGTCCCCAGGCCTGCCATGTGCAGGCCTTTTTTATGCCCGTGCCTGCAATCCAGACTTACGAGAGCATGAAAAGCACGACCGTCCGTTTCTAATGGGTGGCCACGCGGGGGTGCTGGTGACAGCACCTGCCGCTTTTTTGCTGCTTTGGAAAGCCTGGATGACTGCTACCTATCCCCGCTATGGCCCGAAGCGCCAGCACGAGGATTTGATGGCCGTAGACAACATCATTTTGTGCACCGGCCAAGAGCCACTGCGCACGCTGCAGCAGCGAAAGTCAATCTTCCTTTTCCTTTTCCTCTTCCTCTTCATATTCCAATGCGTAGTGCGCATTGATCGCTTGCAGACGCATAGCCAGCTTGCCGATGCGCGCGTTGTTTTCATCGGTGAGGTGGGCTTGCATATAGCGGCCAACAATCACACGGGTCTTGTCGGTGATGGTCAAAGACTTGGCTGCGATGAACGCATCAATCACCATCAAATCAAAAGGCGTTTCTTTGTAGTTATTCATAAGGGGCGCGAGTCTAGCAGCGCTGGGCGGATCAGAAATATGGCACCGAAATTGGCTATATTTTTTGTATGTATGCGTGCCCCGCCGCGCTAAAAATGCTGCAGCGTGCTATCTAGCTGTGCAGCCTGGGCCAGTAGGCAGCCTGAAAAATCGGAGGCGGCCTTGCTTGTCAGCTCCTTCAGAAGCGCACCCTCAGAACAATTCCAAAAAAGATATATCTCATGCACAAATGGCGATGTATCTGCGGCAAACACGTATCTTTTTTGAGATTAGCATGCATCCTTAGCAACCCTTGAAAGCTTGCATGCGCTGTGCGCTGCAGGCACGTGGATATGGAACTGCAGTCTCTACAGCCCGTGGCGCAGCAATTGTTTGCCGACATCCGGGCGCTGACCTTTGATGGTGTGGGCGTGACCCGCGCCAGCTACGGCACTGGCGAAAATGCCTGCGCGGCGTACTTGGACACTTTTGCACGCGGCGAAGGTCTGGATGTGACCGTGGACCGTGCGGGCAACTTCATTTATTTCGACCCCAGCGACACGCGCGGCGGTGCGGCGATCTGGACGGGTTCGCACCTGGACTCGGTGCCACAAGGCGGCAACTACGACGGCTTGGCCGGTGTGGTGGCAGGGCTGCTGGTGTTGATTGCCGCCAAGCGCGAGGGCATCACGCTGCCTGCGCCGCTCAAGGTGATTGGTTTTCGCGGCGAAGAAAGCGCATGGTTTGGCAAAGCCTATATGGGCTCGGGCGCATTGTGGGGCAAGCTCTCGCAGGCCGACTTGGCGCTGCAGCGCCGAGGCGATGCCGTCACGCTGCGCGATGCGTTGGCTGCTTGCGGAGCCGATGTCGAAGCCATTGCGCGGCTGGAGAAACTGTTCAACCCCGCCGATGTCTGCGCCTATGTGGAGTTGCACATCGAGCAAGGCCCGGTCATGGTGGCGCGCGATATTGCCGTGGGCGTGGTCAGCGGCATTCGCGGCAATGTGCGGCATAACAAGATCGAATGCTTTGGCGAGGCCCAGCACTCGGGCGTAGTGCCGCGCTGGCTGCGCAAGGACACGGTGTTTGCCGTCTCCGATTTGATCGTGCGGCTGGACAACCACTGGCGTGCCTTGCTGGAGCGCGGCACGGATTTGGTCGTGACCTGCGGTGTGGTGCAAACCAACTCCGAAGAACACTCCATTTCACGTGTGCCCGGTTATGCCCACTTTAGTTTTGAAGCGCGCAGCAAAAGCAGTGACACGCTGGAAGCCTTCTACCAACTGGTGCAGGCCGAAATGAACTCCATTGAGCGCGAGCGCGGTGTGCAGTTTGTGCTGGACCGCCGCTTGCTCAGCGAGCCTGCCGTGTGTGATGCCCAGTTGTGCGACCTGATGGCCAAAGCCTGCCGCGACCGGGGCATTGCGCACGAGCGCATCCCCAGTGGTGCGGGCCACGATGCGGCCTTGTTTGCCAACGGCGGCATTCCCTCGGCCATGGTGTTTGTGCGCAACCAAAACGGCTCGCACAACCCGCACGAGGCCATGGAGCTGGCCGATTTCATGCTGGGCACGCAGGTGATGGCTGACACCATCGCCGCGATCACCCCGCGTGTGGCCTCGCTATAGTTCAGCGCCATGCCGCAGCCCGTTTTGACTTCTGCCATTGACTATTCCGCCTTGGGCGACCGCTTGCGCGCCTGCCGCATGGGCGCGGGCTTGCAGGCCCACGAAGTGGCGGGCCTGCGTGCTTTGTTGCAGCGCTGCGCCCCGGATACAGAGTAAGAAAGAGTTGAGATGACAAATCCTATGAGCCAGCAGGCTGCGGCCTGGTTGCTGCAAGCCGGTTGTGTGGAAGTGCGCACCGATGCGCCGTTTCTGTTGCCCTCGGGCTGGGCCAGCCCGGTCTATATGGATGCCACGCGGCTGATTTCGCTGCCCACGATTCGCCGTGAGCTGATGAAGCAAGGCGTACAGCGCCTGCTCGATGCCGGTGCTTTGCAAGGCTTGAGCGCGGTGGCCGGGGGCGAATCCAGCGGCATTGCATTTGCCGCGTGGTTTGCCGAAAAGCTGGACATGCCATTGCAATACGTGCGCAAGCGCGCCGTGGGCAGCCGCCAGATCGAAGGCGTGGTGGAGCAAGGCGGCAAGGTGCTGCTGGTGGACGATATGGTGTCTGCTGGCCAGTACAAGCTGAACTTCATTGACGCCCTGCGCGGCGAAGGCGCGCGCGTAGAAGATCTGTTTGTGGTGTTTGACTACGCCTGCTTTGGGTCAGACGCGGTGCTGGCCCAGCACGGCGTGCGCGTGCATGCGCTGTGCAATTGGCACGATGTGCTGGCCATGGCTTTTCAGCGCGGTGGCTTTGCGGTGGAGCAGTTGGCCGTGTGGCAGGCTTTCTTGCAAGACCCGGCCAAGTGGTCGCTGGCGCATGGCGGGGTGAGCCAATAAGCTGAATAAAAAAGTAGCAGCTGGCCGTTGTGAATGCACGCTTTCAGGCACAAAAGTATCTGAAACTGAATGATTGCAAGGGCTAGTAGCTCCTAAAAATGATTGGAGGCTAGGCGTTTGCGTGGCAGGCTGAGCGATGCTCTCAGGGCTGCGCAGGTTTGCTGGCGCGGCGCCCATAGCGCCCGGCCACTACGGCAGACACCATCAATTGCATGGGGTGGTAGATCATCAGCGGCAAAATCATCAACCCCACAGCCGGTGCGGCAAACATGACCTTGGCCATGGGCACGCCGCTGACCAGGCTCTTTTGTGCGCCACAAAACAAAACGGCGACTTCGTCCTCGGTGCTAAAGCCCAGGCGGCGGCTGGCCAGCACGCACATGCCCATGGACAACGCCAAAATCACGGCGCACAGCGCGATCAGCATCAGCAAATTGGGCAGAGGCACTTTGTCCCAGATGCCCCCGAGTACGGCACCGCTAAAGGCGGAATACACCACCAGCAAGATGGCACTTTGGTCCAGTGCCTTCACGGGCTTGGCGTGTTTTTGCAGCACGGGTGCCAGCCAGGGGCGCAGCAAGTGGCCCAGCAGAAATGGCAAAAACAGCTGCACAGCGATTTTGCCGATCGAGTGCAGCATGCCTTCGCTGCCCGATGCCACCTGGATGCGCATCAGCACGCCCACCAGGAGCGGTGTGAGCAAAATCCCCATCAGCGTAGAGCCAGAGGCACTGCAAATGGCGGCCGGCATATTGCCTTTTGCCAGTGCCGTCAGCGTAATGGCCGACTGCACAGTCGCCGGCACCGCACACAAAAACAGCACGCCCATATACAGCTCATGGCCAAATGCAGGCTCCAGCACCGGTTGCAATGCCCAGCCCACGACCGGAAAAAAAGCGAACGTCATGGCAGTGACCAGCAGGTGCAGCCGCCAATGGCCAATGCCTTCCCAGATCGCGGGGCGCGAGAGCTTGATGCCATGCAAAAAGAACAACAGAAAAATCACCCCGCTGGCCAGATAACTCAACACCTCGCTGACGGACCCTCGGGCCGGAAAGAAGGAAGCCACAATGACCGCGCCCATGAGCAGGCAAGTAAAGCGGTCGGGCAGGTATTTGGTAAAAGACATGGGGCAGTGCAATCGACAGGGAACCAACGGGAAGGGACAGGGCAGCGCCTTCGATTGTTCAATAAAAAAGCCATGCAAAGCATGGCTTTTGTAGACAGTGGCTCCTCGCCATGCGTGGTGACTTAAGCGGCAGTCACTGCCTGGATGTCATTGCTGGCGTTAGTAAACGCGGAAGCCACGGCTTCAGGGCCCAGACCCAAGCCTTCAGCGCGGACAAAGCGCAGGTCAGTGATGCCAAAGAAGCCCATCACGACCTTCAAATAGCTTTCCTGGTGCTCCAGTGCTTGCATGGCTTCCGAGGTGGAGTACACGCCGCCACGGCTGGAGGCAATGATGACGGTCTTGCCCTTGGCCAGACCTTCAGGGCCGCTGGCGGTATAGCGGAAGGTACGGCCGGGTTGGGCCAGGCGGTCAATCCAAGCCTTGAGTTGGGTAGGAATGCTGAAGTTGTAAAACGGCGCACCAATCACCACCACATCGGCGGCCAGGAACTGGCTGACCAACTGTTCGGAAACTGCGTTCTCGGCCAATTGCTCGGCGCTCAAACCTTCAGTCTGGCCGGTGCGCGGCGTCATGGCCGCCATCGTGAAGTGGTTGGGGGCATCCGTCACCAGGTCCAGATATTCCACCTGGGTATCGGTGTGCTTGGCAGTCCAAGCGGTCACGATTTGCTGGGTCAGCTTGCGCGAAGCAGAGTTGTCACCAGTGATGGACGAGTCAATGTGCAGCAGTTTCAAAAGAGGCTCCAAAGGTTTGTTCGATGGGAAGAAGTATGGATTACACACGCAACTTTGATAAGTCTGCAGTAGTGCGATAGATTGTTCTATTTTCGGAACAATGAGTCATCAACACTCAAGGAGTGCGAGAGATGCAAGACCTTAACGACATGTTGTACTTTGCCGAGGTGGTGGAGCGCGGCGGTTTTGCCGCTGCGGGGCGGGCCCTGAACATTCCCAAGTCGCGGCTGTCGCGCCGTGTGGCTGAACTGGAAGAGCGGCTGGGTGTGCGTTTGTTGCAACGCACCACACGCAAGTTGTCGCTGACCGAAGTGGGTTCGGCCTACTTGCGCCACTGCCAGGCCATGCGCGACGCTGCGCAGGCCGCGCAAGACACGGTAGAGCAAGTGCAGAGCGAACCGCGCGGCACCGTGCGTGTGAGTTGTCCGGTAACGTTGTCGCAAACGGTGTTGGCACCGTTGATGCCGCGATTTTTGGAGCGTTACCCTGAAGTGCGGGTGGAGATGCTGATCGTGAACCGCCCAGTCAATGTGGTGGAGGAGGGCATCGATGTGGCGCTGCGCGTGCGTCCCTCGCTGGAAGACAGCGCCAGCATGGTCGTCAAACGACTGGATACCACAGCCTCCATCTTATTGGCCAGCCCTGACTATCTGGCACGCGCAGGCACGCCGCAGACACCGCAAGATTTAATGGAGCACCAGGTGTTGTCCATGTCTTCCTTTGAAGGCGTTGCGCATTGGCGTCTGCGCAGCGAGACGGGGGCCGAAGTGCAATTGCAGCCTCAGGTACGTTACATGGCAGATGATTTGATGTCGCTCAAGCTGGCGGTGCTGGGGGGTGCCGGTGTTTGCTATTTGCCAGACTATATGTGTCAGCCCGAGATAGAGCGCGGTGAGCTGGTACAGGTATTGGCGCATTGGCGCTTTCCGCCAGGCATCGTGCACGCCGTGTTTAGTTCGCGCCGCGGCCTGACGCCTGCTGTGCGCAGCTTTCTGGATTTTTTGGGTGAATTCATACCGGGCCGCAATCACCGCTAAGAAGCTCAGGCGGAAGGCCTTGTGTGAAGCTTGCGTAAAGAATGTGCTTTCAAAGCGACATGCAGATTCGTAGTCAGATTAAGCTGCATTAGAATTTGGAAATAGGAATGGTTCTTATTGGTTTTCGGCTTTAGCCTTTTCCCCGCAGGGCTTCCTATTCAAATTTGCATGCAGTGTGTGGCGATGCCACTGGTGTAGCGTGATTTATCTGACTGAAAGCTTTTCAAAATGAAACTTTGGAAGACAGCTCTGTGCATGGGCTTGGTAGGTGCTGCAACTTTGGCGCAAGCGGCGCAGCCGCAAGCCGTGACCGTGTACTCCTCGCGCATTGAAGCCTTGCTCAAACCGACCCTGGACGAATACACCAAGCAAACCGGCGTAAAAATCAATCTGCTGACAGACCGCGGTGGCTCTTTGGCGGAGCGTTTGGCGGCTGAGGGCGCCAGTTCACCGGCTGACGTGCTGATTACGGTTGACGTTGGTAATTTGTGGAACGCTGCGGAGCGCGGCTTGTTGCAAAAGGTGGATTCCCCCATCCTGAATGCCAACGTGCCAGCCAACTTCCGTGATGAGGGTAACCGCTGGTGGGGCCTGTCGCAGCGCGAACGCACCATTTTTTACGCCACAGACCGCGTCAAGCCTGAACAGCTGAGCACCTACGAAGATCTGGCCGACCCCAAGTGGACGGGCAAGCTGTGCCTGCGCACTTCCAAGCAGGCTTACACCCAGTCGCTGGTTGCCATGCTGATTGCCAAGCACGGTGTGGAAAAGGCCGAAGCCATCACCAAGGGCTGGGTCAACAACCTCGCTGGTGACGTGTTTACCAACGACGCCAGCTTGCTCAAGGCGGTAGCGGCTGGTCAGTGCGATGTGGGCATCTCTAATACCTACTACTTTGGCCGCATCCTGGCCAAAGAGCCTGAGTTCAACAAAACAGTCAAACTGTTCTGGGCCAACCAAGGCGCTAACGAAGGTGGCACACACGTGAACCTGTCGGGCGCTGGTGTAACCAAGCACGCCAAGAATCCTGAAGGCGCACGCAAACTGCTGGAGTGGTTGTCGTCCGAAGGGGTGCAAACTGCGTATACCCACGGCACTTATGAGAGCCCGATCAACAAGAAGGCTGAAGCTGATCCCATCGTTAAAGCATGGGGCAAATTTGTACCGAGCCCCTTGAACGCGGGTGACATTGGTTCGCACCAAGCTGAGGCGATCAAGCTGCTGGATCGTGTAGGCTATCGTTAATCGGTTTTCTTTATTAGGTTAGTGACTTGTCTTCTGTAGACCCTACCGCGCCAGCTCACCGCTGGCGCGGTTTTGCTTTTGCGCTTTCTATTGCCTTGCTCACCATCGTGCCTTTGCTGGCGGTGGTGTGGATGGCGGTCACGCCGCAACCTGAAATTTGGCAGCATTTGTGGAATTACGTGCTGTCGCGCGTCTTGGGCAATACCTTGTTGCTCATGGCGCTGGTCAGCGTGGCAGTACTGGTGGTGGGCGTGCCTTTGGCGTGGCTGACTGCCATGTGCGATTTTCCAGGCCGCAAGTTTTTTGCATGGGCGCTGGTGTTGCCACTCGCTATTCCGGCCTATGTGCTGGCCTTTGTGCAAATGGGCTTGTTTGAATATGCAGGGCCGGTGCAGAGCGTGTTGCGTGATCTGTTGGGCAGCAGCCGCTGGTTCCCGGACATTCGCGGCAGCCTGTGGGGCTTGGTCATGGTGCTGGTCATGGCGTTTTACCCCTATGTGTATTTGATGGCGCGCAGTGCTTTTCTCACGCAAGGCCATCGCAGCATGGAAGCGGCGCAAGCGCTGGGATTAAATCCTGTGAAAGCCTTCTTTAAAGTGGCTTTGCCACTGGCACGCCCCTGGATTGGTGCGGGTCTGGCATTGGTGGTGATGGAAGTGCTGGCTGACTTTGGTGCCATTGCCGTCTTTAACTTTGATACCTTCACCACGGCCCTCTACAAGTCCTGGTTTGACCTGCACAACATTGGCGCGGCAGCACAACTGGCCGCCATGCTGGTGCTGGTAGTGTTGCTGCTGCTGGCTGCGGAACAACGCTCCCGCAGCGCCCAGCGCTTTCATGTCAGCCATCCGCAGCCGCACCGTGTGGTGCTCAAAGGCGCAGCGGGTTGGAGCACCACAGCGATTTGCTCACTGGTGTTGGCCACTTCTTTTGCGGTACCCATGGTGCAAATGGTGCAGTGGGCGTGGTCTGTATGGAAGACCGATCTCAACAGCGATTACTGGGGTTATGCGTGGAATACGCTATCTCTGGCGCTGATGACCGCATTGATCGCCACCGTTTTGGCGCTGTTGCTGTCATGGATTCGCCGTCGCCACACTGATCCGCTGACCAGCTGGGCGGTGCGTCTGGCCGTGATTGGCTACGCCATGCCGGGCGTGGTGCTGGCGGTCGGTGTTTTTATGCCTATCGCCTGGCTGGATGCATGGCTGATGGCGTTGGTGCAGCCCTTTGGAATTGAGACGCTGGGCATCATCAAAGGCAGTCTGGCAGGCATGCTCCTGGCGTTGGCCGCACGCTTTTTGGCCGTGGCCTATAACGCCACGGATGCCGCCATGCAGCGCATCACGCGCAGCCAGGAAGAGGCCTGTGCATCTTTGGGTCTGGGGCCGTGGCAAACACTGCGCCGATTGCATTTGCCGCTGCTGCGCACCGGTTTGCTGTCTGCCTTTTTGATGGTGGTGGTGGACGTGATGAAGGAAATGCCCATCACGCTCATGATGCGCCAGTTTGGCTGGGACACTTTGGCGGTGCGTGTGTTCCAGCTGACGTCAGAGTCCATGTGGCAAGAAGCCGCTTTACCCGCTTTGGCGATTGTGCTGGTGGGCTTGCTGCCGGTGATTTTGCTGGTGCTGCAAACTGAAAAGACGCCGTCTTCAGCGGGTTGAACATTGCCAAAAACATGGCCGAAATTTAGTGATGCTTGAAGTTAAAAACGTTTCCCTGGGTTATGGCGCCACCATCGTGGTGCAAAACGTCAGCATGCATTTGGCGCAAGGTGAGATTGGCTGCCTGCTCGGGCCCTCCGGCTGTGGCAAAACCACGTTGCTGCGTTCCATTGCTGGTTTTGAACCTGTGCGTGCAGGGCAGATTGGGCTGCAAGGCCAGGTGGTGGCTGCTGTGGCGCAGAGTGTGGCACCACAACTGCGCGACATTGGCATGGTGTTTCAAGACCATGCCTTGTTCCCGCACCTGAATGTGGGCGACAACATTGGGTTTGGTCTGCACGGCAGATCCAAAACTGAGCGGGTTGCACGGGTGCAGGAGATGCTGGCATTGGTAGGCTTGGAAGGCATGGGCCAACGCTGGCCGCATGCGCTTTCCGGTGGCCAGCAGCAGCGTGTGGCGCTGGCAAGGGCTTTGGCGCCTCAGCCTAGCTTGCTGCTGATGGATGAACCTTTTTCCAGCCTGGATACCAGCATGCGCGAGAGCATTGCGCGTGAAGTGCGTGCCATCTTGAAAAGGGCCAAAGCTACGGCCTTGATGGTGACGCACGACCAAAACGAAGCCTTTGCCATGGCCGACAATGTGGGTGTCATGGCCCATGGTCAGCTCATGCAATGGGGTACGGCGGTACAGGTGTATTGCCAGCCGGCTACGCGTGAGGTGGCGCAGTTTGTAGGGGAAGGTGCTCTGGTACAGGCGCAAGCAACTGCTGGTGGACAGTGGCAGACCGCGCTCGGTTTACTGGCCGCCGGGCATCCGCACTACCCGTATGCAAAAGGTGTTCAGGTGCTATTGCGCCCTGAGCATGTCTGTTTGGCGGAAACAGGGGCCAGCGCCAAAGTGCTGGAGCGAACCTTTCGCGGTAGCCATTTTGTCTTTGAGCTGGAGTTGCAAGATGGTCAGCGCTTGATGGCCAAGGCTTCATTGAATGCCCTCTACAGCAGTTGCCAGGAGGTAAAGCTGCGTTTAGCGCCGGGGCTGTAAGTTTTTGAAGTTGCCCATCTCCATAGCCATCTCCATCTCCATCTCCATCTCCATCTCCATCTCCATCTCCATCTCTGCACATGCTTATGCGTATAAAGAAACAACGAATCGTTCGTTGGATTTGCCGCGAAGGGGTTTGACAATCTGTGCCCTTAAGGAGAGCACGGCATGGCACATACCCAACCCCGCATCGTTATCGTCCCGGGCTGGAGAGATTCCGGCCCCGAGCACTGGCAAAGTCGGTGGGCGCAGGAGCTGCCCGGCGCAGAGCGGGTGGTGCAAGATGACTGGATTGCGCCCAAGCGCCATGCCTGGGTAGCAGCGCTGGAAGCGCTCATCCTCTCCAAGCCTGACCCCGTGGTCATCGTGGCCCACAGCCTGGGGTGTATCACCACCGCGCATTTGGGCGATATCGCTGCCGCACGCATTCAGAACGCATTGCTGGTTGCCCCAGCAGACCCGGAGCGGCGGGCACAACTGGCCGACTTTGCGCCCGTGCCGTATCAACCATTGCCTTACCGCAGCGTGCTGGTGGCCAGCAGCACCGATCCGTATTGCCCCATCCGTTTGGCCGGAGCCTATGCGCGCGCTTGGGGCAGTGAGTTTGTGCGCTTGCCCAATGCCGGGCACGTGAATGTCGAATCAGGCCATGGCGACTGGCCGCTGGGCTGGGCATTACTGCAATCTTTGCTGCAAAACATGGCTTGGGGTGCGGGTAAGGCGGCAGTCCCCGCCTGATATTTGTATCAAATATGCGTCTAGCCCTTTATCTATAAGGGATTGTAGCTCACTTATTTAATATTCCAAAAATTGATTAATTTAAAAGAATATATTCTTTTGAGTTTTAAAGGCTAGTGCGCACAATGCGAGTCATCTCTTAAAAAAACGCAATTGCGTAAGGCACCACACCATGACATCTTTGAAGCTCAAGACTCTATTGGCAACGATTGCGCTGGCTGCCGGTGGCATGGCCAGTGCACAAGACCAGTTGCTCAACGTTTCCTACGACGTAGCCCGCGAGTTCTACAAGGACTACAACCCAGCTTTTGTGGCCCACTACAAAAAGACCACCGGCAAAGATATCAAGATCGACCAAGCCCACGGCGGCTCCAGCGCGCAGGCGCGTGCGGTCAACGATGGTCTGCCCGCCGACGTGGTGACGTTCAACACCACCACCGACATCGAATTCTTGGCCAGCAACGGCGTGGTGGCCAAAGACTGGGCCAAGCAGTTTCCGCATGATGCATCGCCCACGACATCCACCATGCTGTTCCTGGTGCGTGATGGCAATCCCAAAAACATCAAGGACTGGAAAGATTTGACGCGCCCGGATGTGAAGGTGGTCGTCGTCAATCCGAAGACCGGCGGCAATGGCCGTTATGCCTATCTGGCAGCCTGGGGTTCGGTGCGAGAAGCCGGCGGCACGGACGAGCAAGCCCAGGCATTCGTAAAAGATCTGTACAAAAACGTGCCCGTGCTGGGCAAGGGTGGCCGTGATGCTACCGCGATCTTCTTGCAACGCAACATTGGTGACGTGCTGATTACGTTTGAATCTGAAGTGATTTCAGTCGACCGCGAGTTTGGCAAGGGCAAGGTACAGGCCGTGTACCCATCGAGCTCCATCATTGCGGAGAATCCGGTTGCCGTGGTGCAGCGCACGGCTGAGAAGAAGGGCTCGGGCGCATTGGCCAAGGCATATCTGGATTACCTGTACACCGATGAAGCGCAAGAAATTGCTGCCAACCACGCGCTGCGCCCACGCTCTGAAGCAGTGCTGAAAAAGCATGCGGATATCTTCAAGCCATTGAAGCAATTTACGGTTGGCAAGTACTTTGGTTCACTGGGCGAAGCACAAAAAGTGCATTTCAACGATGGCGGCAAGTTCGACGACATCTACGCCCCCGGCAAGTAAGCAACGCAGCCGCGCTGCGGCGAATCCATAACAACAATCACAGGCTGACAGGGACACCATGGCTTTTGCACCTCCCGCCAGCCCAAGTCTTGGCGCTACTGCCCCGGCCCGCCGTGGGCGTGGCGCCAAGCGCGTTCTGCCCGGTTTCGGGCTGACCTTGGGCTACACACTTTTTTATCTCAGCATCATTGTGCTGATCCCGCTTTCAGCGCTGATCTTCAAGACGTTTGAGCTGTCTTGGCTGCAGTTCTGGGAGGCAGTGTCTTCACCGCGCGTTGTCGCTTCCTACAAGCTGACCTTCGGCACCTCGTTTTTTGCAGCATGCGTGAACCTGGTGTTTGGCCTGCTGATTGCCTGGGTGCTGGTGCGCTACAAGTTTCCAGGCAAAAAAATCGTCGATGCACTGGTGGATTTGCCGTTTGCTTTGCCTACCGCCGTGGCCGGCATCTCGCTGACCGCTTTGCTGGCCGGGAATGGCTGGGTGGGGCAGTATCTGGAGCCATTGGGTATTCAGTTGGCGTTTAACCGCAACGGCATCGTGATTGCGCTGATTTTTATTGGCTTGCCATTTGTGGTGCGTACCGTGCAGCCCGTGCTGGAAGATTCGGAAAAAGAACTCGAAGAAGCCGCCACCAGCTTGGGCGCATCGCGTTGGCAGATTTTCTACAAAGTGATCTTGCCCAGCATCTTGCCCGCGCTGATGACAGGTTTTGCCATGGCTTTTGCGCGCGCCGTGGGTGAATACGGTTCGGTGATCTTTATTGCCGGCAACATGCCCATGGTGTCTGAAATTACACCGCTGATCATCATTGGCAAGTTGGAGCAATACGACTATGCAGGAGCGACTGCGGTGGCCGTGGTGATGCTGGTGATCTCTTTTGTGCTGCTGCTGGTGATTAACGCCTTGCAAGCTTGGCAGCGCCGCCATACCGGAGCACCTGCATGAACGAGCAACATTACTTTTTGTTGAAGGTGCTGCTGGCGATCTTGGTGCTGGTAGTCATCGCCTACAAGGTGACAGCACCGCCCAAGGGCAGCAAGCCCGAGAAGCTCTCCGTCACCGAGCCGCGCTGGGTGCGCTGGGTACTGATTGGCATTGCACTGACGTTCATCGGCCTGTTCCTGGTGCTGCCACTGGCTGCAGTGTTTACCGAGGCACTGCGCAAAGGCTTGGAGGCGTACTGGGAGGGCTTGAATGATCCCGATGCCTGGTCTGCCATCCAACTGACGTTGATTACCGCCGCCATTGCGGTGCCATTGAATCTGGTGTTTGGCGTGGCAGCTGCTTGGTGTATCGCCAAGTACGAGTTCAAAGGCAAGGCGTTTTTGACCACGCTGATTGACCTGCCGTTCTCCATCTCCCCCGTAGTTGCTGGTTTGATGTACGTGCTGGTCTTTGGCGCACATGGCTGGATGGGGCCTTGGCTGGCTGAACACGACATCAAGATCATCTTTGCCGTGCCCGGTATTGTGCTGGCTACGGTATTTGTGACCTTCCCCTTTATTGCCCGTGAGCTGATTCCACTGATGCAGTCCCAAGGCAATGATGAAGAGCAGGCAGCGATTGTGCTGGGTGCCAGCGGTTGGCAGACCTTCTGGCATGTGACCCTGCCCAACATCAAGTGGGGTCTGCTGTATGGCGTGATTCTGTGCAATGCCCGCGCCATGGGTGAGTTTGGTGCGGTGTCGGTGGTGTCGGGCCATATCCGTGGTCAGACCAACACCATCCCGCTGCACGTAGAGATTTTGTACAACGAATACCAATCCGTCGCGGCCTTTGCCGCAGCGTCTTTGCTGGCACTGCTGGCGCTGGTGACTCTGGTCATCAAGACGATTGCGGAATGGAAGCACGAACAACAGATCAAGGCGGCGGCCAGCTTGCCTCCCGAGCGCCCCACGCCAAGTCCCACCGCTTGATGCGGTGCGCATGAAAGAAGACAGACCATGAGCATTGAAATTCGCAATGTCAGCAAGCAGTTTGGCGATTTCCAGGCCCTGCGTGATGTGAGCCTGGACATCAAATCCGGAGAGTTAATCGCACTACTGGGCCCCTCGGGCTGCGGCAAGACCACGTTGTTGCGCATCATCGCGGGCTTGGAGACCGCCGATGTCGGCACCATTCACTTCAGCGGGGAAGACACGACCGATGTGCACGTGCGCGAGCGCAACGTGGGCTTTGTGTTCCAGCACTACGCCTTGTTTCGCCACATGACGGTGTTTGAGAACGTCGCTTTTGGCCTGCGCATGAAGCCCCGGCGCGAGCGCCCCAGCGAGGCGCAGATCAAAGAAAAGGTGATGAGTCTTTTGAAATTGGTGCAGCTCGACTGGATTGCGGATCGCTTTCCCTCGCAGCTGTCCGGTGGCCAGCGCCAGCGCATTGCCTTGGCACGTGCCTTGGCGGTAGAGCCCAAGGTGTTGCTGCTGGACGAGCCTTTTGGCGCACTGGATGCCAAGGTGCGCAAAGAACTGCGCCGCTGGTTGCGTCGCCTGCACGATGAGCTGCACGTCACCTCGATTTTTGTGACACACGATCAGGAAGAAGCGCTGGAAGTAGCCGACCGCGTGGTGGTCATCAACCAGGGCAAGATTGAGCAGGAAGGCTCGCCCCAGCAGGTGTGGGACAACCCGGCCAGCCCATTTGTGTATGGCTTTTTGGGCGACGTGAATCTGTTTAAAGGTCGTGCCAAAGATGGGCAGGTGTATCTGGACGACGGCATGCAGCTGGAAAGCAGTGAAGCCAATGGTGCGGTAGACAAAAGTGCCTTTGCCTATGTGCGCCCGCACGAGCTGGATGTGGAGCGCTACTCGCCCGGCCAAAACACCGATGGCAACGGTCGCACCACCGGCTTGGTCGTACAGCTGAGCCGTGCGATTGTGGTGGGCCCGATTGCGCGCCTGGAACTAATTGCTTCGGAAGATACCCAAGCGAAGGACAATGCAGATCCAGAACACCTGATTGAGGCGCAAATCCCTGCGCAGCAGTTCCACGCAATGGGACTGCGCGAAGGCGAGACTCTGGTGGTGACACCACGCCGCGCCAAGGTATTCTTGGACGAAGCAGCGGGCATCTGACACCGTTTCTTGCACAGAGCAGGGCGGCGCAGGCCGCCCTTTTTTTGGCCCTTATTACGAGCACCACATGCAGGTTTTGAACTGGTTAACTACCGCCCCGCGTCGCACTTTGGCGCTAATTGCCGTTGCCTGCGTGGGCTTGCTGGCTTTTGGCATGTATTTGCAGCATGTGCAAGGGCTAGAGCCTTGCCCCATGTGCATCGTGCAGCGCTATGCCTTGGTACTGGTCGCTATGTTTGCGGGCTTGGGCGCCATCAAGGGCAATGCGGGCTGGTGGAAGTCGTTCAGCGTGCTGGGCTTGGCCGCATCGGGTTTTGGGGCTTTCGTCGCAGCCCGTCAAAGCTGGCTGCAATGGAATCCGCCAGAGTTCGCCAGCTGTGGCCGTGACTTTTACGGAATGATCGAGAACTACTCCATCAGTCGCGCCATTCCCATGATTTTTCGCGGTTCAGGCGATTGCTCGGCGGTCGACTGGACATTCCTGGGCGGCACGATTGCCAATTGGTCGTTCGTCTGCTTTGCCGGTTTTGCTGCCTTGCTGCTGATACTGCTGTTCAAGGGTGGCAAACGCGCTTAAAGCATTGGAGGCAGCGCCAAAGCCCCGACGTGCTTGCCATGCCGGGGCTTTTTGTTTGCCCGACAATGGCGGCCTTTGCCAATCCTTGCCTTCGGTATGCCCCAGTACATCCTCTTTCACAAGCCATTTGGCGTTTTGTCCCAGTTCACGCCGGAGGATGGCGCGCGGTCACTGGCCGAGTTTGATTTGCCCAAGGGCGTATATCCAGCAGGGCGCTTGGACAAAGACTCTGAAGGCTTGCTGCTGCTCACCGATGACGGCCCGTTGATTGAGCAACTGCTCAATCCGCGCAACCAAAAGCCCAAAACCTATTGGGCACTGGTCGAGCGTGTGCCCGACGAAGCAGCCTTGCAGCGCCTGCGCGAAGGCTTGCAGATTGAGGACTACACCACGCTGCCGTGCCAAGCGCAGTTGCTTAATCCGCAGCCCGAGGTGGCGCTGCGCGAGCCGCCCGTGCGCGTGCGCAAAAGCGTGCAAGACGTGTGGATCAGCATTGAAGTGGTGGAAGGTAAGAACCGCCAGGTGCGCAAAATGACGGCGGCGATTGGGCACCCCACGCTGCGCCTGATTCGCCGCAGCATTGCCAATTTAGAACTGGGCGATTTGCCGCTGGGCCAATGGAAGGCGATTGAGCGCCAAGACATTCAATGGGGCAGCGAAGCCACCACCGCCAGTGGCGTGCCGGTGAGCTATGGCCAGAGTGCGCAGCCTGCAAACCCGCTGCGGAAAAGCAAAAGCCCCGTGGTGTCTGCACGCAGACCGGGGGCTTGGTTCAAAGGCCGTTAACGGCGAGTTTGAATAAAAAGAGAGCTATAGCCCCTAGTGTTTTCTTGATTTCAGATGCTTTTTAACTTGAAGTTAAGCAAACACAACGGCTGGTAGCTCTCTTTTTTTATGTGTCTTTAGCTGTGGCTGTGCGCTTGCAAGCGGGCGTACAGGCCATTCAAGGCCAGCAATTCCTGGTGGCTGCCTTGCTCGGCAATGCGGCCGCGCTCCATCACCACCACACGGTCAGCATGCTCAATGGTGGAGAGGCGGTGGGCAATCACCAGCGTAGTGCGGCCTTGCATCAAGGTCTGCAGGGCTTGCTGCACCAGGCGCTCCGACTCGGTATCGAGTGCCGAGGTGGCCTCGTCCAGAATCAGCACCGGCGCATCTTTGTACAGCGCGCGCGCAATGGCCAGGCGCTGGCGCTGGCCGCCCGAAAGCTGCGCTGCGTTGTGGCCCACTTCGGTGTGGATGCCTTGCGGCATCTGGCGCACATGGTCAGCCAGATTGGCTGCTTCCAGCGCGTCCCAGACGCGGCCTTCATCCAGATCACCACCCAGCGTCACGTTGGCGGCCACGGTGTCGTTGAACATGACCACGTCCTGACTGACCATGGCAAACTGCTGGCGCAAATACGGAAGGTCCCAGGCACCCAGGGCCACGCCGTCCATCAGCACCTCGCCCGAGGTCGCGTCCAGGAATCGGGGTAGCAAATTGACCAGGGTAGTCTTACCTGCGCCAGAGGGGCCCACCAGGGCCACCACTTCGCCAGGCCGCACTTGCAGGTCGACGCTTTGCAGGGCAGGCGCTTTGTCGTCAGCAAAAGAGACGCTGACATTGCGCAACGCAATAGAACCTCGCACAGGCGCAGGCTGCTGGCTGCCGCTTTGTTCGGACTTGCTGTCATCCATCAAGGCCAGGCCGCGCTCCAGCGCAGCCACGCCGCGCGTGATGGGATTGGCCACGTCGGCCATGCGGCGCAGCGGTGCGATCAGCATCAGCATGGCGCTGATAAAGGCCACAAAACTGCCCACGCTCACGTCTTCGCTGCGGCCTTGCCACAGTGCAATACAGATCACCGCAGACAGCGCCACGGCAGCCATGAGCTGGGTCGTGGGCGTCATGGCGGCAGAAGCAATGGTCGATTTGATGTTGAGCTTGCGCAGCTCACGGCTTAAGCCCAGGAAACGCTGCGCTTGAGACGCCTGTGCCCCATGCAAACGCACCATGCGGTGTGCCAGCACGTTCTCTTCAACCACATAGGCCAGCGCATCCGTAGCTTGCTGGCTGCTTTTGGTGATGCGGTACAAACGCTTGGACAGGGTTTTCATGATCCAGCCCACAGCAGGAACAATGAACGCGACTGCCAGAGTCAATTGCCAGTTCAGGTACAGCAAATAGGCCAGCAAAGCGATCAGCGTAAAACCATCGCGTGAGATCGCCAGAAAGGCTTGAACCAGTTGGGTCGCGCCGGTTTGCACTTCATAGACCACGGTGTTGGACAGCGCACTGGCAGATTGTTTGGCAAACAAGCCCATCTGCGCCACTTGCACGCGTTCAAACAAATCTTTACGCAATCGCAGCATGCCTTCATTGGCAATGCGTGACAAAGCGTACTGCCCCGCAAATTGCGCCACACCGCGAATAAAGAACAGGCCAATGATGAAGACCGGCACCATCCAGAGGTTGAGCGTGCCCTTGGTGAAACCGCTGTCGAGCAGCGGCTGCAGCAGGGCGGGAATCAAGGGCTCGGTTGCTGCGCCCACGAGGGTGGCTACGATTGCCAGGGTCCACGCCATGCGCTGGTTTCCAAAATAGGGGGCAACGCGCATCAAGCGTTCACGCAGGGTCAGCTCGGTGGTGGCTGACGCTGTCATTCGGAGATTTTTATCGGTGGATTGCATGTGCTGCGCATTTTACGTGGTGGGTTACAGGTACATGATCGAACACATTGACACATCCGCTTTGTGCTGAGACCTACATAAGTATGTGTAACATGCTGGGGGCACCGGTAGCCTATTCCGGCACATGATGGCTGCGCATGAATACTGAACAAAACTCCTTGATTTCCTCTCTCAAAGCGGCAAGCCCGCTGGCTTCGCGTCGTTCCCTGCTGGCGGCTATGGCTGCCACTCCCATGCTGCCCGCGATGGCGCAGTTTCGGGTGGAGGTAACGGGCGTTGGCTTGACCCAATTGCCCATTGCGCTTCCTGCATTTCGGGGCGAAGACGGGGCTCCTCAAAAGATCTCGCAAATTGTCCGCGCTGACTTGGAGCGCAGTGGCCAGTTTCGCAATATCGATGCTGCGGGGCAGCTGTTGGACGAAACCACGCGCCCAGATCTGGCCGCATGGCGGCAACGCACGGCCGATGCTTTACTGACTGGCAGCATCACCCGATTGGCTGATGGGCGCTATGACGTGCGATTCCGTCTGTGGGACGTCGTGAAAGAGCAGGACTTGGGTGGTCAAGGCTATGCTGTCACTCAAGCTGATCTGCGTTTGGTCGCGCACCGTATCGCAGACTTTGTGTACGAGAAGCTGACCGGCGAACGCGGCATTTTCTCTACCCGTATTGCCTATGTCACCAAGGCGGGCAAGCGCTATGTGCTGTGGGTAGCAGATGCTGATGGTGAGAATGCACAGTCAGCCCTGTCAAGTTCTGAGCCCATCATTTCGCCAGCGTGGTCACCTAATGGCGGTGAGCTGGCCTATGTCTCTTTTGAGTCGCGCAAGCCGGTGGTCTATATCCACGATGTGGCCAGTGGCCGCCGCCGTCTGGTAGCTAACTTCCGCGGTTCTAACAGCGCACCCGCTTGGTCCCCGGATGGCGCAACGCTGGCTGTGACCCTCACACGCGATGGTTCTTCGCAGCTCTACCGCATCAGCTCTCAAGGGGGGCAGCCCACGCGTTTGATGCAGAGTAACGGTATTGATACCGAACCCTGCTTTTCCAGCGATGGGAAAACCATTTATTTTGTGAGTGACCGTGGCGGCTCACCACAGATCTACAAAGTTGCGGCCTCTGGAGGCGCGGCACAACGTGTGACCTTCACAGGAAATTACAACATCTCTCCTGCTGTCAGTCCTGATGGTCGGTGGTTGGCCTACATCTCCCGGGTAAGTGGTGCTTTTAAGCTGCAAGTGATGGAATTGGCAGGCGGCACTGCAGTCAGCGTGACAGATACGGTCGAAGACGAGAGCCCCAGCTTTGCACCGAACAGTCGACTGATTGTCTATGGAACTAAGCAAGGTGGCCGTGAAGCCCTGATGACTACGACCTTGGATGGCAAGATCAAGGCACGCTTGGCTGGCCAAAGTGGTGATATTCGCGAACCCGATTGGGGGCCTTATCAAAAAAATTAAATAGACGTAAACCTTTGTGACTCGGGTGCGTTACAGGATTTATCTAGTGTTTTCTAGTTAAGGAGAATTTGCATGTTTACTTTTAAGCGACTTTCTATGGCTATTTCTGTAGCCGCCCTGATGGCCGGCTGCTCTTCAGGCGTCAAGCTGGATGACGCAGCAGCGGTTGAAGACCGCAACGCAGCCAACACCACCAATACTGCTCAAAGCGGTGTTTCCGGTGTAGATCTGACCGGTTCGCAAGTCGATGCTGACGGCGGCCCACGTGGTGTCAGCCGTGTGGTGTACTTTGACTTTGACAGCTTCGTGATCAAGCCTGAGGCACAAGGTCAAGTCGACGCCCACGCTCGTTTCATCAAGGCTGATCCTGCTCGCAAAGTTTCCATTGAAGGTCACACAGATGATCGCGGCGGTCGTGAATACAACTTGGCATTGGGCCAAAAACGTGCCGAAGCCGTGCGTCGTTCCTTGGGACTGTTGGGTGTCAACGACAGTCAAGTGGAAGCAGTGAGCTTTGGTGAAGAGAAGCCTGCAGCCCCTGGCAGCTCTGAAGACGCTTACTCGCAAAATCGTCGTGCTGAAATCTCCTACCGTTAAAGCATGAGCATTCGCAATGGACCTTTGCGGATGACAGTCCGTGCACTGGCTGCTTTCAGCCTGTGTACGGTTTTTGTTGCTCCCGCACACGCTTTTTTGGAAGACGCAGAAGCGCGCCGTGCCATTTTGGAACTACGCCAGCGTTTTGACACCAGCACCGAAGAATCTGCGCAAATGCGCCGAAGCATGCTGGCGTTGCAATCGCAGATTGAGTCCATGCGTAGCGAAATGGCCAAACTGCATGGTCAAAACGAGCAACTAACCCGTGAAGTTTCGGAGTTGCAGCGCCGCCAGAAAGACTTGGCAACTGGTATCGATGACCGATTGCGAAAGTTTGAGCCCACACAAGTTCAAATCGACGGACTGGAATTTTCGGCAGATCCCGCTGAAAAGCGTGATTTTGAGAGCGCGTTGCAGCAATTTCGTGCGGGTGAATTTGCACAAGCACGCAAAGCCTTTGCAAGTTTCATCAATACTTACCCTGGCAGTGGCTACATACCATCTGCACGTTTTTGGCTAGGCAATACGCAATACGCAGGTCGGGATTACAAGGAAGCCATTGCGAATTTCCGCTCCATGCTCAGCGCAGCCCCACAGCACGTACGTGCTGCAGATGCTGCTTTGTCAATTGCCAATTGCCAGCTAGAACTTAAAGACACCAAGGGCGCAGTCAAAACGCTGCAAGATTTGGTGAAAGATTATCCGGGCACTGAAGCCGCAACTACGGCGGCTGAGCGCCTGCAACGTTTGAAGTGATGACCTCCTCTGAGAATGTCAGTATGACCATCGCCGGCACTGCCGGCGATGGTCTTTTTGGGGATGCTGACTTGCAGCGTCGCTTTGGTGGTCTTGAGCGCTTGTATGGCGTAAAAGGTGCTGCTTCCATTCGTGGTGCACACATTGCAGTTGTCGGAATAGGTGGTGTTGGTTCCTGGTCTGTGGAAGCCCTGGCTCGTAGCGGCGTTGGCACTTTGACACTCATCGATCTAGACAATGTGGCTGAATCGAATATCAACCGTCAAATTCACGCGCTGACTGACACCGTTGGCAAAGCCAAAGTGGATGCCATGCGTGAACGGATTGCACAAATCAACCCTGCTTGTGTTGTGTATTGCATTGAAGAGTTCGTGGAGCCTGCGAACTGGCCTGACATTCTTCCTGCTGGAGTCGATGCAGTCATAGATGCTTGCGACCAAGTCAAAGCTAAAACTGCAATGGCGCAATGGGCTCGCCGCCATAAACGCTTGTTTATTACGGTAGGTGCTGCGGGTGGCAAACGCCTTGCACACAAGGTAGAGGTCGATGACTTATCTAAAGTCACCCACGACCCCTTGCTGGCGCAGTTGCGTTATCGCTTGCGTAAAGAGTACAACGCGCCAAAAGACGGCAAGAAAATGTCGGTCGTCACAGTCTTTAGCCGTGAATCCGTAGCGCAGCCTGATGCTTCTTGCGCGGTTGAAGGTGCAGACGGCAGTCTGAATTGCAGTGGCTATGGTTCGGTAGTCGCTGTGACTGCCACGTTCGGCCAATGTGCTGCGGGGTGGGTTTTGGAAGAAATTTCCAGAAACTTCAAAAAATAGCACGCTTTCGGAAAAACGCCAAAAAATCGCTGCTACAATTCATTCATTCGCTAGTTAAACAGCTTGTTTGACGAAGCGGTAGGGCCTTTAGCTCAGTCGGTAGAGCAGCGGACTTTTAATCCGTTGGTCGCGAGTTCGAATCTCGCAGGGCCCACCAAGAATACAAAGCGCTACAGCTATTATAGTTGTAGCGCTTTTTTCGTTTTATTCCCACGGTGGGAATATTCGCTAGCGCAAAGAAGACCGCTTTGATACCTTGGAGCGGTCGTAAATCCTTGCTGTTGTCGCTGCATTGGCATGCAGTTCTGGCAAGGTTCCGTGCGCTTCCTTGTACTGCGTCGTGTAGAACGCACGAAGGTCGTGGAAAGTGAAGCGCTTGCTGATCACCCCCTCTTTAACTGCCGCCACCATGGCGCGCTGCCAGCCAGACAGGAATGCAGATTCTGTCAACGGATTGCCTTTGGTGCTGTTGAATACATGCAGCGATGTTTCTGGACGGGGCAACGCCAGTAAGCGAAGCGCCAAACTCTCCATTGCTGGCCCCATCTGAATCGTCTCGGCCTTCATCATCCCTCGGTGCTGCTTGGCACGCATAAGCCTTATCTCCTTGGCCTTCATGTCGATTTGAGGGACTTGCAGGTCCAAGAACTCAACGCGCCTTGAACCGGCCAATGCTGCGAACTCAGCCATAAGAGCAATGGTTCTGTTGTGCGGCCCAGAGCGGAACAACCAATCCAAAAAGGCGCTTAGTTCGGCTGGCTCCGGTGCTTCGGTGCGTGGCCTTTCGCTATTCTTTTTGATTTGTTTGCAGGGGTTGGCATCGATTTCACCGCGCTCAATGGCAACATTCATCAAGTTAGACAGCAAGGCCACTTCACGATTGGCGCGAACTGGCGCATCGCCGCGCTCCACTCTCAAATACCTAGCTATATCAGTAGGCCTGACAAGCGCCGCAGGAACATCCCCCATTACTTCCAATAGCTTTACGCTGTAAATTCGATAGTCGTTCTGAGTTCGCGGCTTCAGATCCGTCCACTTGGGTGTCTTTTGGTACAGCTGCCAAAGCTCGCGCACAGTCCCTTGATGATGGGTTTCAGCATTCACCCCTAGGACTTGGCGTATTGCCTCGTCCCGATCTGTGCCCAAGTTAATGGGCTTGCCGCCAATTGGGTGGTAGCGATAAGTTACTTTTCCATCTTTGCGCGGGCGTGCCTCCATGCGCGGCAGGAGGCCAAAGCCAGAGGCGCGTTCGCGTCGTCTTCCCATTACTTACTCCATTTGAATCCATATTTCGGGCTTGGCGTGAGTGTCTGCTCATTGTTGAGCTTTTGCGCCACTGCGGTTCTTCCTACAAGTGGTAGGCCGTCAGGACGTTTTCCGGTCACTTTGATGCCAAGTACTACTTCAATGAATCGTGCTTGTGCTGCCCGCTGCTTGAGTGGGGCGCACAGCTCATTGACTTCTTGCTCAGTGAGGTGAAGGCTCATATTCATTCAGGCGTAAAAAAGCCCCGACTTAGCGGGGCTGGGGTTCATCAAAATCAGGGAGTGGGGCGCGCTTGTCGCGGCGTTGACGGGCGCGGCGGCTCATGCTTACGCTCCCTGCTTTGCTTGGGCTGCAAGGGCTGCAGCACGAATGTTTGCTGCATCCTCGCCAGCTTGACCGCTTGCATTGCAGTGATTTCGGCGCGCAATGACTGCAGAAACCTCAGCTTCTGCAAGCACGATCCGTGTCAGGTCAGTTGCAATGCTGTCCATCGCATTCCCGGGTGCATCAATGTGTTCACTTACGGTCAGGTACTCGCGAAAAGATTTGCTCAGTGCCTGCGCATCCAGCCCCTGCTGGGTGGGGTTGGTGTAGAGCGGGGATGTGTAGTAGCTGCAGGGCTTCTTGCTCACCGGTAGCGCGCCGCAGTCAAAACGGCCTTGCGCGTTTTGATAGTTTTTTGCATCGCTGGGATTGAAATAAAACAAGGGCACTCCCTGCTGCACTGCTGCAAGCTGGGCTTCCAGTTCTGCAATGTGCGCAATCAGTGACTTTGCTGCATCGCGGCATTCGTTCCAGCCAAGAACCCAAAACGCGCGGTCGTTGTTGTTAAGGGTTTGAGGCGAGTTCAGCATGTCCTTGATTTCAGGCAGGCGCGACGCGTCTTGAATCTGCGCTACAGCCCCCACTGGCACATAGCCTTGCTGTACTGCGCAGCCTTGGCATTTGTCTTGGGTCATGTCTATCTCCAGAAAAAACAAAACCCGCACGGCATGCACCGGGCGGGCTGGGTTGGTCGGGATGGGTAAAACTTAGTTCAAATACTTGCCGAGTAATCGATAGGTGCTAGGGAACTAGGTAGCTTCCTTTGCTTTGCTTTGCTTTGCTTTGCTGGCAAGCAAGAGATAATAAAAAAGCCAGCATTTACTGGCTTGGGAATCTTTAGAAGATCTGTCTTCTATGAGCTTTCAAAGGCCGTAATCACAAGTAAGGAACGCCGTAGTGTTTGTAAACGCGGCGACCGTATTCGTCTGTGTAGTCCGGCCTAGTATTACTGTCATAGCGTGGCGCATTGTTCAGCTGCTCTTTGGTCACAAATACCAGATAGCCACCGTACTCGGTATCGTATTTCAGGCTGTTCCAGGGCAGGGGGTACAGGTCAGCGCCCATGCCCAGAAAACCGCCCAACTCCATCACAGCGTAGCGGACTTGGCCTGAGAATTTGTCGATCATCAGAGAGTCAATGCTTCCCAGCTTTACACCGCTTAAGTTGTAAACATTCGTGCCGTTTACTCGAGACGATGAGATGACTGAAGAATCAGTCTCAGATCTTTGCATTGCTTCTCCTTTCAACGAAAAAGGGCAGAATCAATGATCTGCCCTATTAGACGCCCAAGCAAATCAGTTAGCGCTGATTATTTTGCTGGTTGTTTTGACCCTGCTGGCCTTGGTTGTTTTGGCCAGGGTTTTGCTGTTGCTGCTGGCCTGAATTTTGGCCACCCTGTTCTTGCGGCTGGTTAGGATTTTGTTGCTGCTGCTGATCCTTTTGGCTGGGATTCTGTGCTTGATTGTGTTGCGACATCTCCATTACTCCTTGAGGTTGGCAGGCAAGCGTGATTGCTTAACCTGAATCCAAGGATCTTCGATGAACGACAGTCGCAATGTAGGAATCTTTTACGCTTACCCAATTTTTAAATATTGACAATTTTTTACTTTCTAGTTTCGGTCTAAAGGTAACTTGAAGTTCCTTACTTTGAAAGGAGCTTGTGATGCCTCGTGGTGACAAATCTGCTTATACAGACAAGCAAAAACGCCAAGCTGAGCACATTGAAGAAAGCTACGAAAAGCGTGGTGCTAGTGAAGACAAAGCGCAAGAAATTGCTTGGTCGACCGTGAACAAGCAAGACGGCGGTGGCAAAAAGTCTGGCTCAGGGCGGGCGGCGGATAAAAAGCACTGAGCTGAGCCATCCTTTAGTCATTAAAAAGCCCGTGCGGCTTGCCCCCGGCGGGCTAGATGGTTGAACAAATTAATAGCTAAGTGCCATAGTAAATGCTTGTTTTCAAATACTTTTCATTTGAAATGCAAGCTTTCACTACGGCATGCTGCTATTTAAGCTATAGCGCGTTTTGGTTAGTGTTGCGGCGGGCCTGGGATTCGGCGCGTTCGGCCATGCGGTGGGCACAGGCTGCGACTTTGCATGCCGGGCAAATACCGTGATGGAGTTGATAGGCTTTGTCAGCCGCTTCCCAAGGAGTCATCGCAGCATTGTGATGGCTCTTGGAAGTCATCGAAATCAAGGATCGGGGCGCGCTTTTCGCGGCGTTGACGTGCGCGGCGGCTGGTTTGGGCCATGCATCTCTCCTGAGAAAAAACAAAACCCGCATCAAGCGGGCCGGTCGTTG
This sequence comes from Comamonas sp., assembly GCA_015478895.1. Classification (GTDB taxonomy): domain Bacteria; phylum Pseudomonadota; class Gammaproteobacteria; order Burkholderiales; family Burkholderiaceae_C; genus Comamonas. Next base: position 73 of record JADMKK010000015.1, on the reverse strand, counting down.
TAGTAGCTACTCATGGGCAGCGGCGGTGGTGCTGGGCGCGGGTCGCGCTCCCATGGTTTGCTGAGTTCTTCTG
>JADMKK010000014.1:15521-37117 GCA_015478895.1 Comamonas sp. | reverse complement strand
GGCTTCAACATGCTGGACCCGATCAAGTCCACCATCGTCACGCCCGGCCTAGACTTGGATGGTGACTTTGCAGATACCGGCATTCCGGCCTCCATCGTCACCAAATACCTGGCCGAGCACGGTGTGGTGGTGGAGAAGACGGGCCTGTACAGCTTCTTCATCATGTTCACCATCGGCATCACCAAGGGCCGTTGGAACACCATGTTGACTGCGCTGCAGCAGTTCAAGGACGACTACGATCGCAACCAGCCGCTCACGCGCATCCTGCCCGAGTTCTGCCAGCAGTTCCGCCGCTACGAGCGCATGGGCCTGCGCGATCTGTGCCAGCACGTGCACCAGATGTACGCCAAGTACGACATTGCGCGCCTGACCACCGAGATGTACCTGTCGGACTTAAAGCCCGCCATGAAGCCTTCGGACGCCTACGCTCACATCGCCCAGCGCAAGACCGAGCGCGTAGAGATTGACCACTTGATTGGCCGCACCACGGTAGGGTTGGTCACGCCTTACCCGCCAGGCATTCCGTTGCTGATTCCGGGTGAAGTGTTCAACAAGAAAATCGTTGATTACTTGCTGTTTGCGCGCGACTTTGCCAAGGAGTGCCCGGGCTTTGAGACCGACATTCACGGTTTGGTAGAAATCACGGACGAGGCCGGTCACGTGCGCTTCTACGCCGATTGCGTGGCAGAAGAAAAACCTAAAACTTCTGCCAAACCTGCGGCAAAAGCAGCGGTCAAAAAAGCCGTCACTCCCCGCGCCAAGTCGCAAGTGCGCAAGCCTGCGGCCAAGTCCACGGGCGGAGCAGCTAAGTAAAAAAAGAAGTTATTTGCTTTAAGAGCAAAATCTTCAAACGGCTTTGAATACCCGCTTTTAGCGGGTATTGTTCTTTTGCCTTCTGTATTCAATCCTGCCGCAATCATTGCAGGGCAGGTGTAGACAAAATGTTTTCGATTCAGGCGCAGTGCTGCGAGCATTCCTTCAGCCACTGCTCAAAGGATTTCTTGAATCGGCTAGGGATAACCACAAATTCTTGCTCTAGCGCCCGTGCCATTTCTTGTAAGGTTGAAATGCGTGGATCCAGACCATTACTTTCCAAGCGTTGCACAGTCATGCGTGATAAACCAGCTCGGTGAGCTAATTCTGCCTGTGTCATGGATTGAGCCTTACGTGCAGCAGTTAAGGCACTCACTAAAGTGTAGGCGACCTGAATTACGGAGGTATCCAGTGAGGGAGGGGTGATTGATTCTGATGGGCTCATAGTCGATTTAATGTAATGCCTCGCATCAGGTTAATTGATGTTCCACGAAATGATTCCTCACGCTTTTAAGCGAAAAGGTTGAGTTGAGTTCCTAAGTTGCCTCAGCGTGCGAGTCCAAGGTGCAAGATTCCAGTCTGCGCGGCATTAGGAGTCGTCACCACACGAATTGCTTCTTCTGGATTGAGAGCGCGACGTTGAAGGTCATGCAAGGTAATTGCATCTGTAGCTCGATTTTTAAACCAGGCTGCTGTAGCGTTACGAAGGGCATTGTTATAGCGCGTATCCATACGTGACTCTTTTTCCTTTTGAAAGATGGCGCGACTGTAGAAGCTCTTGTTTTCACGAGGTCCGTTATAAAAGTCGCGTTGTCCGGGGGATTTAAGCCCTTTGATTTTGAATGTTGGGCTTAGTTTTTGTGCCAATCAATACGACCCTGTCCACTTTCGTTGAGGTGTCCGATGAATACTTGGCTTTCGGATTCTGGCATTTGCCACTCAAGACGCACACTAGCTTGGTGCTGTACCTGTATCAGTGTGGCGTTGGCTTGAATGATTTCTCGACGTATCCATCCTTCCATCGCGTAAGGCACACTACAAGCCAGCGTAGTCAGACGTTGGAGCGTGATTTTTTCCGCTGTGAGTAGGGCTTGTGCAACGCTGTCGGTATAGGCGCGAACCAAACCGCCTGCTCCCAATTTAATCCCGCCAAAATAGCGGACCACGGTTGCCAAAACACTTTCTAAGTCTTGGTGACGCAGTACTTCCAACATGGGGCGGCCAGCAGTACCGCTGGGTTCGCCATCGTCTACTGCGGCAGAGTGTCCGCCTGCTAACAGGGCCCAACAGACGTGAGCAGCACCAGGGTGTTCTGCATTAAGTTTCTCTACAAAAAAATGTGCTGCCTCCCGGTCTTGCATGGGGAGAACGCAGCAGATAAAACGGCTTTTTTTTATGACTATTTCGCTAAAAGCGGGCTTGGCAAGAGTTCGTGACATGGGTAGGGAGCGTACCGCGCAAATTGCGCTTGAGAAATTTCCACAGTATGCCAGCGTGGCGAGTGACATACTAATGAAGCGGTGTCCTACGACACGCTATGTGCTATCTTTTTTAAAGTCTATGGAAAGGAATTCTGCAATGCCAATACCCCATACCTTCGACAATTTATTTGCTAGCCATACTTTTGGACGTCACCATCACGAGCCGGCACCATTACCTCGTACCATTCAACAAGGTGAAATATTGGCGGTTGGACAAATGGGAGGTGGTGTCTGCCAAACTTTGCAGCAGTACGCCGGCAGCTTGCCGCAAGACTTTGACCATTTAGTTCGCAGCATTGGCGAATGGTGATTCAGAATGGTGATTCATATTGCAACGAAATTTGAAAGGCTGCTCTATCAAAGCAGCCTTTTTGCATTAAGCAGAGAGCAAGGCGGTCAGCTTAATGTTTTGTAATAGGTGGGCTGTAAATATCCCAGCATGCAATAAATAAAGCTGCGATTGCGGGGCCAATGACAAATCCTGTGAGACCAAAGATGGACATGCCACCCAGCGTAGAGATAAGCACAATATAGTCCGGCATTTTAGTGTCTTTGCCTACCAATATAGGGCGCAACACATTGTCTACAAGCCCAATCACTAGAACACCATAGGCTGCAAGTACAAAGCCCTGGACAACGCTACCTGTCGCAAAAAAATAAATGGAGACTGGCCCCCAAATTAAACTGGCCCCGACTGCAGGCAGCAGTGATAAAAATGCCATCAGAACGCCCCACAGCACAAAACCCTGGATATCCAGAAGCCAGAAAATGAGGCCGCCCAGCGCTCCTTGCGCGCTTGCTACCACTAAATTACCCTTCACAGTAGCCCGGATGACGGTGGCAAATTTGTCAGAAAGAGCTTGCTTGTGAATGCGCTCCATGGGTATGGCTTCACGAATGCGCGTCGTTAAATTTTTCCCATCGCGCAAGAAGAAAAAGAGCAGGTAAAGCATGATGCCAAAGCTCACTACAAAACCTAAGGTGTTGGAGCCCAATGCTACCGCCTTGCCTGCTAAAAGCTTTCCAGCCTCTGCTGCAACGCTAGAGAGACGTTGCTCAATTTCCTGGGCTGAAGCCAGGTTCAAGCGCTCCAATAGCTGGGTTATCCATGTAGGCATGGCGGCATTGATCTGCTGTACGTACATCCCAAAGTCGAGCTGGCCTGACGACATACGATTGTAAATAGTGACACTCTCTCGAACCACCGAGGCGCCGATGAGTACCAAAGGCAAAATTACGACCAGCAGGCATAGCGCCAAAGTAGTTAAGGTCGCCAAGTTCGGTTTCCCCGGCATGCGTTGTAGCAGCCGCCTGTTCAGAGGGTAAAACAAAATTGCCAGGGCGATGGCCCAAAAAACAGCGCCAATAAAGGGCCACAAAATGGCGCAGAAACCAGCGCTTACCGCAACCAGTAAAAATAGAAAAGTACGGTTGTTAGTTTGTGAAGAGTGCATGGTAGGCAGGGGTTCTGGGCGAGAGGGCGACTGTTTAAGATGGAATGTACGTTAGATCGTGAACAGATAAGAAATTGCAGCGCTTGTGCCTTGCAATGGGGGATGAGAGGGAATTTGCTAGGTGCAACAGCTATTCCTTAACTTCTGGGTTCGAATGCCGCGATGCAATATCGAATGTGTTCGACTCTTGCATAAGACCTTTGCAAAGCGCCTTCTCTTTCAGTGGCACAATACGGAAGCAACAACCGGCCCTTCCTTTGCCACAGTCGCATCCGCCAATCGGTTCAGCCGTGTCGCGGGAGGTTTACCAACCAGCTTACGCTTTCTTCAGGAAAGCAGAGGTCAGCGGAATATGAGCGATCAGCCCACTGTCTATTCAGCCTATCAAGGCAACACGTATCTCTTCGGCGGCAATGCGCCTTATGTCGAAGAAATGTATGAGAACTACTTGGCGAACCCCGGTAGCGTTCCAGATTCTTGGCGCGAATACTTCGATGCCTTGCAGCACGTTCCTGCTGCAGACGGCTCCGATGCCAAGGACATTCCTCATCTGCCGGTCATCAATGCGTTTGCTGAGCGCGCCAAGCAGGGCGGCACCAAGGTCGTGCAAGCTTCTGGCGCCGACTCTGAACTGGGCCGCAAGCGCACTGCTGTTCAGCAATTGATTGCTGCCTACCGCAATGTAGGTCAGCGTTGGGCTGACCTGGATCCGCTCAAGCGCACAGAGCGCCCCGAAATTCCTGAACTTGATCCTGCGTTTTACGGCTTTACCGACGCCGACCAGGAAACTGTGTTCAACGTGGGTAATACATTCTTCGGCAAGGAAACTATGTCCTTGCGCGAATTGATGAATGCGCTGCGTGAAACGTACTGCGGCACCATCGGTGTTGAGTACATGTACACCACCGAACAAGCGCAAAAGCGCTGGTGGCAGCAAAAATTGGAAGCCATTCGTTCCAAACCCTCTTTCGATGCAGCTAAGAAGAAGCGCATTCTGGATCGTTTGACTGCTGCTGAAGGCCTGGAGCGCTACTTGCACACCAAGTATGTGGGCCAAAAGCGTTTCTCGCTGGAAGGCGGTGAGTCTTTCATCGTGTCGATGGATGAGTTGATCAATGACGGCGGCCTCAAAGGCATTCAAGAAGTCGTGATCGGCATGGCCCACCGCGGCCGTTTGAACGTGCTGGTGAACACCCTGGGCAAGATGCCCAAGGATTTGTTTGCAGAGTTTGACCACACGGCGCCCGAAGAGCTGACAGCTGGTGACGTGAAGTACCACCAAGGTTTCAGTTCGGACGTGTCTACTGCCGGTGGCCCCGTACACCTGTCCTTGGCGTTCAACCCTTCGCACCTGGAAATCGTGAACCCCGTGGTGGAAGGTTCGGTGCGCTCGCGCATGGATCGCCGCAATGACCCACAAGGCAAGCAAGTGCTGCCCGTGCTGGTGCACGGTGACGCGGCTTTCGCAGGCCAAGGCGTGAACCAGGAAACTCTGGCGCTGATGCAAACCCGTGGTTACTCCACCGGCGGCACGGTGCACATCATCATTAACAACCAGATTGGTTTCACTACCTCTGACCCCCGTGACAAGGGATCGACCACCTACTGCACAGATATTGTGAAGATGGTCGAGTCGCCGGTGCTGCACGTCAACGGTGACGATCCAGAAGCCGTGTGCTTGGCGACCCAACTGGCACTGGAATACCGCATGGAATTCCAGCAAGACGTGGTGGTAGATATTGTCTGCTTCCGCAAGCTGGGACACAACGAGCAAGACACGCCTGCGCTGACGCAGCCGCTGATGTACAAGAAGATTGCAGCCCACCCCGGCACACGCAAGTTGTACGCAGACAAGCTGGCTGCCCAAGGTCTGGGCGATACATTGGGCGACGATATGGCCAAGGCCTACCGCGCAGCCATGGATGAAGGTCGTCATACCCAGGAAGTGGTGTTGACCAACTTTAAAAGCCAGTACGCCGTCGACTGGAGCCCCTTCTTGGGCAAGAAGTGGACCGATGCGGGTGACACTGCCATTCCTTTGGCGGAGTGGAAGCGCCTGGCCGAAAAGATCACGACGCTGCCTGAATCCGTCAATCCCCACTCTTTGGTGAAGAAGGTCTACGACGACCGTGCAGCTATGGGCCGCGGTGAAGTGAACGTGGATTGGGGCATGGGTGAGCACATGGCCTTCGCATCGCTGGTGGCTTCTGGCTACCCCGTGCGTTTGTCCGGTGAAGACTGCGGCCGCGGCACCTTTACCCACCGTCATGCCGTAGTGCACGATCAAAAGCGTGAAAAGTGGAGCGAAGGCACCTACATCCCGCTGCAGAACGTGGCAGAGAACCAGGCACCGTTTGTTGTCATTGATTCCATTTTGTCGGAAGAGGCAGTGCTGGGCTTTGAATACGGCTACGCATCGAACGACCCCAACACTTTGGTGATCTGGGAAGCCCAGTTCGGTGACTTTGCCAACGGCGCGCAAGTGGTGATTGACCAGTTCATCGCCTCCGGCGAAGTGAAGTGGGGCCGTATCAATGGTCTGACACTGATGCTGCCACACGGCTATGAAGGTCAGGGTCCTGAGCACAGCTCGGCACGTCTGGAGCGTTTCCTGCAATTGGCAGCGGACACCAACATGCAGATCGTGCAGCCCACGACGGCCAGCCAGATCTTCCACGTGTTGCGTCGCCAGATGGTGCGCAACCTGCGCAAGCCTTTGGTCATCATGACGCCCAAGTCGCTGCTGCGTAATAAGGACGCCACTTCGCCGTTGACAGAGTTCACCAGCGGTGGTTTCCAGACGGTGATTCCTGAGCGTAACGAAGCCATTGCGGCCAATGCGGACAAGGTCAAGCGCATCATCGCTTGCTCGGGTAAGGTCTACTACGACCTGGTGAAGAAGCGCACAGAACAAAATGCTGATGATGTAGCCATCATCCGTGTTGAGCAGTTGTACCCTTTCCCACACAAGGCTTTCGAAGCCGAAGTCAAGAAGTACTCCAACGCCAAGGATCTGGTGTGGTGCCAGGACGAACCGCAAAACCAAGGTGCGTGGTTCTTCATTCAGCACAACATCTACGAAAACATGCAAGTAGGTCAAAAGCTCGGTTATGCCGGTCGTGCAGCCTCGGCATCACCAGCTGTCGGTTATTCACACCTGCATGCTGAGCAGCAAAAGAATTTGGTGGAAGCTGCTTTCGCCAAGCTCAAAGGCTTTGTCCTGACCAAGTAATCCAGGCAGACAACCCCCTGCTCAGACAGGGGTGTTCAATACTTTTTGGAAAGAATTCAAAATGGCCATCGTAGAAGTTAAAGTTCCCCAGCTGTCCGAATCCATCGCTGAAGCGACCATGCTGACCTGGAAGAAAAAGGTGGGCGAAGCCGTCGCAGTGGACGAAATTCTGATTGAAATCGAAACCGATAAAGTCGTGCTGGAAGTGCCCGCACCTTCGGCCGGTGTCATTACCGAAATCGTTCAAGGCGACGGCGCGACCGTGACGGCCGAGCAGTTGATCGCCAAGATCGACTCCGAAGCCGTGGCAGGTGCGGCAGCACCTGCACCTGCTGCTGCCGCACCTGTGGCACAAGCCGCTGCACCTGTTGCAGCGCCTGCTGCTGGCAATAAGGGCGATGTGGCTATGCCTGCAGCTGCCAAGCTGTTGGCAGAAAACAATCTGTCGGCTGCCAGCGTAGCGGGTTCCGGCAAAGACGGCCGCGTGACCAAGGGTGATGCACTGTCTGCAATCAAGGCAGGCTCTTCGATTCCCACAGGCGCCCCCAAGGCTGCCTTGCCGCAAGTGTCCGCACCTGCCATGAAGGAGGACCTGTCCGGTCGCCCTGAACAGCGTGTGCCCATGACACGTCTGCGTGCACGTGTGGCTGAGCGTTTGCTGCAATCGCAATCGACCAACGCCATCTTGACCACGTTCAATGAAGTGAACATGGCCCCCGTGATGGCACTGCGCAAGAAATTCCAGGACGACTTCACCAAGGAACACGGCGTGAAGCTGGGCTTTATGTCCTTCTTCGTGAAGGCCGCTGTGCATGCGCTGAAGAAGTACCCTGTGCTGAACGCTTCAGTGGACGGCAATGACATCGTCTACCACGGTTACTTTGACATCGGTATTGCGGTGGGCTCGCCCCGCGGCCTGGTGGTGCCAATTTTGCGCAATGCGGACCAGATGAGCTTTGCCGAGATCGAAAAGAAGATTGCCGAGTTCGGCAAGAAGGCTGCAGAAGGCAAGTTGGGCCTGGACGATATGACTGGCGGTACTTTCTCCATCTCGAATGGCGGCACCTTCGGTTCCATGATGTCTACCCCCATCATCAACCCCCCTCAGTCGGCGATTTTGGGTGTACACGCCACCAAGGATCGCGCAGTGGTCGAAAACGGCCAGGTTGTCGTGCGCCCGATGAACTACTTTGCCATGTCGTATGACCACCGCATCATCGACGGCCGCGAAGCCGTGCTGGGCCTAGTGGCCATGAAGGATGCGCTGGAAGACCCATCGCGCCTGCTGTTTGACCTGTAAATACTTACGGGTTCCAACACAAGACCAAACCCACCCTCGGCCAAGCCCAGCGGTGGGTTTTTTCAAAGCACTTCAAGATTTAGAGATTTGAGACATGAGCAAGCAATTTGACGTTATCGTGATCGGCGCCGGCCCCGGCGGCTACATCGCCGCCATCCGCGCCGCCCAGCTGGGCAAGAACGTGGCCTGTATCGATGCATGGTCGACCAAAGCTGGGACACCCGCCCCCGGTGGCACCTGCACCAACGTGGGCTGCATTCCTTCCAAGGCGCTGCTGCAATCGTCCGAGCACTTTGAGCATGCCAAGCTGCACTTTGCCGACCACGGCATCAGCACCGGCGAAGTGGCCATGGACGTTGCCAAGATGATCGCCCGCAAAGACGCCATCGTGAAGCAAAACAACGACGGCATTCTGTACCTGTTCAAGAAGAACAAGGTCACCTTCTTCCACGGCACCGCTGCTTTCTCCAAGGCAGTGGAAGGCGGCTACGAGATCAAGGTGGCTGGCAAGGCCGAAGAAACCTTGGTAGCGCCCCAAATCGTTGTGGCCACAGGCTCTAACGCACGTCCCTTGCCCGGTCTGGCGTTTGATGAGCAGAAAGTGTTGTCCAACGACGGCGCACTGGACATCGGTGCGGCTCCCAAGAAGCTGGCCCTGATTGGCGCTGGCGTCATCGGTCTGGAAATGGGCTCCGTCTGGCGCCGTCTGGGCACGGAAGTGACTGTGCTGGAAGGCATGGACAAGTTCCTGCCCGTGGTGGACGAGCAGATCGCCAAGGAAGCCAAGAAGGCGTTTGACAAGCAGGGCCTGAAGATCGAACTGGGTGTGAAGATTGGCAATGTCGACACCTCCGGCGAAGGCGTGAAGGTCGAGTACACCAACGCCAAGGGCGAAGCGCAGACACTGGATGTGGACAAGCTGATTGTCTCGATTGGCCGCACGGCCAACACCAACGGTCTGAATGCCGAGGCCGTAGGCTTGGCCCTGGATGAACGCGGCGCGATTGTGGTGGATGACGACTGCAAGACCAACCTGCCCGGCGTGTGGGCAGTGGGCGACGTGGTGCGTGGCCCCATGCTGGCGCACAAGGCCGAAGAAGAAGCCGTGGCCGTGGCCGAGCGCATTGCCGGCCAGCACGGCCATGTGAACTTTGCCACGCTGCCTTCCGTGATCTACACCAGCCCCGAAGTGGCGTGGGTGGGCCGCACCGAGCAGCAGTTGAAGGCCGATGGCGTCAAATACAAGGCCGGCACCTTCCCGTTCCTGGCCAACGGCCGCGCGCGCGCGCTGGGTGACACCACCGGCATGGTGAAGTTCCTGGCCGATGCCGAGACCGACGAAATCCTGGGCGTGCACATGGTCGGCCCCATGGTGTCAGAGTTGATTTCTGAAGCTGTGGTGGCCATGGAGTTCAAGGCATCGTCGGAAGACATTGCCCGCATCTGCCACGCACACCCTTCGCTGTCGGAATCGACCAAGGAAGCTGCACTGGCTGTGGACAAGCGTACGCTGAACTTCTAATTCCGTTTAGAAGCCAAATAGCCGCCAAGCCCAGGTACTGCCTCGGCTTGGCGCTATCGTTTTAAAGGGTTGCATTCCATTTTTGAAAATGCAGCCAGAAAGCTGGATGAGCATGAGTCAGTCTGTCCGTGCGGCCTACGAGGCCGAACTCGCCGCCAAAGGTTTTACTGCCGACCCTGCCCAAATGCGTGCTGTCGATGCGTTGCAGCGCTGCGCGGACGAGTGGGCCGTGTACAAATCCAAACGATCGAACGCGATCAAGAAACTGTTTCAACGGCCCGAGATTCCACGCGGCGTCTACATGTACGGCGGTGTCGGGCGCGGCAAAAGCTTTTTGATGGACTGCTTTTTCAATGCAGTGCCCATCAAGCGCAAAGCGCGGCTGCACTTTCATGAATTCATGCGTGAAGTGCACCGCGAACTGCACCTGCTGCAAGGCACACAAAACCCGCTCGATGCCTTGGGTGCCAAGATTGCCAAGCGCTACAAGCTGATCTGTTTTGACGAGTTTCACGTGGCGGACATCACCGACGCAATGATCTTGTACCGTTTGCTGATTGCGTTGTTTGACAATGGCGTAGGCTTTGTCACCACGTCCAATTTCACGCCCGACGGCCTGTACCCCGATGGCTTGCACCGCGACCGCATCTTGCCAGCCATTGATCTGCTCAATACGCACATGGATGTGGTGAATGTGGACAACGGCACCGACTACCGCCGCCGCACGCTGGAAAAACTCAAGCTCTACCATTGCCCGCTGGGGCCACAGGCAGATGCAGAAATGCAGGCAGCTTTTGAGCAATTGATCGATGTGCCGGAGGAAAAGCCTTCATTCAAAATTGAATCGCGTGAAATTCCTGCCCTGCGCCGCGCTGGGGGTGTGATCTGGTTTGACTTTCGCGAATTGTGCGGCGGCCCGCGCTCGCAAAACGACTATCTGGAAATTGCCAGCCAGTTCCACACGGTGTTGCTGTCGAACGTGCCGTACATGCCGGTCAACATGGCCTCGCCGGCACGCCGTTTTACGTGGTTGATTGACGTGCTGTATGACCGCCGCGTCAAGCTGGTGATGTCTGCCGCCGTGCCCCCGGAAGCGCTGTACACCGAAGGCCCGCTGGCCCATGAATTTCCGCGTACAGTGTCACGCTTGAATGAAATGCAGTCCCAGGAGTTTTTGTCGCTCGAGCGTCGAGTGGTAGACACTGGCCTGACTTGACCCCTGCGCTATGAAATTTTCTGCTTTGCTCACTCCATTGACCCGTATCGCGGCCTTGTGTCTGCTGACTGTGGCTGCACAAGCTTCCGAGCAGTCGCAGCACCTGCAATTGCGCGCGCAGGAGCGGGCAGAGATAGCACAGCAGCGCCAGGAAATCAGCGCCCGTACAACGCAGGCAGAAGAGGCATGCTGGCAGCGTTTTGCCGTGGAAGACTGTTTGCGCAAAGCCCGTGCGCAACAGCGCTCTGAAATGAGCCTGCTGCGCGATCGTGAGTTGCGCATCAATAACGAAGAGCGCCAAGAAAAGGCCAGTGAACGTTTGCGCTCCATTGAGCGCCAACAGCAGCAGAAAAGCCCGAACCAGACGCACGTTCAGGGGTTGCCGGGCATGGCACCGCCCACCCAGCCGGTAGCCAACACTGCGCCTTTGGAAGGCACACCTGCCAAGACGCCCGCAGACATAGCACGCGAGTTGGGTCAACGCCAGACGGAGGCGCAGCGACGCGCCGCAGAGCAGGCCCAGCGCCTGCGCAATCATGATGCCGAGATGGCAGAGCGCACCCAGAGCGAAGCGCAGCGGCGCAACCGCATTCAAAAGAACCTGCAGGAAAAACAAGAGGCTGCCCAGGCCCGCCAAAAGAGCAAGGCAGATGACATCGCCCAGCGCAAGGGCGCACCGCTGCCTATTCCCCCGGGGCTGCCCGTGCCCAAGCCTTAAGAACCTTACCGTGCTTTTTAAATGTGAGCTATAGGCCCTTATCAATAAACGGTTTCAGCTACTAAACATGCTGAAATCATTGATTGATAACGGCCAGTAGCTATTTTTTTAGATGCATTCAGCGTCTTTCACGGTCTTTATGAATCTGCACGACCAAGTTGCCGCTGCGTTTGCCGAAGAAGGCTGGCTGTCCAAGGCCGAGCCACACTTTCGCCCACGGCCGGGTCAAACGGCGATGGCCGTGGCCGTGGCCCATACGCTGGAGCAGGGCGGTGTGCTGGTGGTGGAAGCCGGTACGGGCGTGGGCAAAACCTTCTCGTATCTGGTGCCTGCACTGCTGAGCGGGCAGCGCATTCTGATCTCCACCGCCACCAAAGCCTTGCAAGATCAGCTGTTCCTGCGTGATCTGCCGCGGCTGGTGCAGGCGCTGGGTTTGCCGTTGCGCATGGCGCGGCTCAAGGGCCGATCCAGTTATTTGTGCCTGCACCACTTGGCGCAGGTGCACCAGAGCCGCACGCCGCACGACCCACAACTGCTGCGTGCAGTAGCCCGGATCGAGGATTGGTCACGGGGCACGCGCACGGGAGATCTGGCGGAAATTCCGGGGCTGGCAGAAAACTCCGCCGTAGCTGCCATGGTCACCTCCACCAAGGACAGCTGCGTAGGCAGCAGTTGCGCCTACTGGGAGCAATGCCACGTCAATACAGCGCGCGCGCAGGCGTTGCAGGCCGATGTGTGTGTGGTCAATCACCATCTGTTTTTTGCCGACATGGAGGTGCGCGATACCGGTGTGGCGCAGTTGTTGCCTTCGGTGGGGGCGGTGGTGATTGATGAGGCGCACCAGCTCAATGAAACCGGCATTCAGTTTGCGGGCTGGGTGCTGGGTACGCGCCAGTTGCAGCTGTTTATTCGCGACGTGCTGGCCGATGTGAACTTGCACGCCCGTGGTCTGGCCAACTGGATGGAGCTATTGGGCCAGCTAGAGCAGGCCATCAACCAGTTTCGCGCCTTGGGAGCCATGGGCGGCGAGGCCGGAACACGCATGCGCTGGCTGGGCACAGCGCCTGAAGGGTTGCCCGATAAATCATGGGCACGCGCTATCCACTTGGTGGGCCAATGCCTGCGGGCGCTGGTGATGGCGTTGGGGCAAGTGGCTGAAACCGCCATGGCGCTAGCCCCTTTGTATGAACGCGGCGCGCGTTTGCTGGCACAACTGGCCAGCTTTGCACAGCCAGTGCCCGATGATGCGGTGCGCTGGCTGGAAGTCACACGCCAGCATCTGCGCATGAGCGAATCGCCCTTGACGATTGCCCGCTTGATGCGCACGCACATTGCGCCGGTTGAAGACACGGACACTGCGCCAGCGCAGGGGCCCAAAGCCTGGATTTTTACTTCGGCCACTTTGGGGGACGATGCAGACTTGCGCTGGTTCACCGAAACCTGTGGTCTGCGTGATGCACAGGTGCTGCGGGTAGACAGTCCGTTTGACTACGCCCACCAGGCCGCGCTGTATGTGCCCGACGGCCTGCCAGAACCGGCGCAACAAGTGGCCCACAGTGCGGCCGTGGCGCAGTTGGCTGGCGACGGTGCTGCGGTGCTGGGAGGGCGTACTTTGGTGCTGACCACCACGCTCAAAGCACTGGAAGCCATTGGTCAGCATCTGCAGCAGCGTTTTGGCCTGCTGGAACCGATGGATGTGCTGGTGCAAGGCCAGGGGCCCAAGCATGTGCTGATGGAGCGCTTTCGCACAGGCACCGTCCATGGCCGAGGCTGTATTCTGGTGGCGTCCTCCACCTTCTGGGAGGGCGTGGATGTGCCCGGCGATGCCCTGCAACTGGTAGTGATCGACAAATTGCCTTTCCCCCCACCCGATGACCCCTTGGTAGAGGCGCGCTCCCGCCAGTTAGAGGCCTTGGGCCGCAGCCCCTTTGCCGACTACATGCTGCCCGAAGCCGCCATGGCGCTTAAACAAGGTGCGGGCCGTCTGATTCGCCGTGAAACGGATCGGGGCATTCTGGTGGTGGCCGACAGCCGCTTGCGCACCAAGGGCTATGGCAAACGCATGGTGCAGGCGCTGCCACCCATGCACCGCATCGGAACTGCCGAGCAATGGCAGGCCGCCTTGGAGCGGCTGGCGCAAGGTCATTTGCCGGTGGAATGATCGACGCCGAGCAAAGCATGCAGTCGCGTGCTCGTGGTGGTGTATTGCAGTAACACGGGTTTGTCGGTGAGGTATTCCGCAATCGAAAAACCTGCCAGCGTGGCTTCATGAAAGCCGCACAGCAGCAGCTTGCGTTTGCCGGGGTAAATGTTGATATCGCCCACGGCGTAAATGCCTGGCGCTTCGGTCACAAAGGTGCCGGTGTCCACGGGCAATTGTTTTTTGACCAGCTCCAGCCCCCAATCCGCCACCGGCCCCAGCTTGGGGGAGATGCCTTGGTAGACCAGCCATTGCTGCGCGGGCACGGCGTGCAAGCTGCCATCGGCCAGCATTACTTCAATGCCGGTCAAAGCGCTACCTTGCGCTTGCAATGATTGCGGCTGCGCCACCAGCACGTGGATGCGATCTGCTGCGCGGTGCGCTTGTAACTGTGCCAGCAGGGCATCGGGCGCCGCAAACACATCGCGGCGGTGCATCAGCGTGACGCTGGCAGGGGCATGTGCCAGCGCGTCAATGGCGGCTTGCACAGCCAGCTCATCCCCGCCATGCACCAGCACATGCTGGCCTTGCAGCGGCAGCGCGGCCAAGGTGGCGGGGTGGTAGTGCACGCTGGTGCCCACCAAAGTTTCTATGCCGTCCACCTTCAGGGTCTTGGGTACGAACGAGCCCACGCCAGCTGCAATGACCACGGCCTTGGCGCGCAGCTGGGTGCCGGTGGATGTGCTCAGCAACCAGTTGCCTTCTTCATCTTGGGCCAAGGTTTGCACCTGCTGACCCAAATGCAGGGTGGGCGCAAACGGTGCCATCTGCTCGCGCAGGCGCTCCACCAGCTCGGCGCCGCTGCAGGCTTTGATGCCGGGAATGTCGTAGATGGGCTTGTCGGGATAGAGTTGCGCGCACTGGCCACCCAGGTGTGGCAGGGCGTCGATCACGTGGCTGTGCAGGCCTTGCAGCCCGAGCTGAAACACTTGGAACATGCCCACGGCACCGGCACCAATAACAACAACGTCGGTTTCAATTGCAGAGTGGGAGGTGTGGGCGGTGGTCATATTCAAGTTCTACAAAGCAAAAAGCCCCATCGCTGGGGCTATGGAGGCAAAAGGGTGCGCGATCAGCGCTCCAGCAATTGCAGCTTACCGGGCTTGCCGTTCCAGTCATCGGCATCAGGCAGCGCAGCCTTGCGCTTGGTGATGCTTTTCCAGCCCTTGGCCAGCGACAACTCGGCATTCAACTTGATAAAGGCCAGTTGGTCTGCAGGCGTGTCTTCTTCCGCAAAGATCGCGTTGGCCGGGCATTCAGGAATGCAAACCGCGCAGTCAATACATTCATCGGGGTCAATCACGAGGAAGTTTGGGCCTTCGCGGAAGCAGTCCACGGGGCAAACATCCACGCAGTCGGTAAATTTGCACTTGATGCAGTTTTCGGTGACGACGTGTGTCATGAGGGATTTCTTCTTATGCAGTGGGTCAGTGTTAACCCACGATTCTAGGTTTTTTCCTGAACCCTGCCACAACATGGTCTGGATTCAGGAGTGCAACTCTGTGTTTTCGAAGCTTGAATGGTGCTTATTGCACCAAAACGGCGGCGGCAGTGGCATGGCTGGCAGTGTCTACCAGGATCAAGGAACCCAGAGCGCGGCTGCGCGTAAACGCTGCCGTGGGAATGGCTTCTTGCAAGGCAAATTCCACCACGCCGATGGCGTTGGGCTCCAGTTGCGTCGCTGTTTCTTGCGCCAGTGTGTTGATGTCCAGGCGGTGCATTACGCGCTGCGCCTTGGCTTTGACCCAGCGGTGGCCATGCAGCGCCCAGTACACGCGGCCAGCCACTAAGGGCTCATTGTCCATCCATGCCACGGTGGCGCTGAACGTGCGGCTGGTGGGCCAAGCCGGGGTAGCAGCGGGCGTGTCAAAGTCGTCGTCGGCTGCGTCAGCTTGCACCGGTGCTGCCACGATCCAGTCACCGCGCGAGACGTCCACCTCGCGGTCCAGCGTGATACCGGCCGACAAACCCGCCGCCACCCCCTGGGGGGCACGCGCGTGGTTGATGACCTGGGCAATGGTGGCCAGCTGGCCGCTGGGCAAAAGCTGCACCTGCGCGCCGACGGTGGCGCTGCCGGTAGCGACGCGGCCCCAGAATACGCGGCGGCCCTGGGTGGTGACCGCGCTGTCGTGGAACTTTTCCACCCATTGCACAGGGAAAGCCAGGGGCAGATCGGTGTCCGCCGGGGTGTTGGGCAACTGTTCCAGCAGTTGCAGCAAGCTAGGGCCTGTGTAGTTTGCCCACCCAGCTTCGCGGTTGACCACGTTGTAGCCCTTGAGCGCCGAGACGGGGATGGTGGCAGCCACTGCAATGCCTGCGTCCTGCGCAAACTGCGCCAGCGCGCCGCTGATATTCGCAAAGGCTTGGGCGGGGTCGGCCACGGCGTCGAGTTTGTTGACGGCAAACACCAGCGAATGCACGCGCAGCAAATGCACCAGCAGGCTGTGGCGGCGGGTTTGCGGCAGCAGCGTGAGTTGCGGGTTGTGCCATTCCAGCTTGGTGGCATCCACCAGCACCACGGCGGCGTCGGCGCTTGATGCCGCCGTGACCATGTTGCGCGTGTACTGCTCATGGCCTGGCGCGTCACCAATGATGAATTTGCGTGCATCGGTATTGAAATAGCGGTAGGCCACGTCGATGGTGATGCCTTGCTCGCGCTCGGCAGACAGGCCGTCGGTCAGCATCGCCAAGTCCGTCTCGCCCGATCGGGTCACACCCGCCAGCTGGTCTTGCAGCACGGCCTTGGTGTCCACCAGCAAGCGACCGATCAGGGTCGATTTGCCATCGTCTACGCTGCCGCAGGTGATAAAGCGCAGCGCCGAAGCTGCCTCTAATTTGGTATCAAATTGGCCTCTAGCCCTTGTGGGGTAAGGGGATGTAGCTATGGTTTGATTGGTCATTAGAAATACCCGTCCTTCTTGCGCTTTTCCATGGAGGCTTCGCTGGTCTTGTCGTCCATGCGGGTGGCGCCGCGTTCGCTCACGTCGGCAGCCAGCGTCTCGATCACGATGTCCGCGGCCGTCGCAGCCATGCTTTCCACGGGGCAGGTGCAGGTGATGTCGCCCACGGTGCGAAAGCGCACATCGCGCACCACCACTTGCTCGCCATCGCGTGCCGGTGTCAGCTCGGTCACGGGCACCAGCAGGCCCTTGCGTTCCACCACTTCACGCTGGTGCGCGTAGTAGATGGAGGGCAGGACGATTTGCTCGCGCTCGATGTACTGCCACACATCCAGCTCCGTCCAGTTGCTGATCGGGAACACGCGAAAGTGCTCGCCGGGGGCGATGCGCGTGTTGAACAGCGTCCACAGCTCAGGGCGCTGGGCTTTGGGCTGCCATTGGCCAAAGTTGTCGCGGTGGCTAAAGATGCGTTCTTTGGCGCGGGCCTTTTCTTCATCGCGGCGGGCGCCACCAATCAGCGCGTCAAAGCGGAATTCTTCAATTGCTTCCAGCAGCGTGACGGACTGGTGCACATTGCGCGATTCACCGGGGTGGGCCAGTCGCACGGTGCCGCGCGCCATGGAGTCTTCCACGCTGCGCACGATCAGCTCAGCGCCCAGCTCCTTGGCGCGCTGGTCGCGAAAATCGGTCACTTCCTTAAAATTGTGGCCGGTGTCGATCATCAGTAGCGGGTAAGGAATGCGGCCCGCGCCGAACGCTTTTTCCGCGCAGCGCAGCATGACCAGCGAATCCTTGCCGC
Organism: Comamonas sp.; assembly: GCA_015478895.1. Lineage (GTDB taxonomy): Bacteria > Pseudomonadota > Gammaproteobacteria > Burkholderiales > Burkholderiaceae_C > Comamonas. Next base: position 19,482 of record JADMKK010000014.1, on the reverse strand, counting down.
CCGAAAACAGCAAGGTGGGGCGCTCAAAGGCAGCGGCCACTTCGCGCAGGATGAAGATGGTTTCCTCTTCCAGCGCATCCAGATGACGGTTGCTAAGCTGGCTCAGCACTTGGGATTCCACACGGGCATTCATACAAAGACTTTCAAGCAAAATCAGCCTCTAGCCCTTGTGTATCAAGGGCTGGTAGCTATGGTTTTAATGTGCTAGGTGCAGGCCGCATTCGCGCTGTTCTTCGCCCTTGGTGGGGTCCACATAGTCAAAGTTGTTGGGCAAACCGTGCTGGGCGCAGTAGTCGTGCAGGTCTTTGGACGACCAGTGCAGCAGCGGCGCGACTTTGATGAGGCCATCCGGATTGATGCTGACCGGCTCCATCTGCGCACGCACGGCGCTGTCGGTGGCGCGCAGGGCGGTGAACCAGACTTTGGGGGCGGTTTCGCGCAGGGCGCGGGTGAAAGGCTCCAGCTTGACTTCCTGCGTGAAAGCGGCATGGCGTGGGTCGTCCAGCGCAGGCGTGTCGCCTTCAACGGCCTCGCGGTGGGCACGGCTGCGCAGGGGCAGATAGATCTTGAGATTCAAGCCCAGCTGTTTGGTGACTGCATCGGCAAACTGGTAGGTGGCAGGCGTGTTGTAGCCGTTGTCCATCCACACCACGGGTACATCGGGGTTCACGCGGGTGACCATGTGCAGGATGACGGCCTCAAACGGGCGGAAATTGGTGGTCACGATGGTGGCTTGGCCCAAACCCAGCGCCCATTGCACCAGCGCCTCGGCGTCGTGGCTCAGGACGGCGTTCACTTTGGAGAGGTCGATCTGGCTCATAGTGGCTGCGCAAAATGGGGCTGGGGGTTGACGGCATCGGCCTGGTAAAAGCCTGCAAAGCGCTCAAACTGGCGCTGCGCATCGGCTTGGTCCACGCCTTCGCGCAGCACGGCCGAGCTAAAGCCGGTGCGGTGCATCTGCACCAGCTGGTCAATCAACACATCGCCGGTGGCGCGAATGTCGCCCGCAAACTTCAGGCGCTTGCGCAGCCAATAAGCTTGGGTAAAGGCGCGGCCATCGGTGAAGGACGGGAACTGCAGGTCGATTTGCGTGATGCCTTCGAGATTCACTTCCAGTGCATTCACGTCATTGGTCAACACCAAGGTGCTGCCAGTGTTTTCGGTGGGGGCTGGGTACTCGTGGTGGGCCAAGATTTTCATCATTGCTTCCTTGTTCTTCTTGGGGCTCAAGCGGTTTCAACTGCTTCAGCAGCCGGGTGGCGTGCCGCCTTACCCGCTTCCTTGAAGGGATCGAGCCCGAGGCGGCGCACGGCGTCAATAAAGTGCTCGCCGGGCTGGCGCAGGTCGCGGTAGGTGGTCAGCACGGCTTCCAGCACATCGGGCACTTCGGCGGCTGAGAACGAAGGGCCAATCACTTTGCCGGCGGCGGATAGGCCCGACAGCGTGGAGCCATCTGAGCCGCCCAGCGTGACCTGGTACCACTCTTTGCCGTCCTTATCCACGCCCAAAATCCCGATGTGGCCGCTGTGGTGGTGGCCGCAAGAGTTGATACAGCCGCTGATGTGCAGATCGATCTCGCCAATGTCGTCGAGCTCATCGAGGTCTTGATAACGCTGGGTAATGGCTTCGGCAATCGGCAGGCTGCGGGCATTGGCCAGCGCGCAGAAATCGCCGCCGGGGCAGGCAATCATGTCGGTCAGCAAGGCTACGTTGGTGCTGGCCACGCCCAGGGCTTTGGCGTCTTGCCACAGCGCAAACAGCTGGCTCACGTGCACCCAAGGCAGCATGACGTTTTGGTCGTGCGTGATGCGGGCCTCACCGGCGGAGTAGGTGTCCATCAACTGCGCCAAGGCATCGAGCTGGTCGCCCGTGGCGTCGCCCGGTGCTTGGCCGGGGCGCTTGAAAGAGAGGGTGACGGCGCGCAGTTGGGGGTTGCGGTGCTGGTGCACATTACGGTTAAGCCAGCGTGCAAAAGCAGGGTGATTGGCCGCGTTTTCGACCAAAGCCTGCTCAGCCTGTATGGCATCCACATCGGCAACGTGCGGCAGCACGGGGTCGACAAAGCAGGCGGCCACGCGGTCGAACTCGGCCTGCGGAATGGTGTGCGGGCCGCCATCCACTTCCACAATCTGGCGGTATTCGGCTTCCACGGCGTCGATATAAGCCTGGCCTTCGGCTTTCACCAAAATCTTGATGCGCGCCTTGTACTTGTTGTCGCGCCGGCCCAGCTCGTTGTAGACGCGCACGATGGCCTCGATGTAATTCATGATCTGGTTCCAGGGCAGGAACTCCCGAATCACCGTGGCAATCACCGGGGTGCGGCCCATGCCGCCGCCCACAAATACCTTAAAGCCAATCTCGCCCGCTTCGTTTTTGAGCACATACAGGCCCACGTCGTGCCAGCCGGTGGCCGCGCGGTCTTCCTTGGCGCCCGAAATGGCAATCTTGAACTTGCGCGGCAGGAAAGCAAATTCAGGGTGCAGCGTGGTCCACTGGCGCAGGATTTCGGCATAGGGGCGTGGGTCGACAATTTCATCCACGGCCACGCCAGCCAGTGCATCGGTGGTGGTGTTGCGAATGCAGTTGCCGCTGGTCTGGATGCCGTGCAGCTTGGCTGTGGCCAGCAGCTCCATCACATCGGCGGACTTTGCCAGCGGAATCCAGTTGAACTGCACGTTGGTGCGTGTGGTGAAGTGGGCGCAGTGCGTGGGCAAGAAGGTGGTGCCCAGCTTGCCTTGGCCTTCCATGGCGGCCTGAAAGACTTCGGCTTCGGGTGCGTCGTACTCCCGCGCAATGCGGGCCAGCACGCGGATTTGCTGGCTGTTGACCTCGCCATAAGGAATCGCCACGCGCAGCATGGGCGCATAGCGCTGCACGTACCAACCGTTTTGCAGACGCAGGGGGCGAAAGTCATCTTCTGGCAACTTGCCGGCTTGCCAGCGCTCCAGCTGGTCACGGAACTGGGCGGCGCGTTGCTGCAGGAAGTGGGTGTCGAATTCTGTGTATTGGTACATGGCGCATAGCTATTGTGGGTAGCAGGGCCCCCGCAATCTGCAGGCAGCCTTATCTCTAGCAGCGCACTGTAGGCAAGCTCTTTATAAAAGCAAACTATTGTTTTGTTCTTCCTTTATGTTGTTTTGGTTATTTGAAGATGCTTGGCATTGATAGGGCTAGAAGGACAGGCAGGTCATGATGGGGGCCGTGGAGGCCAGAGCTTTGCCTTGATTGCGTGGGGCGATGTAGTACTTCGAGGTATCACACCCGCAATAAAAAAGCCTTGTTCACAGTGAACAAGGCTTGGATATGTGGCGGAAAGCAGCTGGAGTCGAACCAACCCGGGAGTGACTGACACCCCCCACCAGGTTTGAAGCCCTGAGGAACTCAAGCCGGTGTTCCTTATGAATCAACTATTTAAGTATTTTCAACAACTTAAGTTTGATCCACTGTGTCACATGACTGCTTAACAGCATCGATGTCAAGCCTCCAGTCTAGCATGTGCCCTGATAAAAAATTGGCAAAAGATCTGAGAGGGCATCTCAAATAGATGGGTTGAGTTGGCATCCCCCTTGGGGCACCCTGCAGCTGCACTCCTTAGGTTTCCTCGTAGAAGTTAGTATTCAGGCAGAACGGTTGTTACACATACTTGAAAGTTTCAATATGAAGAGTTCGGGACGGGGTACCAAAGAATATCTACAGACGCAGATTAGCCAGATAGGTGACTTTCTTCCCGATTTAACAGCTCAGTCAGCAGCCCAGATGACGGCTCACTTGCATGAAGCGGTCTATGGCAACTCGGTATCAAAGTATGTAAGAGACCTTGTTCCCGATTTAACAGCTCAGTCAGCAGCACAGATGACGGCTCACTTGCATGAAGCGGTTTATGGCAACTCGGTATCCAAGTATGTGAGAGACCTTGTTCCCGATTTAACAGCTCAGTCAGCAGCACAGATGACGGCTCACT
>JADMKK010000014.1:0-15421 GCA_015478895.1 Comamonas sp. | reverse complement strand
CCGATTTAACAGCTCAGTCAGCAGCACAGATGACGGCTCACTTGCATGAAGCGGTCTATGGCAACCAAGAAAGAATCAGAAAGATGCTTGATCCGATTCAAGATATCTATTCGAGATTCCAAGATAAGAATGTGATTGCTCAGATCATGGAGGATGTCACTAAGCCAAGATTTGCTTCTGAATTTATTTCAGAGATAGAAACGTACGCTTTAGGGCTCAGTGGAAGTGTTTATTCGAACTTTGAGGATGCAGTCCAAAGCACCCAAAAGATGCTGTTTGACGCATCTGTTGGTAATAGCCTTGGTCAGTTAATGAAGAGCTTTGAAGAGGTGAATAAGCATTGGTTGGTTCCTCAGCCACTGCTTGACACCTTAGGCCCTTTGCATTCTCTTCATGCCCAACTAGGGCAGCTCCACTTGCCGGTGATGGATGTAGCTTCTGCTGCCACTTTGGCTAGTGTGCTTGGTCCTGACGGTATTAGGGCGCAGCTTGCAGCATTAGGTATTAATCCTGATGGTTCAGCAAATGTCCAGCTGACTGAGGAGGATGCTGGTATCGGTCTAAGTCGTAAGACCTTAGAGCTGATGGCCCTTCTTGGATTCATCTTGGCATGCTTAGTCCCAATTTATCAAGAAATCAGTTCTTCCAAATGGCAGGCAAGTGTTGGTGAGAAGCTAGAAGCGTTACAGGCACGGGATGATGAGCGCCTAAAGACAATGGAATCACTGGCCAAGTTGGTTGAGATGGCGATCGCCAAAGAGATTAAGCAAAGACAAGAGCGCTTTGTGGTTTTAGATCGTGTGGCAGTTGTTCGGTCGAAGCCGGAACATGGCTCCCGAATCGAAGGAAAATTGCTTCCTCGGGAAGTTGTGAAACCTATTTCGGAAAACGGAAAGTGGATTGAGTTTGAGTATTACCACTGGTTGCTCCAAGAGCATCGAACAGGCTGGGCTCTCAAGAAGTATTTTGAAAGAGTGCCAAGTACCTATGAGAACCCTAGCTAAGCATACGAGTGCCGTTCATAAATGACCGTTTTCGGACATGTCTCCTAGAGGTGTCCATAAGTTAGCTTGCAGACTTTTGGACTTGTAGATATATTGGGGCATCCTTTTCGTACACCTGTCCCTATGTCCAGAATCTTTGCTTACTGCCGTGTCTCCACTTCAGACCAGACCCCAGAGAATCAGCTTCTAGAGATCTCTACAGCAGGCTTTGAGGTCACACCTAGGAGAACCATCAAGGAAACCATTAGCGGCTCTGTAGAGGCCTCTCAGCGTCCCGGATGGGCATCCCTGATGAACAAGCTGGAGCATGGAGACATCCTTGTTGTGACCAAGCTGGATCGCTTAGGGCGCAATGCGATGGATGTCCGTGGGACAGTGGAGTCCTTGGCGTCTATGGGTGTGAAGGTCTATTGCCTTGCCCTTGGTGGGATGGACCTAACGAGTCCAGCAGGGAAGATGACCATGGGTGTGATTAACGCAGTAGCTGAGTTCGAGAGGGATCTACTGGTCGAGAGAACTCAAGCTGGTCTAGCAAGGGCTAAGGCTGAAGGAAAGACCTTAGGAAGACCCAAGAGCCTGTCCCCTAAGGATCTCCAGATGGTCCAGAAAATGCTTGCCCAAGGAGTATCGGTAGCCGGGATAGCGAAGCAGTTAGGCACCAGCAGGCAGACCATCATGAGGGCCAGAGATGCCCTTTAAGAGCTCTTTAGGGCTTGGACTTGGGTGTCCTTTGGGTGTCTGCCAGCGGCCATGAGCAGTCATTCATCCAATATTAGCCATTGACTCCTCACAACAGTCTTCAATCTCGAAATTTTAGGTTTTCCTCAGAAGATTGATTGTAATTGCTCACTCTCAATATTCAAGATATATTAATTTTCATAAGAACGACTATCAATTTTCTGCTAGTTTAAATTTATTTATTACAAAAAATAAGGAAATAAGCTTTGAGTGAATTTTTTGAGATTGCATATTCAGCTGTTTCAAACAGATTATGTTTCTTTACTGGAACCGGCTTTTCCAAAGCAGTTACCGAGAATGCAGCCCCCAGTTGGCAGGGGCTATTAGAGGCTTTATGCGAAAAATGCGAAAATCCTGTTGCAATCAAGGAGAGTCTTTTCCCTACTGATAGCAGCAATCCACTTAGCTTAGAAGAGGCAGCACAAGTCATATCTATTGAGTTGCTAAAAAATGAAAATAAAATTCATGAAGAAATTGCTAGTTTAATAAAATCAATAGAACCAAAAGGCGACAACTCTCAAATTTCAGAGTTTTTGTCTAAACGATCTTTTCGTGTCGTAACTACAAACTACGATAAACTGATAGAAAAACTCGCTGGCGAATCAGATTGTCATTCATTAACACCTGGCTTGCCCATTCCACGTTCCCAAGCAAGAGTTAAAGTTTATCACGTTCATGGTTCTGTTGACGCTCCTGAGAACATGGTTGTGACGTCAGATGATTACTTCAAATTCATTAATTCAGAGACTTATTTTTCGAGAAAACTAAGCACCGTCCTTCATGAGAACACAGTGGTAATTTTAGGATATTCCCTTGGTGACACCAATCTAAAAACAATTATTAGTGATTACAAAGGTTTCTCGAGAAATCACGTTATTGGATCAAACATATTTTTAGTTTCAAGATCTAGGGTGACACAATATATTAAAGACTATTATTCCCATTGCTACGGTATACGCGTTATTGACAATACCGATGTGCATGAGTTTTTTAGAAATTTAAATTCAGCCATCCCGGAGGCTGAAAAATGTGCAGAATCATCAATTTCTAATATAAGGAAAGTTATATTCGAGAATAAACGTTTCACAAAAGACTTCTTAAAAGCAGAAAATTCATTTATCGAAATCATTGCTTCATTAGCTGCCATAGGAATCAGCATTAATGATTCAAGGGTGGTTGCTGCTTTAGGATATATTATTGACACAAAGACTGAACTAACCAAAGAAAATAATGCTTGGGAACAATATGTTCACTTGGCAAGGTGGCTTATTTATTTAGCCTGCATCCTAGAGCTCAAAGGCACCTCTATAGAAGGAGCCTTTCTTGCATCAACACTGAGATCCATGACAACGATGAGAAAAGGACTGTATTTGGGTTACTCTTGGCATGCATATAAATCATGGAGCAACAAATGGGATTCAATCATATCTTCCAATAGGGTTCTTATTAAAAAACATATCGAAGCCAACACAAGCTGGGCAGATGCGCTTTCGATTGTGCATAGGGGCTAGGCAAGCCGCTCAAGTCGGACGGCCGCCCAAGCTTCGCCTGCACTGTCGGCGTTGAGCTCCTACATTAGTGGCTGTCCGCTTTGGGTCGTTTACTGCCGTTCAAGTTGACGCTGAGTTTGAGAGGGGCTTGTTGGTCGAGAGGATTCAGGTTGGTCTTGCGAGGGCTAAGGCCGAAGGGCAAGCCTTTGGGATACCTAAGAGCTTGTCTCCTGAGAATTCAAAGGTCTAGAGCCGTTGTCAAGGTGCATTGGTAGCGGAGATGGCTAGGCAGCTAGGGGCTAGCAGGTAGACCATCATGAGGGCTAAGGATGTATCTTTGAGATGCTCCGGGTAGTGCTGCTAAGGGCTAAAAATCGCTCCTATTTGTGTAGCATTGATGCTATTCTTATTGGAGCATACTTTGGCTTAACCACGGGCTCTATCAATTAACACACACTATAGACCGGAGGACCCGGTTGAGATACTATAAGATTTCTTCACTCCCTGAGGAGCCTGATGAGCTCTAGTAGGCTGTGGTTCCTCAGGAGCCTCAGCGCTAGAGACCAGACTTCTAATTAGGTGATGACATCATCAGATGAAGATTGCTTCCCTATGGAGCGACTATAAGAGCACCTAAGGGGCCTTTTGAGTATCTCATTTAAGGGCTTATGGCAATTAACCCTCACATTAGGGTGACACCTCGTCGCCTATGACCTCCTCCGGATCATATATAGATTCCTTTAGAGCGGATTCAGGTTTCTTTCCTTCGGTGCTCCCATAGTGCTCAGTGGGAGTAAGGACAAGACACAGAGATCATGAGCTGAAGACTATGCCTCAGCAGTGATGCTAGCTGATTAGCGGCTTATAGGCGTTCCACTGCTCGGCGGCGGCTTTCAGTTCTTTCAGTAATTTCAATCTTTTTTCTCAGCTCCTCAGGTTTACACCTCAGGAGCTTTCTTCATTTCCAACCACCACCGACCCCCAGAGCAATTGCTCGAAAGGATCAATTAAACACAACCAAAGAAAGGAGGCACCACTATGCCCACAACAACGATATACACCGATAGAGCTCCCGAAGCTGCTTCCTTAACTTGTTACAAGGAGAGAGCTAAACAAAGACTCATGGCAAAAGTCACTGTCAATAAAGAATCACATCCCAGACTCGGTACGCCCTGCTGGATTCACGGAGGAGCCCTCAGCAACAAGGAGGGGCATCGCACATGCTCATACAGCTACAAGGGTGTGGACGAGCAGCACGCCCACCGGACTTCCTTTCGCATCCACAAAGGTGAAATTCCTGAAGGGTTGCTTGTTCGTCATAAATGTAACAACCCAGCTTGTGTCAATCCTGATCATCTTGAGTTGGGCACTGTTCAGCAGAACATGAGTGATAAGGCCTTGCAGAATGATGCTCCAGTGAAAGCTCGTTCAGGAATCCGGGGTGTTTACCAACTTAAATATGGATGGTTGGCTCGGTTTCGCTTCAAGAGCCAGCCCCATCAGCATTTCTTCAAGCTCAAAGAGGATGCGGCAGCTTGGGTCACTGAGCACCGTCAGCGGTTACATGAGGCTCTCTTGGGCTATCAAGCATCTAGACCTTTGGCAGCGCCAGCGGCTCAGTTGGCACTCTTTTGAACCAGCACCTTGGGCAGTTCCAACGGAGTCCCGTAAGACAGCTTCTCGATTGCTTCTTTCAGGTCATGCATGTCCAGATGCGTGTAAACCTTACGGCCTGTGGAGCCGCCTGTCTCGTGTCCTGTGATGGCATCCTGAATCTTCTCTTGAACTTGAGCCTTTGCCAGCCGTGTCCTGACTGTGTGCCTGAAGCTGTGGAAGTCCAGCCACTTGTCATCAAGGCCAACACTCTTGCGATATCTCCCGAACCATGCACTCATGACGTTAGGGTTCCGAAGGTGCGGCCACAGGCTCTCCTGACTAGCCTTTCGGATTTCCTCGGCATACTCCAGCAGGCCCAGGCGGATCAGCTCAGAGTGAATAGGGATGTACCGCCTGCTGGCGTTGGTCTTCACCTTCTGGTCTTCACCCTCGTCCGTGATGCGGATGACAGGTATCCCATCCTCTTCTGTAATGTCTGAGACCCGTAGCTGCGCCAGTTCCCCGATACGTGCTCCGGTGTAGATGCCAATAATTGGAAGCCAGTAGGCTGCAGGGCCTCCCCCGGAGCGATCCTCTGGCGGCACCTCATAGGCTTGGAACAGTGGCTGCTTGAATAGCTGGTGTAACTCTTCATCTTTCCATGGCCTGCGGGTCACAGTCTTGGGAACCTCAATAGCGAGACCATGCCAGGGGTTCCGTTGGATTGCCTCTAGCTCCACGCAAGCGAACCGTAACAGCGAGTTCACATACATAAGCTGATTCTTGGCAGTCTTTGGGCTGAATCCTCTGGCTGGCTCCTGTAGCCAAGCCTTGAAGGTGTTCCCCTGCGCTCTAGTGACCTGTTGGATGTACAGAGGTATACCTAAGCACTCCTCAGCGAGGTTCAGGGCCCGCGAGCTGGCTTGTGCCGTGTCGTGGGTCTTGGGGGATGCCTTAAGCCATAGTGCATGAATGTCTCGGAGGGTCTGCTCTTCAGATGCACCTGCAGCAGCACCAGCAGTGACGGCCACAGTAGGCGCTTCCGTGGAGAGTCTTGTGGCAGCCTTTGGCACAGAGGTAATGGGGAGGTGGCTATCAATGCTTATAAGCTCTCCAGAGTCCTTCTGGGTGACGTCCTGAAGTGCCCGAAGGTACGATTTAGTGTACGCCTGAAGTGCCTCCTTCAGCCCCTCGGTTTCCAGAGTGACAGTAAAGCCCATAGCCTGGGCATCCCACTGGAGGAGGGGGAGGAAATACAGTAGGTTGCCTCTTGCGATGTTCTTCCGGGCTTCCTCAAGCCGTGAGGTGTTGATCTCGGACACCACACCAGCTTCCCATTCGGAGATTCCTCCAAGGGGAATCAATTCGGGTAGCTCTTCAGATGTAGGCCAGCCAGAGTTAGGTATTCTGATGCGGGGAAGGCGCTCTTCTGCTTCGCGTATTCCCTTTCTCAGGGCTTTGAAGGCACCATCTTTACCGTCCCTCATGTCTTGGTCCCTCTTGAGGACGCCTCTACGACCAGCCTCTGCCAGTGCTTGCGCTAGCTCGGGTGTGATGTTCTCCAGCTTCTGAGGATTGAGTGCTTTGCGCTTGGCCTCAAATTCATCCATCCATTGGGCTCTCAAGTGGAGACCCTTACGGACTGCCTCGGCTTTGTCGCTAGTGCCTAATGAGATGTTTTTCTTGGGAGTTCCCTCATAAGAGGGTTGTAGGTCTTTGGGAATTACGACCAGGAGGTAGTACCGTGCCCCCCTCCGGTTAAGTCCTTCAACAGTCGCCATTTCGTCTTTCCCTTTATGGGGGGATTGAGGTTGACGATGTGGCACTTGACTGTAGTACTTTGAGTGGCGGAAGGCAGCTGGAGTCGAACCAACCCGAGAGTGGCTAACACCCTCCACCAGGTTTGAAGCCTGGCCGCACCACCGGGCACGATTGCCTTCCTTAGAAGAAGCCGCTGATTGTACTGTCAGCCAGCGTGCAGGCGGGCTCTCAGCCTGCAATTCATGCCTTTGAGCTGTGGCTATGCCACTGGGCGTCGGGGCGCAGCACATGGGCGTCGCGCACGCGGCGGGTGTAGCCCAAGCGGTCAAAACATTCAATGATCTGGATAGCGCGTTTACGGCCAAGGCCGGTGGCGTCGCGGAACTCGCGGGCCACAACTTCGCCGTTGGCCGTATGGCTGGCCAGCGCTTGAATGGTGCGCGCCAGTTCGTCCATGTTGGCAGCGGTGTAGAACAAGTCTTTGACCACTTGCGTGAGCGCACCTTGGCGCGAGAGTTTGCGCAGCAACTGGCGCACGATTTCTTCACCGGTACCAGTTGCTGCCGCCAAGTCACGCACCCACGGCGGATCGAATCGTCCGGCTTCCAGCTTGGGCAGCAGCAGCTCGGCGAGCGACTGTTCATTGGGCGTGAACTGCACGCTGTGGCTGGGCAGGTGCAGCCAAGCGCCACTGCTGGCCAATGTTTGGTCGGCCAGCAACTGATCCACCAGCGCGCGCCACAGCTTGTCGTGCTGGCTGTGTACCAGACCGGGCCAGGCGATACGGCGCAGGCGTGCCGCGTTGATGCCGGGCTCGTCCGGATACTTTTCATGGAAACGCCCCATGCTCTCCATCACCTGCTGCTGCAACTGCTGCCAGCGGGCGGTGTCGATCAGCAAAGCATCACCGTCTGCCTGGGCGATGCGCTGGGTGCCGGGTACTGTCAACGACTCCATGGCGCGGCCCGAGAGGCGCTGTAGTTGCGACAGGCTTACGCCGTGACCGGCATGGCTAATCAATGCGGCAGGGCTGCCGGTGGCGACCAAGCTGTCGATGGCTTGCAGATAGGCCATGCGCTCAGCGCTGCGGCGTTTGCGCGCAGGGGCATAGGGGTCAAGGACCATGCCGCCCGCAATAGTGCGGCTGGCTTGGGCATTGCGCAGAATGAGGCGGTCACCGGGGATGGTGAAGATCGCCTCATCGAGCACCAGTTGTGCGGCCACTTCTGTGCCGGGCTCGATGGCACCTTCTTGCAGCAAGGCCACGTGGGCGGTGCAGCGCTGGGTGCCGATGTGCACATGCACCGCTGTCCACTGCTGCATGGGCGCCGCTTCGGCCAGCAGGTGCAGACGAATGTCGATGCGATCGGTGGCTTGCAGCAAGCGTGCGTCGGCAATCCAGTCGCCGCGAATGATGTCTTCCTTGGCAATGCCTGCCAGGTTTAACGCGCAGCGCTGGCCCGCCACGCCCATCTCGGCAGCTTGGTTTTGCGCGTGGATGCTGCGCACCCGCACTTCCTGGCCGCTGCGAGAGTGGCGCAGTACATCTCCCTCCGCCACCTTGCCGTTGAATACGGTGCCGGTCACTACCGTGCCTTGGCCGGGCAAAGTAAAGACACGATCTACGGCCAATCGGAATAAACCGTCTTGCGGGCGCGTGGCCATCATCTGCGCCTGTACTTCAAGGTAGGCACGCAGTTGCTGCACGCCCAGATCGCCGGGCTGGCTGGCAGCGGTTTCAAAAATCGGGCTGTCGTGCAGCGAGGTGACCGACAAGATGGCGGCAATCTCCAGCTTCACTTCTTCGATGCGCTCCGGCAGCACGCGATCCACCTTGGTCAGTGCCACCGTGCCTTTTTTGATGCCCAGCAGTTGCAGGATTTCCAGGTGCTCCAGCGTTTGTGGCATCACGCCGTCATCTGCGGCCACCACCAGCAAGGCGTGGTCAATACCCACCGCGCCTGCGGCCATGGTGTGCACAAAGCGTTCGTGGCCGGGCACGTCAATGATGCCCATCACATCACCATTGGGCAGTGGCGCATAGGCGTAACCCAGCTCGATCGAGATGCCGCGCGCCTTTTCTTCTTTAAGGCGGTCGGTCTCCACGCCCGTCAAGGCGCGCACCAAGGTGGTTTTGCCGTGGTCAATGTGTCCAGCGGTGCCGATGATCATGCAAACTCTTTCTGTACCTGTACAGGTTAATAGTCAAATTGGCCTCTAGCCCTTTGTATATAAGGGCGAGTAGCTATTAATTTAACGCAATGTGTGGAGCTGTTGCTCAAACTGCGGCTGGGCTGCAGCTTCCAGGCAGCGCAAGTCCAGCCATAACGCGTCGTCGTGCAAACGGCCAATCACCGCGCGCGGCAGGGTACGCAGGCGTGCTTCCAGCTGCATCAACTGACGACCAGCTTGTTTGCCGGATGCCGGATACAGCTTGAGTCCCCAGCTGGGCAGGTTTTCCACAGGCAGGGCACCACTGCCGATTTGGCTGTGCATAGCCGCAGATTCAACCACCCAGGCATCGCCCAGCACGGCTTGCAGTTGCGGCACCAAGTTGTCGGCCTGGGCGTGCATGTCCCCCTGCGGGCGGGTGAAAAGGCGCAGCGTCGTCAGGCGCTCGGCCAGTTTTTCGGGGTGCAGGTACAGGCGCAGCGTGGGCTCCAAGGCGGCCAAGGTCAGCTTGCCCACACGCAGCGCGCGTTTCATGGGGTTCTTTTTGATCTGTGCGATCAAATCCTTGCGGCCCACGAGGATGCCCGCTTGTGGCCCGCCCAGCAGTTTGTCGCCCGAAAAAGTGACGATGTCGGCACCCGCATTCACAGTTTCACGCACCGTCACTTCGTGCGGCAGACCCCAGTCGCGCAGATCGACCAGAGTACCGCTGCCCAAGTCCACCAGCATGTTCAGGCTGCGCGCGTGGGCCATGGTCGTGACTTCGGCGTCAGAGACGCTTTTGGTGAAGCCCACCACTTCGTAATTGCTGGTGTGGACTTTCATCAGCAGGGCGGTTTGTTCGGTCACTGCTTCCACGTAATCTTTGGGGTGGGTGCGGTTGGTGGTGCCGACTTCCACCAGCTTGCAACCTGCGCGCTGCATGATGTCGGGAATGCGAAAAGCCCCGCCAATTTCCACCAGTTCACCACGTGAGACCACCACTTCTTTGCCGGGCGCCAGGGTGGACAGTGCCAGCAGCACGGCGGCCGCGTTGTTGTTGACAATGGTGGCGGCTTCGGCGCCAGTCAATTCGCAAATGAGTTGCTCAACCAGATCATCGCGGTCACCGCGGCCACCAGTTGCCAGGTCATATTCAAGATTGGCGGGGTTGGTCAGCGCCTCGACCACGGCATCTACAGCTTCCTGGGGCAGCAGGGCGCGGCCCAGGTTGGTGTGCAGCACCGTGCCGGTGAGGTTGAACACAGATTTCAGGCGCGGCGCAAAACGCTCGGTCAAGCGCACTTGCACGGCTTGCAGCAGTGCGCTTTCTTCTACCTGCGCGTGCTGCAGGCTGCCATCGCGCAGTAAAGGGCGTAATCCTTCCAGTACTTGCCGCACTGCATCGGTCACGCTGGAGCGACCAAATTCAGTCTGCAAGCCTTGCAAGACAGGGTTTTGAAGCAGTTTGTCTACCGATGGCAGACGAGGGGCGGCAGTATTCAACGCGGCACTTTCAGTATCAAAAACAAAAAATAAAGGCCGCCGCAGCGGCCTTTCGGCAAGTGGGAACGCAGAGTTTATTCTGCGGCAGGGTCCACCAACGTTGTAGCGTTACCGTCGCTTTGCTCTTCAGCTACGGCGACAAACAGCAGTGGGTTGCTGCTGGAGCGCTTGAAACTGGTGTTCTCGCTCATCAGCAAGTCCAGCATTAGACTGGCCAAGTCATCAGCCAGGGGTTCGGCAAACGGGTCTTTTTCCTGGTTGACGATCTTGCGGTAGGTGCCGCATTCCTCGCAGGTTTCTGCAGTCACGACGTCCTTGCCGCCTTCAATGCCTTGGTAACGTACACCTTCTGTGGATTCACAGTGCGTGCATTTCACGCGCACCATGTGCCACTCGGTGCAGCAAGTGCCGCAGTGCATGTAGCGGTGGCCATTGGCCTTGCCGCCAATGCGCAGCACGCTGGCGACAGGTTCGCTGGCACATACGGGGCAGATGCTGGCAGGGTCGGTGTAAGGCACCGCATTGGCGTCCAGCGCTGCTGCACGCTTGGCATAGGTCACTTGCAAGGCGGCCATGACGAAAGGTGCCATGCCGATGTGGCGGGCTGCCACTTCTTTTTCCAGCAGGCGCTGGGCGATCTCATCACGTTCTTCGTGACTGAGTTCGCGCAGCGAAGCAATCAAGGGCTGCAGGGGCTCCGGCAGGCCTTCATTGCCTGCCAGCGTTTCCAGCATGGCATCCAAAACGGTGTGCCAAGCGGGGTCAATATGTTCAGCAGCAGGCAGCAAAGGCATGGAGAACTGCTGCGCGCGCTCAATGGTGCTGGTGTCCAGAGGTTGCAAGGCCACAGAAGCGGCTGCGACATGCTGGGCATCCACGATTTTTGCGGCAAATTGCAGGTAATCAGCAATCGGATTGCCATCAGCCAATTGACGCAACCGTGCTGCACGTTCCGCAAACAGGCTGCTCACTTGGGGCAGCAGAATGCGAGGAAAAGAGGTCTTGTCCAGCGCTTCGATTTCGCCGGGCTGAAGAATGCGTGTTTGCATGAAAAAGGGTTCCCTAAATTGAAGCCGCCGGTAGCCCTCGTGGGCATACCGGCGGCAATCAACAAGCGTCTAAATGACTTTTATAGCAGCGTAACGAAAGACTTAGTCTTTGTCGCCGGTCATCTTGCGATACCAGCCGCGGTGGTGTTGCTTGGCCCAAGCACGGGTGACTGTGCCATACAACATTGCGCGGATAGTTCCACGGGTCCAAATAGCCGCATAGACGTGCATGATGATCAGAGCAATCATGAAGACCGCTGCGATGGCATGAATGACGGAAGCTGCGCGGACAACGTCCACAGGCAGATTCCACCAAGAACGCCACATCAAGACACCTGTGACGGCGATCAGCAGCATGCCAATCACAAGGCCCCAGAACAACAGCTTTTGACCGCCGTTGTACTTGCCTTGTTCAGGCATGTCGTGGTCGTTGCCATCAATCATTTTGTTTACGTTCTTGAGCCACTCGACATCGCGAGGTTCAATCACGTTCAATCGCGCAAAGCGCAACGCCATGAGGATGAAAAACACCGCCATTACTACACCAATATAGGGGTGCAGAATGCGAGTCCAAGTACCACCACCGAACAGCTGAGTCAGTGGGAAAAAGGCAGGATGGAAAAATGCCAATCCCGACAGAGCCAGCAAGATGAAGCAAATGCCAACCACCCAGTGGTTAGCGCGCTCCGATGCGTTGTAGCGCACGAGGTCGCGTGGATTGCGTTTCATTAGCGGTTCTCCTTCTTCTCTGCTACAGCATCCTTGCGGTCCATTTCATCTTCCAGTTCCTTGGACACGTCGTTCGGACCCTTGGTGATGTAATGGAACAAGCTGCCGACAGCGGCTGCACCCAGCGCTGCCATGGCCAAAGGCTTGGCAACACCCTTCCACAAAGAAACCATAGGGCTGATCTTGGGATCATCCGGCAGGCCCTTGTAGAGCGATGGCTTGTCAGCGTGATGCAGCACGTACATGACGTGGGTGCCACCCACAGCTGCAGGGTCGTATAGACCTGCATTGGCGTAGCCACGGTTTTGCAGATCGCCAATGCGGCGCTCTGCTTGGTCGTGCATCGCCTTTTTGGTGCCAAACATGATGGCGCCCGTAGGGCAAGTCTTTACGCAAGCAGGTTCACGACCCACCGCCACGCGGTCCGAACACAAGGTGCACTTGTACGCTTTGTTGTCCTTCTTGGAGATGCGCGGGATGTTGAATGGGCAGCCTGTGACGCAGTAACCGCAACCCACACACTGGTCTTGCTGGAAGTCCACGATGCCGTTGGCGTACTGCACGATCGCTCCGGGCGAGGGGCAGGCCTTCAGGCAACCGGGGTCTTCACAGTGCATACAGCCGTCCTTGCGGATCAGCCATTCCAGATTGCCTGTAGCTTCGTTTTCATACTCGGCAAAGCGCATGACAGTCCAAGAATCGGCCGTGAGGTCGGTTGGATTGTCATAAACGCCAGCAGCCGAGGTGCCAACTTCGTCACGCAGGTCGTTCCATTCCATGCAAGCTGTTTGGCAAGCCTTGCAGCCAATGCATTTGGAGACGTCGATCAGCTTGGCAACTTCACCGCTGTACGCTTCGCGTTGGCTGGGCGCAGGTGTGGTGGTTGCCGAGCGGCGTTTGATATCAAGGGACATGGTTGAAGACATCAGCTACTCCTTATGCCTTTTCGACCTTGACCAGGAAGGTCTTGGACTCAGGGGTGTTGCTGTTGCCGTCACCGATCGAAGCTGTCAGGTTGTTAGCCAGATAGCCCTTGCGACCTGTTGACGAGAAACCCCAGTGGATCGGAACGCCCACGTGGTGGATGGTCTTGCCTTCAATTTGCATGGGCTTCATGCGCTTGGTCACCACGGCAGCAGCCTTCACGAAACCGCGTGCCGACGAAACCTTGACCTTATGGCCTGTTTCGATACCCAGTTCCTTGGCCAGCGCTTCCCCAATTTCGACAAACTGCTCAGGCTGAATAATGTTGTTCAGTTGAACGTGCTTGGTCCAATAGTGGAAGTGCTCGGTCAGGCGGTAAGTGGTACCCACGTGTGGATATTCCTTCGGATCGCCAGCCGTGCCCTTGGTGGATTCCAAGATGCGCGCTGCAGGGTTGATGACCGCCAGCTTGTTTTCTGGGTACATCGGGTTGTAGCCCAACGGGTTATCAAACGCCTCGTAGTGCGTCGGGAATGGGCCTTCGTTCATGCCCTTGCGAGCAAAGAAGCGAGCCACACCTTCGGGGTTCATGATGAACGGATTGATGACTTCAGGGTCCAGACCCACAGCGACGTCAGGCACATCCGCGCCCACCCACTTGGCACCAGTCCACTGGATCAGTACACGATTCGGGTTGAAAGGCTTGCCTTGACGGTCAGCCGATGCACGGTTGTACAAAATACGGCGGTTGGCAGGCCAGGCCCAGGCCCAGTTCAGCGTGTTACCGATGCCAGTCGGGTCGCTGTTGTCACGACGAGCCATTTGATTGCCCGACGAAGTCCAGCAGCCGGCCCAGATCCAGCAGCCACCCATGGTGCTGCCGTCATCGCGCATTTCGCCAAAGCCAGCCAGCTGTTCGCCAGCCTTACGGATCACGTTGCCGTTAACGTCCTTGACGTCTGCCAGCGCACGACCGTTGTATTCCTTGGCAATTTCCTCGGACGAAGGGTGCGCAGGTTGTGCATAAGGCCACCACAGCTTGGTGATAGGTTCAGGGAACTTACCGCCTTCTGTGTCGTACAACTTCTTCATGCGCAAGTGCAAACCGGACATGATGGCGATGTCGGTCTTGGCTTCGCCAGGAGCGTCAGCAGCCTTCCAGTGCCATTGCAATACACGTGAAGAACTCACCACTGCACCATCTTCTTCTGCGAAGCAGGTAGTAGGCAGGCGGAACACTTCGGTTTGAATGGAAGCAGTGTCTACATCGTTAAACTCACCGTGGTTTTTCCAGAACTCGGAAGTTTCTGTGACCAGAGGGTCCATGATCACCAGGAACTTCAGCTTCTTCAGACCTTCGCGAACGTTGTTCGAGTTGGCCAAAGCTGCCAATGGGTTAAAGCCTTGGGCAATGTAGCCATTGACCTGGCCTTTCACCATCATGTCGGTGATTTGCAGCATGTCGTACTGCTTATCCAACTTGGGCAAATAGTCAAAAGCCCAATTGTTTTCAGCAGTAGCCGCAGGGCCCCACCATGCCTTCATCAGGCTGACGTGGAACTTGGGTGTGTTCTGCCAGAAGTTCATTTGGCCAGGACGCATCAGCTTGGGTGTGCGTGCGCCAATGTACTTCTCGTACTCTTGTTCGCTTTCGTTGGGAAGCGATAGGTAACCCGGCAACGAAGCGGACAAGATGCCCAAGTCAGTCAAGCCTTGGATGTTGGAGTGACCACGCAGCGCGTTCATGCCGCCGCCAGCAACGCCAATATTGCCGCACAGCAACTGAATCATGGCACCCGTACGCAACATCTGTGCGCCGGTAGTGTGCTGTGTCCAGCCCAGGGCGTACATGATGGTGGCAACACGGCCAGGCACAGCGGTCGATGCGAATTGCTCGGCAACGTGCAGGAACTTGGCCTTCGGCGTACCGCAAACACTCTCCACCTTTTCGGGGGTATAGCTTGCGTAGTGGCGCTTGAGCCATTGATACACACAGCGCGGGTGCTGCAGTGAAGGATCTGTCTTCACAAAGTCGTCTTCACCCAATTCGTAATCCCACGACGATTTGTCGTAAGTGCGAGTTTCTGGGTTGTAGCCTGAGAAGATACCTTCGTCGAACGCAAAGTCTTCGCGCACGATGAACGAGAAGTCCGTGTAGTTCTTGACGTACTCGTGGTGGATCTTGTCGTTGGTCAACAAGTAATTAATGATCGCACCCAAGAACACGATGTCCGAGCCCGAGCGGATAGGGGCATAGAAATCGGCGACCGAAGCGGAGCGATTAAAACGTGGATCGACCACCATGAAGTGAGCACCGTTGTGCTCTTTAGCTTCTGTGACCCACTTGAAGCCACATGGGTGAGCTTCTGCTGCGTTACCACCCATCACGAGAATTACATCAGCATTCTTGATGTCTTCCCAGTGATTGGTCATGGCTCCACGGCCAAACGTCGGGGCAAGACCTGCCACCGTC
>JADMKK010000013.1 GCA_015478895.1 Comamonas sp. | reverse complement strand
GCGCACTTGCATGGGGTGCAAGGGGTCGCGAGTTCGAATCCCGCCACGCCGACCAATAAAGACAAGCCTTCTGTTTGAAAAATCAGGAGGCTTTTTCTTTGTCTGGAAAGTTTGGCTGCAGCCTTTCCATCTCTATAAATAACAATAAAAGTGAGCAGCTGCCCGGCTCCAACAAAAGATTTCAATGTCAATCCATGCTGAAAGCAAGTATTGGCATGGGCGAATAGATATCCTTTTGATAGCTTAGCAAACCATGACTGCGTGTTCAGGCGCGGAATGCAAGAAAGCGGCGCACGCAGGTGAGCAGGGGCGCACGCTGGAAGTGTTTCGCCTTTAAGGCCCGACACAGGCTGGCTCTGTGCCTTGCAAGCCCGCCTAGATGGCGGGTTTTTGCTTCCAGGCTGCGGCATACTCTGGCCCATGGCTGAACACACCTTTCTCTGGCACGACTACGAAACCTTTGGTGCTAACCCCCGCTATGACCGCCCCGCGCAGTTTGCAGCGATTCGCACCGACATGGACTTGAACGAAATTGGCGAGCCGCTGATGCGCTATTGCCAACCTGCGCCGGACTATCTGCCCAGCGCGCAGTCGTGCTTGATCACCGGCATCACACCGCAGCAGTGCCTGCAAGACGGCGTGCCCGAAGACGCATTTGCCCGCGAGATTGAGGCAGCTTTTAGCCTGCCCGGCACCGTCGGCGTGGGCTACAACACCATCCGGTTTGATGATGAAGTCACGCGCTTTATGTTCTGGCGCAACCTGATCGACCCGTACGCACGCGAGTGGCAAAACGACTGCAGCCGCTGGGATCTGCTGGATGTGGTGCGCATGGTCTACGCGCTGCGTCCGGACGGCATTGTCTGGCCCAAGAAAGAAGACGGCGCCCCGTCCTTCAAGCTGGAAGATTTGGCGCGCGCCAATGGCCTTGCGCATGAGCAGGCGCACGATGCGCTCAGCGATGTGCGCGCCACCATCGCGCTGGCGCGGCTAATCAAAACCGTGCAGCCCAAGCTGTTTGAATTTGCCTTTGGCCTGCGCAAAAAAGACAAAGCGCTGCACGAAATGGGCTTGCCTGCAGAGCAGATCGATGCACGCCCGTTCTTGCATGTGAGCGGCATGATCCCGCCGCAGCGCGGCTGCATTGCCGTGATGTGGCCGCTGGCGCAGCACCCCACCAATAAGAACGAGATGATCTGCTGGGACTTGAATGCCGATCCCAGCGAACTGGCCAGTCTGGATGCGGACACCTTGCGTCTGCGCATGTTCACCAAAACCGCCGAGTTGCCCGAAGGCGTGACGCGCTTGCCGATCAAAGGCATTCACATCAACAAGTCGCCGATGGTGGTGCGCAACCTCAAGACGCTCACGCCCGAAATGGCGGCGCGCTGGGGCATTGATATGGATGCATGCATTCAAAACGCCGTCACGGCGCGGGCTTTGCCGGACATGAGTGCACTGTGGAAGCAGGTCTACGCCAAGCTGGATGGACATGGCCCTAACGATGTGGAGCAAGACCTGTACAACGGCTTTATCGGCCCCGCAGACCGCCGCCGCCTGAACCAGTTGCGTGAGCTGTCGCCGCAAGAGCTGGCACTCGACAAAACCGGGTTCGATGATGCGCGTTTGTCTGAGCTGGTGTTCCGCTGGCGTGCGCGCAACTGGCCTGAGAGCCTGAATGAAGCAGAAATGGCGCGTTGGCAGCAACGCAGCGCGGCTGCCTTGATCCACGGTGAAGGCGGTGCACGGACCGCCGAGCAAATGTTTGCCGAGGTGGATGCCTTGTCGGAAACGGTGGACGACGAGCGCAGCGAGGCAATTTTGGGCGCGTTGTACGACTGGGCCGAGGCTATCGTGCCAGAGGTTTGAACCACCTGCATGCATAGCCAAAGCGGCTGAATGCGCATCCAATTGGCTTGCAGCCCTTATCCAGAAAGGGCGGACAGCTAGAAATCTTGTAGCGTCTCAGATATGCCGCGAAACGGTACGACAGCAGGCTGAAAAAAGACGGCCCTGCGCAAGGCAGGTGCCGTCTTGAGAGGGAGCTGTGGAAAGGTCAGATCACCGAAATGCGGCGCACAGTTTTGAGCTTCAGGAACTCGTGCGTGCCTTCAATGCCGCCTTCGGAGCCCAAGCCGCTGTCCTTGTAGCCGCCGAATGGGGTCTCGGGCAGTGACGCCACAAACTCGTTGATGCACACCACGCCGCTTTCAATCTCATTGGCAAAGCGGTCGCTGGTGTGCAGGCTTTGCGTGAAGGTGTAAGCAGCCAGTCCAAATGGCAGGCGGTTGGCTTCAGCAATCGCCTCATCAATGGTGTCGAAAGGCGTGATCAGTGCGAGGGGGCCAAACGGCTCCAGGTTGGAAGCTTGCGCCTTCAGGCCTGGCTCAATGATGGCGGTTGGTGCGTAGAAGTAACCTGCGCCTTCCAGTCGGTGGCCACCGCAAGCAATCTCGCAGCCCAGTTCGCGTGCATCGCGTACCAGGGCATCAATCGCGTCCAGACGGCGCTGGTTCTTCAGCGGGCCCATTTGCGAAGCAGCGTCCATGGGGCTGCCAACTTGAATGGTCTGTGCCGCCGCCACAAACGCGGCTTTGAAACGCTCAAAAATACCGCGCTGCACCATAAAGCGTGTGGGCGAGGTGCAGACTTGGCCCGCATTGCGGTACTTGGCGGCCACGGCCATGCGTGCCACTTTTTCGGCATCCACGTCATCACAGACGATGACAGGGGCATGGCCCCCCAGCTCCAGCGTGGCCTTTTTCATCGTGCGTGCGGCCTTGGCGCCGAGCAGCTTGCCGATGGAAGTGGCGCCGGTGAATGTCACCATGGCTACGTCCGGTGCATCGCACAGGAAGTCGGCAATCTCACCGGGTTCGCCGAACACCAGATTTACCACACCGGCAGGAATGCCAGCGTCGTGCACGGCATGCGCAATGTGCAAGGCCACGCCTGCGGTTTCTTCGGAAGGCTTGATCACGATGGTGCAGCCCGCCGACAACGCGCCGCTGATCTTGCGTGCTGGGGTGATAGCCGGGGCATTCCAGCCCGAAAAAGCCGCAACCACGCCAATCGGCTCAAACATGACTTGCTGGGTAGTGTTGGGCGTGCGAGCCGGAATGGTGCGGCCGTAAATGCGGCGCGCTTCTTCCGCAGCCCAGTCGAACATTTCAGCGGCGGTGAGCACTTCGCGCTGTGCTTCTGCATAGGGCTTGCCGAGTTCAAGCGCAAGGGTGTGCGCAATGGCATCCTTGCGCTCGACCAGCAAGGCGCTGACTTTGTGCAGCAGCTGGCTGCGTGCATAGCTCGAGAGCTTTTTCCACGCGCCAAATGACTGCTTGGCAGCGGCCACCGCCGCTTCCAGATCTGTACGCGACGCGTAGGCGTATTCGCCCAGCACGCTTTCGTCGCTAGGGTTGATCACCTGGAACACACGGCTGCAGGTGCCAGGGCGAAACGCCCCGGAAATGTACTGTCCGTATTGCATCATTGCGCTTTGATGTTGGCCGATT
This sequence comes from Comamonas sp., assembly GCA_015478895.1. Taxonomy (GTDB): domain Bacteria; phylum Pseudomonadota; class Gammaproteobacteria; order Burkholderiales; family Burkholderiaceae_C; genus Comamonas. The sequence continues at coordinate 2,470 of JADMKK010000013.1, read as the reverse complement.
GAATCAGTTGCTTCCAGCGTGCGCTTTCGGTCTGAATCATCTTGGAGTAATCGGCGGCAGGGCCAGTCAACGGGTATTGCTCCATCTTGGCCAGTTGGGCCACGACTTCGGGCTTGTGCATGACTTCGTTGATACCGTCGTTGATTTTCTTGGCGATATCAGCTGGCAGGCCGGGAGGTGCCATCAGGCCATTCCATGGTTCTGCAGAGAAACCCTTGAACTTGGCTTCCGAGATGGTTTTGCCCCCGCGTCCGGGTGTCAAACTGCCCGAAGCCAGCACTTTCAGCTTGCCCGACTGCGACTGGGGAATCGCCACCGCGCCTGCCAGAAAAGCAAAGTCCACACGGCCGCCGATCAGATCGGTCACCGCTGCAGAGTCACCGCGGTAAGGAATGTGCGAGGCGTTCATTTTGCCCAGCGAGGTAAGCCATTCGCCTGCCAGATGGTTGACTGCACCGTTGCCCGCGGAGGCGAAGCTCAGGTGATCAGTTTTAGCGCCTTGCAGCAACTCTTCCAACGAGTTGAACTTCGACGAGCCGGGCACCACCAGGAAGTAAGGGTAGTTGGCGACCAAGCCAATTGCAGTCAGATCTTTGAGCGGGTCAAACGGGAAGCTGGGGGCCAGATGCGGTGCAATCGTCAAAGTGCCGCTGCTGCCGATCATCAAGGTGTAGCCATCAGCCTTGGCTTTGGTCAGCTGTGCTGCAGCTACGACGCCACCTGCACCGGGCTTGTTGTCCACGATGAATGTCTGATTGAACTTCTTGGACAGTTGTTCGGCCAGAATGCGGCCAATCATGTCGGTAGGGCCACCAGCGGTGTAGCCGACCACAATGGTCACAGGCTTGGAAGGCCAGGTTTCCGCTGTTTCCTGGCTGTAAGCCGCAGGGGCAAAAGCGGCAGCAAGACCGGCAGCCATGCAGCAGAGAAATTGGCGTTTGGCAAATGTTTTCATAGTGTCTCCTTGGATTGGCGCTTGTTCTAAAAGCTTTTTTAAGAATTTTTGAGTCGCACTTTGTCGACATTGTTGACCTCGGCCCAGAAGTCGGTCATGCACGAGGTGTCCTGGCCATCCTTGCCAGCGTTGCGTGCCAGCTGGAACATGTTGCGGGTGATGTTGCCCACAGGCAGCGATACGCCCGCAGACTGCGCGGCTTGGCAAGCCAGCGTCAGGTCCTTGAAGCCCAGGGCAATGTCAAAACCGGGAGTCAAATCGCCGCCCAGCACTTTGACTTTCCACTTTTCTTTGAGCTGACCGTTGGAGGCTGTGGTGCCGGTCAGCACGCCGAAGGTCTTGTCTGTGTCCAGACCCAGGGCTTTGGAGAGCACCAGCGCTTCAGAGTTGATCTGGCAGTAGCACAGCACCATCAGGTTGTTGATCAGCTTCATGCGGGTGCCAGCACCAGGAACGCCGCAATGCTGCACGGTGGTGCCCATCTTCAGCAGCAGGGCTGAAAGGGTGTCGATGTCCTGGTCTTCAGCACCCAGCATGAACAGGGATTCACCACGGTCTGCATGGGCTGCCAGACGGCCTACAGGCGCATCCGCAAAATGCACACCCTTGGCTTTGGCGCTCTGGTACAGCTCATCCACAGTGTCTGTGTCAATGGTGCTCAAATCCACCAGGTACGCACCAGGCTGCATTTGATTCAGGATGCCATTGGGCGCCAGCACCACGTCTTTGATTTGCTTCGGGCCAGGAAGCATCGTGAACACAAAATCCGACTGCTGCGCCAGCTCCTGAGGCGATGTTGCCACCTTGCCACCAAGCTGCTGGATTTTGTCCAGTGGCGCCGAATGAATGTCATAAGCCACAAGATCGACACCGTTCTTGACCAGGTGCGAAGCGAGTGGAAGGCCCATGCGGCCCAAACCAATAAAACCAACTTTCATACGAAATCTCTAGTAGTGTGACTGCTCATTCTGGACCTGCAACACCCGGCGAGATTCGACCAATATTCGTTGAGATATGAATTAATGTTATTTCTTGGGGCGGTGTTTTGGTTCCGCATGCTGCAACCGTCGCTGACGCGAGGCGTGATATCTACAGTGCTTGATCACGATAAATCGCTTGAATTGGATTTTTGTACAACGAAAAAGAATTACCCAATACTCAAACTGAATCGACCAGAGTTTTGTAGACAGTTCAAAGCTTCCTATTTCCATTCAAATAGGAGCCGATATGAACACACAACGTTACCCAGAAGAATTCAGGATTGAGGCCGTCAAGCAAATCTTGGAAAACGGCCATGCTGTGGCTGATGTCTCACGCCGTTTAGGCGTGAGTACACATAGTCTGTACAAATGGATTCGCTTGCAGCAAATTCCCTCCGCGCAGCGTCTTGAGCAGGTCAGCCAAAGCGAAGAGCTGCGGCGCATAAAAGCTGAACTCAAGCGAGTGACTGAAGAGCGTGACTGGTCTTGCCCCCGTATTCCCGACCCCGTCCTATCCGCAATAAAGCACCTCGTT
>JADMKK010000012.1 GCA_015478895.1 Comamonas sp. | reverse complement strand
GATCGTGGCGCCGCAGCTGTACATCGCCGCCGGTATCTCGGGTGCGATCCAGCACTTGGCGGGTATGAAGGACTCCAGGGTGATCGTGGCGATCAACAAGGATGCCGAAGCACCGATTTTCTCGGTGGCTGATTACGGTCTGGAGGCGGACTTGTTTACCGCAGTGCCTGAACTCGCAGGCACGGTCTAAGCACGGAAACCTTGGCACAGCCGCTAAAAAAATGAACGAATCATTAGGTTTTCAACGAAGTATTCAGGCGATTCGTGCAGTCAAAGAGTATGGCTGGACCTATCCATCCAACTATCTGGATATCTACTTCGAAAAAATCAGTCCCCAGGAAAACATTTCCTGGATGGAGGTGGGAGCCCATTGCCTGAGCAGCAACGCAAGCATTTCGATGGCTGCTTTTGCCGTTTTTGCCGACGTGGGTTTGTCCAATGCAGCACGCGCCTCGCTGGGGCAACAAGCCAGTTTGGCCACCATTGCCTTAAGCCTGTCGATCAAAAAGCTGCCAAGTGCGGGCAAGATCAAAGCGGTCAGCAGGATCAAAAATACGGTGGATGATGCGGAGATCGGCGCAGTCTTTACCGAGGTGGAAATCTATTCCGAGCAGGGCGAGCCTCTCGCATCGGGGCATGCGCTGATGGGAATTGCTCCTTTCAAAAATGCACTCAATGTGCAGGCACTGCCCGATGCGCCCAAGCTGTTTGCCGATGCTGCGCAATGTGTGCCTGCTGCGGATTCACGCGACTATCTGATTTACGAGGCCGCTCAGCAAGCGCAAGACTTGGACAACGGCGCTTCGTTCATCGATAAATTTTGGGCGGCCCAAGAGGCCTCAGAGGGATCGTGGTCTGGTTTTAGATTTTTTAAGGGCGAGCAGCTGTCCAACCGCTCCGGCAACGTACACGGCGGCATTCTTTATGGTTTGGCCGCACAGGCAGCCAGCGCTGTCGTACCCGCAGGTTGGCACATTGCAGAAAGCGCTGTGCAATATCTGAATGCGGCGTCCGATATCTATTTTGATATCCACACTGAAATTCTTCGCCAAGGCAGAAATACCGTCGTGGTCGAATGCAAAGTCGTATCGAATGCCGGCAAGAAAATCATCCACGCGCAGTGGACATTTCTCAAGCCTAAGTCGGCGTAAGGCGTGCTTGGTGAGCAGGGATAGAAAAAAGCCCGAGGTGCAATACCCCGGCAAACAGCTCACATTTTTGCAATGTGCTGGCCCATGGCAAGCAAGGCGGCCACATTACGGGCAGTGCTGCGCACGTTGAATTCAGCTTCAGCCATTGCCTCTTCAATGTTGCAGGGGCGGCTCAGCACGCTGGCAATGGCATCAATGCCGTGCCCATGCACCACATGGGCGTTGGTGCCCAGGCTGCCTGCAATACCAATCACCGGCACACCGTGCTGGCGCGCGACGGTGGCCACGCCACAGGGTGTTTTGCCAAAAATGGTTTGCTGGTCAATCCGGCCTTCGCCAGTAATGACCAGGCTGGCGCCTTGCACTGCGGCATCCAGGCCCACTGCCTTGGCGATGATCTCGCAGCCCGGGCGCAACTGGCCGTTGAGAAAAGCCAGCATGGCTGCGCCCATGCCGCCAGCAGCGCCTGCGCCAGCCACTTGGTCCACATCCACACCCAGATCACGCAAGATAATCTGCGCGAAATGCTGGAGGTTGGCATCCAGTGTTTTGACCATGTCAGGTGTTGCACCCTTTTGCGGGCCAAAGATGGCCGAGGCACCGCGTGGGCCAGTCAATGGGTTGTCTACATCGCAGGCCACTTCCATCGTGCATTGCGCCAAGCGGGCGTCGATGTCCGAAGTGTCGACACGCGCCAGCTGGGCCAGCGGCGCGCCGCCACGGGCGATGTCTTGACCGGCCGCGTCCAGAAGCTTGACGCCCAGCGCCTGCAACATGCCAGCGCCACCATCGTTGGTGGCGCTGCCGCCAATGCCCAGGATGAGGTGGCGCGCACCAGCGTTCAGCGCGGACACAATCAGCTCGCCGGTGCCGTAGCTGGTGGTGACTTGTGGGTTGCGCTGGGCAGGAGGCACCAAGGCCAGACCGCTGGCGGCGGCCATCTCGATCATGGCGGTGTGACCATCGCCGGTCAGTGCGTAGAAGCTGGGAATGCGCTGACCCAGCGGGCCGGTCACTTCCACTTCCACGCGGCGGCCTTGCGTGGCTTCGATCATGGCTTGCACGGTGCCTTCACCGCCATCGGCCATCGGCACTTTGACGTATTCAGCATCCGGAAAGACTTCACGGAAACCCAGCTCGATCTGCGTGGCAACCTCCAGCGCAGACAGGCTTTCTTTGTACGAGTCCGGGGCAATAACGATTTTCATGGGGAGCGATCTTTGCAGTCTGTTGCGCGTTTAGAGCATGAACGAGCCAGCCAGCCAGATGCAGGCGAAGCTGACAAAGCCCATTACCGCAGTCGAGGTGGTGAATACGCGCAGGGAGTCTTGCATTTCAATGTTGGAAAACTTGGTGACGACCCAGAAGTACGAGTCATTGGCGTGCGAAGCCACGATAGAGCCCGAACCAATCGCCAATACGGCAAACAGACGGCCCATTTCGGAGTCCAGACCAAAAGTGGTCAAGCTGGGCGAAATGATGGCGGCAGAAGTCAGCGCAGCCACGGTCGACGAACCCTGCGCGGTTTTGAGCAGCGCGGCAATGAGGAAGGGAATCAACAGACCGACCGATGCGCCGCCCAAGGCTTCACCCAGAGCAGAGCCGACGCCGCTTTCTTTGATGACGGCCCCAAACATGCCGCCAGCGCCGGTAATGATCAAAATTGGCCCGGCTTTGACGATGGCTTCTTCCAGCACGTGGGTGAAGTCACCCTTTTGGCCGCCGTTTTTGCTCAGCAACCACAGGCCGCACAGCATGCCCACCAGCAAGGCAATGACCGGGTTGCCCAAGAAGTGGAACCAGTGGGCCACGCCTGTTTTGTAGCCCAAGGTGGTCAGCAAAGTGGAAATGGAGATCAGCACCAAAGGCAGCACGACAGGCAGCAGCGCCTGGGCGAAAGAGGGCAAAGGGCGCTGGGCCAGTTCGGCTTCTTCTAACGTGATTTCGGCGGGGGCGTAACTTTTGCCCTTGCACATAAAGCTGGCCCAGTAGTAGGCCGCCAGCATGCCGGGCATGGCAAAAATCACACCTGCCACCACAAACATGCCCACGTTGGCATTGAGCGTCGACGCAGCCGCCAGCGCGCCAGGGTGCGTGGGCACCAGGCAATGCACGGCATACAGTGAGGTGCCCAGAATGGCTGCCATCAGCGGCATGGGCGTCTTGGAGCTGGCACTCATGCTGCGCGCAATGCCGCTCAGGATGATGTAGCCCGTGTCACAGAAAATGGTCAGGCCAGGAATAAATCCCGTCCAGGCCATGGCGGGCTTGGCGTTGTTTTGGCCTGCGATGCGCATGATGTTGCTGGCAATGCTCAGCGTGCCGCCGCTTTTTTGCATGCAGATGGCAATCGCGGAACCAAAAATAATGATGAAGGAGATGTTGCCCAGCGTGGAGCCAAAGCTGCTTTTGAGCAGATCAACCACTTTCTCTAAAGGCACATTGGTGGCCAAAGCCAATCCAATAGAGACGGCAAACAGTGCGCCGAACACACTGAATTTGACTTTCGCCGTGAGGTAGACGATGACCCCAATACTGAGGGCCACCAAGAGGGAGGAGATAGCGATGCTGCTCATAGGTAATTACCTGATTTTGGAAATCGTGCGCAGAGGTCGGCGTGCGTCTGGACATCAGGATGCGGGCGGGCGCGAAACAGGGCGGGCGGCATCCTGGTAGGTCATGCCATCTCTGCGTGCATGCTCACTATCGACGGGTGATTATAGGAGTGCGCTTGCGCGGTCTAGGGTTTTCCCTTGGTGTGATTTTTGGAGAGCCACGCAGAGTGAAAAACTGCGGAATGCTTCAATTCAGGAGCTGCAAGCCCTGATGAGATAACAGTTTGCAAGCCATAAGGTACTGAAAACAAATAGGGGAGCCGGCATGCCGCTCCCCTATTTGATGCACAGAACTTAAATTGGCGTGCAAAATTTACAGTTTGCGCAGACGCGCCAGGGCAGCGAGCAAAGTCGCATCCTGTTTGGCAAAACAAAAACGCACGACTCGCTGGTCAAAGTGGTCGCCATAGAAGGCCGACAGCGGGATGGCCGCCACGCCCACTTCTTTGACCAGCCATTGGCAAAACGCCGATTCGTCCAAATCCGTTACGGCCGAAATGTCCACGCACTGAAAGTACGTGCCTGCCGTGGGCAGCAATTTGAAGCGCGTTTGCTGCAAGCCATCCACAAACAAATCACGTTTGCGCTGGTAGAAGGCAGGCAGCTCCAGGTACGGTGCAGGGTCGGCCATGTACGTGGCCAAGCCCACCTGCATGGGCGTGTTGACGGTGAAAACGTTGAACTGGTGCACCTTGCGAAACTCTGCCATCAGTGCTGCGGGGGCCGCAACCGTGCCCACCTTCCAGCCCGTGACGTGGAAGGTCTTGCCAAAGCTGGAGACGATGAAGGTGCGCGCTGCCAAGCCCGCAAAACGCGCTGCGCTCTCGTGCTGCGCGCCGTCAAACACCATGTGCTCATACACCTCATCGCTAATCAGCAGCACATTGGTGGGCGCAAGCAAAGCCTCCAGTTGGCGCATTTCGTCGGCCGACCAGATCGTGGCGCTGGGGTTGTGCGGCGTGTTGACGATCAGCAAACGCGTTTTCGGGGTAATGGCAGCGGCAATCTTGGCAAAGTCTGGGCGGAAAGTGCCGGGCGTCAGTGGCACGCGCACACCAACGCCACCTGCCAGTTCAATGTTGGGCGCGTAGCTGTCGTAGCAGGGGTCCAGCACGATGACTTCATCGCCCGCGTGAACGGTGGCCAGAATGACGGTCAAGATGGCTTGTGTGGCACCAGCGGTGATGGTGATCTCACTGTGGGCGTCATAGCGTTTGCCGTGCAGGGCTTCGATCTTGGCAGCCACGGCCTCGCGCAACTGCGGCATGCCGGGCATGGGCGGGTACTGGTTGTGGCCTGCCTGCATGGCGGCAGTGACGGCGTCGGTCAGCTTGGGGTCGCAGCCAAAGTCTGGAAAACCCTGGCCCAGGTTCACAGCCTGGTGCTCGTTGGCCAAGGCAGACATCACCGAGAAAATGGTCGTGCCCACGTTGGGCAACTTGCTGGGAAAGGTGGGAGTTGCAGCAGTCATGGCAAAAATGGGCCCGCGCAGGGCAAAAAAAAGGGTGCCTGCAGGCACCCGGATCAGACAAGGATTTACAGCTCGTAATCGTTCACATGGCCGCTCATGGCGCGCAGCACCAAATCGCGCGAGAGGCGGTCGCTCAGTGTCTCGGCAAAATTGTAGACAAAGTTGCGCAGATAAGCGCCACGCTTGAACGCCACGCGCGCTACGCTTTGGCCAAACAAGTGGCCTACGGGGCGTGACACGAGGTCTTGGCCGGCATCATCGCGCATGGCCATCTCCGCCACAATGCCAATGCCCAGACCCAGGCGCACATAGGTTTTGATGACGTCGGAGTCAATCGCTTCAAGCACAATGCGCGGCGAGATTTTTCGCGTGGCGAAAGCCGCATCAACTTTGCCCCGGCCGGTAAAGGAGGGGTGATAGGTAATCAGCGGTTCATTGGCCAGATCATCCAGACTGATGCGATCTTTGCGTGCCAAGGGGTGGCTACTGGGCACCACCAGTACGTGCTGCCATTCGTAGCAGGGCAGCGTGACCAGCTCGGGATAATCCGCCAGAGACTCGGTAGCCATGCCAATTTCAGCCACTTCATCCAGCACCATGCGCGCCACCTCATGCGGCGTGGCCTGGTGCAGGCTGATGTTGACCTTGGGGTAAGTGCTGCGCAGCTTGGCCACAGCGTTAGGTAGCACATAGCGTGCTTGCGTATGCGTGGTGGCAATGCTGAGCGTGCCACTGTCTTGCGCGCTGAACTGCTCGCCAATGCGCTTGAGGTTGCCGACCTCACGCATGATCAACTCAATGCTTTTGAGGACATGCTGGCCCGGCTCGGTAATGCGCTTGAGCCGCTTGCCGTGGCGGGCAAAGATATCGACGCCCAGCTCCTCTTCCAATTCAATAATGGCTTTGGAGACGCCAGGCTGGGAGGTGTGCAAAGCCTTGGCCGCCTCGGTCAAATTGAGATTGCGCCGTGCGGCTTCTTGGACAAAACGAAATTGGTGAAGATTCATAAGAGCAGGGCTTCAATAGAGCTTTTTCTCATTATGAATGAAATATCTAAAGAATTGTTGCGTTATGCAATATGCTCGCCCGCAATGTCCGCCAACAGTTGGGTAACACGAGGGTCTTCACCCACGGCGGTTGCTATCGTGAAGTGCACATGGGCATGCTGCGAGCGCAAGGATTCCACCAAATGCGGCAGGTCATTGCGTGCATGGCGACCGGTGCCGAGAAACATGGGTAAAACGGTGATGTGCACGCAGCCTGCGTCCACCAGATCTTGGCAAGCGGCGGCAAGGTCGGGATCGTTGAGTTCCAGATAGGCGCAAGCACACAGCGCCTCGGGGTGCTGCTGTTTTAAAACACGCGCCACCGCTTCAATCGGAGCGCGCCATAAAGGGTCGCGTGAACCGTGCGCAAAAAAGACGATGCCGCGTTGCAGCGGCACCGTGGTTAACGGCGTATGACCAGCCAAGCAAATGCTCCTAGTGAAAGTACAGAGTAAATAAGCCCCGGCGCAGCAGCCGTCAGCATGGGCGACCAGTTTTGCAAATTGCCCGCATATCCAAAAACGTTGTTGAGCAAAAAGAAACTGATGCCGGCCATCACGCCGCCAAACACATAGCCTGCAATGCCGCCAGAGCGAAAGTGCAGATAAGCAAAGGGCAAGGCCAACACCACCATTACCAAGCAGCTCAGCGGGTAGAAAACTTTGCGCCAGAACTCAATTTCATACTTCTGCGCCGATTGATCGTTGTTCTTCAAGTGCTGGGTGAACTGAAAGAGTTCCAGGGTCGGCATGCGGTCCGGTTTGTGTACCGAGGCCACCAGCATCTCGCTCGTAATGCCTGTGTTCCATTGCAGCTGGGCATGGTGCTCGCGCTGCATCTCGGTGGTGCTATTGCCTTGTTGGTCGTTGGTGTAGCGAAATGCGGCTTTGCTGGCATTGTTCAGTTGCCAAGCATTGGTGCTTTCCACCACTTGGCCGCTTTCCGCATGGATCTGCAACACCATCCGGCCCTGGGTATCGAATTCGAAGATACGGACACCTGTCAGCGCGCCTTCGGCATTGACGGCGCGAACATTGACTGCCAGCGTACTGCTGGCGCTTTTTTCCTTGAGCCATGCTCCTGTCGATCCCGCCGTGGAAACCTGTCCAAGATATTGGGCCTTGACCACCATGCCGATGCGCTCGGCCGCAGGCGCAACATAATCGCCCACCACGACAGTGAGCACGACAAATCCAAGCCCCAGCGTGAGCATGGTGCGCAAAGCCAGCCAGGGGCCCAGGCCGCTGGTACGCATGATGGTGAATTCAGAGCTTTGCGCAAAGCGTGCCATGACAAAAATACTGCCAATCAGCACTGCAATCGGCAGCAACTCGTACAAGTGCTTGGGCATGCCCAACGCGACAGAAAACAAGGCATGCCACACGCTGTAAGTGACACCGCCGACACTGCGGCCCACGTTGCCCATTTCATCGAGCAAATCGAAGAAGAAAAACAGTGCCAAAAAGGCGATGGTCACAAAGCCAATAGAGCTGATGATGTCGCGGTAGATCAGTTTGCGCAGGGTTCTCATGCTGCAATTCCTCGGCGCTGCACGATGTCTTTCAGGCTCCATCGGTTGTGACGCATGGCCAACCCCAATGCGGCCACGATAAAAATGCTGCCGTGTATGCCCAGCAAGTAACTGAGCAGAGACAGCCGCTCAGACGCCACCCAGCTTTGGCCCACACTCATTAAGTTGTAGTAGATAACAAAGGCAAGCAAGGCAACCACCAAGCTGGTGCTTTGCCCTGCACGGGGGTTCACCAAAGTAATCACCAACGCCACTATCATTAAATTCAGTGCCGCCAGCGGCAGGCCGATACGCCAGCCCAGCTCTGCCAAATTCATGGCCCCGCCAGTCTCAAAAAGCTGGGGGCTGGACAAGGCGCGCGCTGTCAAGCCGGTGGCTGATGCAGCGTCAGTGTCGAGCCGCAATGTGTAGGTAGCAAAGTGCGTGACTTTGGTTTGCCCGGTCACGGTGTCAGTCTCCACGCGTTGCCCTTCTTGCAAGACAGCATTGCGCAGCCCATCCACCGTCTCCACATGCGCCGTTTTTGCGGAGGTCACAAATTCACGGCCTTGGCGTTGCTCGACCAAGAAAATATTGCTGGCGGCTTCCTGGCTGATGCGGTCTTTGTCGATAAAGATCACGCGACTTCCATCGGAGGATTCTTGGAACTCTCCCGGCGCAATGCGGTCAATGTCGCTGCGCTGCTCAAACTGGCTGCGCAGCTCCTGAACTTGCAGATTGCTCCAAGGCCATACCAGCAAAGCCAGTACTGCGATGACTGCCACAATGGGCCAGCTAAAACGCACGATGGGGCGTAGCTGGCTGGCCAGGCCTTGGCCACTGGCAAACCAGATGGCCATTTCGCTGTCGCGGTACATGCGCGATAAGGTGCCCACGATGGCGACGAAGAGGCTGAGCGTCAGGATGGTCGACATTTGCCCGAGCACGGTAAAGCCCATGACCAGCATCACATCCGAGGGGCTGACATTGCCTTTGGATGCCTGACCCAGCGTACGGATCAGCATCATGGTCATGACGACGGTGATGAGTACCACCAAGGTGGCCCCGAAGCTGCGCGCCAGCTCCTTGCGGATAGATGAATCGAATAACATTGGCTCAGAAGGAAAACACCAATTATGAACTTTGAACTGAAGGCTTTGAGCCTAACTGGCGCAGCTGCTGCCAAGTGTGATCTTCTTGTATTGTTGGTGCCAGAGTCATTTGAAGCTGTGCAAGACCCTTTGTCTTCGCTGGTGGATGTGGCGTTGGGCCACGGAGACTGGAGCAAAGCGGCGGGTAAACAGCTGCCTTTGTATAAGGCCGATGGTGTTGCCGCTCGCCGTGTCTTGCTGCTGGGTGCCGGGAGCGGGTCGGTTCGCGATGTCCGTATGGCGTTGAGCGGCGCTGCGTCGGCCCTCAAGGCGGACGGTGTGAAGCATGCAGTGGTGTGTCTCAGTGCCCTGGTGGACAGTGCGTCCATCATGCATGTTGCCGTGCAATGCATCGCCGACGCAGGCTACGCCTACACCCTCACCAAACCCCAGGCCAAGCTTGCTGCCATTGCCAAGGTAAGCATTGGCGTTATAGACAAGCGCGCCAACAGCACACTGTTTGAGCAGGCGGTGGCAATCACTGCGGGCCAAAGTTTGGCCAAAGAGTGGGGCAATCGACCTGCCAACCATGCCACCCCCACCATGCTGGCGCAAGCTGCCAAAGAGCTGGTCAAACACGACAACATCCAATGCAAAGTCCATAGCGCCAAGGATGTCGCCAAACTGGGCATGGGAGCTTTTCTGGCCGTGGCGCAGGGCTCAAGAGAACCCTTGCAATTCATTGAGCTGAGCTACACCGGCGCAACCAATACACAAGCGCCTGTGGTCTTGGTGGGCAAAGGCATTACTTTTGATACCGGCGGTATTTCGCTCAAGCCTGCTGCGGGCATGGATGAGATGAAGTTCGACATGTGCGGCGCGGCCAGCGTGCTGGGGGTATTCCGTGCATTGGCACAATTGCAGCCCGCGATCAACGTGGTGGGGCTGATCCCCGCTTGCGAAAACATGCCCGATGGCGCAGCCATCAAGCCGGGCGATGTGGTGACCAGCATGAGCGGTCAGACCATTGAAATTCTGAACACGGATGCCGAAGGCCGACTGGTGCTGTGCGATGTGCTGACCTATGCCGAGCGCTTTAAGCCTGCGGCTTTGGTAGACATTGCCACGCTGACCGGTGCGTGCGTGATTGCTCTGGGCGGCGTGCGCTCGGGCATGTATGCCAACACCGAAGCTTTGGCGCAATCTCTGCTGAGCGCTGGCGAGAAGACGCAAGACCTCTGCTGGCGCATGCCGCTGGATGACGATTACGCCGAAGGTCTCAAGAGCAACTTTGCGGATATGGGCAACGTTGCCGGGCGCGCCGGTGGTTCGATCACTGCAGCCAAGTTCTTGCAGCGTTTTGTTGGCAACCAGGCTTGGGCGCACTTGGATATCGCCGGTACGGCCTGGAGAGAAGGCGCTGCCAAGGGCGCGACAGGCCGTCCTGTGCCCTTGCTGGTGCAGTTCCTGCTTGATGAATCTGCGCAAGCTGCTACCAAGAAGCCCAAGAAAACTGCCAAGCCAGCCGCCAAGTCTTTGAAGGGCAGTGGCTTGCAGGCCAAGGCGCCTATCAAGGCCCCTCAGGTTGAAGAATGACGACCATGGAGTCTGCCAAGCCGCAAGTGGCATTTCACTTTAATGCCCCTGACAAGCTGGACTATGCCTGCCGCTTTGTGCGTAAAGCATTGCGCCACGATGCGCGGGTGACCTTGGTGGGCCCTATGGAGCATTTGCGCCCCTTGTCTGCCCGCTTGTGGAAACAAGCCGGGCATGACTTTTTGGCACATGCCGTGCAGGGCGACCCGGCCGAGATTTTTGACTTGGCGCCCGTGGTTTTGGTGGAGTCTGCCGCTGAAAGCCCGCACAGCGATGTGCTGGTGAATCTGGGGTTTGCAATGCCGCTGGGGTTTGAGCGCTTCAAACGGGTGGTGGAGGTGGTCGCCAGTTTCGATGAAGCAGATCGTGCCCAGGCCCGCGAGCGCTGGCGCGGCTACCAAGATGCCGGTTATGCGATTGAACGGCATGATTTGGTGCTGCACGGAGGCTAAAGCACATGTCAACCCAGGATCGCCAGCCGCCGCGCTTTGTGCCGACTTTGACTGAAGTGGTGGGTGAAACGGTAAGCGCGCCTGCCGTTTCACACCACGCAGAAGCTTTGCCTTCTACGCAGGCCGTGGAAGACATTCAGGCACGCATCACTGCCAATGCCAATGCCAATGCCGAGGAAGAATATGAGGATTTAATGCCTCTAGCCCCCGTGGATATTGGGCAGGCTGCTATCAACTTGAATGCGCAGGATTGGCAGGATATCTCCCAGCAAGCACTGGCGCGGGTCATGGCCCGTGTCGATGTGGTGCTGGAAGAGCGTTTGCGCTATGCCTTGGCAGATGTGGTGCAGGAGCACACAGCGGCTTTGTACCAGGCCATGCGCCAGGAAGTGGAGCAAGCGGTGCATCTGTCGGTGCAAGAAGCAATAGCGGAAGAGTTGGGCAACGTTCGAACTGGTTAAAGCAACTGGTTACGCACTCGCGCTAAGCATTTGCATAGTAAAAAACCACGGGGCCTTGAGGCCCCGTGGTTTTTTACGCTAGGCCCATCCGTGGGCTGGGCGTTTACGCTTTGCGTTGCTCTTCAGCGATGCAGACAGCAGCGGTAAAGATCACATCGGTCGAAGAGTTCAGGGCAGTTTCTGCAGAATCTTGCAGCACGCCGATGATGAAACCAATCGCCACCACTTGCATGGCAACTTCGTTCGGAATGCTAAACAGCGAGCAGGCCAGCGGAATCAGCAGCAAAGAGCCGCCGGGCACGCCAGAGGCGCCGCAAGCGCAGACAGAAGCTACGACGCACAGCAAGATGGCCGTAGGAATATCCACCGCAATGCCCAGTGTGTAGGCCGCAGACAGTGAAAGCACGCTGATGGTGATGGCAGCGCCGGCCATGTTGATGGTCGCGCCCAGCGGAATGGCGATGCTGTAGGTGTCTTCATCCAGATTCAGGCGCTTGGCAATGGCCATGTTGACCGGAATGTTGGCAGCAGAACTGCGCGTAAAGAACGCCGTGACACCACTTTCGCGCAGGCACATGAGCACGAGCGGGAAGGGGTTGCGGCGAATCTTCCACCACACAATCAGCGGGTTGACCACAAAGGCAACAAACAGCATGGAGCCCATCAGCACCACCAGCAGGTGTACATAGCCTGCCAGTGCTTTGGTGCCCGTGCTGGCAACGGTGGCCGCAACCAGGCCAAAGATACCAATGGGGGCCAGACGGATCACGCCCTGAATGATCAAGGTGATGCCGTTAGAAAAGTCAGCCATGGTCTGGCGCGTGCTCTCAGAACCACGGCGCAACGCAATGCCAATGGCCACCGCCCACACCAGAATGCCGATGTAGTTGGCGTGCATCAGTGCGCTGACAGGGTTATCTACCGCATTCTTCATCAACTGCACGAGCACTTCGCCAATACCGCTGGGTGCGGCCATGCCGGTGGCGGCATCTTTGAAGATGAGGGTAGACGGAAACAGCATGCTGGCCAGCACACCCACAATGGCTGCGCTCAGCGTGCCCACTACATACAGCCACAAGATGGGCTTGAGGTGGGTGGTTTGTCCAGGTCTTTGGTTGCTGATGGCAGCAATGACCAAGACAAAAACCAAAATAGGTGCAACGGCTTTGAGCGCAGAGATGAACAGTGTGCCGAGCAGCTCAATGCGTAGGGCTGCATCTGGCCAGAACAGGCCCAGCGCAATGCCAAGGACGAGTCCAATGACGATTTGCGTAACGATGCTGGTTCGCTTTGACCAGCTCAGCAAAGGTTGGAGGATCATGAGAAAAATTGCACCGGTGACAAAAATGTAAGACGGGGGAGTTTATGTGCTCCTCGACATTCTTTCTTTCAGTTGCTTGCATAACTGTGTGTAATGCAATGGTGCTTGGGGCCTTGGATTTATCTAATTAGGGGCAAGGTCTCTAACAATGTGCCGCCACAAGCGGTCATGTCACTGGATAATTGCTCCCCTATGTCGTCCCCTAAAGTTCTTTTCGGCTTTCATGCCGTCGGCGTGCGCTTGAAAACAGCGCCCCAATCCATCATTGAGATTTATTACGAATCCACGCGCCGTGACGCGCGCATGCGCCAGTTCTTGGAAAGAGCCAAGGAAGCCGGTGCGCGCCTGATCGAAGCCGATGCCATGCGCATCGCCAAGCTCGCAGGCAGCCACGGCCACCAAGGCGTTGCTGCGCGTGTCGATGAAGTCAAAGACACCCGCACGCTCTCCGAATTGCTGGACGATCTGGAAGAGTCTGGCGTCAAGAACCCGCTGCTGCTGGTGCTGGACGGCGTGACCGATCCGCACAACTTGGGCGCTTGCCTGCGCGTGGCGGATGGTGCTGGTGTGCATGCCGTGATTGCCCCCAAGGACCATTCATCGGGCATTAACGCCACGGTGGCCAAGGTGGCCAGCGGTGCGGCTGAAACCGTGCCGTACTTCATGGTGACCAATCTGGCGCGCACGCTCAATGAACTGAAGGAGCGCAATATCTGGATCATTGGCACCAGCGGTGATGCAGACAAAGCCCTCTACCAAATGGATTTCAAGGGCCCAGTGGCTTTGGTGCTGGGTGCCGAAGGCGACGGCATGCGCCAGTTGACCCGCAAGACCTGCGATGCGCTGATCAGCATCCCCATGCAAGGTGCGGTGGAGAGTTTGAACGTGTCGGTGGCCAGCGGCGTGTGCTTGTACGAAGCCGTGCGCCAACGTCAAGCTGTATAAAACCATAGCTATAAGCCCGCGCCATGTCTAGGCTAGAGGCCAAAAACACTGAAAACTTAGACCCGGTGCGGCAATGGCCGCCTATGCCCGCGCCTGTCCGGGCAAACTCAGCCTGATTACGCAAAACGTTGATGGTTTGCACCAGCTGGCAGGCAGCCATGACGCAATTTGTCTGCATGGCGACGTCATGCGCAACCAGTGGCTGGATGTCTGCTGCCCCCAGTGCAATATCCAGCAAGCTTTGGCGCGAGGTGGGGAGCCGCCGCGCTGTGGTGCCTGCGGCAATATGCTGCGCCCAGGCGTAGTCTGGTTTGGTGAGCATTTGCCTGCTGATGCCTTGGCACAAGCTGAACAAGCCGTGAACCGCTGTGAGGTGATGCTGGTAGTGGGCACTTCGGGGGGGGTGTATCCCGCAGCAGGTCTGGTATTTCAGGCCCACCAGCGCGGAGCCAAGGTGGTGGTCGTTAATCCAGCCGCAACGGAGCTGGACATGCTGGCCGACGCCATCGTGCAGCAAAACGCCGCACAGGCCTTGCCCCACCTGCTTCATGCGTCCTGATTTTCAATGCCTGTGTTTGATGGCTAATCACCTGGTTTTGGCTCTTTGGGGCTCTTTGGCTTGATGTCAAAGGCCGCCCCCGCAGCCACTGCTCGCTGATGCTGCATGTGTTCTGTTTGCGCCACTGGCTGATGTACTGCGCAGAGCGTGAATGCTAATGTGTAAGAAGTCGTTGTCGCATCCAATATGCGTTTCGTGTATGACAGATAAGCATTGCTAGCTATTAAAAATATGTTTTTTCTAATTGTGCGGAAACGGTGGAGGTGGATCAGTCCAGTGCTTGTGTGGGCCATGACAGGTCTTGGCAGCTTTGCACAGGCTCAGCCGGCGCCGCCGATATTGCCGACTCTGAGTTTTGGCCAAGCGCTCAGCGCTGTGCACAGCCAATCGCCGCAACTGGCTGCCAGCCACAAAGCCGTGGAAAGCGCCCAGCTACGCCGTGAGGGTATGCAAGGGCTGGGTGGCCCCTCGGTAGCCATCACAGGAATGGCTTATCGCTATTCGGCCAACGCAGATGTGAATCTGGACTCCGCCCGCAATGCGCTGGGCAACGTCTTGGGACAGTTGCCTGCGCAAGTGGTTGGCAGCGTGGGCCAGCTACCGCAATTGCCCAGTAATTACCCATTGCAGCGGCAAAATAGCAATGCCTCGGCCAGTGTGTTGGCCTTGTGGCCGGTGTACATGGGGGGCTTGTCGAGCGCTGTGCGCGAGGGGCTGGATGGAAAAACCCAAGAGGCACAGGCGGATGCGGCCTTGTCGCAAGACCAGGTGCACAGCCTGCTGGTGCAGCGCTATTTCACAGCCCAACTGGCCGAGCGTTCGGCCACCTTGCGCCGTCGGGCACTGGAGGGTGTACGCGCGCACGACAACGCCGCACAGCGCATGCTGCAAGCGGGAGTCATCGCCCAGGTAGAGCGCCTGCAGGCCAGTGCTGCATTAGCAGATGCCCTGCAGCAATCGCACAAGGCTGACAGCGATGCGCGTTTAGCGCGCAGCGCGTTGGCGCACACGGTGCAGGCCGTAACTGACGTGTTGCCCGTCACGCCTTTGTTTGTCAACCAGCAGCCTTTGCTGCCGCTGCATACTTTTCAAACTGCGGCCTTGAACGCGCACCCCGGTTTAAGCAAGGTTGCTGCCAAACGCACACAGGCCCAGGCCTTGCACGACGCCAGTGAGGCCCTGCAAAAGCCGCAGGTGCTGGCTTTTGGCATGCGTGAGGTCAACACCCAAGGCCGGCCTAATTGGGTGGCCGGCATGGCGGTACGCTGGACACTGTGGGACAGCATAGACCGCGACAAACTAGCTGCGGCGGGGCAGCGCACTATCGAGCAGGCTGAACTGACCGACGCACAAGTGCGCAGTGACATTGCCTTATTGGTGGAAAAAAACTGGTTGGCCGTGGAGCAGGCACGTACCAGCTACCAGGCGGGTCAAGCCCAGGAAGACCTGGCGCGCGAATTATTGCGCTTGCGTACCGCAGGCTTGAAAGAGGGCACCAGCACCTCGCTCGATTTGATAGATGCGCAGCTGAACTTGGCCAAGGTACAAACGGAGCGCGCTTCGGCGGCGAACAACTATGTGCAGGCCTTGGCAGCTTTGCTGGAGAGCACCGGCCAGACCGACACCTTTGAGCAATATATGGCCCGTGCGGACATTGTGATCACCCCTGACGCCCCTTGAATATGAATAGCACTTCTTCCAAAAAAACATTGAGGCTCCAGCGCAAAACTGTGCTTTTGACCATGGTGGCCTTGGTACTGCTGCTCTTTATCATCTTGGGCTTCTGGAAAGCTTCGCAACCACCCGCACCGTATTTCCAGGGCCAGATGGAAGCCAAGGAAGTGGATATTGCCCCCAAGCTGGCGGCCCGCATCAGCCAGGTGCATGTGAGGGAAGGTCAAAAAATCCAGCCCGGTGATTTGCTGATTGAAATGGACAGCCCTGAGGTGCAGGCCAAGTTGGCACAGGCGCAAGCAGCCAAAGAAGCAGCCCAAGCGGTGGCTGACAAGGCAGGCAATGGAGCTCGGCCCGAAGAGGTGCAGATGGCGCGCTTGAACTGGGAGCGTGCACAAGCTGCAGCCAATTTGGCGCATACCTCTTACACCCGCGTGCAAAGCTTGTTTGCGCAGGGTCTGGTGTCGGCGCAAAAGCGCGATGAAGCACAGACCAACTGGAAGGCATCTGCAGCCCAGGCCAGTGCTGCTAAAGCTCAGTACGACATGGCGGCACAGGGTGCGCGCAAAGAAGACAAAAGCGCTGCCCAGGCGCAAGTGCGGCAGGTGGACGGCGTGATTGCGGAAGCCAAAGCCGCAGAAGCTGAAACCCAGCTGCGCAGCCCTGTGGGCGGCGAGGTGGCGAATGTGCTGGCCAAAGTTGGCGAGTTGTCACCCCAGGGTGTGGCTGTAGTGACGGTGGTGGATTTGCAAGACCAGTGGGTGGTACTCAATGTGCGCGAAGACCAGATGCAGCGTTTTGCCGTGGGCCAGCGCTTCACCGGCAAGCTGCCTGCACTGGGCAGCCAGAGCGCCGAGTTTGCGGTGTATTACGTGGGCGTGCTTCCAGACTTCGCCACCTGGCGCACCACCCGGGGCAGCCAGGGGTTCGATGCCCGCACCTTTGAAGTACGCGCACGCCCCGCACAGCCCATTGAGGGTGCGCGGCCCGGTATGAGCGTACTGGTGGAAGGCGTTTAAGTGCAGCACTTCACTGCCAGCTTGGTCCGTGAATGGCAGCGCATGCGCGCCAGCCGCTGGGATTGGGCGATGGTCAGTTGGGTACCGTTGCTGACGATGGCCTTCATGTGCTGGATATTTTCGGCTGGCCAACCCTACAAGCTGCCAATTGCGGTGTGGAACCAAGACCACTCCAGCCTTTCGCGGCAGCTGGTACGCATGCTGAATGCCACGCCGGGTCTGGAGGTGGTGCAAGGGGTGCTCAATGCTGCCGAAGCACAAGATGCTCTGCAACGTATGCAGGTCTACGGCGTGGTGCAAATTCCACCCGATATGACACGCGACATAAAACGTGGCGCAGCAGTGACGGTGACTTTGCTGCACAACGCGCAACTTGCCACGGCCTCCAGCTTGCTGCAAAGAGATGTGCAGCAGGTAGTGGGCACCTTGTCTGCAGGCGTTGAGATGCAAGCCCGTGCCAAGCGCGGGGACCCCCAGCAGGTACTGCAAGTGCGTATGGAGCCTGTTGCTACCAAATTGGTGGCCTTGTTCAATGTGTCCGCCAATTACGAACAGTTTTTGGCTGCAGCGTTGATCCCCGCCTTGGTGCATATTTTGGCCATGACCGCGGGCGCGTGGCAGGTGGGCCGTGAAATGCGCGACCGCACGGTCGGTCACTGGCTGCAAAACAGCCAGAACTGGTGGGGCACTTTGTCGGCTTTGCTGGGTAAGCTGGCAATTCCCGCCCTGCTGCTGTGGGGCAGTGGCGTGCTGAGTTTGCTGTATCTGGCACTGCAACGCGGCTGGCATGTGGCCGGCAGCATGGTATGGATTGGCGTCGGGCTGATGTGCTTGGTTGGGGTGAGTCTGGCGCTGGGCTCATTGCTGGCGGCGCTCACCATGTCGTTGCGTACGGCGCTATCAGGAGCAGGGCTATTGTCTGCGCCGGCATTTGCCTTCAGCGGCGTGGGTTTTCCGTTGCTGGCCATGAGTGGCCCGGCACAAGGCTGGGCACTGTCCATGCCGTACACCCATTACGCACGCCTGCAAATTGAACAGTGGCAAATGGGCGCGCCCGCGGCCCAGTCCGTGCCTGTGGTCGTGGGGCTGCTCTTGGCGACCGTGGTGCTTACGGGTGTGGCTACTTTCGGGCTGCAGCGTGCACGGCAGTTGCCCCAGAGTTGGGGTGGGCGCTAAAAATGGCTGCTTTCACACCGTCTTCCAACAGCTTTGTAGGCTTGTGGCTAGACAGCTTGCTGACCTTGCTGCGCGACAAAGGCGCCGTGCTGCTGCTGTTTGGCGCACCTGTGCTGTACGGCTTTTTTTACCCATGGTTTTATCAGCAGCAGGTCGTGCAGCGTGTGCCTGTGGCAGTGGTGGTGCAAGACAACTCGGCATTGGCGCGGCAGGTGCTGCGCTTGGTGCAGGCCAGCCCTCGCATTGATCCGCACCTCGTCACCGGTGACGAAGCCCAAGCCCGAGATGCTGTTTTGCGCGGTGAGGTCATGGGCTATGCCGTGATTCCACGCGACTTTAAACGTGCAGTGCTGCGCAGCGACAAAGTGGTGGTGCCTGTGTATGGCAATGGTGCCTATCCTTTGGTGAGCAAGCAGGTGCAATACGGCTTTGCGGAAGCCGTAGGCACCTTCTCGGCGGGGGTGGAACTCAAACGCTTGCAGGCAGAAGGGCAAAGCTCCATGCAGTCGGCGGCCAGCCGTGCGCCGGTGAGTGTGCAGAACGTGGCGCTGTTCAACCCCACCGAAGGCTACGGCAGTTTTGTGGTGGCGGCCGTGGCTGTTTTGATCCTGCAGCAAACGCTGCTGATGGGCGGTGCGCTCGTGGTTGGTACGTGGCGTGAGCAGGGCGTGGCGCACACGAGCGTCAAGCACTGGCTGGCGCGCATGCTGGCGCTGTGTGTGCCCGGCTGGTTAGCTGGGCTGTTTTACTTTGGCTGGATTTTTGTCTGGCAAGACTATCCGCACGGCGGCAACCCGCTGGGAGCTTTGTTGTTGCTGGCCTGTTTGATTCCCGCCGTAGTGGGTTGTGCCTGCCTGCTGGGCTGGTGGCTGGCTGAGCGCGAACGTGCGTTGCACGTGGTGTTGTTTACCTCGATTCCGTTGGCCTTCATGGGCGGTTTTACCTGGCCGGTGGAGGCTTTGCCCGAGGCGCTGCAGTGGCTGCGCTGGCTCTCACCCAGCACGGCGGGGATTGCGGCCTCCCTGCGCCTGAACCAGATGGGCGCGCCGCTGGCCGCGGCTGCGCAGCCCTTGCTGTGGCTGGCGTTGATGGCCTTGCTGACATGGGCAGCCGTGCTGTTGCTAGCCACCCGTCCCGCGTCACAAGCCCATATCGCACCCAACGAAAAATAGCATTTGATAGCTACTAGCCATTGCCAGCATTGGGTTAGAGGCACTTTTGATGCTACAACGTATCAGCGCTGATAACTACGCAATCGCTGGCTTACCCGCGTCGCAGCACCAAAATATCAATCGAAGACGGCACACCCAAACGCACTGCAAACCCGGGCCACAGGCCAGCGCCATTGCTGACAAACAAGCGCATCGGGCCGACCTCATACAGCCCGCTGACAAAGCCGTCATTGGCTGGGGCTACGATCCACTGGTCCATGCCCATGATGTGACCGCCATGGGTGTGGCCAGCAATTTGCAGATCAATGCCATAGGGCGCATAGCTGCGTGCCATTTTGGGTTGATGGCCTAACAAGATATGGATTTCTGCACCACCGGCTTGGGCTTGCGCTGCCACCGTCTGCACATCTGGCGGCACGCCTTCAGGCACATTGGGGTCGGTGTTTTGTTCGGATAAGCGCCCGTAGGCTGGATCGCCCACGCCAGAAATTGCCAGCTTGTGGCCGCGCACTTCCAGTACGCGGGCTTCATTGGCCAAATAGTTCAGGTTCAGGCTGTTGAACACTTTTGCCCATGCATCGTAGCCGCTGTAGTACTCGTGGTTGCCTGGCGCAGACCACACACCCAGGGGCGCTTGCAGTTGGGCCAAGGGCGCAATATTGCCAGCTTGCGACGGCGCATCGCCGTCAATCAAATCACCGGGCAGCACCACCATATCGGGCTTGGCTGCATTGGTGCGCTCCACCAGGCCTTGAACGTAGGCCGCATTGTTGACAGGGGTTGCGTGGATATCCGCCAGCACCGCGATGCGCAGGCCGTCCAACTTGGCCGGCAAATTGGGCAGGCTGATGGCATGTTCGCGCACTTGCGGCAGTTGCGTGCCTTGGGTTAGACCATAGGCATTAAGTAAGACCAGCAGACCCAGCACTGCACAAGTCCACCCAGGCGTTGTCATGCGCGCAGCGCTGGCTGGGCCACGGGTACAACGCAAGATGACCCACAGCACATCGCGCACCATGGCCCATACCAGACCCATGCCGATGGCTGCAAAGAAACCGCCGCTAATGAGTTGCAGATGCGCAATCAGACTAAAGGGCAGCACGTTTTGCCGCATCGCCAAAATGAGCAGTGCAGGGGCCAGTGCCAGGATGGTGGTCAAACCAAAGCACCACCAAAATACCTGGCGGTGGCTGCGTAACAAGGGGTGCCAGAGCCATAAGCCCAACAAGGGCGCAAACAGTGCAATCAGAAAAACCATGGTGGAGGTAAGGCGCCGAAACAGGCACCGGACAAGAGTAAGAAGGAGGCTGAGCTCAGTAGCAGGCGCAGAGCATAGCAAGGCAGGGCAAAGCCCTTCAGCGCCTGCGTGAGATGTAAGAGGATGCGTACAAGGCGCTGTCTCACAAGCCCATCAGGCATTGGCGGGTTTTCGACAAACGGTACTTCTTCACAATTCAAGGCGTGAATCATTCAACAAATTTGGAGGTCTTATGAAGGCAAAACTTGCCGCTATCGCTGTTAGTGCTCTGACAGCCGCTACCTTGTCAACTTCTGCATTGGCAGGTACTGCCGTCGGTGCGGGCTTGACGTGGACATTTGGTGGCCCCAAGCCTGTAGCTGGGCCCGCGCTGGGCGTCAAAGTGTTCTCAACCGACAAGCAAGACAAGGCTGCGGGTTATCTGGGCCTGGATTACTCCTTTGCTGACCGTGGCATTCGCCCCAACGTAGGCGTGGCCTATCTGGGTAAGCACAATATTTATGTCGGTGCTGACGTTGGCTATTCCTTCGCCCAGCAAGGTCTGAACTTTGGTGCCGGCGTCGGTTACGTCGATACCGACAAAAACTAAATCGCAAGGTATTGCCTGG
This sequence comes from Comamonas sp., assembly GCA_015478895.1. Classification (GTDB taxonomy): domain Bacteria; phylum Pseudomonadota; class Gammaproteobacteria; order Burkholderiales; family Burkholderiaceae_C; genus Comamonas. The sequence goes on along the minus strand of JADMKK010000012.1, from coordinate 17,325 downwards.
CACCCCCGCAGAACTGGTAACTGCGGGGATTTTTTTCGTCCATGCGCTGGCTAAACCTGCAGTCGGCGCAGATGCGCAGGTGCTGGGATAATCCTGCCCCTTATGCCCTTGAAGATCACGTTCCCCGAGTCCCTGCCCGTATCTGCCCGCCGTGAAGAAATCATGGAGGCGATGGACAAGCACCAAGTCATCATCGTTTGCGGTGAGACCGGCTCGGGCAAAACCACGCAGCTGCCCAAGATTGCCCTGGCGCTGGGGCGCGGCAAGATCAACCAGGTGCCCGATGCCAACGGCCAGGTGCGCGGCCACCTGATTGGTCACACCCAGCCGCGCCGGATTGCGGCCAGCTCGGTGGCCAAGCGCATTGCCGAAGAGCTGCATTCGCCGCTGGGCGAGCTGGTGGGCTACAAGGTGCGTTTTCAGGACACGCTGCAAAAAAATGCCTCGGTCAAGCTGATGACCGACGGCATCTTGCTGGCCGAAACGCAGACCGACCCGCTGCTCAAAGCCTACGACACGCTGATCATTGACGAGGCGCACGAGCGCAGCCTGAACATTGACTTTTTGCTGGGCTATATCCGCCAGATATTGCCCAAGCGCCCGGATCTGAAGGTGGTGGTGACATCGGCCACGATTGATGCCGAACGTTTTGCCAAACACTTTGAAAGCAAAGACGGCCCGGCGCCGGTGATCATGGTCTCGGGCCGTACCTTTCCGGTGGAGATGCGTTTTCGCCCGTTTGAGGAAAAAAAGGACTACGACCTCAACGACGCCATGGCCGATGCCGTGGACGAACTCTGGAACGGCGGCGCCAAGGGCGGCGACATTCTGATTTTCTTGCCCGGCGAGCGCGAGATCCGCGAAGCGGCCGACCATTTGCGCAAGCACCTGCAAAACCAGCCTGCGCTGCGCAGCGCCGAGGTGCTGCCGCTGTTCTCGCGCCTGTCGCAGGCCGAGCAAGAGCGCATTTTTGACGGCCACACGGGCCGGCGCATTGTGCTGGCCACCAATGTGGCGGAAACCTCGCTCACGGTGCCAGGCATCAGATACGTGATTGATGCAGGCACGGCGCGCGTCAAGCGCTATTCCTTCCGTAGCAAAGTAGAGCAGTTGCTGGTCGAGCCCATCAGCCAGGCAGCGGCCAACCAGCGCGCCGGCCGCTGCGGCCGCGTGGCCAACGGCATCTGTATTCGCCTGTATGACGAGGCCGACTTTGCCAGCCGCGCGCCGTTTACCGACCCCGAAATTCTGCGCAGCTCGCTGGCCGGCGTGATCTTGCGCATGAAGGCGCTGGGCCTGGGCGATGTGGTGAACTTCCCGTTCCTCGAAGCACCTTCGGGCCGTGCGATTGCCGACGGCTACCAACTGCTGGCCGAGCTGGGCGCGGTGGACGAGCGCGGCAATCTGCTGCAAATGGGCAAGGAGCTGTCGCGCCTGCCGCTGGACCCGCGCGTGGGTCGCATGATTGTGGAAGCGCGCGAGCGCGGCGCGCTGGCCGAGGTGTTGATCATTGCCTCGGCGCTGAGCGTGCAAGACGTGCGCGACCGGCCGCTGGAAGCCCAGCAGCAGGCCGACCAGCAGCACGCCAAGTTTGACGATGAAAAGAGCGAGTTCAGCGGCTATCTGCGCCTGTGGAAATGGCTGATGGATGCGCGCGGTGGCAAGGTCGTGGCCAAGACGCGGGCCGAGATGGCCGCGCAAAACAAGCCAGCGGCCAAGCTCACGGCACGCAATCAGGCGTTCTTGCCGGTCAGCCAGCGCGCGAGTGGGGCACAGGTCGAAGGCACGGTGCAAGAGCGTTTGGCGCTGTTCAACCCGTCAGAAGTCGTGGAGGAAGCCACGCACAAGCGCAGCAACCGCCAGTGGGAGCAGCTGCTGCGCCAGAACTTCATCAACATCCGCCGCGTGCGAGAGTGGCGTGACATTCACAGCCAGCTGCTGACGGTGATCAAAGAGCACAAGTGGCTCATCAACAACGAGGCCGCCGGCTATGACGGGGTGCACCTGTCCATGCTGTCCGGCCTGCTGGGCAATATTGGTTACAAGGGCGAGGAAAGCGACGCCTACCTGGGCGCGCGCGGCATCAAGTTCCACCCGCATCCCGGCGCGCACCTGAACAAAAAACCGGGGCGCTGGATTGTGGCGGCCGAGCTGGTGGAAACCTCGCGCCTGTACGGCCGCGGCATTGCGGCGATTGAGCCGCAGTGGCTGGAAGAGGTGGGCGCCCACCTGCTCAAAAAACAATTGCTCGACCCGCACTGGTCCAAAAAACAGGCCGATGTGGTGGCGCAGGAGCGCGCCACGCTGTATGGCCTGGTGGTCTACAACGGCCGCAGCGTGAGCTATGGCCGCGTGGACCCGGACGAGGCACGGCGCATGTTTATTCGCCAGGCGCTGGTCGAAGGCCAGTGGGACACGCAGTGGCATTTCTTGCCCGCCAACCAGAAGATGGTGCGCAAGATCGAAGACCTGGAACACAAGTCGCGCCGCCAGGACGTGCTGGTGGACGACGAGCTGATCTACGCCTTCTACGAACAGCACATTCCCAAGGGCATCTACAGCGGCGCGACGTTTGACAAGTGGTTTCGCACGGCCAGCAAGGGCCAGGCCGAGCTGCTGCGCCTGTCCAAAGACGAGCTGATGCGCCATGAGGCCGCCGGCATCACCACCGACAACTTCCCCAAGCTCATCAAGCTGGGCGGTGTGGACTGCAGCGCTGCGTACCTGCACAGCCCCGGCGATGCGCGCGACGGCGTGACGGTGACGGTGCCGCTGTTTGTGCTCAACCAAGTCAGCGAAGAACGCGCCGAATGGCTGGTGCCCGGCATGCTCAAAGACAAGATTCAGGCGCTGCTCAAAAGCCTGCCGCAGCGCCCGCGCAGCCGCTTTGTGCCGCTGCCTGAAAGCGCGACGCGGCTGGCCGAGCTGTTTACGCAGGCCGGGCGCTGGGAAGAAACTACCAAAAAAGGCGGCCTGATCGATGTGCTGCTCAAGCAGGTGCGCGATGAGACCTCGCTCGACGTCAAGCGCGCCGACTTCAAGCTGGACATGCTCAGCCCGCATTTGTTCATGAACTACCGCGTGATTGACGAGCATGGCCGTCAGCTGGGCCAAAGCCGCAACTTGGGTGCGCTGAAAGCCGAGTGGGGCGCCAAGGCGCGCGGGGCTTTCCAAGCCTTGGCTTCGTTGAAAATTTCAGAAACAGTAGCTAAAGGCCCTAGTGAAACCTTGATTTCAGATAAAAAAGAGTCTGAAAGCAAGCATTCAGTAGGGCATGCCGCTCCTAAAAATCAGAAAACGGACGCAGCACCTGCGCAGCAGGCGGACACCCGCTACAAGGCATGGAGCTTTGGCGAATTGCCGGAGCTGATGGAAATCAAAAAGGGCAACACTACGCTGATTGGTTTTCCGGCCTTTATCGATCACGGTTCGGAGATCGGCATTGAAGTGTTCGACGAGCCCGAAGTGGCCGCCGCCAAGCACCGCATTGGTCTGCGCCGCTTGTTTGCGCTGCAGATCAAGGATGCGCTGAAGTACCTGGAAAAGAACATTCCCGATCTGCAAAAAATGGCGGTGGCCTATATGCCGCTGGGCACGCAGGAAGAGTTACGCCAGCAAATCATTGATGTCGCGATTGACCGTGCTTTCTTGCAAGAGCCGCTGCCTGCCAACGAGGCCGCTTTCAAGCAGCGCGTACAAGATGGCCGGGGCCGCCTGACCTTGATCGCCAACGAAGTGGCGCGCATGGCCGGCGTGATCTTGGTCGAATACGCGGCCGCCGCGCGCAAGATCAAGGACACCAAAAATGCTCCAGAAGCCACGAAGGACGCGGGCGAGCAGCTACAAAAGTTGATGCCCAAGAACTTCATCGCCATCGCCCCGTGGGCGCAGCTGGGTCACTACGCGCGTTATCTCAAGGCCATCACTATTCGCCTGGACAAATACCGCGCTGACCCAGCACGTGATGCCGCCAAGTACAAAGAGCTGCAGCCGCTGGAGCAGCGCTACTGGCGCCTGGTGGCCGAGCGTAAGGGCGCGGTCGATGCGCGCATGCAGGAATACCGCTGGATGCTGGAAGAGCTGCGTGTGAGCTTTTTTGCGCAAGAGCTGCGCACGCCGTACCCGGTGAGCGCCAAGCGCCTGGACAAGATCTGGGCGCAGCTGCAGCAGTAATCAGCCGTAATGCCACGTAGCCACGTAGGCAGCTGATAGACCAAGTCCGGTCCATGGGGTGGATCGGACTTTCTTTTTGAGGAATTTGCATGACCGATATCACCCAAGACCTGCGCATGGTCGCCATTGACAACGACAGCTACGCCCAAGCCCTGGCCGCTGCCAAGGCCTACCGCGTGGGTGATGACCCCGCGGGCTTTGCCTTCACCGGTACCGCCACCTTGATGTTCCAGCGCGAACAAGATGTCTGGGAGCACGATGCTTTCAGCAGCACCCCATTGATTCGACATGTAAACCCGGTGCAAGGCGCTGCCGATGCCGACGTGCAGCAAGAGGACGACTTCTTGCAAGCTGTGGCCAATCAGGTGACTTACCTGCACATCCCTGCAGAGTGCCAAGCTATGCAAGTGGACGATGTCTGGAGTATTGACTGCGAATTTCTGATGTTTCCTGTGCCGCAGCCCGAAGAGGGCGCTACGGCATGGCTGCTGGTGCCCGGCCCTGAAGGCCGCGTCATCTCGGCAAAGCACACCGTGCAGGACTACCAGTTTGCCGAGCTGAAAAATGCGGCCAAGGAATTGGGCCTGTAAGGTTTGATGCAATATGCCGGGGGGAGCGTGCCCGTGTATGCCGTCTACCCACCGAGCCGCCGCTACAGCACCAAAGTGCGGGTTTTTGTGGACTGGGCGCAGCAGGTGTTCTCGGGGTTGAGGGGGCGTGGGCTTGCAAGGACTGATCTTTAGCGCAAAAAGGCAGATGTCGCGATCTTTTTCTTCTGATGTATTGCGGGGCTCGGAGTTATTAACGTAATATTCACTTCGCCAAGGCATTAGGAACCCATACCAATCTTTGCCAGGCGTACGTCAGGCTTAGCTCGGTGTGTGGATGTTGTATCACCTGAATCGTTTTTTAAATGGGTTTGAAAATGAGCGATGCAATTGATACCGACATGGTCGAAGAGACGTTGATAGTTATTGATCAGGCCTGCGCAGAGCTCAAGAAAAGCATCTTAATGCGCGCCACGACGGAAATGGACTGGCAAGCTCGGCATAAGGCTGATGATGTCATCGTTGGTTTTGATGCAGTTAGATATACAGGGCATCGACGCACGAAGGATTTGATGCTTTTAGAGCTAGATCAGCTTTGCCAAAAGTTAGACCAAATGATCAGCTGGTCTTACGTGAATCGCCCTTTTGATGCGGCGGCCTATGAGCAGGTTTTAAGTATTGTCGAACTGGCGCAAGGCGCTATTTACTCTGCTTTAGGAATTCACCGACCTTGCTTCAAGCTCTTTCCGCGTATGGGGTTAAGAACTTAAGAGTCTTATGCTCGGCTGAAGATGAATGAAGTGTTATACCGCTCAGGCAGCTGAGTGTTTTTCAGTGGCTGATTCCCTGTGAGTATGGAAAAAATAAAAAGCCTCTTTGGTTGAAATAGCTTCAATCACAGAGGCTTTTTACGTGGTGCTTATCACTAACTTGAAGGTGCTTTTAAAAGGAAGCAACTTCAGGTGGTTAACCTGCTGGGAGTAGTGAAGCCTGTCGATTGAGAATGCATCAGTTTGTGGCTGCCGCATGCTGCGCAGCTCGAACATGGCCAATAACCAGACGCAATAAATCAGGGGTAATACTCTCGTCAATCTGGTGGCGCATACCCATCAAGGTCTGCATTTGTGCCCCAGAGATAGAGCGTGCAGTAGCAGTTCCACCACTTGGATGAACGATTCGATCTTGATCACCATGAATGACGAGTGTTGGTGTGTCAATGCGGTATAGATGCGCACTTCGGTCCCCTGAGGCAACGATAGCTGCGATCTGGCGCTCATAGCCCTGCTGTGCCTGTACATGGTTGGCGCGTAGCCAAGCTTGCGCTATGTAGTTTCGCCAAGCTAGCTCAATTCCCGGGACTTTGGAATTGCCAATGTGCCGCATGAGATGCACGTAGTCGTTTTGGGCATCTTCCAGCGTTAAGGGGGCTTTGCGAAATAGCATGCGCAGGAGCGTTGAGCCCGCTGCGAACCCTACGCGAGTATTACCGGTCGTAGAGAAAATAGATGTAAGTGACAGCACTTTTTCAGGGTGCTGGGCCGCAAAGTTTTGCGCAATCATGCCGCCCATTGACATACCCAATACATGGGCCTTGGAGATACCCAGCACCTCAAGCAGTTGTGCGACATCATCTGCCATATCAGCAATTTGGTAATGAGCGTTTGGCACCATGCGCATCAACAAACGCCAGCGCGCCGGTGGGGGTGTTTGTGTCAGGTGGGTCGAGCGCCCCATATCCCGGTTGTCGAGCGTGAGTACACGCAAGCCTTCAGCTACCAAGCCTTCAATGAAAGTCATGGGCCATGAAACCAGCTGAAGCCCCAAGCCTGCAATTAACACAATGGTAGGGCGCTCATTCTGTCCGTAGCTGCGATAACAGATGCGCATTCCATTAGGTAGATCCGCAAATTGATCTTCAAGGGGATTGGCAAGGGGAATTTGATGGAGCATGGCGTGAAGGACAAAATTATGATGTCAATGGTCGCGTTTCACTCCGAGGTATTACTGCGGATGCGCCAGTACCGGGCAAAGCGTGGCAGGCCACTGGGATGCATGCCGTTGAAGCGATAGGTGATTGTGCTGCCGATAGGAGGCGGTAGCGCTCGATCCGTATCGCGAAGGCCACTGCCAATTTTGAAGCGCTGACCGTTGGGCATTTGCACTAGTAAAGCGCCGGTCATCCCTTGGTACTTACCTTTGCCAGGTAAATGCTGGACGACCACAGCTTCGGCATCTTCAAAAATTTTGAGCTTGATGAGGTCATCACTACGTCCCGCGCGATAGGAGGTCTTCGTGTTTCGCAACATAAGTCCTTCTGCACCCGCTTTGCTCATAGAGCGAAGCTGCCGCATCAACGCTGCGTGACTATTAACTTGCCATTGCGGCGCAGCTTGTAACCAATTTTGATCAATCCGCTTCACCAACTTCTGAAGTGCTTGCTGGCGCTGCGTAAAAAGTCCTGGGTGAGTGGGCAGGTCAAACACCATATAACGTAGCGCACGCCAGCCAGCTTCATCTTTGGCACCTTGAGATACGGTGGACTGGACTGCGATAAATTGTCCGCGGCCTGCCCATAGTTCTCCGTCCATCGCTTCAGTGGAGAAATTTTTGGTAAACCATGGGGGTGCGTCGATAGGTAAGCCTTGCCGGCTCATAAGTTGCTGCCCTGTCCAATAGGCGCGAATGCCGTCGTATTTTTCGCTGACCAAGTATTGGTTGAGATCTAGCTCGCTGTGGTAGTTAGTCGCTAAGGTGAGGGGTAATGTTTGGGCATGGGCCAATGCCCCGCAACACAACCAAGACAAGCAGCAGAGCAGAAAGTAATGAATGAACTGCTGGCGTGCGTGCCACATCATTTATTCCAACACCTGCTGTACGTCCCGGTTGCGTCCACGTGTTTTGGCTTGATAAAGCAACTGGTCGGTTGCGCCCAGCAGTTGCTCAGAGCTGAAACAATCGCAAGCGCTTTGAGTTTCTAGTTCTTCAGTGAGCGAAAGTGCACGTGCAGCTATACCGTGTAGAGGTGAGCCCCGAAGATCTGCTTCTATCTCTTCCAGGATACCGATGCCTGCATATTCACCACGCTGTATGGCTGGTAATGCGAGATTGACTTTTTCAATTAATGCATCACGCAGGAGTACTTCTAAATCGTTTTGCTGGAAGGCCAATGCTTGTTCTAAGGGATATAAATCTTTATCGGTTTTGCCAAAAACTTCTGATACAGCAAGCTGCAGTTGTCGACGTTTTTCATCGGTTCGGCGTGCAACAGCCAAATAGAACTTGCGTCCTGCTATTTCTTGGCAGGAGATATGTACTTCCAAGTGGTACAAGCTGCCATCTTTTCGGCGATGGCAATTAGGAGTCACTACGTAAGGACCGATTTGTAGAGAGTCCCAAAGCCGGTGAAGCTGTGCTGCATCCAAGGTGACGGAAATTTCCCCCAGTGTTTTCCCCAACAGCTCTTCACGTGTATAGGCAAGATTGCTACATGCAGCTTTGTTGATATCCACGATGACACCCGTTTCATCGTGAAGATAAATTTCGTCGACAAATCCATGAAAGAAAGACCTATACAGCGAGTGGCTGGCCAGCGTGGGTGACGGCTCGACGGGAGGGCTGGACATCACTTCTCCAAAGTAAAGGGCAAGATTAGTAAAGCAGCGTACCTTGCGCAAGGACTTGGGTCTAGAGGATGAACAGTCAGTAGGCTTTTTTAACGCTGAATGATGGCGCAAGCCAAGCGTGCACCTGCATTGCCTGTAGGCTGAGAGGTAAAGTCGTCTGGCTCTGCATGCACGATGAGAGCGCGGCCAGCCACATTGTTGGTGCCATTGCCTAGGCTGATTTGCGCGGTTTCATATTGAACAACTGCCATGCCACTGGCATTTGCGCGCAGACTGGGCAAATCACCTGCATGCTGGAGGTTATGGCCGTGTTTGCCGTGAGGGGTGTTGCCAGGGTTAAAGTGCCCTCCAGCGCTGCTGGCATCGGGGCTGGAGCAGTCACCTGTTTCGTGAATGTGGAAACCATGCTCGGCGTTGGGCTTAAGACCGCTTACTTGTCCAGACAGTTTCACTATGCCGTGCATGTGTTGCACAAAATGCACTTTGCCTGCAACTGCACTGCCTTGCGTGGGTTTGAGTTCTGCAGTTGCGGAAGGGCCGTTGCTGATGCCAGCGCAGCCAGTCAGAGCTGCGGTAGTCAAGCTCAAGAGCAAGAGTCGGTAAGTCATGGCTTTTCCCTTGTGATGATGGGGTTCTGGATATTTCAACTCTTTCACGTCACCACTTTTTTTACCGTACGTCGCGTCTGAGGTTGACGTAGTGATTTATCGATTCCAGTTCAACCGAGGGCTGTGTCCATGAACATCATCAGCACAAAGCCCAGCATCAGGCCGCCTGTCGCAAAAGACTCATGTCCTTTACGGTGCGATTCAGGAATGATTTCGTGACTGATGACAAACAGCATGGCCCCTGCAGCAAAACCTAAGCCCCAAGGCAGGACTCCGATCGAGGTGCTGACCACGGCAGCCCCCAACACAGCGCCAATAGGTTCTACCAGACCGGTCAGCATGGCCAGCAGTACAGCAGTGCTGCGGCGGTAGCCGGCTGCCAATAGCGCGACGGCTACCACCAGGCCTTCTGGAATATCTTGGATGGCAATACCTGTGGCCAAGGCATTACCTCCAATGCCATTGCTGGCGTAGCCGACTCCAATGGCCAAACCTTCGGGGAAATTGTGCAGCGTAATGGCAAAAACAAACAACCATGTGCGTTGCAGTTTGCGTGCCGTATCTAAGTCTGGGCCTTCGCGGCCTTTGATGAAATGCTCATGGGGCAGCAGCCGATCAATGCCCATCATGGCCGCCGCACCTAACAAAACAGACAAACCAATGACTCCGGCTGCAGCAAACTCTGAGTTGCCCCACATCGCTTGTTCGCGTACAGCGGCCATCCCCGGCAAAATCAAGGAAAAAACACAGGCGGCCAGCATGACGCCAGCGCCAAACCCAAACAGCGTATCTTGGGTGCGTTCAGACATGCGCTGCGAGAACATGACTGGCACCGTACCCAAAGCCGTGGTCAAAGCAGCCACCATGCCTCCGCCTAAAGCTTGCAGCACCACAGGCTGTTGTTGGGCATAAGTCCAAAACTGGCTAAACAGGGCGCAGACACCCAACACAGAAATCACAAAACCCACCCACAGACGTATGCTGTGCTTGGTTCCATTGCCGTTTAAATGTCGTGATGTGGGGCGTTCAGTGGCAGAGTCTTTGGGCATAGGCAATGAGATGCGTCGATGAAATGCAGCGTGATAGGGCAGACGCGTAAGTTGTGTCAGCCAATCACTGATTGTTCTTAGATAAGAATTATTCTTATTTTTCAATCTCTGTGTGCACCGGGCTCTTGGGGTTACTGCGGCTAAAGAAAAAGCCCCGCAGGTTTGACACCTAGGGGGCTGGATAGGAGCGCGTTAGCGCTACTTACACTTGGTCTGCGGACAGGCCTGCTGTTTGGCTGAAGCCACCGTCTACATAGGTAATCTCAGCGGTGATGCCCGAGGCCAAATCAGACAGCATGAACGCAGCCACGTTGCCTACGTCTTCAATCGTCACGTTGCGGCGCAGGGGCGATGCATCGGCCACACGGCCCAGCAGCTTGCCAAAGTCCTTGATGCCCGAGGCGGCCAAGGTCTTGATGGGGCCCGCCGAGATGCCGTTGGCGCGGATGGCACGGCCATCTTCGGTGCGGCCCACGGCTTCTGCCAGGTAGCGCACAGACGCTTCCAGCGATGCCTTGGCCAGACCCATGGTGTTGTAGTTGGGGATGGAGCGCAGCGCGCCCAGGTACGACAGCGTCAGCAGCGACGACTTGTCGTTCAAGTAGGGCATCGCGGCCTTGGCCATCGCAGGAAAGCTGTAGGCGCTGATGTCGTGCGCAATCTTGAAGGATTCGCGGTTCAGTCCGTCCAGGAAGTTGCCTGCAATGGCTTCGCGGGGCGCAAAACCGATGGAGTGCACAAAGCCGTCAAACGTGCCCCAGGCATCGCCCAGGCCCTTGAACATGGCGTCGATCTGCGCGTCGTCGCCCACATCGCAATCAAAAATCAGGGTTGAGTTGAACTCAGTCGCGAAATCGGTGATGCGGTCCTTGAAGCGCTCGCCCACATAGCTAAATGCCAGTTCAGCGCCTTGCTCGTGGCAGGCCTTGGCAATGCCGTAGGCGATGGAGCGGTTGGACAGCACGCCAGTGATCAGCAGCTTCTTGCCGGTCAGAAAACCCATTGTTCTTCTCCTTGAGGAAATTCAGTGAAGGCCGGCCGCTAGGGTTTTGCACGCAGCAAATAACCGCAGGGCGGCGGGCCGCAGTGGTGCAGAATTGTCGCATGCGCTTTTGGAAGTTTTGTTTGCTGCTCGCAGGAGCCACTACGTTTGCCCCGTCATGGGCCGACCACGCCTACGCTTTGTGGGGTCAGCCCAAGTACGGGCCGGACTTTGCGCACTTTGGCTATGTCAATCCGGACGCCCCCAAAGGCGGCGAGTTGCGGCTGGTGAGCAATCTGCGCAACTCCACGTTTGACAAATACAACCCTTTCACCGTCAAAGGCAGCGCACCGGCCTATTTGTCGAACCTGATGTTTGACAGCTTGCTGATGGGCAGCATGGATGAAACCGCCTCGGGCTATGGGCTGCTGGCCGAAGAGGTGGCGGTGGCTGCGGACGGCCTGTCTGTCACGTTCAAGCTGCGGCCCCAGGCGCGCTTTCACGATGGCAAGCCGGTGCTGGCGCAGGATGTGAAGCACAGCTACGACACGCTGGTGGGGCCCCATACCTCGCCCGGCTACAAAACCATGCTGGCCGAGGTGGAGGGCTGCGATGTGCTCGACGCGCGCACGGTGCGCTTTCGCTTCAAGGCGGCCAACCGCGAGCTGCCGCTGACGGTGGGCGGCCTGCCCATCTTTAGCCGCGACTGGGGCGCAGGCAAGCCGTTCAACGAGGTGGTGATGGACATCCCCATTGGCAGTGGGGCCTACAAGATTGGCCCCGTGGTCTTTGGTAAAGACATCACCTATGTGCGCGACGACAACTACTGGGCCAAAGACCTGCCTGCGCGCAAAGGCAGCGCAAACTTTGACCGCATTCATATCAAGATTTACCAAGACAACACCGCCAAGCTGGAAGCGCTCAAAGCCGGTGAGTTCGACATGATGCGGTTTTTCAGCGCCGGTGACTGGGCGCGGCGTGTGGATGGGCGCAAGTTCAAGTCCGGAGAGCTGGTCAAGGGTGAGTTCGAGCACAAGCAGCCCACAGGGTTTCAAAGTTATGTGCTCAACATCCGTCGTCCGTTCTTACAGGATGTGCGTGTGCGAGAAGCTTTGGGACTGGCGGTGGACTATGAATGGATGAATCGCCAGATGTTCTACAGCGCTTACCAGCGCGTGAACGGCATCTTTGGCAACACCATGTGCCAGACCACCGGTGAGCCCAGTGCCGCCGAATTGGCGCTGATGCAGCCTTTTGGTAAGGAGTTGCCGCCCGCAGCCTTTGGACCTATGACCGTGCCGCCGCGCACTGACGGCGACAGCAGCCTGCGAGCCAATTTGCGTAAAGCCCAAGGCTTGCTGGCCGCCGCTGGCTGGACGGTGCAGGGCGGGGTGCTGCGCAATAGCCAAGGCCAAGCCATGGTGCTCGAATATATGGACAGCGGTGACGCTGGACAACGTACGGTGGCCCCTTGGCAACGCAATTTGCAAAAGCTCGGTATTCAACTGAATTTCCGTGCAGTGGACTTTGCGTTGTACCAGCAGCGCCTGCAAAAGTTTGACTTTGACATCACCAGCATTGCCTACCAAGGCACGAACAACCCCGGCCAAGAGTTTGCCGATTTGTTTGGCAGCGCAGCGGCGGACCAAGAAGATTCAGGCAACTTCCCCGGTGTGAAAAGCAAGGCCGTGGACGCCTTTATCCAAAAAATGGTGTCTGCCAAGACCGAGCAAGAGCTACTGCCTGCCTGCCATGTGCTGGAGCGCGCGATTGCCCATGGCCACTACTTGATCCCGCAGTGGTCGGCAAATACCCACCGCATGGCCTATAACGCGTGGCGTTTGGAACACCCCCAAGTCATTCCCCCTTACTCCAGCGGTGAAGGTTGGGTTATGGACACGTGGTGGGCACGCAAGCCGCCGTTGACCGCAGCCACGGCCCAGCCAGCCATCAAGCAGGAGGGGAAATAAGCCATGTTTGCCTACATCTTTAAACGTATTTTGTTGATGATCCCCACGCTGCTCGGTGTGCTGCTGCTCACTTTTGTGGTGATTCAGTTCGTGCCCGGTGGTCCGGTAGAACAGTATTTGGCTGAGGCAAAAGCGGGTGCTGGCAGTGGAGCCGAAGGTGGGGGCATGGCCTACCGCGGGGCGCAGGGCGTAGACCCGCAGCGCATTGAGCAGATCAAGGCCTTGTATGGGTTTGACAAACCCGCGCACGAGCGCTTCTTTCAGATGGTGTCCCAGTTTGCCCAGTTTGATCTGGGCACCAGCTTTTTCCAGAATAAGCCCGTGTGGACGCTGATTGTGGAAAAACTGCCCGTGTCCATCAGCCTGGGGCTGTGGACGTTTTTCATCAGCTATCTGGTCGCTGTGCCGTTGGGTGTGGCCAAGGCCGTACGCGCCGGCTCGCGCTTTGATTTGGTGACAACGCTGCTAATTTTGGTGGGCTATGCCATTCCAGGCTTTGTGCTGGGCGTGGCGCTGCTGGTGATTTTTGGTGGTCAGCTGCAATGGTTTCCGCTGCGCGGTCTGACTTCGGGCAACTGGGATGAGTTGTCGCTGATGGGCAAGGTGGTGGACTACCTGTGGCACATCGCGCTGCCGGTCACGGCCATGGTGGCAGGCAGCTTTGCGGTGACTGCCATGCTGACCAAGAACGCCTTCCTCGAAGAAATCCGCAAACAATACGTGCTGACGGCGCGTGCCAAGGGCCTGAGCGAGCGGCAGGTGCTGTGGAAGCACGTCTTTCGCAATGCGCTGATTCCCATCATCACGGGCTTCCCCGCCGCTTTTATCGGCGCATTTTTTGCGGGCTCCTTGCTCATTGAAACCTTGTTCTCGCTCGATGGTCTGGGACTGCTGAGTTATGAAAGCGTGATCCGCCGCGACTACCCCGTGGTGCTGGGCTCCCTCTATCTATTTACCTTGATTGGCTTGGTTACCAAGCTTGTCAGCGACCTGTGCTATGTGTGGGTCGATCCTCGTGTGAAATTTGATTGAAATATGCCGCAAACCCAAGTAACACAAGGACTTGTAGCTACAACAATGGAAGTAACGCCTGTTGCGGTGCCACGTTCGGTATCTCCGGGGCAGCGCGCTTGGCAGCGTTTTAAGCGCAACAAGCTCGGCTACTGGAGCTTGGTGCTGTTTGTGGCGATGGTGGTGGTCAGCCTGTTTGCCGAGGTGGTGAGCAACGACAGACCACTGATCGTGCGTTATGACGGGCAGACTTACTTTCCGCTGCTCAAGAGCTACCCGGAAACCGTGTTTGGCGGAGATTTTCAGACCGCCACTGATTACTTGGATCCCTTTATCCAAGAGCAAATCAACCGAGGCAGCAATTGGGCGCTGTTCCCCCTCAACCGCTACGGCGCCAGCACCATCAATTACTTTGCCGAGTCGCCCAACCCCGCAGCACCGACGCCCGCCAACTGGCTAGGTACGGATGATCGAGGACGTGATTTGCTTGCACAACTGCTCTACGGCTTTCGCGTGAGTGTCCTTTTTGCCTTGGCGCTGACGGCTGTGGGTGTGCTGCTGGGAGTAATTACGGGCGCCCTCCAAGGTTTCTTAGGGGGTAAGACTGATTTGGCTTTTCAGCGCTTTATTGAAATTTGGGGCTCCATGCCTGAGCTGTACTTGCTCATCATCTTCAGTGCTGTGTTCGCGCCCAGCATCAGCTTGCTGCTGGTGCTGCTGAGCCTGTTTGGCTGGATGGGCCTTTCCGACTATGTGCGTGCCGAGTTTTTGCGCAACCGCCAGCTGGACTATGTGAAAGCCGCGCGCGCTTTGGGCGTGCCCAATGGGCAGATCATCTGGCGCCACATTCTGCCCAACAGCCTGACGCCCGTGGTCACGTTTTTGCCGTTTCGCATGAGCGCCGCGATTTTGGCGCTGACCTCTCTGGACTTTTTGGGCCTGGGCGTGCCGCCCGGCACACCCAGCTTGGGGGAGTTGCTGAGCCAAGGCAAAAACAGCATTGATGCATGGTGGATTTCGCTATCTACCTTTGCGGTGTTGGTAACTACATTGCTGCTACTGACCTTTATGGGCGATGCGCTGCGCGATGCACTCGACCCGCGCAAAGCCCAAGTGACCGATGCAGGGGAGAAGGCGTAATGCAGCCAACCAAAGAATTGCAACCCTTGCTTTCCGTATATGACCTGAAAGTGCGCTTTGGCAGCAAGCAAGTCGTCCACGGCGTGAGTTTCGATCTGCACGCCGGCGAAAAGCTAGCGCTCGTCGGTGAGTCCGGCTCGGGCAAAACCATCACTGCTTTGAGTTTGCTGCGCCTGGCCGGTGATGCACATATCAGTGGACAAGCCTTGCTGAACGGACGCAATCTGCTCTCATTGCCAGAGCGGGAGATGCGTGCGGTACGCGGTGGCGATGTAGCGATGATCTTTCAAGAGCCCATGACGGCACTGAACCCGCTCATGAGCGTGGGCACGCAGGTGGCGGAGGTCTTGCAGCTCAAACAAGCGTTGAGTAAGCAGCAGGCCTTCCAGCAGGCGGTGGAGCTGCTGGCCACCACCGGGATTCCCGATCCGGCGCGGCGTGCGCTGAGCTATCCGCACCAGCTCAGCGGCGGCCAGCGCCAACGCGCCATGATTGCCATGGCGCTCGCCTCCAGCCCCCAATTGCTGCTGGCCGACGAGCCGACAACGGCGCTGGATGTCACGCTGCGCATGCAGATTCTGGAGCTGCTCAGCGACCTGCAACGCCAGACCGGCATGGCGATTTTGCTGATCACGCACGACTTGCATCTGGTGCGCCGTTTTGCCGACCGCGCTGCCGTGATGGAGCAGGGCGTGCTGGTGGAGCAAGGGCCCGTCGGCGCATTGTTTGAACATCCCAAACACGCATACACCCACAAGTTGCTCCATAGCCAGCCAGTACGTGAAGTGCGTGAGGTCCATTCGCAGGCCAAGCCGGTGGTGCAAGCCACGCAACTGCGCGTGAGCTATCCCGTACCACTTCCTGGCATTCAAGGATGGTTTCGTAAGGGCGAATTTGTAGCGGTGCAGGGTGCAGATGTCTGTGTGCGCCAAGGGCAGACCCTGGGCATTGTGGGCGAGTCCGGTTCGGGCAAGTCCACACTCGCTCAAGCCATTTTGGGCTTGCTCCCCAGTCAAGGGGAGTTGCAAATTAGCGGCAAGCGCTGGCAGCAACCGGCCCTGCGCAATACCCCTGCTAACCAAGCGTTGCGCCGCGAGGTGCAGGTGGTGTTTCAAGACCCCTTTTCATCGCTTTCACCGCGTATGACGATCGAAGAAATCGTTGGTGAAGGTCTGCGTGTGCATGCTCCGGATATTAGCGAAGCAGGACGGCATGAACAGGTGCTTTCGGTGCTGCTGAGCGTCGGCTTGAGTGAGCAGCAGTTTCCGGGTTTGCTACAGCGCTACCCGCATGAATTCTCCGGGGGCCAGCGTCAGCGTTTGGCCATTGCACGTGCCTTGATTTTGCGACCCAAGATATTGGTGCTCGATGAGCCCACCAGCGCACTTGATGTGACTATTCAAAAGCAGGTGCTGGAATTGTTGCAACGCTTGCAGCGGGAGTTGGACCTGAGTTACGTGCTGATCACGCACGACATGGATGTGATCCGTGCAATGGCGCATGAAGTCATGGTGATGAAAAACGGCGAAGTAGTGGAGCAGGGCGCGGTAGAGGCGGTGCTCAATCAGCCACTCCATTCCTATACGCAGCAGTTGGTGCGCGCGATGCTGTAAGTTAATTTCTTCTTTTGCCGTATCTTTACAAAAGGTTGGGTGATGGTTTGCATACAGCGCCTAGCATAGGAACTGTTAGCAACCACCCACAAAAGGGCATCGGCATGAACAAGAACCAATGGACCGCAGTAGCTACCGCTTTGATAATGGGCAGCGCCTCACTGAACGCCTTTGCGCAGCCCGGCCCTCGGGGGCCACAACAGGGACATGGCCCTGCACCGCATCCGATGCAGCAAAGTCACCCTGCGCATCCGCAAGTTGGGCCAAAACACCAAGCTCCCGCTTATCGCCCCGGCGCACATCCGCAGCGTCCGGGACACCCCCATGGAATGCCGCCCGGACAGGCTAAGCGCATGGGGGCTGGGCCGCAGCACAATTGGGTCAAAGGCAGCCGTGTGCCGCCCCAGTACCGTTCACAGCATTACGTGGTCAATAACTTGCGACACCACGGTCTGAAGCAGCCACCGCGTGGCTATCAATGGGTGCAGTACGGAAGTGATTACATGTTGGTGGCGATTGCCACAGGAGTCATTGCGCAGTTAGTGCTGAGCCATTAGGGTGTGTTCACGTTAATAGTTGACTACGTATGCAGGCGCTGACAATCCAGA
>JADMKK010000011.1 GCA_015478895.1 Comamonas sp. | reverse complement strand
AACGAGGTGCTTTATTGCGGATAGGACGGGGTCGGGAATACGGGGGCAAGACCAAACACACCCTAGCCGTGGAATACGCTTGTTTTCAGGCATAAACCATGCTGCAATGCTTATTCGATCAAGGCTTTTAGCTACTTTTTTAGTACAAACTATTAGAGCGCATGCGGCTCAGGGTTAGTGCTGCGCTGCAGCATAAAAAGCCTTTCTAAAATGGACAGGCCAGCCGGCACCGCTTTTCACACCTAGATTTCACGCGCAGCGAGGAACCCACGATGACAGAACAAGACCACACCAGCTCCTCCGCCTCATCCAATTCTTCGACTTTGCAGCGTGTCATCAAAAAGTACCCCAACCGCCGCCTGTATGACACGGCCACTTCAACGTACATCACGCTGACAGAAGTTAAACAACTGGTGATGGAGCGCGAGCCTATCGTCGTCAAAGACGCCAAAACCGGCGAAGACCTCACGCGTGCCATCTTCCTGCAAATCATTTTGGAAGAAGAAGCCGGCGGGGCCCCCATGTTTACCGAAGCCATGCTGGCCAATACCATCCGCTTTTACGGTCACACCATGCAGGGCCACATGGGCAGCTTTATCGAGAAAAACGTGCAAATGTTCACCGATTTCCAGACCAAGATGGCCGAGCAGGGCGGGGTCGACGCATGGGCCAAAATGCTGCAAATGCCCAACCCGCTCATGCCTGCGAGCTACACCGAACAAGTGCAAAAAATGCAAGAACAAATGCAAAAGCAAACCGAGCAGATGATGGGCATGTTCGGTATCAAGCGATAAGCAGCGAGCGGGGTTCACCCCACCTCACCAGCGCGGGCCTCAAGGTCCGTTTTTTATGTCCGCGCTGGGCTATGCCGCAGCCTTGGCGCACAAACAAGTGGGGCTGGCTAAAATCAAGGCTTGATTTCGCCGGCCGGGCACCTAGTCCCGCCTGCAGGCCCTGCGCAGCTGGCGCAATCCCCCCACACGAACTCACACCATGACAACCGAAAACAGCGCCCCCAAGGTGGGCTTTGTGTCTTTGGGATGCCCCAAAGCACTGACTGACTCCGAACTGATCCTCACGCAGCTCAGCGCTGAGGGCTACCAAACCTCCAAGACCTTCGAAGGCGCGGATCTGGTGATCGTTAACACCTGCGGCTTTATCGACGACGCTGTCAGGGAAAGTCTGGACACCATCGGCGAGGCGCTGGCGGCCAACGGCAAGGTGATCGTTACTGGCTGCCTGGGTGCCAAAGCTGGCAAAGAAGGCGGCAGCTCCATGGTGGCAGAGATTCACCCCAGCGTGCTGGCCGTGACCGGCCCCCACGCCACGCAAGAGGTGATGGATGCGGTGCACACCCACTTGCCCAAGCCGCACGATCCCTTTACGGATCTGGTGCCGGGCAGCTTTGGTGAGGCAGGCATCAAGCTCACACCCAAGCATTACGCGTACCTGAAGATCTCCGAAGGCTGCAACCACCGCTGTACCTTCTGCATCATCCCATCCATGCGCGGCGATCTGGTCTCGCGCCCGATTGGCGATGTACTCAAAGAAGCCAAGGCATTGTTCGAAGGCGGCGTCAAGGAACTGCTGGTCATTAGTCAAGACACCTCAGCCTACGGCGTGGACGTCAAATACCGCACAGGTTTCTGGGACGGCACACCGGTCAAGACCCGCATGCTGGAGCTGGCCGATGAGCTGGGCAAGCTGGCCCAACAACACGGCGCATGGGTGCGCATGCATTATGTGTACCCGTATCCAACGGTCGATGCCGTGCTGCCCTTGATGGCAGAAGGCAAAATTTTGCCTTACCTCGATGTGCCGCTGCAGCACAGCCACCCCGATGTTTTGAAGCGTATGAAGCGCCCCGCATCGGGCGAAAAGAACCTGGACCGTATCCGTGAATGGCGCAAGATTTGCCCAGAACTTGTGATCCGCTCCACCTTCATCGCAGGTTTTCCGGGTGAGACGGAAGAAGAGTTTGAGCACCTGCTGGACTTTATCCGCGAAGCCGAGATCGACCGCGCAGGCTGCTTTGCTTACAGCCCCGTCGAAGGCGCGACCGCCAACGAGTTGCCCGGCATGCTGCCGCTGGAAGTGCGCGAGGCCCGCCGCGCACGCTTCATGGCTGTGGCCGAAGAAGTCTCCACCCAGCGCCTGCAGCGCCGCGTGGGCCAAGTCATGAAGGTTTTGGTCGACAAGGCTGTGGGTCTGGGCAAAAAGGGCGGTGTTGGCCGCACTTATGCTGACGCACCTGAGATTGATGGTGTTGTACACATCCAGCCGCCTGAAAAGGCCAGCAAGACGTACAAAACTGGCGACCTGATTTCCGTGCGCATCTTGGGCGTGCAAGGCCACGACTTGGTGGGTATCCCGGTTTAAGCCGGTTGCTTGTTACCGGGGTACTTCTCAGTGAGAAATTGTGGGATGTATCCCAGCAAGACTCGCTGAGGTTCCTTCTCGGAATCGCCATCGTAAAAAAGGAGCCGTTGATGGAACGGCTCCTTTTTTTATTCCACAGTTCTTGTTGCTCGACGTGGGGTCGTTGCACATGCCGTTGCCCGCGCCAATCAGGGCGGCGCATTCATGCGCGAATTACTTCAAACTCAACACCCATTGCGCCAGCTTTTGGGCGTCGGCTTCGCTGATCTGATTGTTGGCCGGCATGGGCACGGGGCCCCAAACGCCACTGCCGCCTTTGACGATTTTGGCAGCTAGCTTGTTGACGGCGTCAGACTGACCGGAATATTTAGTGGCAACGTCTTTGTAAGAAGGGCCGACCAATTTCTTTTCGACAGCGTGACAGGCCATGCAATTTTTGGAAGCAGCCAAGGCTTGATCCGCCATGGCGGGTGTGACTGCTGTGAAAGCCAACGCAATCGTGATCATGGAACGCTTCATTGCTACACTTTCCAAAAAATGTGGGGAAGAGATGTCGTTACGCCCATTGTAGAGGCAGGGGGTAAACGGCGTTGATAGCTCGTGTGAACGTTGGGTGAAGAGGGGAAACAATCATGTGGCTTTTAACTGCGGCAGCTTTGCTGGCGCTGCTAAAACTGTTGGCGCAAGTGGGACTGGTTGATGTGGGCGGTATATCTGCACTGTCGTGGTGGTGGGCGGTGGGGGCTTTTGCGCTAACGGCCGGGTGGTTTGCCTATGCCGATTATTCAGGGCTGAGCAGCCGTAAAGCGATGCAAGAAATGGAACGCATCAAAAACCAGCGTTTGGAAAAGCAGCGTGAACTGCTGGGCACCAAGCGCAAGCGTTGATGGCAGCTTTCGTTAACGGCGAAGGCTCGCTGCTGGTGTCAATAGGTTGTGCCTTGGGTGGTGGCCAAGCATGCTGGGACATAATGTTTGGATAGGCTTTTGCCGGCCTTGAGACATTTTTGCAATCCAACAAATAGCTCCACCATGCCTGTTTATCGTTCCAAGACTTCTACTGGCGGCCGCAATATGGCCGGTGCTCGCGCCCTGTGGCGTGCCACGGGCATGAAAGATGGCGACTTTGACAAGCCCATCATTGCGATTGCCAACTCGTTCACGCAGTTTGTGCCCGGCCACGTGCACTTGAAAGACATGGGCCAGCTGGTGGCGCGCGAGATTGAAAAAGCTGGCGGCGTGGCCAAAGAGTTCAACACCATCGCAGTCGATGACGGCATTGCCATGGGCCACGACGGCATGCTGTATTCGCTGCCCAGCCGCGATTTGATTGCCGATTCGGTCGAATACATGGTCAACGCCCACTGCGCCGACGCGCTGGTGTGCATCTCCAACTGCGACAAGATCACGCCCGGTATGCTGATGGCCGCCATGCGCCTGAACATTCCGGTGATCTTTGTCTCTGGCGGCCCGATGGAAGCGGGCAAGACAAAATTAGCCAACCCCGACACCAAGGTCATCGAGTTCAAAAAGCTCGATCTGGTTGATGCCATGGTGATTGCTGCCGATGATCGCTACACCGATGAAGAAGTGGCGCAGGTGGAGCGCTCGGCGTGCCCCACTTGCGGTTCGTGCTCGGGCATGTTCACCGCCAACTCCATGAACTGCCTGACCGAGGCGCTGGGCCTGTCCCTGCCGGGCAACGGCACCGTGGTGGCTACCCACTCCGACCGCGAAGAATTGTTCCTGACCGCTGGTCGCCGCATTGTGGAGCTGGCGCGCGACTACTACGAGAACGACAACGAGCGCGTGCTGCCGCGTGCTGTCGGCTTCAAGGCGTTTGAGAACGCGATCACGCTGGACATCGCCATGGGCGGCTCCACCAACACCATCTTGCACCTGCTGGCGATTGCCAAAGAGGCCGAGATTGACTTCACTATGGCCGACATCGACCGCCTCTCGCGCGTCGTGCCCCAGCTGTGCAAAGTGGCGCCCAACACCCAGAAGTACCATATCGAAGACGTGCACCGCGCAGGCGGCATCATGGCCATCCTGGGTGAGCTGGCGCGCGCCGGCAAGCTGCACACCGATGTGCCCACGGTTTACGGCGCCAGCATGGCCGAGGCGCTGGCCCATTGGGATATCACCGTGTCGCAAGACGCCGCCGTCAAGCATTTTTACCTGGCAGGCCCCGCCGGCATTCCCACGCAAACCGCGTTCAGCCAAAGCACCCGCTGGCCCAGCCTGGATCTGGACCGCGCCAATGGCTGCATTCGCTCTTATGAGCACGCCTTCAGCAAGGAAGGCGGCCTGGCCGTGCTGACCGGCAACATTGCGGTGGACGGCTGCGTGGTCAAGTCGGCCGGCGTGGACGAATCGATTTTGGTGTTTGAAGGCACTGCCCACGTGACCGAATCGCAAGACGAAGCCGTGGCCAACATCTTGGCCGACAAGGTCAAGGCCGGCGACATCGTCATCGTTCGCTACGAAGGCCCCAAGGGCGGCCCCGGCATGCAGGAAATGCTCTACCCCACCAGCTACATCAAGTCCAAGGGTCTGGGCAAAGCGTGCGCGTTGCTCACCGATGGCCGCTTCTCGGGCGGTACCTCGGGTCTGTCGATTGGCCACTGCTCGCCCGAGGCGGCTGCCGGTGGCGCGATTGGTCTGGTGCAAAACGGCGACCGCATTCGCATTGATATTCCGAATCGCACGATCAACGCTTTGGTGAGCGATGAAGAGTTGGCCCGTCGCCGCGAAGTGCAAAACGTCAAGGGCTGGAAGCCTGCGCAGCCGCGTCCACGCAAGGTATCGGCAGCGCTGAAGGCTTATGCGATGTTGGTGACGTCTGCAGATACCGGTGCAGTGCGCGACTTGTCGAAGCTGGAAGATTATTAAAAGCATAGCTATTGGCCGTTGTCTATAAAGGGCTTGAGGGTGTAATTACTCTCAAGCCCTTTGTTTTGTTAGGCTAGTAGCTCGCTTTTTTAATGGCTTATGGGTGTGCTGGCGCACCGCGAAAGGATGCTCGATGATTTGCTTTTTGCCTTTACGCCGCAAGCTGCTGGCGTTGTGCTCTGGCCTGCTTTGCGCCGCAGCTGCAATGCCCACATCTGCATGGGCACAGGCTTCTGGGCATACGTTCCCCAGCAAACCTATCAAGCTGATCGTGCCTTTTGCGGCAGGTGGCTCCACCGACATCGTCGCGCGTTTGGTGGCAGATGCGATGCAGCGGGAGCTGGGCCAGACCGTGTTGGTAGAAAACAAGGCCGGTGCTGGCGGCATGATTGGCACCGAGACCGTGGTGCACGCGCCAGCCGATGGTTACACGCTGGGCCTGGGCTCTATCAGCAGTCTGGCGGTGAACCCAGTGGTGCTTAAAGCAGCGCGCGTGCGGCCGCTGCGTGACTTGCAGATGGTGGTGCCACTGGCCTCGATTGCCTCGGTGTTTTCCGTGCCACCCAGCTTGGGTGTGCAGGACTTTGCGCAGTTTGTTGCCACAGCGCGTGCGAACGGCGATGCATGGACGGCGGGCTCCTCGGGCGTAGGTTCAATTGGCCATGTGATTTTGGAGGCCATGAATGCAGAGTGGGGCCTGCAGTTGCGCCATATTCCATTTAAAGGCATGGGCCCCGTGGTCAATAGCGCCTTGGCGGGGCAAACGCAGGTACTCAGTGACCAGTTCCCGTCGTCTGCGCCCCATGTGCAGGCCGGGCGGCTGGTGCCATTTGCAGTCGCCGCCGAGCGGCGCTTACCCAGCCTGCCCGACGTGCCAACGCTGGCAGAGTTGGGCTACCCAGCGTTAAACGATCTGGCCATTACCTGGTTTGGTCTGGTTGCGCCTGCCGGTACGCCCGCCGCCGTGGTGCAACGTCTGAATGCTGCCGCCAACCATGCGCTGCAGCAAAGCGTTTTGCGCGAGCGGTTGGCACAACTGGGAGTGACGCCTATGGGAGGCACAGCGCAGGATTTGCAGCACATGGTGGAGCAAACCACAGCCCAAGTGCAGATGCTGGTGCGTCAGCGCGGCATTACCGATGGCAGTGAGTAGGGCATAAAAAAGCGCCTGCAAACAGGCGCTTAATATCGGGCTGGCAAGCGTTATGCGGCCATGCCGATCTGCGCTTGCAGGTAATTGGGCAGGCCGATTTTTTCGATCAGGCCCAGCTGCTTTTCCAGCCAATAGGCGTGATCTTCTTCGGTATCTTTAAGCTGGGCCAGCAGCAGATCGCGGCTTTGATAATCACCATGGCGTTCGCACAAATGCATGGCGGCACGCAGATTGTCGCGCACGGCGTATTCCACTTCCAGGTCGCGGCGCAGCATTTCTTCGACGGTATTGCCAGCTTCAAAAGGGTGCGCACGCATATCAGGCTTGCCGCCCAAAAAAAGGATGCGGCGCAAGATGACATCCGCATGCAGAGTCTCTTCTTCCATCTCATGGGCAATGCGTGCAAAAAGGCGCATGAAGCCCTGGTCTTCATACTGGCGCGAATGGATGAAGTACTGGTCACGTGCAGCCAGCTCGCCACGCAGCAGTTCTTTGAGACAATCGATGACTTCGGGGTGGCCTTGCATAGTGTGGTTGAAAATATAAGTTGCAGTGCCAGTGAGTATGTCTGTTAAGCACGTCACTTGGTGCACAGCCTGGTATAGAAACCTTGTCGAACGCTTTGCATGCGTGCGCAACGCAGAATCATTCGCGATTGCTTGGAATGTTACATGCGTGCCATGTGTTACATACTGGCTGCGGCACAATGCAAACCATGCTGATGTACCCACACATTGATCCGGTAGCCCTGCAAATAGGGCCGATAGCTATCCATTGGTATGGCTTGACCTATTTGGCCGCATTTGGCCTTTTTTTGTGGCTAGGGACACGCCGGTTAAAACACCCACCTTTTTCGAATTTGACCGGTAGCGCTGTGTGGAACCGGCGGGACGTAGAAGACCTGCTTTTTTGCGGTGTGGTGGGCGTCATTATTGGCGGGCGTTTGGGATATTGCCTGTTCTATAAACCTGCTTATTACCTCAGCCATCCGCTGGAAATTTTTGCGGTGTGGGAAGGCGGCATGAGTTTCCATGGCGGTTTGCTGGGTGTCATCGTCGCCATGTTGTGGTTTGCTTATTCGCGCAAACGATCTTGGTTGCAGGTCGCGGATTTCGTCGCACCTTGCGTACCGACGGGCTTGGCAGCAGGGCGGATTGGCAACTTTATCAATGGCGAGTTATGGGGGCGTTTCTCCAGTCCTGACTTGCCATGGGGCATGGTCTTTCCCCAAAGTGGCTCCATGCTGCCGCGCCATCCTTCGCAGATCTACCAGTTTTTGCTGGAAGGTTTGCTGCTGTTTGTGCTGCTGTGGCTGTATGCGCGCAAAGAACGCAAGCCAGGGCAGGTGGCCGCAGCATTCACGGTGGGTTACGGCTTGTTCCGCTTCATTGCAGAATATTTCCGTGAGCCTGATGCGTATTTGGGCTTGCTGTCCATGGGCATGAGTATGGGGCAGTGGCTGTGTCTGCCCATGATGCTGGCCGGTGCTGGCCTGTGGGTGTGGGCCGAACGCCGTAAAGTGTGATTGCCTGTGAAACCACGCATACATCCTGTCATTCAACCCGTCTTGAGCCCAGACCCACGCCGAGCTTTTCTGCAGTCGCTGATGGCGTTGGCGGTCACCTCACCTGTTTGGGCGCAGAACAAAAGCAGCCATCACAAAGCCTGGCCCATTAAACCGGTGAACGTGGTCGTGCCTTTTCCGGCGGGTGGAGCAAGCGCCATACTGGGCAAGCACTTGGCGACGGCTTTTGAACGCCTTACCCACCAGAGCATGCGCCTGGATTACCGAGGCGGCTCAGGTGGTTTGTTTGGCTCCAGCTACGCGGCCAGTACCCCCGCAGATGGATACCACATGCTGATTGGCGGCAGCCATCTCACGAAGATGCGAGCTTTGTTGCCCGATGCAGACTTCGACTTGCTCGAAGACCTGACGCCTTTGGCATTGCTCGCGTACATGCCGCAGGTTGTCGTAGTCAATCCTTCGAAAATGCGTGCACGCACGATCATGGAATGGCAGGCAGAGTTGCGGCGCAAACCGCGCCGTTTCCGGATGGGGTCGGCTGGCGTAGGCTCATCGAGTCACATTGCTGCCGAAATTCTGCGATCGCAACAAGAACTGAACTTTGAATTTGTGCACTTTCGGGGCTCAGGACCGGCTTTGCAAGATTTGTTGGCAGGCTCCGTTGATACGATGTTGGACAGCCTTGTTTCATGCCTGCCCCATGTCCGTAGCGGACATTTAAAAGCATTAATGGTGTCGGGCGCCCAGCGACAGGCAGTGCTGCCTGACGTCCCCTGTGCGGCTGAGCTAGGAATAGATTCTCTCGATAGCTTGGCGTGGTATGGGCTATTTGCTCCGAAAAATATTAGTGAATCGCTTCGGCAGAGCATCCTGACTGTGCTCAAACAACTCGGCGACGACCAAGTCTTTCTACAGGTCTATGAATCGATCGGGGTGGAGTGGGGGGGAATTTATGGGGAAGAGTTCGCGGCGATGGTCGGTGCTCAAACACAGGAATGGGCGCAGCGTCTGAAAGCGCTTGGGTTTAAGAACATTCAACTGAAAGACGCAGAAGAGGTATGAGCGTGCTTGAATGGGTGAAGCCAACCTGGCCGTAATCCAGTAGTGAGCAGCCGCGTTTTTAGAAAAACGCAACCCAAAGGGTTGAGGTGCCGAGGATGGAACTAAAAAGAGACCTGATAGGTCTCTTTGCGAAGTGATGCAGGGGGTGCTTAGCGCAGAACGAGTACGGGCACTTTAGAGTGCGTTAGTACATGCTGCGTTTCACTTCCCAGCAAGAGTCGCTTGATGCCTTTGCGGCCATGCGAAGCCATGACGATCAGATCAGCATTTTGCTTTTCAGCTGCCGACATGATGGACTCTGCAATCAGATCAGACTTCGCAATACTGGTTTTGACAGTAACACCTTCACTTTTGCCCTGTACCTTGATTTTGTTGAGCACTTCCTGCGCTTGTTCAGCCCACTGGGCTTCGATGCGCTTGATTTCTGTGTTGTCAACCGTTGCCCCGCCTTCAAGATAGCTACGAGGGTAGCGAGGCACCACTTTGAGTGCAACAACAGTTGCACCTGTCATTTTCGCCAGCGCTAGGGAGTGCTCCACGGCTTTGTCGGAAAGCGCTGAGCCGTCAGTGGCAACAAGGATGCGTTCGTACATTTTTATCTCCTCATGTGAAATGAATATCAATGGATAAAGCATAGAGGAGGCTTGCAGTTTACTCTTGATGTAAGTCAATGTGATGGCTGGCGTGTGTCGATACGCTTGCCCACATGTCCTCACCTACTCCGCAGTCGTTTCTTGTGCAGGGGAATGCCGCTTTCTCGGAGCCCCTCCCTTCCATATCAAACCACATTCACTTATTGGACGATCCTTTAGAGTGGGACAGCTTTGGTCGTCCTGCGGAGCCAGAGCTGGCGAATCACCTCCAGGGTTTTGATCCATTTAATGTGCCTGTTTGGGATTCGCACTTTGCATTAAACGGAATGCATTGCTCCACTTGCGCATTAACTATTGAAGATGCACTTCGTGCTACTCCAGGGGTAATCAAAGCCGAGGTGAGCGCTGCAGCGCGCCGGGCGCGTGTGGTGTGGAGACCTCAAGAAGTACTGCCGTCCAAATTGCTGGAAATCGTGCGTGAATTAGGGTACGAAGCATTGCCCGCGAAAGACTCAGCGAGCCGTGAGTTGAATCAAGCGCTTAACCGCAAAGCATTGTGGCGCTGGCTCTTGGCAACGTTTTGCATGATGCAGGTAATGATGTATGCATGGCCGGCATATGAGGCGCAAGCAGGCGATCTGTCCATGGAGATGGAGCGTTTGTTGCGATGGGCATCTTGGGTTATCTGCATACCCATGCTCATCTTTGCATGCGGGCCATTTTTTTCTGGTGCATGGCGCGATGTTTGCCATCGACGAGTGAGTATGGACTTGCCCGTAGCGCTGGGCATGCTGCTCACTTTCGTTGTCAGTACGTTGGGAACTTTTGATCCAGAAGGGATTTTTGGCCAGGAAGTTTTCTTTGACTCCTTGACGATGTTTGTGTGTTTTCTTCTTACCGGGCGTTGGTTAGAAATAAGGTTGCGCGACAGAACAGCGGGGGCATTAGATGCAGTGATGAACCGTTTGCCTGATAGCGTCGAGCGTGTTTCAGCAAATGGGAAGTATGAGCGTGTAGCTCTTCGCCATATCAAGGTTGGAGACCTTGTTCGCGTATTGCCAGGAGAGGCATTTTCTGTCGACGGAAATATTGAACGTGGCCGCACCCAAGCTGATGAAGCACTGTTAACTGGTGAGTCAAAACCTGTTGCACGTGGAATTGGGGATGCGGTAACTGCGGGAAGTTACAACCTGACAGCGACTGTTGACGTTCGCGTAGATAGGGTAGGCGCGCAAACTAAATTTGCTCAGATTGTTGATTTGATGGAAAGCGCCTCCACCCAAAAACCGCGCCTTGCACAGCTGGCAGACAAGGTCGCAGGACCATTTCTCATCGCTGTGATTGGACTAGCAGCAGCCGCTGCTATCTACTGGTGGCCAACAGACCCCGGCCGTGCGTTGATGGTCGCTGCTGCGGTTCTGATCGTGACCTGCCCATGCGCCCTCTCTCTAGCAACGCCAGTGGCTATGCTGACCGCAGCAGGAACATTGGCACGTCACGGTGTATTGGTTCGCAATCTCCAAGGTCTTGAGAATTTAGCTTCTATCGATACCCTGATTTTTGACAAAACAGGTACTTTGACTTGTGATGGCATTCAGGTCTCAGAGATGCAAACAATTGAGGCTGCAGATGGCGCTTTATGGCAAAGCTTGGCAGCAGCTTTGGCGCAACACTCCATTCATCCGGTATCAAAAGCCGTGGCGTCGTTTGGCGCTCAAAGCGTACTAGCTTGGAACGTGCTGTCGGTCGAAGAGGTAAGTGGCAAAGGTTTGCGCGCTCTGGTCAAGCGCATGCATGCCGATATCGCTTCGTTAGAGCCAATTTGGGTGCGCCTGGGGTCATGCAGTTTTACGCAGTCTGAGCGTTTTTCGATCCAAACCCAGGCCGTCTATTTGTCCCAAGAGACTGCGCATGGAACTTCGCTGCCCTTAGCCGTCTTCAAGCTGAATGAAGTGTTGAGGCCAGATGCCGCATTCGTTGTTAAAGGATTGAAACAATCGGGTATTGACGTGCAATTGATGTCTGGTGATGAGCCGCAGGCTGTGGCAAACATTGCCAACGCTGTTGGAATTGCACAAGGCCATGCCCAATTTACGCCTGCAGCCAAACTAACCGCCATGCGTGTGCTTCAAGAACAGGGCGCAAAAGTCGCAATGGTTGGTGATGGGCTCAATGATGGCCCTGTGCTTGCAGGTGCAGACGTATCTTTTGCTTTTGGGCGTGCGGTGCCCCTAGCCCGAGCGCGATCAGACTTTGTTGTACTCAGCGACGACCTGGATTTGGTGCTTGGGGCTGTGCATTTTGCGCGGAAAACGCTACGAATAGTACGCCAAAACTTGGCTTGGGCGGCGGCTTACAACGCCGTTTCTGTCCCCTTTGCCTTGGCCGGATTAATGCCGGCTTGGCTGGCGGGTTTGGGAATGGCGCTGAGCTCTTTATTGGTTGTGCTCAATGCCGCGCGATTAGCTCGAAAGCTGTCAGCAGATACCAAAAAAATATCTTTGACGAATATTCCCGCAAGTCAGCTTGTAACGGGTTTGCAAGTCCATTAAAGGCCAGCTGCGATGGACATTCTTTATCTTCTGGTTCCTTTATCTGTCGTGCTCGTCTTAGTCATTGCAGGCGCGCTTTGGTGGGCTGTTTATCGCGGCCAATTTGAAAGCGTGGAGCAAGAGGCTGAACGCATTCTTCGAGACGATTGATGTTTGTCAACAATGCAAAAACCATAACAGTGAACACTTTCGTCTGCATATTAAGAGGTGCCCGATGGATACTCTAAAAACCACTACTGCACACTACAGCGATACCGTAGTCCGGCAGTTTTCTATCATGGCCGTTGTGTGGGGGGTTATAGGCATGTTGGTCGGCGTTTTGATCGCCGCTCAATTAGCTTGGCCTGAACTCAACTTCGGTATTTCTTGGCTTAGCTTTGGCCGCTTGCGTCCATTGCACACTAATGCGGTGATTTTTGCGTTCGGCGGATGCGCCTTGTTCGCTACCAGTTACTACGTGGTACAGCGAACCTGCCAGACCACCCTGTTTCTGCCGAAGTTGGCGGCCTTCACTTTTTGGGGCTGGCAGCTGGTGATTCTGGCTGCGGTCGTTTCTTTACCTTTGGGCTTCACCTCTGGCAAAGAATACGCCGAACTGGAATGGCCCATCGACATCTTGATCACCCTGGTATGGGTGTCTTATGCCATCGTCTTTTTTGGCACTGTCGGTACTCGTAAAGTCAAGCACATTTACGTGGCTAACTGGTTCTTTGGCGCTTTCATCATTGCTGTAGCGCTGCTGCACGTTGTGAATAGCGCAGCCATTCCTGCTGGTCTGATGAAGAGCTACTCTGCATACGCTGGTGTGCAAGATGCCATGGTGCAATGGTGGTACGGCCACAATGCGGTGGGCTTTTTCTTGACGGCTGGATTCTTGGGCATGATGTACTACTTCGTGCCCAAGCAAGCAGGTCGTCCGGTGTACTCGTACCGTCTGTCGATCGTGCACTTTTGGGCGCTGATCTTCACCTACATGTGGGCGGGCCCTCACCACCTGCATTACACCGCTTTGCCTGATTGGACGCAGTCCGTGGGCATGGTGTTCTCGCTGATTCTGTTAGCCCCGTCTTGGGGCGGCATGATTAACGGTGTGATGACATTGTCTGGCGCATGGCACAAGTTGCGCGAAGATCCCATCTTGCGCTTCCTGATCGTGTCTCTGTCGTTCTACGGCATGTCCACCTTCGAAGGTCCCATGATGGCGATCAAGACGGTCAATGCACTGTCTCACTACACCGACTGGACCGTAGGTCACGTTCACTCTGGTGCTTTAGGCTGGGTAGGCCTGATCACCATGGGCTCGCTGTACTACCTGATCCCCCGTTTATTCGGTAAAACCGAAATGCACTCCAAGTCAGCCATTGAGCTGCACTTTTGGATGGCCACCATCGGCATCGTGCTGTACATCGCGGCGATGTGGATCTCTGGCGTGATGCAAGGCCTGATGTGGCGCGCTGTGAATGCAGACGGTACTTTGACCTATACCTTCGTTGAAAGCGTGAAGGCCTCCTACCCCTTCTACGTGATCCGCATGATCGGCGGTCTGCTGTACTTGATCGGTATGCTGATCATGGCTTGGAACGTTATGAAGACAGTGGCTTCGGGTCGCTCTGTGAAGGTGGCAGTGCCTGCCGTTAACCCTGCTCACGCCTAAGTACGAGGAGCCAAAAATGTCTGCAAATAACGATAAAGCCTCTAAAGGCTTCACCCACGAAAAAGTCGAAACCAGCAATTTTTTGATGATCGTTCTGATCTTGCTGGTGATCGCAGTGGGTGGCCTGGTGGAAATTGTTCCCCTGTTTTTTCAAAAATCGACCACTGAGGCGGTGCAAGGCGTGGAGCCTTACCAACCCCTGCAATTGATGGGGCGTGATGTCTACATCCGTGAAGGTTGCTACAACTGCCACTCACAGATGATCCGTCCGTTTCGTGCAGAAACCATGCGCTATGGTCACTATTCGGTAGCTGGTGAGTTCGTTTACGACCACCCCTTCCAATGGGGATCCAAGCGCACAGGTCCTGACTTGCACCGTGTGGGCGGTAAATACAGCGATGAATGGCACCGTATTCACTTGAACAATCCACGTGACGTCGTGCCTGAGTCCAATATGCCTGAGTACCCTTGGCTGGAAAAGAGCGCAGTGGATCACACCGTAGTGG
Source organism: Comamonas sp. (assembly GCA_015478895.1). GTDB lineage: Bacteria > Pseudomonadota > Gammaproteobacteria > Burkholderiales > Burkholderiaceae_C > Comamonas. The sequence continues at coordinate 24,346 of JADMKK010000011.1, read as the reverse complement.
CTCAGCGCATGACCGCGCTACGCACAGTCGGGGTGCCTTATACCGACGAGCAAATCGCTGGTGCTGCTGAGCAAGTTAAGGGTAAGACCGAAATGGAAGCAGTCATTGCTTACCTGCAAGGTCTTGGTACCGCACTGAAATAAAGGAGTTGGCTATGGATATCACCACCATGCGTATCGGTGCCACCTTGATCTCGATGGCGCTTTTCATCGGTATCTGGTGGTGGGCCTATGCCCGCCGTAATCAGGACCGTTTCGATGAAGCGGCGCAGCTGCCGTTTCAACAAGACTGATTTCTCCACCAGAACGAGAACATCTCATGAGCGATTTCGTAAATAACTTCTGGTCGGTTTACATCGCTGGCATTACTGTGGTGGGCATTCTTGCCTGCTTCGTAATGCTGATCGTTACTGCCCGTAAAAAGGTAGTTTCGGACAGCGACAACACAACCGGCCACGTGTGGGACGAAGACCTGCGCGAATTGAACAACCCTATGCCACGTTGGTGGGTATGGATGTTTGTCATCACCTTGGTCTTTAGCCTGTTGTATTTGCTGGCTTACCCTGGTCTGGGTGCTTACGCTGGCAAGATGCAATGGAGCCAAGTAGGCGCTTACGAGGCAGAAGTTCAAAAGGCTAATGCTGAGTTGGAGCCTTTGTATGCACGCTTTACGGCGATGAGCACGCAAGAAGTTGCGAGCGACAACCAAGCTAAAGCAATTGGCGAGCGTTTGTTCATGAACAACTGCGCGCAGTGCCACGGCTCTGACGCTCGCGGTAGCAAGAGCTTCCCTAACTTAGCCGATGCTGACTGGCTGCACGGCGGGGAGCCCGATAACATCAAGCAAAGCATTACCCATGGCCGTATGGCCATGATGCCTCCCCAGGCAGAAGTGGTAGGAAGTGCTGATGACGTCCGCAATTTGGCCCACTATGTATTGAGCTTGTCTGGCAGCCCTCATGATTCTTTGAAAGCATCATTGGGCAAGTCCAAATTCACCGCCTGTGCAGCTTGCCATGGCATGGATGCCAAGGGCAACGCAATGTTGGGTGCTCCCAATTTGACAGACGACGTCTGGTTGCATGGTTGGGGTGAGCAGGCTATCGTGGACATTATCAACAACGGCAAGATGAACGAAATGCCTGCACAGGACAAGAAATTGACGCCTGCGCAAATCGACGTTCTGACTGCTTATGTTTGGGGCTTGTCGAACAAGCCCGGAACAGCCAACTGATCGTCGTAACGATTGCAAAGGCGGCACTGTGTGCCGCCTTTTTCTTTGGTGCGATTTAGGGAGTGCGAGTCATGAGTTCCGAGCAAAAAAAGCCGCAAAAAATCATTCCTATCAAAGCGGAAGGCCAAGAGAACACCGTATCGTTTTACGAAGCGCATAAGAAAATCTATCCACGCTCCATCAGCGGTAGGTTTATGAAATGGCGCTGGGCCATGGTGTGGCTGACGCAGCTGCTGTTTTATGGGTTGCCTTGGCTGGAATGGGGTCAGCGCCAAATGGTCTTGTTTGACCTCGGCACACGCCGTTTCTATCTGTTTGGCTATGTGCTGTATCCGCAAGACTTCATCTATCTGACGGGGTTGCTGATCATCAGCGCGTTAGCACTGTTCCTGTTTACTGCGGTAGCAGGGCGTCTGTGGTGTGGTTTCACCTGTCCGCAAACGGTTTATACAGAAATATTTATGTGGATTGAGCACAAGGTAGAAGGTGACCGCAGTGCTCGTATTCGTTTGGACCAGTCCGGCTGGTCCGCTGAGAAGATCTGGAAAAAAGCGTTAAAGCAATTTTTGTGGATTGCCTTTGCACTCTGGACGGGTTTTACCTTTGTTGGTTACTTTGTGCCGATTCGAGAGCTAGGAGGAGAATTGTTGGCTGTTGAAGGTGGTTGGCAAATCTTCTGGGTGCTGTTTTATGGGTTTGCGACTTACGGTAATGCGGGCTATCTGCGTGAGCAAGTCTGCAAATACATGTGCCCCTACGCGCGTTTTCAAAGTGCAATGTTCGACAAAGACACACTGGTCGTCAGCTACGACACCCAGCGGGGTGAAAATCGTGGCCCCCGTAAAAAAGGTGTGGACTATCAAGCCCAAGGCCTGGGTGATTGCATTGATTGCAAGCTGTGCGTGCAAGTGTGCCCCGTCGGAATTGATATTCGTGATGGATTGCAGTACGAATGCATTGGTTGCGGGCTGTGCGTAGATGCGTGCAATAACGTCATGGACAACATGCATTACCCGCGTGGTCTGATTCGTTTTACAACAGAAAATGCAGTGGTAAAAAGGTGGAGCAGCGCCCAAATCTTGCGGCGCATTGCACGCCCTCGCGTACTGATTTACGGCGTAGTCTTGCTTGCTTTGTCTGCCGCCATGGTGTTCAGCATGGCAGTGCGTGAACCCCTGAAAGTCGATGTCATTCGTGATCGCGCATCACTGGCACGCATTGCGTCTGGTGGCAAACTTGAAAATGTTTACCGCCTGCAAGTCATGAATGCAACCGAAGCCCTGCAAAAGTACGAAGTAACTGTGACAGGGATGCAGGGCATTGAACTGGTTGAAGGACAGGTGGTAGAGGTGGATGCCGCACAGACGCGTGGTCTGGCGGTGCGAGTGCAAATTCCCTATGGAAGTGCTGCTGCTGGTTCCCATCCCATTGAGTTTGAAATAACAGCGCAAAGCGGCCAAGGGCATGTGCTGGAGAAGTCTGTTTTCTTGGTGCCGCGCTAAGAAAGTAGTGTTTTTACAGTGTGCGGGCTTCGGCCTGCACACGAGGTTTGTTGAACAGTGAGTGTGGTATGTCACAGATTGCAAAGAAACAGGAATCAAGGTCAGGGCCATGGTGGAAATATGGCCACGTATGGTTGGTATTGGCAGGACCAGCAATTGTGGTGGTGGCCGGAATTGTTACAGCCGTCATCGCCATCAACGGAGCCGACCCTGTAGTCGCTGATGATTACTATCAAAAGGGACTCAATATCAATCAAGAGTTGCGTAATGCTGAAAAGAGCTTGGCGCCTGCTGGCACCGCCCGCAACCACACGACAACGCCAGATAAAGACTTGCCAGATCTGGCTCCCAGGTAAGCAAGAAAAATAAGCATAGCAGTTCGCCCTTGATAATCAAAGATTTCAGCATCTAATAATATGGAAATCATTTGTAGATAAGGGCGATAAGCTATAGTTTTTATTGGGTGTTTGTCCCACGTCCTAGTACGTGGGCTATTCCTCACAATGTGTGCATTACTTCACCGAAAGGAGTGCACATGTGGACTAAGCGCTTGATGTGGATTGTTTGGCCAGCATTCTTGGCTGCAGGTGTGATGGAGATGCTTGTGTTTGCCGCATTTGACCCACAAGACATGCGCTGGTTAGGCCAAGGCGTGGAGTTGTCTCGCACCAGTATCTATAGCTTGGCATTTTTTGCGTTTTGGGCGGTATTTATCGCTGCAGGGTATTTGACTGCATTACTTTCCATTCCTTCTGATGAAGTTAATACCTATCCCTCACTGCAATGATGCTTATAGATTGAGACGCAAAATTTTTGTGTTTGTGAATTCCAGCGGCGTGAAACTAAAACAATAAAACCTCCCGCAGCCAATTGGCTAGGGAGGTTTTATTGTTATTTTAATCAGGTGATTTTTATTTATTACAGACAGGTTGCTGGCTGTTCACTAAGCGCTGCAAAGCTGCAGTATCCAGAATGCGTACATGGCGCTGTTTGACTTCTACCATGCCTTCTTCTACAAACTTGGAAAAGGTGCGGCTCACTGTTTCAAGCTTCAGACCCAAATAGCTGCCTATTTCTTCACGAGTCATCCGCAGCACCAGTTCTTGGGATGAAAAGCCTCTGGTATGCAGGCGTTGCACCAAATTCAAAATAAAAGCGGCTAAGCGCTCTTCAGCCCGCATGCTCCCCAGCAAGAGCATGACACCGTGCTCGCGCACGATCTCGCGGCTCATCACTTTGTGCACGTGACTTTGCAATGCAGTGACTTCTCGCGAAAGCTCTTCCAGACCATCGAAGGGCATGACGCAAACTTCAGCATCTTCAAGTGCCACGGCATCACAGGTGTGGTGGTCATGAACGATGCCATCCAAGCCAATAATTTCACCCGCCATCTGAAAGCCGGTGACCTGATCGCGGCCATCTTCAGTTGCCACACAAGTTTTAAAAAAACCTGTACGAATCGCATAGAGGGAGGTGAAGGTTTCACCATTGCGAAATAAAGTACCTCCGCGTTTAACCTTGCGGCGAGTGGCAACAATCTCGTCAATGCGCTGCAGTTGCTGCTCGTTGAGACCAACGGGCATGCAAAGTTCGCGCAGGTTGCAGTTGGAACAGGAAACTTTAATGGTGGGGTGGGTCATGTGCTCGGACATCCAGTCAAACCAAAGACATTCGTGGACGTGATGCGTTGAATAGGTAAAAGAAAAAATTGCCTGAGATGAATCGTATCGTATCGGATGATTTGCATCAAATTGTGGCATGGGTGTTGCAGCGGTGTCTTGATTCAAGTCAAGTTCTTGGGCTGCTGTCTGGTGCACAGTGTGGCAATCAAGGAAAACAACTTCATGACTGCCGTCACCCCCGAGCTTTTGCGTCGCTATGACGTACCAGGACCACGCTATACCTCTTATCCAACCGCAGACCGGTTTGTAGAGGCTTTTGGATCCAACGACTATATCTTGGCATTGCAGCAACGCAAAGTTGCGTCGGCCTTAAAAGTGCAGCCAATGTCGCTGTACGTGCACATTCCTTTTTGTGAATCGCTGTGTTACTACTGCGCCTGCAACAAGATTGTGACGAAGCACCATGAGCGCGCGGCCACCTATATGCGCTATTTGGAGCGTGAAATTGATCTGCATGTGGAGCACTGCGGACATGGCCAGATGGTGAGTCAGTTCCACGCTGGCGGCGGCACACCCACTTTTCTTTCCGATAAAGAACTGCGTCAGTTGTGGCAGATGCTGCGCGAGCGTTTCACTTTTGATCCCGCTGGGGAGTACTCTATCGAGGTCGATCCTCGGACAGTGAGTTTGGATCGTTTGGAATTTTTGAAGAGTTTGGGCTTTAACCGCCTGAGCTTTGGAGTGCAGGATTTCGACCCAGATGTGCAAAAAGCGGTTCACCGGGAGCAACCGGCAGAACAAGTTTTCGCCTTGGTTGAAGGTGCCAGAAACATGGGTTTCCAGTCCATTAACGTGGATTTGATCTATGGCTTACCTAAACAAAACGCAGCGTCATTTGCGCGCACTTTGCAGCAAGTGGCCCAACTCAAGCCAGATCGCATTGCCTTGTATGCTTATGCACATTTGCCCGAGCGGTTCAAGCCCCAGCGTCGAATTTTGAGTGCAGATCTACCCTCGGCTCCAGACAAGGTCAGCATGCTCTCGTCCGCGATTGCCAGCTTTATGGATGCAGGCTATGTATATGTAGGCATGGACCACTTTGCTTTACCTGACGATGCATTAGCGATCGCCAAACGGCAAGGTAGATTGCATCGCAACTTTCAAGGCTACAGCACGCAACCTGATTGTGACCTTATTGCGCTAGGCGTATCCGCGATTGGGCGTGTGGGCGCTACCTACAGCCAAAATGCCAAGACTCTGGAGGATTACTACGATCTGATTGATCAAGGTCGTTTACCGGTGGTGCGTGGCTTGGCATTAACGCGTGATGATTTGGTGCGCAGGGCGGTGATCATGTCGATTATGTGCCAAGGGGAGGTTTTGTTTGAGCCCATTAATAGCGCATGGTTGATCGACTTCAAGCAGTATTTCGCAGCGGAAATTCAAGCGCTTCAAGCGCAGCAGGAAGAACAGTTGGTCGAAATTTTGGACGACTGCATCAAAGTGACTGCCAAAGGCTGGTTCTTTGTCCGAGGAGTGGCTTTAATTTTTGACCGATACCTGCAACTGGATCGAAATCGAGCAAGGTTTTCCCGGATTATCTAATCTGCATGGCTCTGTCTTTTCTCTGGACTGCATTCTTTATGGGGCTCGTGGGTGGGCCCCATTGCTTGGCGATGTGTGCGGCACCTTGCCATGCGATTACGCAGGGCACCACCTCCTTCACACTTTCAAACGTACAGTCCGGCCCATTGAAAGCAAGACTTCAGTGCCTTCATAGTTTGCTGTTCCAGGGGGGGAGACTGTTGGGTTATGGCCTTTTGGGTGGGATAGCTGCCCAAGCAATGGAGCAAGTGGCCTGGTTTTCGGATCGGACTTCAGTCCTGCATCCCCTTTGGGTGCTTATGCATTTGGGAATTTTGGCTTGGGGCTTGCTGATGGTATTTCAGGGCCAGCAGCCACAGTGGTTAGAGCAAGCGGGACGCCATATCTGGGCAAAAGTACAGCCTTTATTACGCGTGCGCGGAGGCGCGCTTTATGCCGGCATGGCTTGGGCACTTATGCCTTGTGGTTTGCTGTACTCCGCAGTGCTGGTGGCTGCATTGAGCGGCGGTGCGCTACCAGGAGCACTCAGCATGGTCGCATTTGGTTTGGGCGGGGCGATGTGGTTGCTGGCTGCGCCACATGCATGGCGCTGGCTTAGTGGCCGCGTCAGTCAATTGCGTGCTGAATGGGGCGCGCGTGCTGCTGGTCTGATGCTGGTCGCTGTCTCACTTTGGGCACTGTGGATGGATCTGATCTACACGCCCTCGCTGTGGTGTCGCTAAAGCACGCCAAGCGGCACAAATAGGGGTAGCAAACTAGTGCTGCGTAGCAAGGACGGTTTAGGGGTGGAAGTGACTGGCAGAGTTGCCAAGAGAAGAAGGTGTCTGCAAAACCACCAAGCCTTCAACCTGAACCGGGGGTTCAGGTGGGCGAGAGCAACCTAGCGTTGGGTTCATCTGACGCGAGACGATCACGCTTGCTAGGCAATATATCAAGCCCGTGCTCAATGAGCATTGGTTCAAGGTAATATAAAGCCCGGCGGATTGCAGACAACAATAATTCTACAGAGCTTCGCCGATGATTTGGGGCAATGACTGCGGATTGTCATTGTCAGGTGTCATGGTATTGGCGTCCGTTAATGCCAGCTCTTGCGCAGGCTGGTCGTTAACGGCTTGAGCTGGCATGAACAATTCAGCTTCCCCCGAAGCGCCAGCCTCGAACTCTTTTGTTTCGAGAGTCGGGCTAGCCACAGCACAGCCAAGCTTCGTATTCATTTCGTGCGCTGTATGCAAAGCCGCATCAAGACGCGCAATCAACACTTGGGCGGCGGTGGATTCATATGCCGCCTGCTCTTCCAATTTGATCAAACGTAGCGCGTCAGCTTCGGAATCGATAGAAGGATCACTGGAGGCTTGTAAAGCACCGACCTGCAATTGAAGCTCTTGGAGCTGGCGACGCAATTCCAAGTTTTCATAAGCCAGATTGACGGCCAGCAATACGCCGACACGCTCCCGTGAGCGTAGTTTGCTGGAGTTGCGAATGCGCTGGAACTGGCTGTCTACAAGCTCTGCGGCTTCCCGAAGCAGTGTTTCTTGTCCGCTAGGGCAAGTCAGTACGTAGTCCTGGTGAAGGATGTTGACTTCAATGTGACTCATGGCGCTTCCAGATTGGCGGGGAGTCGCTCAATCAGCGCATCCACGCGTGCGCGTGCTGCTTTGAGGCGCGAGTGGAGCGAATTGCGCTCGCGCTGGAGGTCATCAAGCTGCGCTACGAGTTGGCGATTGGTGTGCTGTAACTCCTCGTGTTGTGCGAGAAGTTGTTCCACACGTTCTGCGAGAACGTCAAAAGGGGAAAGTGTAGTCATGAGCTTTTGTAATTGTAGGACGAGCGTCTTGTATTGAAATGCAATTTCTCCATATAAGTGGTGATGACGGCACTTATCCGGCGTTGTCTGACAGTTCGGGGTGATAGGAGCGAAGGATTGGTGGCGTGCGCGCCCTGTGCTGTTGGCAGGAATTAATTGGGGCTTTGCGATTGCGCGTTACCCCGTGTCGGTCATGAGGATGGCTTCGTCTCGCTAGAATCTTGGTTGTTGGTGCTCGCAGCTTGGTTCGCAAGTCTGCAGTTCAACGGGAAGCAGGGCGAATTGGCTTTTTCTTTAGCTGATTCCAGCCTGCGCTGCCCCCGCAACGGTGAGTTCTTGGTGCATAGCATGTGCCCACGCCATCTCTGAAGCCACTGAATACCTTGAACAAGTATTTGGGAAGGCTTTGGCGTTGATGAACCAGCCCGGATACCGGCCAACACAGGTGTACCTGCTCTACAGGTGCTTTTGCCCATTGCTGGCGGGGAGGCTGGCACGGGTGGACTTGTCCCGGTCAACGGGGGGGAATAGCCAACTTTCATGCATAAAAAGTTGGCAGAACTCCGACCCCTGAGATTGAACACTATGACTATTTCTTCTTTTGCAGACAGCGGTGCTTGGCCTGCATTCCTTCTTGGCGGACAAAAAAGCGGCAAGACGCGCACAGCAGAGCAGCTTGCGCGCAATTGGCTGGAGGCCGATGCGCAGCACGAGGCTGTTTATCTGGCGACAGGTCAGGCTTGGGATGCTGAGATGCGCCAGCGCATTGCGCGCCACCAACAAGACCGCACTGCGCGTGTTCCGGGTATGCGTACGGTGGAGGCGCCTTTGCAACTGGCGCAAGCATTGCAAACTTACAGCCAGCCTCATACCTTGCTGGTGGTGGATTGTTTGACCCTGTGGCTGACCAATTGGATGATGCCTGCGGAGGAATCTGAGTCAAAACAGGCTCAAACCCTTGACTGGCAAGGGCAGCGTGCTCTGTTTTTAAATGTTCTGGCTCAATGTCCCGGCCCTGTCGTGGTGGTGGGCAACGAGATTGGCCTGGGTGTTATTCCCATGGGCACGCAAGTGCGCCAGTTTGTTGATGCCTTGGGTGTGTTGAACCAAGACGTTGCACGGGTGTGCAGCAAGGTGACGTTGATGGCTGCGGGCTTGCCGTTGCAACTCAAATGAAGGCGAGATTTTTTCAGCACCTGTGTGTCGCCACAGGCTTGTGGTGGGCCATGGGGGCCATGGGGGCCGTTTGGGCGAGCAGCGCCGCAGCGATGCTGGATGATCGCGGCCGCGTAGTGGCCAGCGAACAAGCGCCGCAGCGCATCGTGAGTTTGCTGCCTTCACTCACTGAAACTGTGTGTGCGCTGGGAGCTTGCGACAAGCTGGTTGGCATTGACCGCCATTCCAATTGGCCCGAGGCAACGCTGCGCCATGTGCCCAAAGTCGGTGGCGGGCTGGATCCGCACATTGAAGCCATCGTGGCGCTGCGGCCCGATGTGGTGCTGCTTTCTAATTCGTCCAAGCTGGCGCAGCGTTTAGAAAGCTTGGGGTTGCGTACCGTGGTGCTGGAACCACGCACGCTGGCCGATGTGCAGCGCGTTTTGCTGGCGGTGGGTGAGTTGCTGCACTTGCCGCCATCTTCTGGTGCGCAACAGGTGTGGCAAGCCATGCAAAAGGGAATGGCTGCGCAGGTGCAGTCTTTGCCTGCAGGCATTGCGGGTGGCACGGTTTACTTTGAAGTAAGCCGTGGGCCATTTGCTGCCGGGCCGTCCTCGTTTTTGGGGGAGATTCTCACCAGCATGGGAATGAAGAATGTGGTGCCTGAGCACATGAGCCCTTTTCCCCGTTTGAACCCTGAGTTTGTGGTGCGTGCCCAGCCGGATGTCATTTTGCTGGGCAATGAGAGCATGCAGGGCACGAGCCAGTATCCAGGCTGGCACACATTGGTGGCGGTGCGCGAAAAACACGTATGCCAGTTCGATGCGGCCGCTTCAGACATATTGGTGCGCCCGGGGCCGCGCATGGAGGAGACGGCTCGTCTCATCGCACGTTGCCTGGCGGAAAAAGCGCCACGCCGAGGTGACGGTGCTTGAGCAGGGCGCGGCGGTGACCGCGACCGCAACAGCACTGCTGAACGCCGGGTTACAGCGCAGTCGCTGGCTGGCTTTAGGGCTTGTGCTGATAACAGCCGCCTTGCTGGTAGTGGGCGTGATGGTGGGCAGCACTGGGTTTGAAAGTCTGCGACGCTTATATACAGACCCCATTGCGCAACAAATTATTTGGGAGATCCGCATGCCGCGCACTTTGGGCGCTTGGCTGGCTGGCGCGCTGCTGGCGTTAGCGGGTGCGGTGGCGCAGGGGCTATTTCGCAATCCGCTGGCCGACCCGTATTTGCTGGGCAGCGCCTCTGGGGCGGCCCTGGGTGCAGCGCTTGCCATGGTGCTGGCAGGCAGCACGGGCATGGGCATGGCGTGGATTGAGCGTCTGGGCATGACCGGAATGGCCTTTATGGGCGCTGCCGTTGCCGTCATGCTGACCTTGCTGTTGGCGCAGGGGGTGCAAAACACGCTGCGTTTGCTGCTGGCAGGTGTGGTGGTGGGGGTGGTGCTGGGCGCTTTGCGCGATGTGCTGGAACTGGGCTACCCGGACATTTTGCAATCTATGAAGGCTTTTGGTTTGGGCAGTACGGCATTTGTGGGCTGGGCTGCATGCGCCTTGATGGCGGGCGTGTGGGCCTTGTGTGTCATGGTGGCGTGGATGCTTTCGCGTGTTCTGGATGGCTTGACCCTGGGTGAGGCGACCGCCAACAGCCTGGGTTTGCCACTGGCACCGATGCGCATGGGCTTGATTGCCGTCATGGCCCTGGCTACGGGGGCTGCGGTGGCGCAGACCGGGTTGATTGCTTTTGTGGGCTTGGCGGCGCCACATTTGGTGCGCAGCATCTGCCATGTGGGCCAAGGCCGCAGCCTGTGGCTGTCGACCATGATGGGCGGCGTGCTCCTGCTGGCGGCTGATGTTTTAGCGCGAGGGTTGATTGCGCCCCAAGAGCTTCCCGTGGGTGTGCTCACGGCACTGGTCGGCGGTAGCTATTTGCTGTGGCTGATGCACCGCCGCAACCAGGATGCTGGCAGGGGGCGTGGATGGTAGAGAAAAACATAGCGCTCAGCGCCCACCAGATCAGCGTAAAAGGCGGAAATCGGCCCATATTAAAGTCGCTAGACCTGGCACTGCCTCAGGCGCGCTGGACTGCGATTGTGGGCCCCAACGGGGCGGGCAAATCCACCTTGCTCAAAGTGCTGGCGGGGTTGTGGCCAGGGCAATCGATGGAATCCGTGCATTTGCTGGGCCAGCCGTTAAGCGCGTGGGCGCCCAAAGCACGGGCGCAAACTTTGGCATGGATGGGGCAAAACGAAGTCGCATCGCAAGACCTGACCAGTTATGACATCGCCATGTTGGGCCGCTTGCCGCACCGGGCATGGCTGGCAGCACCCTCAGCGCAAGACCACGCGGTGGTGCAGCAGGCATTGCACACCACCCAAGCGTGGGCATGGCAGCACCGACCTTTGGCACAGCTGTCTGGTGGCGAACGCCAACGCGTTTTGCTGGCGCGTGCATTGGCTGTACAGGCGCAGATTCTGCTGATGGACGAACCTTTGGCCAATTTGGACCCCCCATACCAGACCGACTGGCTGCACACCGTGCGTGATCTGGTGGCACAAGGCACGACCGTGGTCAGTGTTTTGCATGAACTGGTCATTGCACTGCAGGCCGATGAATTGGTGGTGATGCAAGCGGGCCGGGTGATGCACCAAGGCCCTTGCAGTGACCCCGCAACGCGTGAGGCATTGGAGGCTGTGTTTGAGCATCGGGTACAAGTGCGTGAAGTCGATGGCATATGGACGGCACTGCCCCGTTGGAACCGCTGATCGGGACATGCGCAATCAATCAGAAAGAATCCCCGCATGAGCGCAAATGAATCGCCCAAAACTGAGCACTACCAGACCATTGCTGCGGAGCCATTTACGCAAATGGAACGCAACGCGGTGTACCGCGCTATCTATGAGCGGCGTGACATGCGCCACTTTGCCGGTGGTACGGTGAGCGATGAGGTGTTGCTGCGCTTGTTACGTGCTGCGCACCATGCGCCCAGCGTGGGGTTGATGCAGCCTTGGCGCTTTATCCGCGTGCGTGATCGCGCCGTGCGCGAAGGCATGCATGCCTTGGTAGAGCAAGAGCGCGTGCTGACGGCGCAGGCCTTGGGGGTGCGCGCTGAGGATTTCATGAAGCTCAAAGTGCAGGGTGTGCTCGAAGCTGCGGAAGTGCTGGTGCTGGCAATGCCGCCGGGGCGTGAAGCACATGTGTTTGGCCGGCGCACCATGCCGGAAATGGATGTGGCATCGGCAGCGTGCGCGATTGAAAACCTCTGGCTGGCCGCGCGCGCCGAAGGTCTGGGGATGGGCTGGGTGTCGATTTATGACCCCCATGCATTGGCGCAATTCATGCAGATGCCAGCCGGTAGCTATCCCTTGGCGGTGCTGTGTTTGGGCCCGGTGGATGCTTACTATGCCCAGCCCATGCTGCAGCAAGAAAAATGGGCTTCCCGCGCCCCCTTGGAAGACATGTTGTTCGATGAGCAATGGGGGCAAAAAGCCAAGATGGCGCTGCCTGATGACACTGCATGATGCGGATTAAGGATTTATCCGTAAATTAAGTACAATCCAGCCCTGAGCCGACCTTGGCTCGGTGCTGGACAGGCAGATGGCCAAAACTCATGCCCACTCGTGGGAAGTGACCGATGAATTCTGGGCTCGGGTGCAACCCCTGATTCCTCAGCCAGTGCGTGACCCGAACAAGCAATACCTGCGCAGTGCAGGAGCGGGCCGCCCGCCGAAGGCACCACGCCTGGTCTTCGAGGCCATCGTGTACGTGCTCAGGACGGGCTGCCAATGGAAGGCCTTGCCAGCCGAGCGCTTTGGCAGTGCCAGCGCGGTGCATCAGAAGTTCATGCACTGGTCCAAAGCTGGGTTCTTTGAGGCGCTGTGGAAGGCGGGTCTGGCCGAGTACGACGAACTCGAAGGCATTGCCTGGCGTTGGCAAAGTATCGACGGGGCCATGTTCAAGGCGCCGCTGGCGTAAGAAGCCGTTGGCCGCAATCCTACGGATCGGGGGAAAAAACGGCAGCAAGCGCCATCTGCTGGTGGACGGGCGTGGCGTCCCGTTATCGCTCGTCGTGACGGGGGCCAACACACACGACGTGACGCAGATTGAAGCAGTGCTTGATGCCATCGTGGTCAAGCGTCCCGCCCCAAAGCAGCGCCGCTCCAAGCACCTGTGCGCCGATGCGGGCTATCGTGGCAAAAGCGCCATGGCAGTGATTCTGGCCCACGGCTACATCCCGCATGTGGTCAGCCGAAAGAGCGAAGCGGCGCAAAAGAAACGCGCCCCAAACAAGAAAGCCCGCCGCTGGGTGGTAGAGGCGTGTCACGGCTGGTTCAACCGATTCAGGAAGCTGCTGGTGCGCTACGAAAAGCTTGAGCACACCTTTCTGGCGCTCAATCACCTGGCGGCGGCCATCATCGCTCTGCGCAAGATTGAGTTTCCTGCCAATATTATTTACGGATAAATCCTAAGTGAGCATCTGCTCTCGTGTAAGCCTCAGACTTCACTGCTTGGTGTGATGCGCTGATAGGGATTTCTGCGGCAATTTGCGATGCTGAACGCATTGTCTTTTTGATCTAAGGAGAATGCCTCATGAAACTGCAATGGAAAAATTCTGTCCGCGCTAGCCTGTGTGCCGCCGCCGTTTTGGGTGCCGGTTGGGCGCAGGCTCAAACCCCAGCAGCTCCAGTGCATCCCGCCATGCCTACTGCGCAGCACCAAGGCGAGGCACACCACCATACGGGCAAGAAGGCACACCATCCTCACCACAGAGGCAACTCCAACAAATACGCCTCGCCGGATCAGCATGAAGCTGCCGCTGTGGGCCAGGAGCGTCGCCAAGGCAAGGGGCCAAGCAATCCGCCCCAAGCCAATCAACTGACTGAATTTCAGCGCAACGCGTTGCGACGTTGCGAAGTTTTCAAAACCAATGACGACCGCGCAGCCTGCGTAGAGCGGGTGCGCCAGCCCCAGATTTCTGGAAGCATTGCCGGCGGTGGCGTCATTCGTGAATACACCCAAACCATTCAAGTTTCACCGACTGAAGCACCTGCGCAGTATCAAAGCCCGCAGCATGTGCCGCAGCAAAATCACATGATGCACCCTCCAGTTCAGCCCATTCGTCCGCAATAAGCGAGCTAGCAAGCACCACCCACCCGGCCTGGCCGGGTTTTTTTACGCCGATTCGCAGCTGTGAGGCAGGCATACTTGGCGCAGCGCACAGGCGCTTTTTTTGTTTGTAGAGAGGTGGTTGTATGTCCGCGCTGATTCCTGAGGTTGTTTCCATCCACGATGTGGCTTTTTCTGCCCATGTGCAAGCCTTGCTGGATGACAAAACCAAGCCCGTGGGCTCACTGGGTATGCTGGAACAACTGGCCCATCGCATTGCCTGCATTCTGGGTACGGATGCGCCGGTTTTAGACGCGCCGCAGATGGTGGTTTTTGCGGCCGACCACGGCTTGGCAGCGCGTGGCGTTTCAGCCTACCCGGTGGATGTGACGTGGCAAATGGTGGAGAACTTCATGGCCGGTGGTGCAGCAGTGAGCGTGCTGGCGCGCCAGCACGGTATTGCCCTGAATGTGGTGGATTGCGGTGTGGCGCGAGATTTTGCGGTGCGAGAGCAAGACCCGCACGACAAATTGCCCAAGGCGGGTGTGCCGCGTTTGTGGCGCCGCAAGGTGGCCTATGGCACGCAAGATTGCAGCCAAGGCTGGGCAATGACAGAGGCCGAGTGCGCATTGGCCCTTCGCAATGGCATTGAACTGGTGAAAAAGCTGCCCGGCAATGCCTTGCTGCTGGGCGAGATGGGGATTGGCAATACGTCCACAGCTTCGCTGTTGCTGGCGAAGTTGTGCGGCATCTCGGTGGCTGAAGTTACGGGCATGGGCACAGGGCTGGATGCCGAGGGCATTCAACGCAAAGTGGCGGTGTTGCAGCAAGTGCTGCAAACGCACCAGGATGTGACCGAGCCCTTGCAAGTGCTGGCCGCCATGGGCGGGCTGGAGGTGGCCACCATGGTGGGTGCCGTGCTGCAGGCCGCAGCGCAGCGGCGCGTGATTGTGGTGGATGGTTTCATCACCTCGGCAGCGGTGTTGCTGGCCAGCCGCTTGCAGCCTGCGGTGCTGGAGCGCTGTGTGTATGCGCATTGCTCCGGTGAGCCCGGCCACCGTTTGATGCTGCAAGCTTTGCAAGCGCAGGCCTTGCTGGACTGGCAGCTGCGCTTGGGTGAAGGTTCGGGCGCAGCCACCGTCTGGCCTTTGCTGCCAGCGGCTTGCGCCATCTTGCGTGAAATGGCCAGTTTTGCGACAGCGGGTGTGGCGACGAAAGCTGCGTCATAAAAAAATAGGAGCTACTTGCCGTTGACAGCTCTCACTTTGCGAGGTGAAACACCTTCAAAGTGAAGTTCTACATGGGCAAGCAGCTCCTTTTTTTAGATTTAGTCGAGGCGAATGGTGGGGCGCAAGCGGGAGTTCATCAAATCCACCAGCCACAGTAAACCGCCGCGCCAAAAGCCATACAGGCGCGCCTGGTGCGAACGGTACAGCCAGATGTGGCTGAGCATGGCCAAGCGGCCTTTGATGACACCGCCGTTGAACAATCCAAATTTGCCCAGCGAGCCGTAAGCGTCGTAATGGGCCAGCGAAACTAGTGCCCCAAAGTCTCGGTAGGCAAAGCCTTTGCCCGCATAGGGCTGGCGGCTGGCCAGCACTTTGGGCAGCAACTCAATCAGATATTGCGCTTGCTGGTGTGCCACCTGGGCAGTGGGGGGCAGCGGCTGGGTTTGCCCCGGCAGGGTGTAGCTGGCGCAATCGCCCACGGCGTAAATATCGGGGTCGGCAGTCTGCAGGTCGTCATTGACGATCAACTGGTTACCGCGTGTGGTCGGCAGCCCCAGCGTGGACAGAAAATCCGGCGCCTTCACGCCAGCGGCCCACACGCTCAAACCTGCGGGCACCAGCTCTTGGCCGTCCAGCACCAGGCCGTCGGCACAGGCAGCTTGCACTTTGCGATTGACCAGCACTTGAACGCCGAGCTTCTCCAGGCGCTTTTGCGTGGCAATTGAAATCTCTTCGGGAAAGCTGGGCAGAATGCGCCCGCCCGCTTCAATCAGCACGATGCGGAATTTGGCCGCCTTGCCCAGTGCACCATAGGCTTCGGCACTTTCGGACAGCTGCACCAGCTCTGCCGCCAGCTCCACGCCCGTCGCCCCGGCACCGACGATGGCCACTTGCAGGGTCTCGCCTTCCGTCATGCCGCGCAGCATGCGCAGGCGGATTTCCTGGTTGAAGTCATCGGCCTTGCGGCGCGAATCGATCATGTAGCAGTGCTCCAGCACGCCGGGCGTGCCAAAGTCATTAGCACCGCTGCCCACTGCAATCACCAGTTTGTCGTAGCCAATGCGGCGCGCCGGAACCACCTCGCAGCCGTCTTCCGAAATGATGGGGTCCAGCACGATTTCCTTGGCGGCACGGTCCAGTTGTGACATGGCTCCGGGCTGGTAGGCAAAGTGCGCGTCGGTGGCTTGCGCTAGGTAAGTGGTTTGCTGCTGCGCCAGATCGCGCGTGCCTGCTGCAATGGTGTGCAACATGGGCTTCCAGACGTGGGCGGAATCGGCATCGACCAGAGTGACCGAAGCAATGTGGGAGTCTCCCAGCTTGCCCAATGCAGAGGCAATCTCCAAACCTGCGACGCCGCCGCCGACTATCAGCACCCGCGCTGCTTGCACTTGCACTTGTTCTTGAACACCCATTCCTGATTCCTCGCCTGTGATGTGAAATGTTTTGGCTGCGTTGCAAATCATTGCAAGCGGGCGATTGTGAATCCTTTTTTGATAGCGCAAGGCCCTTGCCCTATCTGGGCTTTCTTGCAATTTATGTCTTACATGAGAGCGCTATGCAATGCGTAGCTGGCAACCAAACAGCCATGCGATCTGGCGTGGCGTGTGCGCAGCCACAGCCGCAATGCAGCCCCTATCTCCATGAAGTGTGTTGGGGTATAGGCCCCTGCGGTGTGGGTCAATGCGCCAGATTTAAGTCGTACGAGCCAGTGCCAGGGTCGCGGTGGCTTGTAAGCCGGTATTTCGCCCGGCAAGGCCGCGATTGCGCAGCTCCAGTGCGCCGCCCAAGGCTTGCACAATTTCCATGCAGATCGCCAGGCCCAAGCCGGAGCCGTTGCGGCTGTCTCCGGCAGAAAAGGGCTCGTACAGGCGCTCCAGCAGCTCGGCGGGCAGGCCCGGGCCCTGGTCGGTGATGTGCAAGCTCGCTTGGGCGGGCGCGCTTTGCACTGCGGTGGGCTGCAGCACCACCAGCAGGCTGCTGCCCAAAGGTGCGTGGCGAATGGCGTTGTGCAGCAGGTTGCGCACCAATTCACGCAGCATCCATTCGTGCGCTTGCACCGGCGTGGGGATGTCGGCCTGCAGCTCAAAATCCAGCAATTTATCGGCAATCAGCGGGGCCAGATCCAGCGCAACTTCGCGCACGATGGCATCCCAGGCCGTGACAGGTGCTTCGTGCTGGCGCATTTGCTCCACCTTGGCCAAGGACAGCATCTGGTTGGCCAGCTGGGTCGCGCGGTCTACGGTGGCTTCAATTTCTTGCAGCGCTTCTTGCGCCGGCAAGTCACCACGGCGTGCCGATTGCACTTGCACTTTCAACACGGCCAGCGGGGTGCGCAACTGGTGAGAGGCATCGCGTACAAACCGCTTTTGGTAGGTCAGCAGCAGGCGCAAGCGTTCCATAACGCGGTTCATGCCATCCATGAGCGGTTGCAATTCGCGCGGCACCGAGGTGAGGTGGATGGGGCGCAACTCATTGGAGGTGCGCTGCCCCATGGCATCGCCCACCTCGCGCACGGGGCGCGTGACACGCTGAACGACAATCAGCACAGTGCCCGCGATGAGCAGCAACAGCACACCGTGTTGCCAGATGGTTTCTGTCAGCAAGCGCCAGGCAGGGTTGCGGCGCAGCTGCAAGGTTTCTGCCACCTGAATGACGGCCATGCCGCGCCCCGTGGCGCTGGCTACGGGTTGCAAAAGCACGGCAATGCGCACGGGCTGATCGCGAAACGTGCTGTCGTAAAAATCAACCAAAGCCGCAAACGGTGGCTGTGCTGGTATCTGGCCTTGCCAGGCCGGCAAGTCTTCAAAGCCAGAAATCAGCGCACCGTTCATGCTGGAGACGCGGTAGTACATGCGCGTTTGCGTGTCGGCTTCAAACGCTTCCAGAGCAGAGTAGGGCACTGTGGCCTCAATGTGTGCGTGCTCGTCATAGCCTTCCACAGTGAGTTGCTCGCTGATGGTTTTGGCAGAAGCCAGCAGGCTGCGGTCATAGGCGGTGTGCAGCACTTCGAGGGAGGAGCCGTAGTCCCACCAGATGTTGAAGGTAATACAGGCCGTGACGGGCAGCAAAATGCCTGTGAGTAATTGCCTTCTCAAAGACCAGGTGCGGGAGGCAGGCTGCATGGGCATCGTCAAAGCGTGGTGGTGGCTGAAGTGGGTTTGAGCAGGTAGCCCAGTCCGCGCAGCGTCACCAGGTCAATGCCCGTGCCCGCCAGTTTTTTGCGCAGCCGGTAGACCACCACCTCAATGGCCTCGTACTTCACCTCCACTTCACCGGGAAAGACCAGTTCATACAGCCGCTCTTTGGCCAGTGCCTGACCGGGGCGTGCCAGCAGGGCCAGCATCAATGCCCGCTCACGGGGGGTGAAGTCCATGGCTTCGCCCAAGTGGTACACCGCTCCACTGCTGCGATCAAGGCGCAAGGTGCCAAAAACGGTGTCTTGGGTGGAGGCTGCCGCTGTCGCTGGGTGCGGTGAGCGCCGCACCAGGGCGCGCAGCCGCGCTTCCAGTTCATCCAGATCAAAAGGCTTGGCCAGATAGTCATCAGCACCCGCATTGAGGCCGAGCACGCGGTCGCCCACCGTGCCGCGCGCCGTGAGAATCAGCACTGGGGTGATCGAACGCTGGGCGCGCATGCTCTCCAAAACCTGCAAGCCGTCCAGCCCCGGCAAGCTGAGGTCCAGCACCACCGCATCAGGCTGCAGACTTTGCCACTGGAGAACCGCCTGCAGTCCATCTGCACACATGCTCACTTGCATGCCACGGCGCGTGAGGGCGCGCTCCAGGCTGGCGCGCATGGCTGTATCGTCTTCCACCAAAAGAATATGCATGGCGCGCACATTAGCACTGCACAGGGCGCTGCCATCGGCGCCGGGGTGCGGGTTTTCACGGTGCTGGCAGGACAGCCAATTGACAGCGCTGTCCCGCATCATGCGGGTCAAGCAGTCCAGGCCACGGCTTGCACAGCCCATCCTGACAATCCATACCTACACAGGAGACGATGCATGCGACGCGATACCTTTTTAAAGAGCATGGCAGCCATGGCCGCTGCCGGTTTACTGCCCCAGGCCAGCTGGGCGCAACAAGCCATTGCCATGAAGATGATGCTGCCCGCCAACCCGGGTGGCGGTTGGGACAGCACCGGCCGTGCCCTGGGCAAGGCTTTGCAAGATGCCGGTGTGGCCTCTTCCGTCACTTACGACAACAAGGGCGGCGCAGCCGGTGCCATTGGACTGGCGCAGTTTGTCAATGGCAGCAAGAACGATCCCAACGCCATGATGGTGATGGGCGCCGTCATGCTGGGCGGCATCATTACGGGCAAGCCTCCGGTGACGCTCAAGCAAGTCACGCCCTTGGCCCGCATTACCAGCGAATACAACGTGTTTGTGCTGCCGGCCAATTCGCCGTTCAAGAACATGGGCGAAGTTGTGGCGCAGCTCAAAAAAGACCCTGGCAGCGTCAAATGGGGCGGCGGCTCGCGGGGTTCCACCGAACACATTGCAGCGGCCATGATTGCCAAAGCGGTGGGTGTAGACCCCGCCAAGATCAACTATGTGGCGTTTCGCGGAGGCGGGGAGGCCATTTCGGCCATCTTGGGCGGCAACGTCACCATTGGTGGCAGCGGCCTGAGCGAGTTTGCCGAGTACATCGCCACCGGCAAGATGACGCCCATCGGTGTGACTTCACCCGAGCGCCTGGCTTCGCTGGATACGCCCACGCTCAAAGAGCAAGGCATTGACGTGGAAATTGGCAACTGGCGCGGCGTCTACGGCGCTCCCGGCTTGTCGAAGTCCCAGCGCGATGAACTGGTCGCCAAGTTAGAAAAAGCCACCAAGAGCGCGGCGTGGCAAGAGGCGCTCAAGAAAAATGACTGGACGCCTGCATGGCTGGCGGGCGACGAATTCGCCAGCTTTGTCGACAAGGAGTTCGCCAGCCTGCAAGACACCATGACCCGCGCAGGCATGGTGTAAGGCGCAGCAGGCCCAAGCCACTGCGCAGTGGTTTGCTTTATTGATAGCTGCTAGCCCTTTATTTATAAGGGCTAGCGCCCTATTTTCTTCATAAAGGAGCTCTGCATGTCTGAGAGCTTTCAAGCGGCACCCGAGTCTCGGCAAGTGTCTAGTGCTGTGCCGTCTGCCCGCTGGCAAGCGGCTGTGGGTGCCGGTGTCATCATCGTTGCCATTGGGCTGGCCATTGGTGCCAGCATGATCCCGGGTGATGCCGGTTACAGCGGCGTGGGTGCGAGCTTTTTACCGTGGCTGTGCGCCGTGGTGCTGGCGCTCTGCGGCGCTTGGCTGATCTGGGAAGCCTTGACCGGCGGCTATCGCCAAGCGGGAGAGCCCGGCGGCAGCGCGCAGGCGGATGTGGGCTCTTTTGTCTGGGTGTCTGCGGGCTTGCTGCTCAACGCAGGATTGATTGAGCATGTGGGCTTTATTGTCAGTTGCACCCTGTGCTTTACCCTGGCCGTGCAGGGACTGCGCCGCTCGCAAGGCCAGGCCAACACCCTGAGCGGTAAAGCGTTGGGCAAAGACGCGTTGATTGGGCTGGCAATTGCTGCGCCTGTGTTCTGGATGTTCACCCAGTTTTTGGCCATCAGCCTGCCGGGCCTGACAGAAACGGGGTGGCTGTGATGGAAATTTTTGACGCATTGATGCAAGGCTTTGCCACGGCGGTGACGCCGGTCAACCTGCTGTGGGCGTTGCTGGGGTGCGCTTTGGGCACAGCTGTTGGCGTGTTGCCAGGCATTGGCCCGGCGGTGGCGGTGGCAATGCTGCTGCCCATTACCGCGAAAGTAGAGATCACGGCCTCCATGATCTTTTTCTCCGGCATTTACTACGGCGCAATGTATGGCGGCTCGACCACGTCGATTCTGCTGAACACGCCCGGTGAAACTGCCAGCATGGTCACGGCCATGGAAGGCAACAAAATGGCCAAGAGCGGTCGCGCAGGCGCGGCCCTGGCTACGGCGGCCATCGGCTCTTTTCTGGCCGGTACGGTCGCGACAGTCATCGTCACGCTGTTTGCACCCACGGTGGCTGAGTTTGCCGTCAAGCTGGGCCCGCCCGAATACTTCATGCTCATGGTGCTGGCGTTCACGACGGTCAGCGCTGTGCTCGGCCAAAGCAGCTTGCGCGGCATGACGTCGCTGTTCGTAGGCCTGGGTCTGGGCTGCATCGGCATGGACCAGATCACCGGCGCGGCGCGTTACACCGGCGGCAAGATGGAGTTGATGGATGGCATCGACATTGTGCTGGTGGCGGTCGGCCTGTTCGCGGTGGCTGAAGTGCTGTATGCCGCCCTGTATGAAGGCAAGGTCGTGCCCTCGCAGAACAAAGTTACCAGGGTACATATGACGGCGCGCGACTGGAAGCGCTCCATCCCCGCATGGCTGCGCGGCACGGCTATCGGCGCGCCATTTGGCTGCATTCCTGCGGGCGGCACGGAAATCCCGACCTTTCTGAGCTATGCCACCGAGAAAAAACTGGCCAAGGGCGACAACAAGGCGGAGTTTGGTCACCAAGGCGCCATCGAAGGCGTGGCCGGCCCGGAAGCGGCCAACAACGCCACCGTAACGGCTGCGCTGATTCCGCTGCTCACCTTGGGCATTCCCACCAGCAATACCACCGCAGTGTTGTTGGGCGCATTCCAGAATTACGGTATCAACCCTGGCCCGCAGTTGTTTACCAGTGCTGGTGCCTTGGTCTGGGCGCTGATTGCTTCGCTGTACATCGGTAACTTGATGCTGCTGGTGCTGAACCTGCCCATGGTGGGGCTCTGGGTCAAACTGCTCAAAATTCCACGTCCGCAGCTGTATGCGGGGATCTTGATCTTTGCCACAGTCGGTGCCTATGGCATGCGCCAGAGCACCTTCGATTTGTTCTTGCTCTACGGCATTGGCCTGCTGGGCGTGTTGATGCGCCGCTTTGACTTTCCCACGGCCCCTGTGGTGGTGGGCATGATTTTGGGCCCCTTGGCAGAAGCACAGTTGCGCAATGCGGTAGCCATTGGGGAGGGCAGCTTCATGATTTTCCTGCAGCGGCCCATGTCGTTGACGCTGGTCATCGTCGTGCTGCTCATGCTGATTTTGCCGCGCATGCTGCAGCACTGGGCTGCCAAGCGCGATGCCCGCAATGTGCCACTGGCCAATTAGTCTGGCTTGCCCCTTTGCAGCGACTTGCGCGCTGCAGGGGCTTCGGTTTTTGGTTGAAAGTCGCAATAGGGGCTGACGAGGCATTCCCAGCAGCGCGGCTTGCGCGCCTGGCAGACATAGCGGCCCAGCAAGATCAGCCAGTGGTGCGAATCCACCGCAAATTCGGCAGGTACGCGCTGCAGCAGTTGCTGCTCGACTTGCAGCGGGTTGTTGCCCGGCGCCAGCCCGGTGCGGTTGCTCACGCGAAAGATGTGGGTATCCACCGCCATGGTCGGCTGGCCAAAACCCACATTGAGCACCACATTGGCGGTCTTGCGGCCCACGCCGGGCAGCTCTTCCAGCGCTTCGCGGGTGCTAGGCACGACGCCGCCGTGCTTGTCCACCAAGATGCGGCAAGCTGCCATCAAGTGCCTGGCTTTGCTGCGGTACAGGCCAATGGTCTTGATGTAGCTCTCCAGCCCTTCCAGACCCAGATCCAGAATGGCCTGCGGCGTATTGGCCACGGGAAACAGCTTGCGCGTGGCCTTGTTCACACCGACATCGGTGGCCTGTGCCGACAGCAGTACGGCGGCCAGCAACTCAAAGTGGGAGCTGTACTCCAGCTCGGTTTCGGGGTGGGGGTTAGCGTCGCGCAGGACGGAGAAAAAAGGCGTGATCTCTGATTTTTTCATGGGGGCCAAGGTAAAGCAGGGCTTGATTTTCCACCAAGCCCTGCGTTTCGTGCCCGGCACGGATTTGAATTACAAATCGAGCTGATAACTCAAAGTCAGGCTGTAGCGCAGTTTTTTGTCGGGGTTGTAAGGGCTGGGGTCGCCCAGCGGCTTGGAGGCCGACACATCCAGTGCGTAGTAACGACTGTCACTAAGTCGTACCCCTAAGCTCGTGGATTTGAGCGTTTGCCCTTTCAAGCCCTCGGTATGGAACCAGGTTTTAGCCTGTTCATATTTGACATAGGGCTCCCAGCTTTTGAGCCACTTCCCGGACTCTATGGGGAAGAATCGATTGACTTCTATGCTGGCTCCCAAACCTTGGTCGCCCGCAGCCTCGCCGCTGCGATAGCCGCGTGCGTAACGGCTGCCGCCAAATGAAACACGCTCTGAGACTGGCAGCGCATCGGGGGAAAGCTGGCCCCCAACGCCCAAGGCAGCACCCATTAAGTTGGTGAATCTCCAACGCAAAGCGTAATCAAACGACAGGCGTGTGAATTCAAAATTTGCTGGGTTGTCATTGAGAGGCAGATTCAAGTTGGTGCGGCGTACGGGGCCTGCTCCGAATGCATCCAGGCCACGGGTCAGCGTGGTAGTGAGGCTTTGCATCGACTGCGCATCAGAACGTTGCCAAATGCCATGCAGTTGTAATCCACGCACTTTTTCAATGTCGTCAATAGCCAAGTTAAAGCCCGGATAGAAATATTCTTTCTCATAATCCAGGCCAAAAACCCCTGCGCCTATCAGCGTCGAAGTCTTTGACGTCAAGACCAGTGGATGCATTACCGTGACATCTAGCTTGCGTTGGTGCGTCAGATCTTCCAAAAAACCGTCGTTGAAGTTATCCCGTCCTTTGAAGTCTGAATAGCCCAAGCGCAGTGTGGTGCCTTGTGCGTTGAGCCATTGATTCACGGTCGCTGAGACGTAGCGTTCTTGGCTAGGTTTTTCGAGCAGGCCTGAAAGCTGCACTTGGGAGCCTTCCCACAGCGGGTCGTTGAGCGTCAAAGTACCAATCGCTTTGGAGTCTCCCTGGCGCAAATCGGCAGACACGTTAAACACGAGCGGTTTACGGTCAATCTGTAGCTTTAAGGGTGTCGCTCCATCTGTTGTGGCAGGCAAAGAGGCAGTGGCAACCACTTTAAGATTTTCCATGCGGGACAGCAGCTAGGTCTGCCGCTCAAACGTCGCTTTATCCCGTGGTTTTGCATCCAGGATAGGCTGGACGATTTCG
>JADMKK010000010.1 GCA_015478895.1 Comamonas sp. | reverse complement strand
TCAGGCGCGTAGCTCAGTTGGTTAGAGCACCACCTTGACATGGTGGGGGTCGTTGATTCGAATTCAATCGCGCCTACCAAATATCGCAAGCAAGAATAAAGCTTGCACTACAAAATGCCCGCTAACAAGCGGGCATTTTTGTTTTTCGCAAGTACAAGGTATGAAATCTTTTGGATGGTCTTGAGCTGGTAGCGATCTTCTATCAATGCAGGTGCTCAGTAGCAGCTATGCTTTCTGATAGTACTTAGAGCTGCAACATGCTAATTTGGAGTTTTTCTATAAGCTCTAATTGATTGCCTACTTCCTTAAACGATCAGATTCTAATTGATTGCCTACTTCCTTAAACGATCAGATTTAGTTGCAATGACTTCAAAGGCGGACAGATTTTGTCTTGCATGACAAAATGGTGAGCGATGGAGTGTCGGTCATTGTGATGATGCCAAAACTTCTTTGATTATCGTGCCCGGATAGCTGCTGTCTGTGGCGCAACCAGTGAAAAAACAATGCCTAGCTACAACGCACCTTTTGAAATTCACGTACACGGCCAGGTGCCGCTGCGTCCGGATGTGACATTTGAGCAATTGCAGGATGTGCTTAAGCCCTTGTGGTCTTATGCGGGGGCGCGGTCTTTGGCAACAGGGGCTGTAAGCGCCTATGAAGAAGAGCCAGGTCTTCAGTTCAACGCGAAAGACAGTGTGCTGCAAATGTGCTGGACAGTCTCAGGCGGCGAGGATTTTCGGCAGGCGCTGGATGATATGTGCATGGGACTCAACGAATTGGCGCAAGAGGGCGCGGCCATTGAGGTGACGTTCTATGACGCGGACTTCGATGAAGAAGAGGGCGATAGAGAAGAAGATGCGCGCGATGACTTTGTGATGCTGTTTGTAGGGCCCAACCCGGCAGCGATTATGAAAGTGCAGCGTGACCTGTTAGTGCAAGACACGATTCACATGATGGAGCGCCACTTCGATGCCTCAGAGCTGGTAGGCGTAGTCGCTGAAATTGACAAGCTGTTCATGCAGCGCTTTGATAGCCTGGTGAGCTCTTTAGAGATTGGTAAGTTGCCTCCTCGTGGCAACAACGGACCGCGTGGCGGTGGGAATGGCCGACGCCCTCGACATTTGCATTAATGCTGGGTTTTTACTCTTTTAACAAACCCGGCATTGCCGGGTTTTTGCATCGTCATGTCAAATCCTTCGCTTCCTTATCTCCAGGCTTATCCCTTGCATCTGCAGGCGCAGGTGCTTGCTTTGCTGCAAAAGCCTAATGGCGTGTCTAACTGGTTGCTAGAGCGTTACGCGCAACCGCACCATGTGCGCTCAGACAAAGCGTTGTATGCCTATGTTGGTGAGTTGAAGTCGGAGCACCTGCGCAAAGCGGGTGGGCTGCACAGTGTTGCGTACGACAACAAAATTCATGTGGTGCGTAATGCACTTGGCTTGCATACCCGCAGATCGGTGGTGCAAGGTGGGAGGCTGAATGCGAAGCACGAAATTCGCATTGCTTCGATGTTTAAATTCGTGCCCGAAGCTTTTTTGCGAATGATCGTGGTTCACGAATTAGCGCACTTGCGAGAGGTTGAGCATGACAAAGCTTTTTATGCCCTGTGCTGCCACATGGAACCCAACTATCACCAGTTTGAGCTGGAAGTCCGCATTTATCTTTCCCACCTGGAAGCCGGAGGAGCCCGTCTTTGGCACAACGCTTGAACGCGTGACTGGAGCCTAAAGGTGGCATATGCACTCAGTAGGAGTGCACTTCCACATTCGGAATAACCCACGGTGTATAGGTATCTAGCAAATGACTCACCCGATCTGCAGGAAGTGGTCGGCTGAATAGATAGCCTTGCGCTTCATCACAACCTTGGCTACGTAAGAATTCAAGTTGCGCGCTGGTTTCAACCCCTTCGGCCGTGGTTTGCATACCTAAGGCTTGGGCCATACGAATGATCGCGCTGACGATAGCGCGATCATTACTGTCATGCTCTAGATCACAGATAAAAGACTGATCGATTTTGAGTTTGTAGATTTGAAAACGCTTGAGCTGGCTCAATGAAGAATAGCCAGTGCCAAAATCGTCAATAGACAGCCAAACTCCGCGTTCACGTAACGCATCCATGGTGAGTGTGGCTGCCTTTGGATCATTGACCGCGACGCCTTCTGTAAGCTCCAACTCCAATGAGGTGGCCGGAATTTGTGAGTCTTGCAAAATGCGACTGACTAGCTCTGGCAACTGCGGCTGGTGGAACTGAATGGCCGATAAATTAACGGCCATCTTGAGATTCTTATGTCCTGCGCTGTGCCAAGCTTGCAGCTGATGAATGGCCTGGCGCAGCACCCATTCCCCGATTTGCAAGATTTGACCGCTGTCCTCTGCAACAGGAATAAATTCGGCCGGGCTGACTGCTCCCATCTCCGGGTGCTGCCAGCGCAAGAGCGCTTCAACGCTGCGAATTTCTCCAGTACGCATGCAGATTTGCGGCTGATAGTGGAGCGTAAATTCCTTGCGATCCAAGGCGCGGCGCATGGCACTTTCCAGTTGAAGCGCACGGATCGATTTGGCCTGCATCTGCGGCGTGAAAAAGCGGTAGGTGTTGCGCCCTTCCAATTTGGCGTGGTACATGGCCACATCTGCCGATTGGGTCAAACTGTCAATGTCGGCGCCATCTTGCGGATACAAGGCAATCCCCATAGAGGGAGCCATGGTCAGTTCATGGTGGTCAATTTGATAAGAAGTCCGTGAAGCCTCTTGCAGCTTGCTGGCAACGCGCGCGGCGCCATGGGCATTAGCTCCGGGTAGCAACAATATAAATTCATCGCCGCCCAAACGGCATACCGTATCGCGATCACGCACGACTTCGCGCAGACGGAGGGCGATTTGTACGAGCAGTGCATCGCCCACTTTATGGCCCAGAGAGTCGTTGACGTGCTTAAACCGATCTAGGTCTAGAAAAATCACGGCCAATGGCGTGCCATTGGTCTGGGCGCTGCTGATGGCTGCTTTACTGCGTTCGGTCAGAAGTGTGCGGTTGGGCAGTCCTGTTAGGGGGTCGTAGTGCGCCATCCAATGAATCCGCTCTTGCACGCGTTTGCGATCTTCTACCTCTTGGTGCAAATTTTGGATCGTTGCGCTCAGCTCCATGGTGCGTTCTTGCACCTGTTTTTCTAAATCTGCCTGGGTTTGGGTCAGTATGGTTTGAATGTGTTTGCGCTCGGTAATGTCTACCAAAATCCAGACTTCACCTTGCTGAGGGGCAAGTGGATCAATCAATCGACTGCGCGCTTCGCACTCAATCAGATGGCCTTGCTTGTGGCGCAGGGTAATTTCATCTTCGAAGTTGACGATGTTTTCTGCAGAGATTTTCGCGATGGCTGCCAGTGGTGAACTATTGCCAAAGTGCTGAGGCACATTGGTGTGCTCTTGCAGCTCTTCCGGCTCAAAGCCGAGCATGTTTGCCAAGTGGGGGTTGCAGCGTGTCAGGGCACCCTGTCGGAAATAAGCGATACCCACGGCAGCGGTTTCAAAAAGCAGCTGTTTTTCGCGCAGGGCGACACGCAACAGGGTTTTTCGGCGGCGCTGCTCGTTGATGTCGTCAACGATCCAGATTGAGCCTTCGCCGGGGTTTTGGGGGTTAATTAAGTGCCCCGAAAGGCTGGCCCAAAATACGTGGCCGCTGCGGCGTCGTAATTTCCGTTCTGTTTTAAAAGTTTCACCCAGTGATAAGGATGGAAAGGCACTGCGGCCTAGCGCCTTGAAGTCTTCACGTGTGGCATGCAAGGAGGAACTTTTGATTCCCACGACCTGTTCGCTGTTGGCATAACCAAAGATGGAGGCGAAATGCGGGTTACAGCGTACGACGATGCGGTGCTTGATGAAGGCAATTCCCACCCCTGCGCTGTGCATCAAGGTTTCTTGCTCGCGCAGAAGTCGCTCTAGGTCAGCATGTGCGGTGTCAAGCAAGGGCACTTGAGAGGTTCCATCCAATGGCAAAGACATGAATGATTGGTGTGAGTTGGTG
Source organism: Comamonas sp. (assembly GCA_015478895.1). GTDB lineage: Bacteria > Pseudomonadota > Gammaproteobacteria > Burkholderiales > Burkholderiaceae_C > Comamonas. The sequence continues at coordinate 2,441 of JADMKK010000010.1, read as the reverse complement.
GTGTGCAGTGCCGCAATAAGGAACAAATTATTGCCAATGCGAGCTGGCACTATTTGTTCAATTGCAAACTTAGCGTTAAAAAGCCGTTCATCCTCGCCAATTTATTCAGCCCAAGCTGCTCGCTACTACATGCCCAGTGATTTGAGCAACGCCTCGGTTTCTAGATCATTGGTGGAAGCAGAGGACTGGTGGCCAGTGTTTTCGGGCTCTTTTGCATCTTGGGCGGCAATGATGGCATCGGGGTCAATCACTTCGTTGGCATCAAAATCGTGCAGTTTGATGAACTCAGTGCTGTCAACAGCCAACTCAAGGTAAAAAATATTGTTGGATGCCGTGTAGAACGTTACGCGGCGTGCTTGGGGGTTATCCAGATTGGCATCCACACTCAGTTGAACCTGCTTGTTCAGCACCAGCATCTTGGGCTGGTTCTGTGTGATGTGAGTCTGCAATTCACGGCGCACTTTGCCGGTGAAGTCGCCCACCACTTGGTTCATCAGCTCGCCCATGACATTGCTGACTTCATCAGAGGTGTGGGAGTTGGCCAGATCAGCTTCCGACATGCCCATGTTCAGCAGATAGCTGCGGTAAAGCTCCATGGCAGATGCTGCCGAAAAGTTAATGATGACCAAGCCCGAAAAACCGCCATCAAAGAGGACAAAGCACCCAATGTCGGGTTTGAGATAGGTCTTCTTAATGCGTTGCACCATGCCGGCGTATTGCACTTGGCACGTGGTGGCTACGTTGAGCACGCGGGTTACGGAGTTGCACAGGCTCACCAACAGTTCGTCAGTACCTTGGGCCAATGATTTGCTGTTGTCGTGCATGGGTTCGTAGGGCGGTAGTAGGAGTCAGAAAAATGCAAAAAATTGCTTGAGGGATTATGGGTGCAATGACAGTTGCTGTCGCCCTTACATGAAGCGACCTGTAAGACAGGGCTGGAATTCGAGCAACGCGCTGGTTTGCTTGATGTGCCTCAAGGCAAAGCTGTTGAGCGTGCACCCGCAGCATGCAAGAGCGTGACGCATTGGCGCAGCAAGTGGCGCAGGCGCGCGAAAAGATGGATTACATGGGGCGCTTGTTGGTATTGGGGGAGTTTTCGGCCAGTCTGGCCCAAGAAATCAGCCATCCATTGGCTTGGCGCCTGCACAACTCGCCAGTGCGCTGGAGGCCATTGAAGAGTCCGTGCTGCGCACCGCGCGCGTGCTGGACAGCGTGCGAGCCTTGGCACGCAAGCGGGTGTCTGTGCAACGCCAGGCCGTGCTGTGGCCTGTGGTATGTGACCACAGCCCACCGCTGCCTCCAGATGCGGTAGCTCGGCTGTTTGAGCCGTTTTACACCACCAAACTGGATGGCTTGGGTCTGTGGGCTTGTTCATCAGTCGCAATATTGCAGAGCTACATGGCGGCCATTTGCAGACCCGCCTTCAGGGCCGCAGTGGTGGTTTGTGCATGGAGCTGGTGTTGCCGCAGGTTGCTTGGGTGCAGGGCGACACATCCATAGTTAACGGCCAAATAGGGCTTTAGCCCTTGATATTAAAAGGCTTGTAGCTATGAAAATAATGGATTATTCCTCTTCGATGCAACCGGTGGTGCATGTACTCGATGACGATGCACAGTTTCTGCGCTCCCTGTTGTTCATGATTGATGGCCAGGGTTTTGAAGTACACGGCTAGCCTATAAAGGCTATAGGCCCAGCGGTGGTGCTTAATGCGGTGCTTAATGCAATGTCGCGTTTTGCTGCATACGCGCTTGCAGCATGCGCTGCACAGCTTCAATCTCCTGCAACTCAGGAAAGGCGCGCAAGTGGCAGCGGCGGCTGCCATCAGGCAGCGTTTCAATCAGGTGAAAGATGGGCAGCGTCACGCTTTTGCCGTTGAACAGCACCATCAGCGCCGGTCGCGGCGCCGCCTCAGGCACTTCGGCGGGCAGCAGGGTTTCCTGCACAAGCAGCGTGTAGCTGGCTTCAAAGCCATGCTCCTGCGCAATCTGCTGCTGAATCAGCGATCCCTCATGCAGCGCATCGGCCAGGTACTTGGCCAACAGGCGCTCACCCTCGGCTTGGGCCAGCAAACCCGCAATGAAGTCAGCGCCAATCTCCGCCACGTTCATGCTGGCCTGACCTTGCTGGTCTTGCGGCTGACTGACCAAAAAAGCCTGCGGCGTCAGGCGCTTGCCCGCGTCAATGCGCGCGGCTTGCTGGGTGGCGACGTTGTGGTGCAGGTGCTTGAGGATGTACCAAGTGTGCTTGTCGAGCATGGGCTGTACTTTGAGAGATTTCTGAGGGCGCTGTGGTGTGCACCAGCCTGCATTAAACAATGGGTGCGTGAAGGCACTCAAGACATGCTGTGAATCACCGCAGGTGCGCTAGCGTTATGGAAAAAATAGCATCTAGGGCGTGTTCACATTACCGCAGGTGTTCGCAAATCAAAGCGATGGAGACGA
>JADMKK010000009.1 GCA_015478895.1 Comamonas sp. | reverse complement strand
CTGGATTGTCAGCGCCTGCATACGTAGTCAACTATTAACGTGAACACACCCTAGCGGAAAAAAGCGTGGTTTCAGGCATGGGAAAGCGAAATCTGGATCTGTGCATTTTTGCAGATTCATTTACCTACCTGTTTGTAATTTCCTATGAGCGCCATCAGTTCCCTGGCAAATGGGTAGAAATAACGTCTCAACCCTCTATCCACCCCCAGCAACATCGCGGCTAGCGCTGAGTTTTTCGCAGCGTGTAAAGGTAAAGCTGCTCCACCTTTTCTCGCGCCCAAGGCGTTTTTCGCAAAAACCGCAGACTCGAAGAAATGCTGGGGTCTAAATTGAAGCACCGCACCGGAATGCGCTCCCCCAACTCGGCCCAACCGTAATAGTCCACCAGATCGGTGAGCATGCGCTCTAGCGTCAGGCCATGTAAAGGATTTCGAGGTTGATCTTGTTCAGACATCAAATGCGTACCGATAAAAAAGCCCCTCAGGCGCGGGCCTTAGAGGGGCTATACAACAGGATTCAAAAAATTATTCACGCCAGTGCTCAGCCACCCATGTTGCGGGCTTAATGAAGCGCAAACGTCGATTGCGGCGCCCTGCCAGCGCATCGGGCGGATTGCACTCACCATGAAAAATCACAATGCGTGCGTTATCAGGTACGAATGGCGGATTCCAGAAGTTCGTCGGCCAGCTCGGAATGCAATGGTACTTAAAGCTCGGACACCACTCCGCAGGCCAGTATTTGAGCTTGCCTTGTTTGTGAATGACATCCGACAAATAGGCCTGTTCATTGCGAAACTCTTTGCGAATCTCATCAAAGTGGCGGCGAAAGTACTCCAGCACATCTGGGTGCGCACCCAGCTCAAAGCGGTAGACCGAAGAGTTTCCCGTCACACGCCAAGGGCGCTTGTGGTCATGAATAATCAGAAATTCACCTGGATGGGTAAAGAAATCATCCAGCGAGCCCGTAATCACCACGTCCACATCCAGAAACAGCGCAGTTCCTTGAAGGCCATGCAGATCTTTGGTGAAGGTCGTCAGCTTGGTCCAGCCTCGCTCTGGAATGCCTGGCGGCAGATCCAAAGACGGAATGGGCAGGCATTCCACCTCTGAACGAATCCCTTCAGCGTTGTCGGTCAGGCAGACAAAGCGAAAATCACCACTGAGATGACGGCGCACCATGGCGTACAACCGGTTAACGTATTCCGGCCCATACTTGGTGCCCCACTTCATGCAAAGGATGTGGCGCTCAGGGGTTGTGGCAATTGTGGTGCTCATGCTCAGGTGCAGTCTGGATGCTTAGTGGCCTTTTTTGGCCGACTTGGGGCCCGACTTCTTGGCGCGCTTGATCAAACCACCTTGTGTCAGGCGTTGATTGCCCAGCACGCGGATTTGCTTGACTTCGGGCTTGCTACCAGCGCGGCCGAACTTGAGCAGCTTGATGTCGCGAGGGCCGGCCATGCGGTCTTCATCCAGCCCCTTTTCCTTGTCGGGAATGGGGCGCCACAGCACCAGCAACTTGCCGATGTGCTGGATGGGGGCAGCATTGAGTTCGTCGCACAGGCGCAGGTAAACCTGCTCACGGGCTGCGCGATCATCGCCGAACATGCGGACCTTAATCAGGCCGTGCGCGTTCAAAGCGCTGTCAATTTCGTTCTGCACGGCGGGTGTCAGGCCGTCACCACCGATCATGACCACGGGGTCGAGATGGTGGGCGTTGGCGCGGTGTTCCCGGCGCTCAGCGGGAGTTAAATCAATTTGGGGCATGCCCGTATTATCGAGGCAGGAAGAAATTTGCGATGAACATCAAAACGAAAAGCAAGAAGCTCAACAAGAATTGGCTCAATGCCCACTTGAACGACCCTTATGTACAAGCCGCACAAAAGGACGGTTACCGCGCCCGTGCCGCGTACAAACTCAAAGAAATTGATGAAACATTCAAACTCATCAAGCCCGGCCAAGTGGTCGTCGACTTGGGCTGCACGCCCGGAGCCTGGAGCCAGTATCTGCGCCGCCGCATGTCACCCGCAGGCGCAGCAGCTGGTGCTTTGAATGGAGCCATCATTTCCTTGGACTTGCTACCCATGGAAGCCATTGAAGGCGTGCACTATATCCAGGGCGACTTTAGAGAAGAGTCTGTACTCACTCAACTTAAAGAAGTTGTGCAAGACCGCCAGGTGGATGTGGTAGTTTCAGACATGGCACCGAATCTTTCAGGCAACAGCACCACAGACGGAGCACGCGTTGAACATCTGATTGAACTTGCCGTGGACTTTGCCATCCATCACCTTAAGCCTGAGGGCGCGTTGGTCGCAAAAGTGTTTCATGGCCCCGGCTATGACGATTTGATCAAGCTTTTCCGACAGCATTTCAAACTGGTAAAGCCCCTCAAACCCAAGTCTTCACGTGATAAATCGTCAGAGACTTTTTTGATTGGTATTGGTCTGAAATAAAGCGATGTGCGACAGGCCACAATGCCCTTTGCATCAGAAAACCCTTGATTCCCATCGCCTTGGCAGGAATAAGGGTTCGGCACTACCGCTTGAAAGACCTAAAATGAACCACATATGGGGACATAACGTTCCCATGCGTATGTTTTCTCCTTTTTTCCTCTGGAGCCCCGCTTGAACAATCAGTGGTTTTCAAAAATCGCCGTCTGGCTGGTCATCGCCATGGTGCTGTTTACGGTATTCAAGCAATTTGATACCCGAGGCGGCTCTGGCGCAGGCCAAATCGGCTATTCGGAATTCCTGACCGAGGTGCGCAATAACCGCATCAAGAGTGCAACGATTCAGGAAAGCCAAGGCGGCACTGAAATCGTTGCAGTGACTTCCGATGATCGCCGTATTCGTACCACTGCGACCTATCTTGACCGTGGCTTGGTCGGTGATCTTATTGATAACGACGTCAAGTTTGACGTCAAGCCCCGTGAAGAAGGTTCTCTGCTGATGAGTCTGCTCATCAGCTGGGGTCCTATGTTGTTGCTGGTAGGCGTATGGGTTTACTTCATGCGCCAGATGCAAGGTGGCGGCAAAGGCGGCGCATTCAGTTTTGGCAAGAGCAAAGCTCGCATGCTCGATGAGAACAGTAACTCTGTCACCTTTGCGGACGTTGCTGGCTGCGATGAGGCCAAGGAAGAAGTCAAGGAAGTGGTCGACTTCCTGAAAGACCCCAACAAATTCCAAAAATTGGGTGGTCGTATCCCTCGCGGCTTGCTGCTGGTGGGCCCTCCCGGCACCGGTAAAACACTGTTGGCCAAGTCTATCGCGGGCGAAGCTAAAGTACCTTTCTTCTCGATCTCGGGCTCTGACTTCGTCGAAATGTTTGTGGGCGTAGGCGCGGCCCGCGTCCGCGACATGTTCGAGAACGCCAAGAAAAACGCGCCGTGCATTATCTTCATCGATGAAATCGATGCCGTTGGCCGCCAGCGCGGCGCCGGCATGGGCGGCGGCAACGACGAGCGCGAGCAGACGCTCAACCAGATGCTGGTCGAGATGGACGGCTTCGAGACCAATATGGGCGTGATTGTGGTAGCTGCCACCAACCGCCCAGACATCTTGGACGCGGCTTTGTTACGCCCCGGTCGCTTTGACCGCCAGGTGTACGTGACTTTGCCTGATATCCGTGGTCGCGAGCAGATCTTGAATGTGCACATGCGCAAAATTCCTGCTGGACAAGATGTCAACCCGTCCATCATCGCCCGGGGCACTCCTGGCATGTCTGGCGCGGATTTGGCCAATCTATGCAATGAAGCCGCTTTGATGGCAGCACGCCGCAATGCGCGTACTGTGGAAATGCAGGATTTCGAGAAGGCCAAAGACAAGATCATCATGGGCCCTGAACGCAAGTCCATGGTCATGCCTGAAGAAGAGCGCCGCAATACGGCCTATCACGAAGCAGGCCATGCCTTGATTGGCCGCTTGCTACCCAAGTGCGATCCGGTGCACAAGGTCACCATCATCCCGCGTGGCCGTGCGCTGGGCGTAACAATGAGTCTGCCCGAGAAAGACCGCTACTCCTACGATAAGGAGTTCATGCTGAACCAAATTGCCATGCTGTTTGGCGGTCGCATTGCAGAAGAAGTGTTCATGAACCAGATGACCACTGGTGCATCCAATGACTTCGAAAGGGCCACCCAGATCGCTCGCGATATGGTGACGCGCTACGGTATGTCGGATGCATTGGGCACCATGGTTTACTCTGAGCAAGAAGGTGAACCTTTCCTTGGCCGCTCCTTCAATAAGGGCGCGAACCTGTCGGAATCCACCATGCAAAAGGTCGATACCGAAGTGCGCCGCATCATTGATGAGCAATACAATTTGGCACGCAAATTGATTGAAGACAATCAAGACAAAATGCATGCGATGGCAAATGCCATGCTGGAGTGGGAAACCATCGACATGCAGCAGCTTGATGAGATCTTTGCTGGCAAAGAGCCTAGCCCTCCAAAGGATTGGGTTCCGCGTACCCCTGCAAAGTCGAGTGATGACAACAACTCTTCCGGCGGAGGAACACCAGCCGTAGATACCGATCCATCACCAACAGCTGCATAAATTTACGCAAGCAATCTAACGGGGCCTAGTGTCCCGTTTTTCATGAGCCTTAGATTATTTGGAGTGTCTAATGTCCCAATGGCAGACCACGCGTTTTTTACTCGATCTGCAACGCCCTTTGGTGATGGGCATTGTCAATAACACGCCCGATTCTTTTTCAGATGGCGGCAGGTACCAAGGCCAGCAGGCACTGGTACATGCCGAGCAGTTAGTAAAAGACGGCGCGGATATTTTGGATATTGGCGGTGAATCGACCCGCCCAGGTTCGCCAGCAGTACCGCTGAATGAAGAACTCCTGCGCGTACTGCCTGTGGTGAAAGAAGCAGTCAAGCTAGGAGTTGCTATCTCTGTTGATACGTACAAACCTCAAGTCATGCAAGCGGTTCTGGATTTAGGCGCAGACATCATTAACGATGTATGGGGCTTGCGGCAGCCAGGCGCTGAAGATGTGGTGGTCGGACATCCCCAGTGCGGCGTCTGCATCATGCACATGCACCAAACTCCCCAAAACATGCACCTGCAGCACATGCAAGGTGATGTCGTGCCACAGGTACGTGACTTTTTGCGCCGAGCATCTGAAGCTTTAATGGCACGCGGCGTTGCACGCCAGCGCATTGTTTGGGATTACGGGATCGGCTTTGGCAAGAGCGTTGAACAAAATTTTGCGTTGTTAGCTCGCCAAGAGGTGCTGCTGGCACTAGACTTTCCCCTTTTGGCAGGCTGGTCGCGCAAAGGCTCCTTAGGACAAGTCACGGGTTTAGCGGTCGGCGCACGTATGGTTCCTAGCGTGGCAGCCGCATTGCTGGCGGTCGAGCGTGGAGCACGCATCGTTCGCGTACACGATGTTGCACAGACCAAAGCAGCTTTGTCTGTTTGGCAGGCCATGCAAGAACAACAATGCGTACACTCATAAAACAAGGAAAAGCTTCATGGGGCGCAAATATTTCGGCACCGACGGTATTCGAGGCAAAGTCGGTCAATCGGTGATCAACCCTGATTTCGCCCTGCGCTTGGCACATGCCGTAGGCCGCGTTCTTAAAAAAACGCAAGAGCGCCCTACGGTCTTGATTGGCAAGGACACCCGTATTTCTGGCTATATGCTCGAAGCAGCCATGGAGGCTGGTTTTAATGCTGCAGGGGTGGATGTTATTTTGCTCGGCCCCCTGCCCACTCCGGGAGTGGCATATCTCACACGCACTCAGAGGGCCAGTTTGGGGGTTGTCATCAGCGCAAGCCACAACCCCTATTACGACAACGGCATCAAGTTTTTCAGTGCACAAGGTACCAAGCTGGATGATGCTTGGGAGGAAGCAGTAGAAGCCGCCTTGGAAGAAGTACCCCAATGGGTGGAATCCGCCGCATTGGGAAAGACACGCCGGCTGGATGATGCGGCAGGCCGCTACATTGAGTTCTGCAAAAGCACTTTTGACAATGACTTGTCGCTGCACGGACTGCGGATTGTGGTGGATGCAGCCCATGGTGCGGCCTACCATATTGCGCCTAAAGTCCTGCATGAATTGGGCGCAGAAGTCATATGTATTGGCTGCGAGCCTGACGGTTTGAACATCAACGATGGTGTCGGCGCTACCCATCCTGAAGCTTTGGCACTTTCTGTCCGCGCTAACCATGCGCATTACGGTATCGCTTTGGATGGCGACGCCGACCGTTTGCTGATGGTGGACGATACCGGCCGTATATACAACGGTGACGAGTTGATGTATTTGATGGTTCAAGACCGATTGCAGCGCGGTGACAGCGTGGCTGGCGCCGTAGGTACATTGATGACCAATATGGCGGTAGAAGTCGCACTCAAGCAGGATGGCGTGGATTTCATGCGCGCCAAAGTGGGTGATCGCTACGTACTGGAAACCTTGAAAGACAAAGGTTGGCAAATCGGCGGAGAAAGCTCAGGCCATTTGCTGACGCTGGATAAGCACACCACAGGCGATGGTTTGGTCAGTGCTTTGCAAGTGCTGCAATGCTGCGTGCGCAGTAGCAAAACCTTAAATCAGTTACTCAGCAAACTGACGCTGTTTCCGCAAGTTCTTATCAATGTTCGCCTGACTCCTGAACAAGATTGGAAAACCAACCATTTGCTGGCGCAAGCTCAAACGGACATCACACAGCAACTGGGTGAAACTGGCCGTATTTTGATTCGCGCCAGTGGCACCGAGCCTCTGCTGCGCGTTATGGTTGAAGCGCGTGATGAAGCGCTCGCACAACGTTTTGCACAGCAGTTAGCAGACGCAGCACAAGCTGGTTAAGCCTAGTTTGTCGCACTTGCGCGTGTGGGCAACCTTGCTTTTATGAACTGGTCCGTCACAATACGCGTAACGCACCAAAAAAGTGCAAATCTATAGCCCGGACAACGCTGTTGCCCGGGCTTTTCTCTGTTTGAGTGATTTCTTCTCGGACAAGACATCTCACCCTTTTATCCCATGGAGGCCTTCATGGCACAAAACAAACCTGCCATCATCCTGTCATCTCTGGATATGGAGCGCCTGGAAGCACTGCTTGAAAAATTGCCTCAAAACGCCCCTGGTCGTGAAGCGCTGGAAGCGGAGCTGGATCGCGCAGAAGTGCTGGAGCCCACCGCAATGCCTGCGGATATCGTAACGATGAATTCCACGGTCAGCTTTACGATCATAGAAACTGCAAGCAAGCAAACACTGACATTGGTCTACCCCAAAGAAGCCGATGGCAGCAGCCACAAAATTTCAGTCATGACCACGGTGGGCACAGCACTGCTGGGACTGCGCGTCGGTGACCAATTTGCCATGCCCAGTCCAGCCGGCAACGCCGTGACTGTCAAAGTGGACGCCATTACGTTCCAGCCAGAACGCGCAGGCGAGATGCATCGCTAGACTATGCTTTGGTCGTAATTAACCATCCGCGTGTTGTTTGTGAATTCAGCAAAAGCTGAAAAGTGTCAATTCCTAGGCACAATGCTTGCCATGACACAGACAACCCCACTTCCTTCGCTGAATCGGCAATTCGTCTCGCATTTTGGTGAGATGGGTAGCCGTTGGGGCATCAACCGCACTGTGGGACAAATTTACGCTTTGCTTTATTTGTCTCCCCGTGGGTTGAATGCTGAGGAAATCTCGGAAACGTTGGAGTTCTCACGCTCCAACGTGAGCATGGGCCTCAAAGAATTGCAGTCTTGGCGACTGGTGAACTTGCGCCACCATCCCGGCGATCGCCGCGAATACTTTGAAGCGCCGCAGGATGTATGGGAAATCTTTTTGCGTCTGGCCGAGGAGCGCCGCCGCCGCGAGATTGAGCCTACACAGTCGATGCTGCGCTCTGCCTTGCTGGAAGAGGCGGGCTCCGAAGATGAACGCTACGCCCAAAAGCGCATGCAAGACATGTATGAGCTGATTGAAAAGCTGATGACCTGGTTTGACGATGTACAGCGCTTGAAACCCGAGACTGCCATGCAGCTAATGGGCATGGGCGCAGCCGTTACCCGTGTCTTGGATTTCAAAGACCGCCTGACAGGAAGCAAAAGCAGGATCACGAAAAGCAGTGACCCAGACAGCTCCAACGCCAGCTAACTGAGCCTATTGAGGCTTGAACCCAACTTTCAGGGCCTGCATGCAGGCCCTTTTTCATGGCTATTGCTGTGGCGTAGCGCTGGCTAGCTGACCGCGCAAAGCACGCAACTGGGCTTGAACAGTTTGTGCATGCGCAGGGCCAAGGCGCAAGAGAATTCTTTGCCCGGCTGACAAGGACTGCAACTGCGGATCGGCGTACTCGTACCGCAGCCATGGTTGCTGAGGCGCCGCAGCGGCTTGTCCAGGTATTTGCACTTGCACCAGCTTCACGCGCAGCGGGCCATTGACTTGCGGTGTTTGCAGCAGATGATCAATGACTTGCACCATGCGGTCATTGAAATGCTTGCCGGGGTAACCGAGGTTCTCATAGGCCTGCTGCAAGGCCGGGTAAACCTTGCGATACAGCGCTGCAGCTTGCACAGGATCTACCGCTTTCACAAAGCCCGCCAATGCGTCATAGCGGCTGGCATTGGCCGCAGCAATGTGCATACCGTTGTCATCTTCGGTGATGACCATCCGCCCTCCCACCGGGCTCAAAGGCCACAGGCGCGGCGCCGCATGGCTGCGCGGCAAGTTATCTACAGTCGCCGCAATGTGGTGTGCCAAGCCTTGCAGAGCGACGAATTTCAGCGTGTTCTCGCGCCCCAGCCACTCACTCACCGCTACCTCTAAGGCAGCGGCGTCATCGGGCGTCACGGCTGTTTCGGCATCCACCACAATGGGGTGCAGGGGCTGGCCAGTCTCAGGCTGTGCTGCTTGCGCAGGCGCGGCTTCTGCCAAAGGTTCTGCTGGCGCAACAGCGGGCGCAGCGGGTGGCGCGCTGGGCGCTGCAGGCGTTGACACAGCTACAGGCACAGGCGCTGGGGATCCCTTGCGCTGATAGGCCCACCAGCCTGCAGCCAAAGCTGCGGCCAATGCTACCGCTCCCATGACCCACTTACCGGTGTGGCCTGTACTGGCCCGGCTCGCGCGGCGCTGCTGGCTGGGCGGACGTAAATCTTGATCGGTCATGGCGTTCCCTTTCACGGCAAATGCATACAAGCTGGCTACGCTCGTAGGGGACAAGGCTGGGCGAAAAGTTCCCTGTTTACCCAGTGCGGCTTGGAAAGAAGGCGCTGGCAGAACATCTGTACAGCATTTTTGATAGCTAATGGCCGTTGATATTACTCGTCTTGCAATATAAAAGGCTTTGAAAGCATTGCTTTACAAGGGCTTGTCACTCACTTATTTGATAGTAGCAATAGTGCCCCGCCACCAGCCTACCAAGATACAGCCCAAAAAAACAGCACCCGCAGGTGCTGTCATGTATTCACGCAAAAACGGTTCAAACTTTTAAACCGTGTGCAACAAGCGCTGGCGTGCGGCCTGGTATTCCCGCTTCAAACGCGCTACCAGCTCGGCTGCGGGCTGGATTTTGTCGATGCTGCCGATGCCTTGGCCACAGCCCCAGATGTCTTTCCAGGCCTTGGTACGACTTGAGCCAAAGTTCATGGCGCTGGGGTCGGACACCGGCAGATTGTCGGGATCCAGGCCTGCCGCGCGAATCGACGGGGCCAAATAGTTGCCATGCACGCCGGTAAAGAGGTTGGAATACACGACATCATCAGAATTGCCATCGACGATGGCTTGCTTGTAAGCCGCTTCAGCACGCGCTTCATCGGTGGCAATAAAGGCCGAGCCAATATAAGCAAAGTCGGCACCCATGGCCTGCGCGGCCAAAATGGCATCGCCCGAAGCAATGGAGCCTGACAGCGCGACAGGGCCCTCAAACCACTGGCGAATTTCTTGAATCAAGGCAAAAGGGCTCTTCACGCCGGCATGGCCGCCGGCACCAGCCGCCACGGCGATCAGGCCGTCTGCGCCCTTTTCAATGGCTTTGTGCGCAAACTTGTTGTTGATGATGTCGTGCATCACCACCCCACCCCAGCTGTGCACGGCCTGGTTGACATCTTCACGCGCACCCAGGCTGGTGATGACCAAGGGCACTTTGTACTTGGCACAGATTTGCAAATCCTGCTCCAGCCGGTCATTGCTCTTGTGCACGATCTGGTTGATGGCGAAAGGCGCAGCGGGCGCTTCAGGGTGAGCGCGGTCGTGCGCGGCCAGCGCTTCGGTGATTTCCGCCAGCCAGTCATCCAGCAACTCTGCCGGACGGGCATTGAGCGAAGGCATGGAGCCCACAATGCCTGCCTTGCACTGTGCAATGACCAACTTAGGGTTGCTGATGATGAACAAGGGTGAGCCAATCACGGGCAGCGCCAAGTTTTGCAACACCGCAGGAATTTTTGACATGCAGCAGTCTCCGTATATTTTATTTACAAGAAAAGTGCCTCTAGCCTTTATCAGGCAACGGCTAGAGGCTCACTTTTTATATTAAGCACAGACCTTGCATCATCTGCGCTTGCGGGTGCCTCAGCCTGTCACCGGCGCGTCAAAATGCGTCCAGTGGCAAAGCACAAGCGCTGTCACCGCCCAGCAAAATGCTGTCGCGCAAGCTGCTGGTTTTGGTGAGGATATGCTCTGCATAGAACTGTGCCGTGATGACTTTGGCCTGCATGAAGGCCACATCTTCACCTTGTGCCGCTTTGTCTTGGGCGACCAGCAAAGCACGCCCCATTTGCCAGCCAGCGACCAAGTTGCCGGCCAGCATCAGGTAGGCCACGCTGCCGGCATACACCGCATTGGGGGTGGCCTTGGCCTTGCCAGCCACAAAGTCCACCACCTGCAGGAAGTCTTCCCGTGCGGCCTGCAAACGCGCAGCCATGGATTGGGCAGCTTCAGTGCCGCTGGCCAGCAATTCGTTTTCGGTCTTGGCAATCTGTGCCGCAATCGCCTTGGCATTGGCACCGCCATCGCGTGCTGTTTTGCGCCCCACCAAGTCGTTGGCCTGAATGGCCGTTGTACCTTCGTAGATGGTCAAGATCTTGGCATCGCGGTAGTACTGTGCTGCACCCGTTTCTTCGATAAAGCCCATGCCGCCATGCACCTGCACGCCCAGGCTGGTGACTTCCAGACTCATCTCGGTGCTATAGCCCTTGACCAATGGCACCATGAATTCATAGAACTCGGCATTGGCTTTGCGCACCTCGGCATCAGGGTGGTGGTGGGCGGCATCGTAGGCCGCTGCGGCCGTGGTCGCCATAGCGCGGCAAGCTTCGGTGTAGGCCCGCATGGTCATCAACATGCGGCGCACATCGGCGTGGTGAATGATGGGCGCACTGCCTGCCACGCTGCCATCTACCGGGCGGCTTTGCACGCGGTCGCGCGCATACTGCACCGCACGCTGGTAAGCGCGCTCGGCCACCGCAACGCCTTGCACGCCCACGGCATAGCGCGCAGCGTTCATCATGATGAACATGTACTCTAGGCCACGGTTTTCTTCACCCACCAGATAACCGATGGCGCCGCCGTTGTCGCCATACTGCAGCACGGCGGTGGGTGAAGCCTGTATGCCCATCTTGTGCTCGATGGAGACGCAATGCACGTCGTTGCGCGCACCCAGTGAGCCATCTGCATTCACCAGAAACTTGGGCACCACCAACAAGCTGATGCCCTTGACGCCCTCGGGCGCACCCACCACGCGGGCCAGCACCAGATGCACGATGTTCTCTGCCATATCGTGCTCACCGTAGGTGATGAAAATCTTGGTGCCAAACACCTTGTAGGTGCCATCCGGCTGGGGCTCGGCCTTGGTACGCACCAGGGCCAGATCCGAGCCAGCCTGGGGCTCGGTCAGATTCATGGTGCCGGTCCATTCGCCCGTCACCAGCTTTTCAAGGTACGTGGCCTTTAAATCTGCGCTGCCAGCGGTCAGCATTGCTTCGATAGCGCCGTCGGTCAATAACGGGCACAGGGCAAAGCTCAGATTGGCGCTATGGAGCATCTCCACACAGGCCGCACCAATGGTTTTGGGCAACCCTTGGCCCCCAAATTCCACAGGGTGCTGTAAGCCTTGCCAGCCACCTTCGGCATATTGCTTGAAGGCTTCTTTAAAGCCGGGGGTTGTGGTGACAACGCCATCTTTCCAGCTGGAAGGATTCAGGTCACCCGGTACATTCAAAGGCTCCACCACGGTTTCGCTCAACTTGGCACTTTCTTCCAAAACGGCTTGCGCGGTATCTAGACCCGCTTCTTCAAAGCCAGGTATTTGCGCAACCTGCTCCAAATTTGCCAGGTGCTCCATGGCAAACAGCATGTCTTTGACGGGAGCCTTGTATGTCATAGCGATGACCTTTTCTCAGGAAATTGATTTCTTTAGCAAGCCCATGTGAGTGCTCACTGATATTTTTATGACAAAGAAAAAGGGGCCCCAGCCCCTTTCTCTTCGATTTACAGCGCGTTGACCAGTTCAGGCACTGCGGTAAACAAGTCTGCCTCCAGACCGTAATCAGCCACCGAGAAAATCGGTGCTTCCGCATCCTTGTTGATCGCCACGATCACCTTGGAATCCTTCATACCGGCCAAGTGCTGGATCGCACCCGAGATACCGGCTGCGATGTACAGCTGCGGCGCCACGATCTTGCCAGTCTGGCCCACTTGCAGGTCGTTGGGGGCGTAGCCCGCATCGACGGCTGCGCGCGATGCACCCACCGCCGCGCCCAGCTTGTCGGCCAGAGGAATGATGACTTCGTTGAATTTTTCTGCCGAGCCCAGCGCACGACCACCGGAGACGATGATCTTGGCAGCGGTCAGCTCAGGGCGGTCGTTCTTGGTCACTTCGCGACCCACAAAGCTGCTCTTGCCGGAATCGGCCACAGCAGCCGCAGTTTCCACGGCGGCAGAACCACCAGTCGCTGCAGCGGCATCAAAGCCGGTACCGCGCACGGTGATGACTTTGGTAGCGTCCGCGGACTGCACCGTGGCAATGGCGTTGCCCGCGTAGATGGGGCGCTCGAAGGTATCGGCCGAGATCACGGCGGTGATGTCGCTGATCTGACCCACGTCCAGCTTGGCCGCGACGCGGGGCGCAGCGTTCTTGCCCGACGCGGTGGCGGGGAACAGGATGTGGCTGTAGCTGCCAGCAATGGCCAGCACCTGGGCAGCCAGGTTTTCTGCCAGGCCGTCTTTGAGACTGGCACCGTCAGCGTGGATCACTTTGGATACGCCAGCGATTTGCGCAGCAGCTTGCGCCGCAGCGGCGGCGTTCTCACCGGCAACCAGTACGTGCACATCACCGCCAATGGCAGCAGCGGCAGTCACGGTGTTCAGGGTTGCGCCCTTGATGGAGGCGTTGTCGTGTTCAGCGATTACGAGGGAAGTCATATCAACTCCAAAAATTCTTTGAGGTGGCCCGCTTGCCCTGCACAGGCAGGCACCTGCTGTGCAGACCAAATAGATAGCTACCAGCCCTTGCTAGATAAGGGCTAGAGGCCAATTTCACTTAAAACTGCAAAGGCTTAGAGCACTTTCGCTTCGTTCTTGAGCTTGTCCACCAAAGTGGCTACGTCCGGCACCTTCACGCCAGCGCCGCGCTTAGCGGGCTCTGCCACCTTCAAGGTCTTGATGCGGGGGGCCACATCGACGCCCAAGTCTTCAGGCTTGACGATGTCCAGCTGCTTTTTCTTGGCCTTCATGATGTTGGGCAAGGTGACGTAGCGGGGCTCGTTCAGGCGCAGGTCGGTGGTGATGATGGCGGGCATCGACAGGCTCAGGGTTTCTAGGCCGCCATCGACTTCACGCGTGACATTCACCTTATCGCCAGCGACTTCCACCTTGGAAGCAAACGTGGCCTGGGGCAGATCAGCCAAAGCAGCCAGCATCTGGCCGGTCTGGTTGTTGTCGCCGTCAATGGCTTGCTTGCCCAGAATGACCAAGCCGGGCTGCTCTTTGTCGACCAGGGCCTTGAGCAGCTTGGCAATGGCCAGGGGCTGCAGCTCGGCATCGGTCTCGACCAGGATGGCGCGGTCAGCACCGATGGCCATGGAGGTGCGCAGTGTTTCCTGGCACTGAGTCACGCCGCAAGACACAGCGATCACTTCCGTGACCACGCCCTTTTCTTTGAGGCGAACGGCTTCTTCGACAGCGATTTCGTCAAAGGGGTTCATGCTCATTTTGACGTTGGCAATGTCCACGCCTGTGCCGTCAGATTTGACGCGCACTTTGACGTTGTAGTCCACCACGCGCTTGACTGGAACCAATACCTTCATGGCTTTGTTCTTTCAGAAATTGTTGGTTAAAACGGTCGCTAACACTTATACATCAAGGGTTAGCAGCTATGAATTCGGTAATTTGCAATTGTGGCTTCGCACATTACAAAGGGGCGGGAGAAAAACTCCTTACTCCGCAACCATTCCTTTGTCTTTCACGACTTTGCCCCACTTGGCGTAATCCACTTCCAGGCTCTTTTGCAGTGCATCGGCGGGCAAATACTTGGCAATGGCACCGGCGCCCAGAATGCGTTCTTGCACCGAAGGCATGGCCAGAATTTCTTTCACTTCCTTGTTCAGGCGCGCGACCACTTCGGGCTTCATGCCTTTGGGCCCCATCAACGCCCCCAGTGATACCGCGGCAAAACCATCAATGCCTTGTTCAGCAATGGTTTTGACATCAGGAATGGCGGCCACGCGCTCGGGGGAACCCACGGCCACTGCCAACAGCTTGCCGGATTTGATGTGCGGCAGCGCTGCCACCAAGTCGGCATACATGACAGGCACTTGACCGCCGATGGTGTCGGTGATCGCCGGCACACCGCCGCGGTAGGCCACGTGCTGCATGTCGAACTTGCCCATGTCCTTGAGCAGTTCCATGCTCATATGGCCAAAGCTGCCAGCGCCGCTGGTGGTGTAGTTGAGCGCACCTTTTTCAGCGCGGGCTTTCTCGATCAGTTGCGGCAGCGTGGTGATGCCGGGCAGCTTTTCAGGGTTGACCACCATGGCAATCGGCAGGTCATAGACCATGGAGATGGCGGTGAAGTCCTTGGTGGTGTCGTAGCCTGCGTTCTTGTAGAAAAACGGCGCAAACAGGGTGGGCGTGGCCAGCATCATCAGCGTGTGGCCATCAGGGGCGGCACGCTTGACCTGCGCGGCGGCGATGGAGCCTGAGGCGCCGGCCTTGTTTTCCACAATCACCGGCTGACCCAGACGGTCAGCCAGCTCTTTGCCCACGATGCGGGAGACCACATCCGTCGGGCCACCCGGCGGGAAGGGCACGATAAAAGTAATGGGTTTGCTGGGCCATGCCGCTTGGGCCATGGCAGAGCTTGCCAATGTGGCGGCTGCAGTGGCCAGCAGCAGGCGACGGGTGAAGGTAATCTGGTTCATGTTTGTCTCTCTCCGGGGTTAACGCTCAATCGACCTTGGCTTCGGCCACTTCAATCAGTGACTTCCACACGGGTACGGCCTGGGCGTAGGTTTTCGAAAATTCTTCCGGGGTGCTAAACACCGAGATAAAGCCTGCGCCTTCCATGCGCTCTTGCACTTTGGCGTCTTGTGAGGCTTCTTTGAGTGCTGCAGACAGCACATCCACTACTGCTTGGGGTGTACCTGCAGGCAAGGCCATACCGACAAAACCGGCAATCGCATAGGCGTCATCGGTCACGCCTTGTTCGTAGATCGTAGGCACGTTGGGCAGCACGGTCATGCGCTGCTTGCCGGTAACGCCAATGGCTTTGAGACGACCCGCATCAATGAACGGCTTGGTGTTTTGCGCGCTGGAAAAACACAGCTGCAATTGGCCACCGATCAACTCCTGAATCATGGGCGCCTCGCCGCGGTAGGCGACATGGCTCATGTCGGCGTCCATGGTTTTGCTCATGTAGGCACCGCCCAGATGTGCATACGAGCCCACGCCCCAGCTGCCATACGAGACCTTGCTCTTGTTCTTTTTGACCCATGCCAGCAGCTCTTGCATGTTGTTGGCAGGCACCGAGGGGTGTACCACCAGCGTCACAGGGGCCGAGGCAATCTCGGACAGCATCAACAAGTCCTTTTGCGGGTTGTAGGCCATCTTGGAATACAAGAACTGGTTGATGAGCAACGAGGTACTGAGCGACAGCACCACGTTGTAGCCATCCGGGGCCGACTTGGCGACCTGGTCGGTGCCCAGCATGGCCGAGGCACCGGCCTTGTTTTCCACAATGATGGGCTGCCCCAGCTTTTTGGACATGGCCTCGCCCAGTACGCGGGCGACGATGTCGGTCGCGCCACCGGGGTTGAACGGCACGATGAAACGAATGGGCTTGGCGGGGTACGCAGCCTTGGCCCAGGCGGGCAAGCCGATCAGGCTGGTGCCCGCTGCCATGGCGGTCGCGGCAATGAATTGGCGGCGGTTGGTTTGGATGGTGTCCATCTTGTTGTCTCCCTGTATCGCTAACAGAAAAATGCCAGTCCTCTTCACCTTGCTGCGCAGCTCTCTGGCGGGGCCATCGCAGCAGGTCTGGCGGGTAAAAGCGAGGATTTATTCAGGCAGCGTGAGCACGCCCTTTTCTTTCAGCGCCTGCAGTTGCGCGTCGCTCATGGACAGCAGCTCTTGCAGCACTTCCCGTGTGGCAGCACCCAGTGTGGGCGGTGTGTGGCGAATCGGCAGGCGCTGGCCATCCAGGCGGTAGGGCGGCGCGAATACCCAGGTCTTGCCGGCCACGGGGTGGGGCATTTCCTGGAACACGCCGGTCTGGCGCGTGCGCTCGCTGGTCAGGGCTTCATGCAGCCCAGCCACTTCACCGCAGGGAATGCCGCAGGCCTGCATGCGTTCCAGCAAATGCTGGCGCGGGTGTGTGGCAATGATGGATTTGAGCAGCGGCAAGATTTCCAAGCGGTTCTTGGCGCGCTCCACATTGGTGGCGTAGCGCGGATCTTCAAAAATGTCGGGGCGCTCAATCACCTGGCGGCAGAACGCCTCAAACTGGCGGTTGTTGCCCACGCCAATAATGAGCGGGCCATCGGCAGCTTCAAACAAGCCATAAGGCACGATGGACGGGTGCGCATTGCCATAGCGCTGCGTGTCGTGGCCCAGCAGCATGGAGTCCAGCGCGTAGTAGCCATTGATGGTCAGTCCGCAGTCGTACAGCGCCAGCTCAATCTGGCGACCACGGCCGTTGCGGCTTTTACGGTACAGCGCGGCCAGCACGGCCTGTGCGGCGTACATGCCCGTCATCAGATCGACCACGGCCACGCCAAACTTCAAGGGTGGCGTGCCCTCTTCACCGTTAATCGCCATCAAACCGGCTTCGGCTTGAATGACCAGGTCATAGCCAGGGCGCTTGGCTTCGGGTGTATCGCTGTTGTAACCCGCCACACTGCAGTAAATCAGATCGGGTTTGATCGACTTGAGCTTCTCGTAGCCCAGGCCCAGCTTGTCCGCACCGCCGTGCTTGAAGTTGTGAATGACCACATCAAACTGCGGCAGCATGTCATAGATGATCTGCACGGCTTCAGGGCTTTGCAAATCCAGCGTGACCGAGCGCTTGTTGCGGTTCATGCTGTTGTAGTACGTGGTCTCGGTCTTGCCGATGCGCATGCCCCAGTCGCGCGTGTCATCACCACGCCCGGGGTGCTCGACCTTGATCACATCAGCACCAAAATCGGCCAGCACCTGGCCACACAGCGGTCCGGCAAACACGCGCGACAAATCGAGGACGCGCACGCCTTCCAGTGGAAAGTCGACGCCATCCGGCAAGGCTTGTTCGGTGTTCATGCTTGTCTCTCTCCTTGAGCCTGTTGTCTATGGTGATCAAGCGCTGCGCAGCTTGCAAAAATCTGCGGCACGCTTGTCCAAAAAAGCCCCAATGCCTTCGCGCGACTCTTCGGTCATTTGCGACTGCACCATGTATTGCGCTTCCAGCTCCAGCTGTTGCTCCAGCGTGTTGTGCACTGCACCGCTGCACAGCTGTTTGATGCGCGCCGTGGCCAACTCCGGGCCTTGGGCAATTTGTTGCGCCAGAGCCCGCGCCACATCCATCGTTTGTCCTGGTTCTGCCAACCGATTGACAGCGCCCAAGGCGTGCAGGCGTTCGCCGCTCAGGCGCTCACCGGTCAGGCACAACTCGGTCAAGACCTGGCGCGAGACAAACTCCGCCAGGAACGCTGTCGCGCCGCCATCGGGCGTCAGCCCCACCTTGATGTAAGCCACCGAGAACATGCTGTTTCTGGCGGCCACCAGCATGTCGCAAGCCAGCGCCAGCGACAGACCAGCACCGGCGGCAGCGCCCTCCACCGCCGCAATGACGGGTTTGGGGCAGTCGCGCACCGCACGGATCAGGTCATGCAGGCCTTCGAGCTTTTCACGGCGCTCTGCCTCGGGCAGCTCACGGCGTTTGGCCAGCTGGCGCAAGTCACCCCCGGCGCAGAAATGGCCGCCCTCACCCGTGAGGATGATGGCACCCACACTGCTGTCAGCCGCAGCTTGCTGCAAGGCGGTAGTAACCGCTGCGTAAAACTCCGGCGACAGCGCATTGCGCGCCGCCACGTTGTTGTTGGAGAGGATGAGTACACCCGCTTCACGGCGGATCAGCAGCGGCGCTGTCATGGTGCTTAGCCCTGCTGGCCCAACGCGGCAAAACGCGCCAGGTGGTGGTCTTCGTCACCAAACTGGTGGTCAATCATGACCAGGCGCTTGGCGTAGTGCGCCAAAGGCAGCTCCCAGGTCATGCCGATACCGCCGTGCAGCTGAATGCTTTCTTCCGCCACCAAGGTGCCGACATAGCCCACGGTGTACTTGGCCGCAGACAAGGCTTTTTCTTTGTCCGCACCTTCCAGCTCATCCACAGCCGAAGCCGCGTTGATGACGGCCGAGCGGGCCTGTTCAATCTCCAGCAGCACATCGGCCATGCGGTGTTGCAAGGCTTGGAAGCTACCAATCGCCACGCCGAACTGCTTGCGGGTTTGCAGATACTCCAGCGTGTGCTGTTTGGCCACATCCATGGCACCCACAGATTCAGCCGCCAAAGCCAGCAGCGCATAGCCGCTGATGTGCTCCAGCACTTGCAGGCCCTTGCCTTCCGCACCCAGCATGGCGTCATTGCTCAGCTGCACGTTGTCGAATGTCAGCTCGGCCACACGGCCGCCTTCAAAGCGCTGCAGGCTGCGCTTGCTGATGCCAGCGGCGCTGCCATCGATCAGGAACAGGCTGATGCCGTCTTCGTCGTACTGGCTGCCCGATGTGCGGGCAGACACCAGCAGCAAATCGGCCTTGGCGCCAAATGCCACCACGCCCTTGGCACCGCTCAGCACCCAGCCCGTGGCCGTTTTGGCCGCGCTGGTGGAGACGTTGTTCAGCTCATAGTGGCTGCCGGGTTCATCGTGCGCCAGCGCAGCCATCGCGCCACCGGCAATGATGTCTTCGAGCTTGGCTTTTTGCGATTCAGTGCCCGCAGCGATCAGCGCCTGGCCCACCACCAATGCACCCAGCAAAGGCTCTGCCACCAGACCACGGCCCAGCGACTCAAACACCACGCTGATGTCAAAACCTGCGCCGCCAAAGCCGCCGTCTTCTTCCTTGAACAGCGCGCCAATCGCGCCCAGTTCGGCAAATTGCGCGTACAGCTCGGCGCTGTGGCCTGCTTCGCCGTAGGCGATCTGGTTGCGATGCTCGATACCGTATTGCTCAGCCACAAAGCGGTTCAAGGTGTCCGCCAGCATGCGGCGGTCTTCGGTGTGTTCGAAGTTCATGGTCTTGTTCCTTCTGTGCTCTGCTTACAAACCCAAAATCATTTTGGAGATGATGTTTTTCTGAATTTCGTTGGAGCCACCGAAGATCGACAGCTTGCGGTAGTTGAAGTACGCGGCAGCGGCCGAGAAGGCTTCTTCAGGGCCGACGGTCGGCTCGGTGTTGGTGCCGTGCATGGCAGCTTCTTCAAACGGCAGGGCGTAAGGGCCCATGGCGCGGCGAATCAGCGACAGGATCTCCTGGCGAATTTCCGTGCCCTTGATCTTGAGCATGGAGCTTTCTGCACCGGGCACGCCGCCACCAGCCACTGCAGCAATCACGCGCAGGTTGGTGGTCTTCATGTTTTCCAGATCGATCTCGACACGCGCCAAACGCGCGGCAAACAGCGGGTCTTGCGACAGGGGCTTGCCCTTGTACATGCTGCGGCTGGCTGCCACTTTGAGCTTTTCCAGCGAAGCCACCGAGAAGCCAACGCCCGCGATGTTGGTGCGCTCATAGGTCAACAGGTACTTGGCATAGGTCCAGCCCTTGTTTTCTTCGCCCACCAGGTTTTCGACTGGCACCTTCACATCGGTGAAGAACACTTCGTTGACTTCGTGCTCACCATCCAGGGTGACGATGGGGCGCACCGTCACACCGGGGGTGTTCATGTCGATCAACAAGAAACTGATACCGGCTTGCGCCTTGACTTCCTTGTTGGTGCGCACCAGGCAAAAGATCATGTTGGCGTGCTGGCCCAGCGTGGTCCAGGTCTTTTGACCGTTGACGATGTAGTGGTCGCCATCGCGCGCCGCCGTGGTCTTGACCGAGGCCAAGTCCGAACCCGAGCCAGGTTCCGAATAACCCTGGCACCACCAGTCATCACCGTTCAAGATGCGCGGCAGCCAGTATTGCTTTTGCTGTTCGCTGGCGTACTTGATGAGCACTGGGCCCAGCATGTTCACGCCAAACGGCACCAGGCGCGGAGCACCGGCCAGTGCGCATTCGTGTTCAAAGATGAACTTCTCGACCGCGCCCCAGCCTGGGCCGCCGTATTGCTCAGGCCAGTGGTTGGCCAGCCAGCCGCGTTCGTTCAGGACGGCGTGCCAGTCTTCCAGATCCTTCTTGGTCAGAATCTGGCCACCCTTGACCTTGTTGGCCAATTCGGGGCTGAGTTTTGCTTGCAAAAAGGCTTGCACTTTCGCACGGAAAGCTTGTTCTTGGGGGGTAAATTGCAGATCCATCGCGATACCTCGGGGAAAAACCAGATCAGAAAATTTCGAACAGGCCAGCGGCGCCCATGCCGCCAGCAATACACATGGAGACCACGCCGTACTTCACGCGCTGGCCCTGGGCCTTGCGGCGCTGGCCTTCCAGCAGGATGTGACCGACCATGCGCGCGCCGGTCATGCCAAACGGGTGACCAATCGAGATGGCACCGCCGTTGACGTTCAGGCGTTCCAGCGGAATGCCCAACTGGCGCTGGCAATACAGAGCCTGGGAGGCAAAGGCTTCGTTGAGCTCCCACAGGTCGATGTCATCCACCGTCAGGCCGTGGCGCGCCAGCAGCTTGGGGATGGCAAACACGGGGCCAATGCCCATCTCATCAGGCTCGCAACCGGCCACGGCAAAACCGCGGAAGGCACCCAGCGGCTGCAGACCCAAACGCTCGGCCTCTTTGGCTTCCATCAGCACGCAAGCGCTGGAGCCATCGGACAGCTGCGAAGCATTACCCGCGGTGATGAACTTGCCGGGGCCCTTGACGGGCTCCAGCTTCGCCAAACCTTCCAGCGTGGTGCTGGCGCGGTTGCAGTTGTCTTTGTTGGCGATGACATCACGGTAGGTGACTTCACCGGTTTCCTTGTTCTTCTCGGCCATCGTTGTGGCGCAAGGGATGATTTCGTTGTCAAACACACCAGCGGCTTGTGCGGCGGCGGTCAGTTGCTGGCTGCGCAGCGAGAACGCATCCTGGTCTTCACGGCTGATGCCGTAGCGCTCGGCCACGATGTCGGCGGTGTCGATCATGGCCATGAACACATCGGGCTTGTTGGCGACCAACCAAGGATCCATGTCCGTGGGCAAATTGTTGCCCGCGCGCAGGCCGGAGATCGTCTCCACGCCACCGGCCAGCATCACGGGCACGCCTTCGGCCACGATGCGGCCTGCGGCAATCGCAATCGACTGCAGACCGGAAGCGCAGTAGCGTGTGATGGTGGTGCCAGCAATGCTCAGTGGCAACTCGGCACGCAGCACGGTCTGGCGGCCCAGATTGCGGCCCTGAAAGCCGTCGGGGTTGCCGCAGCCCAAAATCAAATCTTCGATCATGGCCGGGTCAATGCCCGCGCGCTCCACGGCGGCCCTGACCGAAAACGCGGCCAGCTGGGCGGCGGGCGTGACGTTGAATTCGCCCCGGTGCGACTTGGTCAGCGGGGTGCGGGCGGTGGAAACAATGACGGCTTCGCGCATGCTCATGGTGCTTGTCTCAATAAATGTTTTTGATAGCTACCTGCCCTAGTACTTGCTGCACTTCAATGTGTTTTCATGCTGAAGTGCAATGTTGACTAGGGCATGGCGCTCTCTTTTTTTGATTTGTTTGGATACAGGCTGCCGCACCACAAGCCTGTGGTGCCCACTGCAGCACTGCCATTCGCCTTAAGCCACTTGGTTCAGGCTGTCGAAGTTTTTGCCTTCGGCCACCAGCTTTTCCAGCAGTGCGGCAGGCTTCCAGAACAGGGCGTCTTCCTTTTCGAATTCCTTGATGTCCGCCAGGATCTTGTCCAGACCTTGCATGTCCGCCCACTTCATGGGGCCGCCACGGAAGCGCGGGAAGCCGTAGCCGGAGATAAAGGTCACGTCCACATCCAGCGGGCGCAGGGCAATGCCTTCTTCCACGACCTTGGCGCCTTCGTTGACCATGGCCGCCATGTAGCGGCGCAGGATTTCTTCGTTGCTAAAGCTGCGTGGTGTCACGCCCTTTTTGGCGCGTTCGGCATCCACAATCGCCAGCACTTCAGGGTCAGGCTGACCGACGCGTGCACCTTGTGGGTACAGGTAGAAACCGCGCTGGGTCTTTTGGCCGAACCAGCCGTTTTCGCAGATGCGGTCGGCCACTTCGACATAGCGGGCAGCAGGGTTGCGTGTGGCTGCGCGGCGCTTGCGCGTGGCCCAGCCAATGTCGCCACCGGCCAGGTCGGTCACCTGGAACGGGCCCATGGGGTAGCCAAAGCCGCGTACGGCTTCGTCAATTTCGTAAGGGCTGGCGCCGTCTTCCATGATGTAGTCGGCGGCCTGCTTGTACACGGCCAGAATGCGGTTGCCGATAAAGCCGTCGCACACGCCGGCGCGCACGGGCACTTTCTTCATCTTCTTGGCCAGCTCAAACGCGGTGGCCACCACATCGGCGGACACCTTGGCGGGCACCACGATTTCCAACAGCTTCATGATGTTGGCGGGGCTGAAGAAGTGCAGACCAATCACGTCCTGCGGGCGGCTGGTGGCGTTGGCAATCGCATCGATGTCCAGGTACGAGGTGTTGGTCGCCAGCACCGCACCGGGTTTGCACACACGATCCAGTTCCTTGAACACAGCTTTCTTGACTTCGAGGTCTTCAAACACAGCTTCGATCACCAGGTCCACATCGGCAATGTCGTCGTAGCTCGTGGAAGGTGTGTAGCGCGCCATCACGGCGGCCTTGCCTTCTTCGGTCATGCGGCCCTTGGCGATCAGGCCGTTGTAGACCTTCTCCACATTGGCTTGGCCACGGGCAATCGATTCGACATCGCGCTCAATCATGGTGACGGTAAAACCGGCATCCAGTGCGGAGACGGTGATGCCCGCGCCCATGGTGCCGCCGCCAATGATGGCCAGCTTGGCCAAGGCGCGCGGTGCGGCGGCCTTGGCTTCGGGAATCTTGGTGACTTCGCGCTCGGCAAAGAAAGCGTGGATCAGGCCCTGGCGCTGGGGGCTGTCCAGGCATTGCAGGAACAGTTCGCGCTCTTTGGCCAGACCTTGGTCAAACGGCAACTCCACGGCGGCCTTGGCGCATTCAATGATCTTCATGGGCGAGAACAGGCCACGCGCCTTCTTGGCGGTGTCAATGGCCAGCGCTTCCAGGTCAGCCAGTGCGGCGACCTTGTCGGTAATTTCGATGTCACGCGTGCGGCGCACGGCAGTGCCTGCGGCCAGCAGTTGGCGGGTGTAGGCCAAGCCCGCAGCTACAGGGTCTTCGCCCTCGACCAACTGATCGGCCAGACCGGCTGCCAAGGCGGCCTTGGCGCTCAGGTGCTTGCCGCTGAGCATCAACTCGGTGGCCGCTTTGACGCCCATCACGCGCGGTGCACGCTGTGTGCCACCGGAGCCTGGCAGCAGGCCCAGGTTCACTTCGGGCAGGCCCATCAGCGCCTTGGGCAATACCAGGCGGTAGTGCGCCGACAAAGCGATTTCCAGACCACCGCCCAAGGCAGCACCATGGACAGCAGCTACGACCAGCTTGTTGCTGCTCTCCAATGCGTTGCAGACTTCGGGCAACGAAGGCGCCACAGCCGGCTTGCCAAATTCACGGATATCGGCACCGGCAATAAAGGCCTTGCCTTCGCCCACGATCAGCACCGCTTTCACCCCAGCATCGCCAGCGGCTTGCTGCACCGCAGCCAGCAAACCTGCGCGCACGGCCTGGCCCAACGCATTGACCGGCGGGTTGTTGATGCTGACGACCAGCACCTCACCATCCAGACGGGTTTGAACAATAGAAGCAGTGCTTTCAGCAGTCATGCGCGTGTCTCCGGCAATGGTTTTCAGGGAAAAGTCATTTGTACTACGACAATGCTTCTTTACAATCACTTCAATAATTGACAGAGTGTCAAATAATTTCGAACAATCGCAAGGGAAAACCCTAGGATGGACCTGAATTCGCTCACGCTGCTGGTGGAGATCATCGACAGCGGCAACCTCAGCCAGGCCGCACGCAAGCTGAAGATGACGCGCGCCAACGTGAGCTATCACCTGGCGCAGCTGGAAAAGTCGGTGGGTGTGCAGCTGATCAAACGCACCACGCGCCGGGTCGAGCCCACCGAAGTGGGCCTGCGCCTGTACGAGCATGGCCGCAACATCCACAACGAGATCCTGGCGGCGCGCGAGACCATCACCAATCTGGGGCAAGAGCTGCAAGGCCGCGTGGGCATCAGCGTGCCCAGCGGCTATGGGCAGATCGTCATGAGCCAGTGGTTGATCGAGTTCAAGCGGCTGTATCCGCGCATCGTGCTGGATGTGCTGTTTGAAAACCGGGCCGACAACCTGCGCGATGAGGTGGACATTGCCATTCGCGTGATGCAGGAGCCCCCGCTGTCGGTGATTGCGCGCAGCCTGGGCGATGTGCGCTATGTGGCCTGCGCCTCCAAAGACTATGCCGCCCAGCATGGCCTGCCGCAAACGCTGATGGAGCTACGCGCCAGCCCCTTGATCACCGCCGCCGTAATGGGCCGCCAGCTGCGCATTTCGGCCTACCAGGAAGGCATGGATCGGCAAGAGGTGATGCTGGAGCCCACCTTGAGCTCTGAGCACTTTCCGTTCTTGCGCGAAGGCATCTTGGCCGGGCTGGGCGTAGGGTTGGTGCCCGACTATGTGGTGCAAGACAAAGTGGCTAGCGGTGAGGTGCTGACCACCTTGAGTGAATACCGCCTGAGCATCTTTGGCACGCACATGTATTTGCTGTATCTGCCCAACCGCCACCAGACCCGCGCCGTGCGCACCTGCATTGATTTTTTGCTGGCCAAAGCGCGCGGCGATCAAGTGCCACCGCCATTACCTCCCCATTAAAAAATCCCGCCGCAGCGGGATTTCTGAATGTTGGAACGTGATCCAGCGCAGGCTTAAGGGCGCTGACCCCGGCGTTCCTCGTCGCCATCACGGCGCGAAGGGCCTCGGCGCTCCTCCCCATCGCGGCGTGGGGGCCGTGCGTTGTCAGAGCGAGGGCCATCGGGTCGCATTTGCGGCGGTGGGCGCTGCCCTCCATCCGGGCGCACCTGCGGCGGGCGCTGACCCCCATCAGGCCGCGCCTGTGGCGGCGGGCGTTGTCCCTGCTGCATGTGCGCAGACGGTGGCCGGTTTTGCCAGGGTTGCCCCTGCGAAGGCCGTGGCCGCTCATCCGGGCGGAAAAAAGGTCTACCTGGTGGAGGTGCTGGCGGACGCACGTGCGGGCGCGGCGGCTGCACCATGGGCCGGTGTGGCGGTGGTGCAGGACGATAACCCGGCGGTGCCCAGCGACCGGGTCGCCAGTCATAGCGACTACCGCCCCAGAACCAGTCACCGCCCACCCAGATATGGCTGGGCGAAGGGGCAATCGTGCGGTATTCCACCCGCGGCTGCGGTGGGTAGCCATAGTCAGTGTAGACCGTGGTGCTGGTGTAGCCATAGTCGGCGTAGCCATCATCAATGGGAGCTACCACGCAGCCACTGAGTACGGCCGCGCCCCCAACCAGACCTAACGCAGCCCAGCGCCGTGGCCGGGCCCAAGCGGTGAAAACAGTGAATGACATGACAACTCCTTGTGAGTGGGAGACTTCATAACGAAAAACCCCGGTTCAATGTTGACCGGGGTTCTTGTCGCGGCGGTAAAGCCATCGTAAAGACAAGGCACCAGTTGTGACAGTGCAAGGCACTGGCCTACACGTCACAAGCTGCGTCACTTCGTCTTAGTGCTGCTGGTTTTGCAGCGCTGCAATACGCTCTTCAATCGGCGGGTGGGTAGAAAACAGCTTGCCGATACCGCCCGTAATGCCCATGGCCTGTACGTTCTTGGGCAACTCGCCGGGCACCATGCCGCCCAGGCGGGCCAAGGCATTCATCATCGGCTGCTTGCGGCCCATCAGCTGGGCAGCGCCCGCATCGGCGCGGAATTCACGCTGGCGCGAGAACCAGGCCACGATGATGGCGGCCACAAAGCCCAGCAAGATGTCCATCACGATGGTGGTCACGTAGTAGCCAATGCCGGGGCCGGAATTTTCCGAATCACCTTTGCGCAAAAAGCTGTCTACGGCATAGCCCACGACGCGCGACAGGAACACCACAAAGGTGTTCATCACGCCCTGAATCAGCGTCATGGTGACCATGTCGCCATTGGCAATGTGGGCCACTTCGTGGCCAATTACGGCCTCGACTTCTTCGCGCGTCATGCCTTGCAGCAAGCCGGTGGACACCGCTACTAAAGCGTTGTTTTTGAAAGCGCCCGTAGCAAACGCGTTGGGCTCGCCCTCGTAGATACCGACTTCGGGCATGCCAATACCGGCCTTTTGCGCAAAGTTCTGCACGGTCTGCAAAATCCAGGCTTCGTCCGCATTGCGGGGCTGCTCGATCACATGCACGCCCGACGACCACTTGGCCACAGGCTTGGAGATCAGCAGCGAGATGATCGCGCCGCCAAAGCCCATGATGAAGGCGAAACCCAGCAGCGAGCCCATGCTCAGACCGTTGGGGCCAATAAAGCGATTCAGACCCAGCAAGCTGGCGGTGATACCCAGCACAGCCACGACGGCGATGTTGGTTAACAAAAATAGAGCAATACGTTTCATTCTTGGTTTCTCCACACGGGGAAAAGATCAGGTTCAGAACCTCAGCTTGCAAGATGAGGTTCAAGTGGGCAGATTCAAGCGTTGTCACCTGTCACGCCCTGGTTGTTGTAATGATCTTGTGAGGGCGCACGCTGTGTTGAGGCAGTGATGATAGGAGCAAAAAAACAACCTGCAGTTCCGCGGGCGGGCGCAACGCTCATCATTTCTGCCTGTGGGCTATGTCCAGCTTTTGTCACGCACGGCCACGCGCGGTGTGCCCTCTTCGCGCAACTCAAAGGCCTGGGTAGCGGCCATCAGCTTGGTGAGTGAGGAATAACCATAGTTGCGTGCGTCAAAAGACAGCTTGTTGCCAATGTGCGTGCCCACCGCTGCCACGCGCGCCCAGCCGGTTTCATCTTGTGAGGCTTTAACAGCATCGTGCAGCATGCCCAGCAGTTGCCGGTCTTTCTGCAATTCATGGGTGGTGACTCGCAAACCGCAAGGCAGGGCCGGTTTCGCGCTGGTCTTGCTGTTTTCTCCAGGCTGGGGCGCGGCTGCCGCCAAAGCATCGGCTTGTTCGCGCCGGTCGTGGCGACTGGTGATGCCGTCCCCCAACTCCACCAGCGCATCAAAGTACAAAAAGCGCGAACAGGCGTTGACAAAAGCCTTGGGCGTTTGCTCCGCGCCAAAGCCATACACGGCAGCGCCTTTGGCGCGCAGGTGCAGCACCAGCGGCGTGAAATCGGCGTCGGAGGAGACAATGCCATAGGCGTTGGGCGCATCGGTGTAGAGCAACTCCATGGCATCCACCGTCATCGCCATGTCCGTGGCGTTTTTGCCTTTGGAGTAATCAAACTGCTGCATGGGCCGAATGGCGTACTGCAGCAGCTTGCTTTGCCAGCCTTGCAAGCCCGGCTTCGTCCAGTTGCCATAAGCGCGGCGCGTGTTGATCACGCCGAAGGTGGACAGCTCGGTCAAGATCTCATCAATCATTTCCGCCGGGGCGTTGTCGGCATCAATCAGCAGGGCAATACGGGGCTGGTCATCCGTGGGCATGCAGTCTCCTTGGAGTGGGCCCATGCAGACTAACTGAGGCTTTGGAGAATGCCAAGCGCACAGAAAAAGGAGCACCTTGCCGTGCTCCTTGCTTGTTTTCACAGCCAAAGCATTTGCAAGTCAAGCAAATGCAACGGCATGCTGCTATGAATTTTTAATCCAGCATTTTCCACGGCAAGGCATCACCAAAGCGCAAAGGCTTGAGTTGCGCGCCTTCGCCGTAGGCAAAGCTCACGGGCGGCGTCCAGCTTTCCTTGACCAAGGTGATGGTGTCGGTGTTGCGCGGCAGGCCGTAAAAATCTGCGCCGTTGAACGAGGCAAAGGCTTCCAGCTGGTCCAGCGCGCCCACGCCGTCAAACACTTCGGCGTACATCTCAATGGCCGCATGGGCGCTGTAGCATCCCGCGCAACCTGTGGCAGCTTCCTTCAAATGGGCCGCGTGCGGCGCGCTGTCGGTGCCCAGGAAGAATTTCTTGCTGCCGCCCGTGGCCGCTTCTACCAGCGCCACACGGTGGGTTTCACGCTTTAAAACCGGCAGGCAGTAAAAGTGCGGACGCACGCCGCCCAGAAAGATGGCATTGCGGTTGAACAGCAAGTGCTGGGGCGTGATGGTGGCCGCCAGAAAATCATCCGCTGCCGCTACGTATTGCGCAGCTTCCTTGGTCGTCACGTGTTCCATGACGATTTTCAACTCCGGAAAATCTTTGCGCAGCGGCTGCAGTTGCTGCTCGATGAACATGGCTTCGCGGTCAAACAAGTCCACGCTCGGGTCGGTCACTTCACCGTGCACCAGCAGCACCAAGCCTTCGCGCTGCATGGCTGCCAGCGTGGGGTAAATCTTGCGCAGATCGGTCACGCCGTGGTCAGAATTGGTCGTCGCCCCAGCGGGGTACAGCTTGCACGCCATCACGCCCGCAGCCTTGGCACGCACGATTTCTTCGGGCGTGAGCATGTCGGTCAGATACAGCGTCATCAAGGGCTGAAACTTCGAGCCTGCAGGCACGGCCGACACGATGCGTTCGCGGTATGCCACGGCCAATTCGGCGGTGGTCACCGGTGGCTTGAGGTTGGGCATGATGATGGCACGGCCCATCTGGCGGGCAGTGTGCGGCACCACGCAGCGCATGGCGTCGCCATCGCGCACGTGCAGGTGCCAGTCATCGGGGCGGGTAATGGTGAGGGTGGTGGGGGAAGTCATCCACGTATTGTCACACCAGTGGCCTACAAAGCGAGGCTCTACATGCCTGCATAATGAGAAGTACTCTCATTTGAAAAAGAAGAAGCCATGACAACCGCAACCATCACCGCAGCCCCCGCTTTTGAGCGGGTACGCCACCCCTTCAAGGCCCGCCATTTGCAACTGCTTTCGCGCGAACAAATCAGTCTGAACTTTCTGCGTCTGACGCTGGTGGGCGAACTGCGCGACTTCTCCAGTGATGGTTTTGACGACCACTTCAAACTCATCTTACCGCAGGAAGGTCTGGAAAAACCCCTGCTGCCCGAGATGGTCGATGGCAAACCCTTCATCGATGGCCGCCGCCCTACCATGCGCGATTACACCCCGCTGCGCTGGACGACCAATACCTTGACAGTGGACTTTGCGCTGCACGAAAACGGCCCCGCCACCGAATGGGCCCGCAACGCGCCCATGGGCTCCTGGGTAGGCGTTGCAGGGCCACGTGGCTCAATGGTGATCAACAAAGACTTTGACTGGTACTGGATGTTTGCAGACACCAGTGGCCTGCCTGCTGTAGAACGCGCTCTGGCGCAGCTTCCCGATACCGCACAGGTGACGGTGCGCCTGGCCGTTCCAGAGGCCGATCGCCGTGAACTTGTCAGCCAAGCCACCGT
Organism: Comamonas sp.; assembly: GCA_015478895.1. Classification (GTDB taxonomy): domain Bacteria; phylum Pseudomonadota; class Gammaproteobacteria; order Burkholderiales; family Burkholderiaceae_C; genus Comamonas. The sequence continues at coordinate 10,023 of JADMKK010000009.1, read as the reverse complement.
CGATCTGCAGTGGGTGGATTCCTTGACCGACGCAGCGCAAGCCATGACGCTGCCGCAGGCGCCCGGATTTATCTGGGCCGCAGGCGAGCACAGCGACATGGCAGCACTGCGCAAGACCATGGTGGCCAAGGGGGCAGCGCCCAAGCGCATGCGCATTGCCGCGTACTGGAAGCAGGGCGAGGCCGACCACCACGAAGAGCTGGCCGACAAGGAGTAAAGATAGCTAAAAGTAATGACTACATGAGTCTTTGCAGCTTTTTGCATAAGTCTTTGTAGCTTTTTTCGAGCATTTTCTTTTCTTGTTAAACACAGAATATTTAACCAAGCGGTAGGCAAACAGCGCTATTTCACTCAGAATTAAACGTTACCCAAGGACGTTTTTATGCCGAGTGAGCAGCCCTTAGTCGCTCCCCTACCCCGCCACATTGGTGATATGAATACGCCTGGGCAAAATGCTGCTCAGCGCGTTATTCACACCAACGATGCTTTCTTTCGTAAGTTTGTAAGCTTTTGGCTTTTTTTCTGTGCTCTGATCTTTGTCTACACCTTTTTTTGGGAACCTGCATCGTTTTACGTAGGGGTAATCGGCGTAGGTAGTAGCCTGTTAGCCAAATTTTTTCTCTACCGAGGTCAAACTTACTTGGCCCGCTGGGTGTTTATTACCCCGTTCTATATTGCCTTGCTCATCAGCCCTTGGTTAGTGAACGGCATCCGCACACCACTTCTGATTCACATGATGATCGTGCTGGTGCTCACTGGCTGGATGCTAGGCACACGCGTCATGTGGTTCTTTACGCTAAGTTTAAGTGCCATGCTCATGGCGCTGTGGTATGCAGAAAGCAGTGGCATTTGGGCCATGCCGCAGGCGCTGCGTGGCATTGATATGTGGCTGATTTCTCTGCAATCCAGCCTCATTGTTGCGGGCGTCATGGTGTCTGAGCTCATCCGCAACTACCGTGTCGATATTGAACGTGAAACCACATGGCAGCAACTCTTGCACAACACGCTGCAATTTAATGCATTGATTATTGATTCCTCACCCGTACCCATCCGGGTGTTTGGGCCTGATGGCCAATGTCTGGCAGTCAACGATGCCTACGCCGGTCTGATGGGCAATACGCGGGAAAACTTGCTAGCACAGCGCCTGCAAGACCGGGCCATGAAAACTTCCGGGCTGGCCGAAGAAGGCTTGCAAGTGCTAGCTTCCGGACAGCCCGCTGAGCGCGAAGTTCAAGTCACCAACAACGCTGGCCGTGAGCTGTGGCTTAAAGCCCACTTGGTGCCTTTTGATCGTGATGGACAACGCCATCTGCTGGCGCACTTTATTGACCTGACTGCGTACCGCCATGCCACGTTGGAACTCAAGCAATTGGCGTTTCACGACAGTTTGACTGGCTTGGCCAACCGCCGCTTGTTCTGGGAGTACTTTCAGCAAGCTCAGCAACTGTGCATGCGCCACCAGCAATGGGGTGCCGTTTTGCTGCTAGACCTTAACCGTTTCAAACAACTTAATGACCAGCACGGCCACGCCGCCGGTGATGCCATGCTGCAAGAAGTGGCCCGCCGTATGCAACAGAGCATGCGCGCCACGGATGTGACTGCTCGGCTGGGCGGCGATGAATTTACGCTGCTATTGCAAGACTTAGGCAGCACGCAAGCCCAGGCCATCCAGAATGTGCAGCAACTGTGTGAAAAACTTCACGCCGCGCTGGCGCAGCCCTACCAGCTTGGCAACATTAAGCACAGTGCCTCTGCCAGCATTGGTTTTGCTTTGATGGATCCGACGCAAGACAATGACCTAGACAACTTGCTGCGTCATGCGGATGCGCAGATGTACCTGCAGAAGAAACTTCTTACGCAAGCTGACGCAGCAATAGCGTGAAGGAACACTTTTGCTTCATAAAAAATAGCAGAATGCCGTTATTTTTAAACATCTTACGAATCATTGCTATCGTAAACACTGCATAGATAAGGGCAAGCAGCTCTCTTATTTGAAGCAATCGTCCATAAAAAAAGCCGCTGTCTCCAGCGGCTTCTTCAGGCAGACACTGTGACACTTAGTGCTGCAAGATCTTGCCCAGGAACTCTTTGGTGCGCGACTGGCGGGCATCGGGGTTGCCGAAGAAATCCTCCTTGGTGCAGTCTTCCAAAATTTTTCCGCCCACATCCATAAAGATCACGCGGCTGGCGACTTTCTTGGCAAAACCCATTTCGTGCGTGACGCACATCATAGTCATGCCTTCATGGGCCAGGCCCACCATCACATCCAGCACTTCGCCGACCATTTCGGGGTCCAGCGCCGAAGTGGGCTCATCAAACAGCATCACGTTGGGGTCCATCGACAGCGCACGGGCAATCGCCACGCGCTGCTGCTGACCGCCGGAGAGCTGGCCAGGGAACTTGTCCTTGTGCGCCGTCAGGCCCACACGGTCGAGCATCTTCAGACCCCGCACCTTGGCGTCGTCGGCCGAGCGGCCAAGCACCTTGATTTGGGCAATCGTCAGGTTCTCGGTCACCGACAAGTGCGGAAAAAGCTCAAAGTGCTGGAACACCATACCCACGGTGGAGCGCAGCTTGGGCAAGTCGGTGTTCTTGGTGTCGTGCACGGCAGTGCCGTTGACCCAGATTTCACCTTTCTGGATGGGTTCCAGCGCGTTGATGGTTTTGATCAACGTGGATTTGCCCGAGCCCGAGGGGCCGCACACCACCACGACTTCACCTTTTTGGATGCGGGTAGAGCAGTCATCAAGCACCTGAAAGCTGCCGTACCACTTGGAAACGTTTTTGAGTTCGATCATGTATTAATCCTCAATCTTTCAGACCGCTTATCAGCGAATGATGGCGATCTTTTTGTGCAGTCGCTTGACCATGTACGATAGGCCAAAGCAAATCACGAAATACACCAGGGCGGCAGCAATATAGGCTTCCATCGGGCGGCCATAGTTCTTGCCCGCCACTTCAAAGCCCTTGAGCATGTCGTAGGCGCCAATCGCGTAGACCAGTGAAGTGTCCTGAAACAAGATGATGGTCTGCGTCAGCAGCACCGGCAGCATGTTGCGAAAGGCCTGGGGCAACACGATCAAGCGCATGTTCTGGCCATACGTCATACCCACGGCCTGCCCTGCATGCACCTGCCCACGCGGCACCGACTGGATGCCGGCACGCATGATTTCGGAGAAGTACGCGGCCTCAAAGGCAATGAAGGTGACCACGGCAGAGACTTCTGCACCAATGGGCTTACCAATCAGCAGTGGCACCAGCAAGAAGAACCACAAAATCACCATTACCAGCGGGATGGAGCGCATGCCGTTGACATAGATGGTGGCGGGCACTTCCAGCCACTTCTTGCCCGACAGACGCATCAGCGCCAGCAGCGTGCCAAAGACAATGCCGCCGATCGTGGCTACCACGGTCAGCATCACGCTGAAGTACAGACCCTTGAGAACAAAGTTCTGGACCAGGTCCCAGTTGTAGAACGAAAAATCAAGTGCGAGATTCATGCTCAGTGTCCTCCCGCAGCGCCTGCGCTGACCATGCCGGGTACGCGGCTGCGCTTTTCGATGAAGGCCATGATGCGATTGATCGCGAAAGCCGAGATGATGTACAGGCCAGTGACCGCGAGGTACACCTCAATGCCACGGCCAGTTTCTTCCTGCGCCTGCATGGCAAACATCGTCAACTCTGTGACCGAGACGGCGAACGCCACGGAAGAGTTTTTGAAGATGTTCATCGTCTCGCTGGTCAACGGCGGAATGATGATGCGAAACGCATTGGGCAGCAGCACGTAGCGGTAGGTTTGCCAGGTGGTAAAGCCCATGGCCAGCCCTGCATAACGCTGGCCACGCGGCAGCGCCTGAATGCCAGAGCGCACCTGCTCGGCAATCCGCGCCGAAGTGAAAAAGCCCAGTGCCAAAACGACCAGCGTGAAACCGGAGACCGATTTCATCGCCGGAAAGATGGCTGGTACCACGTGGTACCAGAGAAAAATTTGTACCAGCAATGGAATATTGCGGAAAAACTCCACCCACGCATTGCCAAAACGCACCGTCCACGGACGGCCTTCCAGGGTACGCAACGTACCGATCACAACACCACATAACAACGCCAAAATCAAGGCTAGCAGCGACACGGAAACCGTCCACCCCCACGCCGACAGCATCCAGTCCAGGTAGGTAATGTCGCCATCTTTGCCAAAACAGCCTTCGCGCAGGGTGCGGTCCAGCGTGTCCTCGCAAAACATTTGCCAATCCCAATTCATAGGATTTCCTTCCAGTTAACAACCTCATGCCCGGACCACATCCGAGCGCACCAACGGAAAACGCCCCGGCCCGCACAGCGCAGACCGGGGGCGTCTGATTGGTTACAACTTACTTGTTGTACTCTTCTTTAGGCTTGTTGTTGGGGTTGTTCCAAGCGTCCTTTGTGGCATCCGACAAAGGCAGGCCCACTGCGACGTTCGCCGGCGGGATTGGCTGGATAAACCACTTGTCCCACAGCTTGGCCAGCGTGCCATCCTTGGCTTGGCGGGTGATGGAATCGTTCACTGCCTTCAGGAAGGCAGGATCGTTTTTGCGCACCATGCAAGCGATTGGCTCCGTGGACAGTGGCTCGCCAACGATCTTGAAGTCAGCAGCGTTCTTGGACTTGGAGATATTGCCTGCCAGGATGGAGCCATCCATCACAAACGCATCGGCGCGGCCAGTTTCCAGCAGCAAGAAGCTGTCGGCGTGGTCCTTACCCATGATGTTCTTGAACTCCATGCCTTCAGCACGCTTGTTCTGGCGCAGCAGTTGCACCGAAGTGGTGCCTGTCGTCGTCGCCACCGTCTTGCCGGCCAGATCCTTGACGTCATTGATGCCAGACTTGGCATTCACTGCAATGCGCACTTGCTCCACGTAAGTCGTATTGGCAAAGTCCACGTCCTTTTGACGATTCAGGTCATTGGTGGTGGATCCACACTCCAGGTCCACCGTGCCGTTCACAACCAAAGGAATACGGTTTTGCGAAGTGACGGGCTGGTATTTGTGCTCCACCTTGCTGCCTAAGAGCTTGGCAATGTCCGCCGTGATGTTTTCGGCCATTTCGGTGTGAAAACCCACGTACTTGCCATCACCCAGGGTGTAGCCCAAAGCACCCGAGGATTCACGCACCCCCAGCGTCAAGCTGCCGGACGACTTCACCTTCGCCAGAGTGTCATTGGCCTGCGCCATAGCGCTACCAGTCGCCAGTGCCATAACGGCTATAGCCAGCAAATGTTTCTTCATAAGAGTTCCTCAGATCAAACTTGGTGAATAAACAAACCTCAGCGCCACGCGCATAAGGTTATGCATGATGTACATATCTAATGCACATTGTCATGCGTGCATCAGAAGCTACCGCCCTCCTCACATCGCCAAGCGGGATGTCGTCCATCGTAAAAGGTCTACATCCATTTGCAGAGCAAGTTTGATGCAGGAAAACCCGTAAAAGCCGACGTTTTCTTGCTTCAAATTCTCGTAAAAAACAAAAAAAGCCACTTTCCGCCATATCAGAAAGTAGCTTTTCGATGAGGGCTGCACAGCTTGTGCAGCAATGTTTGTGCCAATTACTCAATTACTCGGCTTTTTGTCCCTCTTGCCGCGCTGCCTGCTGCTGCAAGAAGCTCCACAAGGCCTGCACCACGGTTTTCTGACTGTCCTTGCCGGTCGGCTTTTCGCGGTAGGCCAGCACATCCATGGGCAACTGGAATTTGGTCGAGCCCTGCGGCACTGCGCTGACCAGGCGCCCAGCGGCCAATTCGTTGCGCACGGCGCTGTAGGGCAGAAAGGCTACGCCGTGGCCTTCAATAGCCATGGCTTTAAGGCCTTCGGCCATATCGGTTTCATACACACGCTCTAGATGTACGGGCACGCCCGCATCCTTGAGAAGCAGCTCCGTCAAGCGCCCCAGATAAGCACCTGGGCCATAAGCCAAGAAGGGCAAGGATTCGCCGGCGGCACCTGGCAGCATGAACATCGGCTGACCCTGCGCATCGGGCTTGGCGTAGGGTGCCAGCAATTCTTCGCCCAGGCGCACCATTTCATAGCGCGAGCGGTCCAACTGAAAGGGCTGCGAGCTGTGATGGTAGGCGATCAGCAAGTCACAGCCGCCTTCCACCAGGCGCATCACCGCGTCGTGCACGTTCAGGGCAATCAAGCGACTTTTGAACGCCCCGAATTGATCCTGCACCTGCGACACCCACGAGGGAAAGAAGGTGAACGCCAGCGTATGCGGCACGGCAAAACCGACCATGCCTTTGTCACTGCTGGAGTGGGCGCGCAACATCGAACGGGTGCTTTGCAGCGACTGCAGCATCTCCAGCGCCTGGTCGTACATCGTCTTGCCCGCCGACGTCAGGCGCGTGGGGTAGGAGCTGCGGTCTACCAAATCAGTGCCAGCCCAAGCCTCCAGTGCCTGAATGCGGCGCGAGAAGGCGGGTTGCGTCACATGGCGCAGTTGAGCGGAGCGGCTGAAGCTGCGCGTTTCAGCCAGACTGACAAAGTCTTCAAGCCATTTTGTTTCCATGTCGCAGATTATCGCCTTGCCGCAGCCTGACACTTGGGGCTGATTCGCATAGCCAATACGGTTGAATGCACCAATAATGCGCCGTGAGTTCTGACAAGCACCCGTGTGAGGACTTTCATCCGGCTGGCGTGCACAACACGGACAGACCGGAATCGACATTGGGCGCTGGGCCACGACCCACGTCAGCTTGCAGAATCCCATGCAAGCACACCCAATCATTTGCCCAGCTTTTGTTTCCGATTCCGCGATATGTCTGAACCCACACCCAGCCCGGCCCCTGAGGCCGATGGCTCTGACGAGCCCCGTTCTCTGCGCATTGAAGACTGGCTTACCGTCATCATCATGGCCCTTCTGGCCTTGATCACCTTTGGCAATGTGCTGGTGCGTTATTTCACCGATGCTTCGTTCGCTTGGACCGAAGAGATCTCCATCTTCCTCATGATCTTGCTGGCCATGGTGGCCGGCAGCGCGGCCGTGGCGCGCGACCAGCACATCCGCATCGAGTTTCTGACCCGACGCGGCACTTCAGCACGAAAAAAGGCGCTAGCCCGCTTGGGCTCAGGGTCTGTAGCTCTACTTTTTGGATTGCTTGCCGTCCTGAGCGCCCGTGTGGTGTGGGATGACTGGCGCTATGAGGAAACCTCGCCCGGCATTGGCGTGCCGCAGTGGTGGTATTCGGTCTGGCTGCCGATCTGTTCGCTGGCCATCACGGCGCGCGCCATTGGCCTGTTCATCCGCCAGGGCAAGACCACGTTCGAAGACACCGTGGACGATGGCCACTCCAAGGAGCAGCCATGATCGCCACGCTCCTCTTTGTCGCCTTTTTGGTGCTGATGTTCTTAGGCGTACCCATTGGTGCCGCGCTGGGGCTGGCAGGTGCCGCCTGCATTGCGCTGGCCAGTCTGGACACGCAATGGCTGGGCCTGCTGGCCGTGCCGCAAAATTTCTACGCCGGCTTGGGCAAGTACCCCTTGCTGGCCATTCCCATGTTTGTGCTGGTGGGCTCCATTTTTGATCGCTCCGGCGTGGCCGCGCGCCTGGTGAACTTTGCCATTGCCATCGTTGGCCGTGGCGCAGGCATGCTGCCGCTGGTGGCGATTGTGGTGGCCATGTTCTTGGGCGGCATTTCTGGCTCTGGCCCGGCCAATGCTGCCGCCGTGGGCGGCGTGATGATTGCCGCCATGTACCGCGCAGGCTACCCGGGCTCTTTCAGCGCCAGCGTGGTGGGTGCGGCAGCAGCGACCGATATCCTGATTCCGCCCTCTGTGGCGTTCATCATCTACTCGGTGCTGGTGCCTGGCGCTTCGGTGCCTGCACTGTTTGCAGCGGGCATGGTGCCCGGCATTTTGGCCGGTGTGGCGCTGATCGTGCCTGCCGTGTGGATGGCGCGCAAACACAAGATGGGTCACTTGGAAGCCTCGCTGCCGCGCCCTGAGCTGTGGAAAAGTTTCAAAGAAGCCATCTGGGGCCTTGCCGCACCGGTACTGATTCTGGGCGGTATGCGCGCCGGCTGGTTTACCCCGACCGAGGCAGCCGTGGTCGCCGTGTTCTACGGCCTGTTTGTAGGCATGTGCATCCACCGCACCATTGGCCTGCGTGACCTGTACACCATCTTGCGCGAGGCCGGGGAGCTGTCGGCCGTCATCATGCTGGTGGTGTCGCTGGCCGGTATTTTTGCCTTCTCACTGTCCACACTGGGCGTGATTGACCCCGTAGCCGCCGCCATCGTCGACTCCGGGCTTGGCGAATACGGCGTGATGATTTTGCTGATCCTGTTGCTGATTACCGTTGGCATGTTCCTGGACGGTATCTCCGTTTTCCTGATCTTTGTGCCGCTGCTGCTGCCGATCATGAACCACTACAACTGGGACCCGGTCTGGTTCGGCGTGATCCTGACGCTCAAGGTTGCCATGGGCCAGTTCATGCCGCCACTGGCCGTGAACCTGATGGTCTCCTGCCGCATTGCCAATGTGCAGATGGAATCCACCGTCCGCTGGGTTATCCCCATGCTGATTGCCATGTTTGGCGTCATGCTGCTGGTCATTGCCTTCCCGCAATTGGCCCTGTGGCTGCCCGCGAAGCTGGGCTATTGATTTCACCCCCTTGCTATCTCAAAAAACCCCATAGAGGAGACACACCATGAAATTGCGCACCTTTCTGACCGCCACGGCTGCCGCCGCCACGCTGCTGACCATGGGCTTGCCTGTGGCACACGCTCAAACGCCTGCGGGCTACAAGAGCGAATACCGCCTGTCCATCGTGCTGGGCACCGCTTTTCCTTGGGGCAAGGGCGCAGAAATCTGGGCTGACAAAGTGCGTGAGCGCACCAGTGGCCGCATCAACATCAAACTCTACCCCGGCACCTCGCTGGTTCAGGGCGACCAGACGCGTGAATTTAGCGCCATCCGCCAGGGCGTGATCGACATGGCGGTGGGCTCCACCATCAACTGGTCGCCCCAGGTGAAAGCGCTGAACCTGTTCTCGCTGCCCTTCCTGTTTCCTGACTATGCAGCCGTAGACGCCGTGGTGCAGGGCCAGGTCGGCCAGGAAATCTTCAAGACCATCGACAAGGCCGGCGTGCTGCCCTTGGCTTGGGGAGAAAACGGCTACCGCGAAATCTCCAACTCCAAGCGCGCTATCACCAAGCCGGAAGACCTCAAGGGCATGAAGATTCGCGTCGTGGGCTCACCCCTGTTCCTGGACACCTTCACCACACTGGGCGCGAACCCCACGCAAATGAGCTGGGCCGACGCGCAGCCCGCCATGGCCAGCAGCGCTGTCGATGGCCAGGAAAACCCCGTGCCGGTCTACATGGCCGCCAAGCTCAACACCGTGGGCCAGAAATACATGACCCTGTGGGGCTACATGAACGATCCACTGATCTACGTGGTGAACAAGGACGTGTGGAAGAGCTGGACGCCGGAAGACCAGGCCATCGTCAAGCAAGCCGCGCTGGATGCCGCCAAGGAGCAAATCGCCATCTCCCGCAAGGGCACGATTGAAGCGGGCAAGCCGTTGATCAAGGACTTGTCGGCCATGGGTGTGGAAGTGACCGACCTGAACGCCGAACAGCGCAAGGTGTTTGCCGACGCAACCAAGAGCGTCTACACCAAGTGGAAGCCACAGATCGGAACCGGTTTGGTCGATATGGCGGAAAAAGCCATTGCGGAGCGTAAGAAGTAATTCTTTTATTGCTGGTTTGAATGCAGAAGGAGCCTCTGAGGGCTCCTTTTATTTTTGATAGCTGCTAGCCTTTATGGGTATTGGGCTAGAGGGTGATTTGGCGCTTATTTTTTCTGCTGTTGTGTGCTGACATCCCTCATCCAGTTCACGCTCTGCCTCAATGACTTTTTCACCTTGTACTTTCGCTACTGCTTGCATTTCGGTGTAAAGCAGCAATTTAACGCCTATCAATCAGCTATTTGCCTAGGGCGTGTTCACATTACCGCAGGTGTTCGCAAATCAAAGCGATGGAGACGA